>JAIOQZ010000032.1 GCA_021108395.1 Candidatus Cloacimonadota bacterium
ACATCAACTGCTCCGCCACTACGGTGACAAACGCGCAAGGCGACCAGCAGGAACTGCTGGACATGGATCATGCCGATTGTGCGATAGACTGGAACGGCTCTCTGCTGGTGTTCAGCGGGGGTGTTTATGCAAGTGACTCGCAGTGCCCCTGTGTCTTTATCACCTGGTATGGCGCTGTGGCATACAGCAACTACCTGAGCTTGCTGCAAGGGTTTACGCCCAGCTATGACCTCAGCGACTGGAGCTGCGACTGGAACGCCAACGGTTACCGCCTGCCAACCGAGGCCGAGTGGGAATATGCCGCTCGTGGCGCGACTGATACTCCTGACTACTTCTACGCTGGCAGTGACAACATCGATGATGTTTCTTGGTATAACTTGAACTCAGGCAATACTACACATCCTGTAGGCCTGAAGCAGCCTAACGGCATCGGCACCTACGATATGAGTGGCAATGTTTGGGAATGGTGCTGGGACTGGTATGGCTCCAGCTATTACTCATCCTCACCCCAAGACAACCCAATCGGCCCGGCAAGTGGCTCCGACCGCGTATTACAGTGTGGTGGTTGGGAAGCTGGTGCAATCTATCATCGGGTCGCAGGTCGCCACAATCACCCACCGCTTGGTAGCCTCGGCTTCTTTGGCTTCCGCATCAGCCGCAGGCCCGTCGTCGCGGGCGGCAACGCCGCGCCCAACGCGCCCCACAGCCCGGCCCCGGCGGATAGCGCCTGCTTTGTACCCGCGGACACCACCCTCAGTTGGTCGTGCAGCGACCCCGACAGCGACCCGCTGACTTACGACGTCTATCTAAGCACAAGCGCAACCTTAGGCGCGGGTGACATCGTCTCGTCATCGCAGAGCGACACCATCTACGCCCCCGCCGTCCTCGAGGTGAACACGGCCTACTACTGGAAGATCATCGCCCGCGACGGCGTCTGGGCCTGCGAAAGCCCCGTGTGGCGCTTCTCGACGGAAACGCCGCCGGAGATGATCTCCGTCCCCGCCGGCAGCTTCCAGATGGGCAACACGCTCGGCGGAGGCAACCCCGACGAACTGCCCGTGCACACCGTGAACCTCGACGCCTACTGGATTGGGAAATATGAGGTTACTCAGGCGGAGTATGAGGTTGTCATGGGCAACAATCCAGCTTGCGATTATGGCGCAGGCGCTGATTATCCAATTTACTATGTAAGCTGGTATGATGCGTTGGCGTATTGCAACCAACTGAGCCTCAATGAAGGGTTGACGCCATGTTACGTTATCGATGGTGTTAATTCAACCTGTGACTTCAACGCCAACGGCTACCGCCTGCCCACCGAAGCGGAATGGGAATACGCCGCGCGTGGTGCCACGAACACGCCGGATTATCTGTATGCTGGGAGTGATACAGTAGGCGATGTAGCCTGGTATGACGGCAACAACACGCCAGTTGGGACAAAGGTTGTAGGCCAGTTACAGTCTAACGGAATTGGCACCTTTGACATGAGCGGAAATGTGTGGGAGTATTGCTGGGATTGGTTTGACTCCAACTACTACTCTTCCTCCTCTCAGGACAACCCTACCGGCCCAACAGACGGCACTGGTCGCGTGATACGGGGCGGCTACTGGTACGTCATTGCCAGCGGTTGTCGAGTTTCTTATCGCAACTGGGGCACTCCATCCAATAATACATACAACGCCTTAGGCTTCCGCTTGTGCAGGAGGGCGGAGTAGCGCGCCACCCGGCCGCTTCGCGTCCACCCGAGGACACCTCACCCCGTCGGGGTACCTCTTACCCTCTCCTGCACAGGAGAGGGTAAGAGGTTGCCACTAAAATGCTTAACTCCCTCCCCTATGCAGGGGAGGGACGTCACACACCATGTGTTATGGTGTGGGGCTGGGTGGGGTTCTGGAGCGATTGCCACTGATTGCTGACTTTGTCAACAGTCTGAAAGAAGTCCCGGCAGCGCCGGGGCTTCTTTATGTTTGAATGCTCACCTTTTTTCAAAAAGTTTGGCGACTGTCGCCTATCTTGATGGCGCTCTCGCCAAAGCGTTTCTTGATACTGTCAACAGCGCGGGCGGTGAGCACGTCGCGGTTGTCGAAGTCCTCAAACAGGCGAAGCTGCGATGGTTCCTCGTCAAACACGAGGTTGCTAACGCCCACTCCCAGCAAACGGATGCGCAACGCTCCCGTATCCACCTCACGAAACAACGCGCAGATTTCGTCATAGAGATCGGTGTCGAAAAAGATGGTGTGGCGCAAGGTGTGACGGTGCGTATGGGTTACGAAGTCCTCTGTGCGGACGGTGAGCCGCACAGTGCGAGCGCGAGCGTCGTGCTTGCGCAGGCGAAAAGCCACCTTGTGCACCAGTGACAGCAGCACCTTCAGGAGATGCTCGGGGTTGTTCGTGGCGCTATAGAACGTCGTCTCGTTGCTGATGGACTTTGGCCGCTCACTTTCCGCCTCGGCCACCACGGGGCTGTCATCCTGTCCCAGGCCCATGCGGTGCAGCTTGCACCCGCCCACGCCGAACTTGCGGCTAAGTATGTCCGCCGGATAGCGGCCAAGCTGCCCGGCAGTGTGAATGCCCAGCAGTTTCAGTTTTTCGGCTGTCTTCTCTCCCACGCCAAACAGCGACTCGACCGGCAGGTCTTCCATCAGCGCCGACACATCCTCCGGCTCGATGATATACACGCCGTCCGGCTTGGCGAGTTTGCTGGCGAGCTTGGCCAGCAGTTTATTGGGCGCTATGCCCACCGACGACGGCAGATCGAGTTCGTCGCGGACGGCGCCGCGAATGCCCTCGCCAATGACGCGCTTGCTGCCGAACAGACGCAGGCAACCGCTCACATCGAGAAACATCTCGTCAATGCTGAAAGGTTCTACCACTGGTGTGAAGCGCTTGCAGATTTGCAGGATGCGCATTGAGGCATAGCTGTATTTGCCCTGGCTGCCGGGGAAGAACAGCCCGTGTGGACACCGCCGCCAGGCTTCGATGACAGGCATCCCGCTGTGGCAACCATACTTGCGCGCTTCATACGAGCAGGTGGTCACCACGCCCTTCTTGGTGTGTGAACCGGCGATGAACAGCGGCTTGCCACGCAACGCAGGGTTGTCGCGCTGCTCAATCGAGGCGAAAAAGGCGTCCATGTCGATGAGGGCGATGACGCGCTCTTTCGGCTGCGGCATGATTAATCGCTGTAGGTAAAGAGGCTGTTTGTCCAGGCGCGGCGGCCGTTTTCGTCCTCGATCTCGAGGTAGAGATATTCCCATGTGGTGGGAACCGAGAAGCTTGCCTGGTCAATGGACGTGCTGTCCAGCCTGCCTTCGCGGCGACCGTGCATGTTCGGTCCCACGAGGCGGATCCAACGGACAGGGCTTGTTTGCACCTCGATGTGGCCATCGACAAGCTCAATGCTCTTGAAGTCTGGGCCTTGCGAGGAATAGAACCTGCCGCGACGAATGGCATCCATGATAGCTTCGCGGGTGAGTTCCGGTGCGCTCACATGCACCCAGGCTCCGTTCCACACCTGGTTGTTGGCGCGCAGATGAGCGTCGTCGGCACCGATGCCAAGAGTGTCGGAATTGCGAAGCAGCATCGCGTTCCAGTAGGCCCGCGAGTCGGATTTGCCGTTGAGCCAGTGACAGATGTGGTTGTACACCTCAACGCCGTGAAACTGCCAGCGCAACGCTTCGTCCATGCTGTTGCCGCACCACGCCGGATGCGCCAGAATGAGCAGGCCGCCCTGGCGACGAACGCTCTCGATCGCCGCGACGAAGCCCATTTCGGGCGAGATACCCTCGAAATGTCCCAGGCAGACAACGTGGTAATATCCGCCGGCATAGTCGTGCCCGTCCAACTCGGCGCCGTCGAGCCAGAGCAATGGATAGCTGGTTGTATCGGCAGCGGCGTCACTGGCCACCCAGTGATCCATTCTGGTAAGAAAGTCGTAGCCGGCGTCGGCGTAAAGTTTTGCCAGTTCGGGCAATGTGCGCCCGCCATCGCTCAATGTACTGTGAATGTGCAGGTTCCCTTTGAACCACTGGCCGGTGTCGTTGTAACGGAATTGCTGCATAGTTAATTCCTTTCTCAGGCGATTTTTGTCATAGTAACATAGTGAGGACAAAGATGTCAACGGTTTTCATAGCCACAACCAGAAAGGGCCGCCGCAATCGAGGCGGAAATCGGCCATTGCGGTAGCGCTGGGGATTTCGGGGGAAATAATGGAAGAAAAGCTGGACAAGTATCGCTCTCGTTTCGACTTTGGTCTGAAACGGTTAAGAATGTAATAGGAGAGAGACGTATGCTCGAAGAAATCAAACAGAATGAAATTGTGAATGAAGAAGAAGTGAAGACGACCGAAGCGGCAGAAACGCAGGCTGAAACGGTAGAGACACTGGCCGATTCGACAGAAACTCAGGTCGAAACGGCAGAAACTCAGGATGACGCGGCCAAGACCGAGGAAGACTTCGGCCAGATGCTCGATGAGTCCAACTTTGACGCCGCCCAGGTAATGGAAGGCGATCAGGTAACCGGCAAAATCGTCAACATCTCCGACACATACATCTTCGTCTCGCTGGGAGACAAACTCGACGGTATTGCCGACAAGGCAGACTACCTCGACGCCGAAGGCAACTTCACCCTCGAGATCGGCAACGAACTCACCGGCTATGTCGTCCGCCGCGGCGAGAGCGAAACCATCATCGCGCCCAGCTTCAGCAAAGCCAATGCCACCCAGGCCATGCTCATCGAGGCCTACGAAGGCAAGGTACCCGTGAAGGGCAGAGTCATCAGTGCCATCAAGGGCGGATTCGCCATCGACGTGCTCGAAGCTCGCGGCTTCTGTCCGCAATCGCAGATGGACCTGCGTCCGGTGCACGACAGCTCCGAATTCATCGGCAACGAATTCGACTTTCTCATCATCGATCTGGACGAGCGCGGCATGAACGTTGTTGTTTCGCGCCGTAAGCTGCTGGATAAAGAGCGCGAGGTATTGCGCAAAGCAACCCTGTCGCAGCTCGAAGTGGGCGCAACCATGCAGGGCCGTGTCACCCGTCTCACCACCTTCGGCGCCTTCGTCGATCTTGGCGGCCTCGAAGGCCTGCTGCACATCAGCGAGATGGACTGGTCACGGGTCGATTCACCCTCCGACGTGCTCAACATCGGCGACGAAATCGAGGTGAAGGTCATCAAGCTCCAGGGCGAGCGCATCTCGCTTTCACGCAGAGCGCTGCTGCCCAACCCCCTCGACGAAGCGCTCAAGGACATCAACGTTGACGACATCGTTTCCTGCCGTATCGTCAAGAACGAAACATTCGGTTCCTTTGCCGAGATACAGCCCGGCGTACAGGGCCTCATCCCCATCAGCGAGATGAAGCGCGGACGCCGCATCGCCAAGCCATCCGAGGTGGTCAAGGTGGGCGATCTCGTGAGTGTCAAGGTGTTGCGGGTGGACCTGGAGAACCGCAAGATCAGCCTCTCGCTCAAGGCTCTCGAAGCCGACCCTTGGGACACCATAGACGACTTCCTCCACAAGGGCCAGGTCGTCGCCGGCGTCATCGACGGCGTCACCGATTTCGGCGTGTTCATCAAGCTCCGCGACGGCCTCACAGGCCTGCTGCCCAAGGGCAAGATGAAGCTGGGCAAACTCGACATCACCAAAGAGAACATCGGTCAGGAACAGAGCGTTCGCGTGGCGCACATAGACACCGACCGCCAGCGCATCTCGCTCGAACCAACCGAAATGGAAGGCCAGGCCATTGACCAGAACGACACCTCCGACTGGTGGCGCTATGCCAAGCAGAGCTGGAAGAGCAACAAGGACGAGAGCCCCTTCCAGGATCTGTAAACCAATCGCAAACAGATATGCATCGCCCCGGCAGCCGCTGGGGCGTTTTTTTTGTTGCGGCGACATGCGGCGCTCCTGCATGAAAGCGGGAAATAGTATTTCGGAATCCTGCAAATCACGATTTTGACAATTAATCCCGATTACGACCTGCTCACTGTTTGAGAACCAGAAAAGATTTGACGTAGCCTTGTATCTGGGCATTACTGAGAACATGAAGAAAAAACTCGATATCACCGTGCTGATCGTTGAAGATGATCGCGAGATTCTCACCATCCTGTCCACCGTTCTTGGCGAGATTGTGCGTGAGGTCTGCACTGCGTACGACGGCATTCACGGGCTGGAGCTATACGAGGCGCATCAACCCGATATCCTCATCACCGATGTCAGGATGCCGCGTCTGGGCGGGCTCGAAATGATTCGCCAGATTCGCTATCTGAACGACAACTGCAAGATTATCGTCATGTCGGCGTATCAGGAGACCAGCTTCTTTCTCGAAGCAATCGACATCGGCGTCGATGGTTTTCTTCTCAAGCCCATCCACATCGACAGGTTGACCTCGCTGGTCGAAGAGCTGGGCAATGTGACACAGCTCGAGCGCAAGCTTGCCCTCGAAGAGGAAGAGCTTCGGCGGGTAGAGGTTGAGTTGAGCCAAAGCGAGGCGCGCTATCATTCACTGTTCAGCTCGATGCAGGACGGCGTGATGCTGTTCCGGCTCGAAGGCGATGAACCGACTGTAACCATCACCGACACCAATATTGCCTTTACTCGTCTCCTGAGCGAAACGTCATGCGAAGAACTTCCCCTGCTCGAGCTGGCCACCGAGTTGAGCAGAACCGGCAAAGCAGTCGTTGTCGAACGTTATTTATCAGATATCAACCGTCACTTTCGCATCAACCTGTTCCAGCCACAGGACGGCCTTTTCGCCGCTATCCTCACCGATCTCACCGACCACAAGCGCATCGAGGAGCAAGTCCATGCGCTCAATCGTGGACTGGAGAAGCGGGTCGAGGAGGAGCTGCAAAAACGCCAGGAGCAACAGCGGCTGCTTATTCAGAAGAGCAAGCTCGAATCACTGGGCATTCTGGCGGCAGGCGTTGCGCACGAAGTGAATCAGCCGCTCACACGCATTTCGCTGGGTCTGGGCAACATCGCTTTCAAGAGCCAGCGCGGCAAGCTCAGCGGCGCCTACATCGAGGAGAAGTGCGAAACGCTGCTGGGCGATGTCGAACGCATCAAGACCATCATCGATCACATTAAGACCTTCTCGCGTGAACAGAAATCCGACCTGTTCGAGCGGGTGGACATCAACAAGGTGGTGCACGCTTCAATGCTGCTGGTGCAGAACCAGTATCGCAATCACGGCATCGAACTGGTGACGGAACTGGCCGAGTCTGTCGAGCCGACCATCGGCAACCCATACCGGCTCGAGCAGGTTGTGCTCAATTTGTTGTCCAATGCCCGGGACGCGGTCGAAGAACGAACAGAAGTGTCCGATGACAACTTCGTGCCGCGCATCGTATTGCGTACTGTCCAGGAGACAGGTGTGGTGTGCGTCGAGGTGGAGGACAACGGTATTGGCATTCCCGCCGACGATCTGGAAATGATTTTCGAGCCGTTTTTCACTCGCAAGGACACCAATCGCGGCACAGGACTGGGGCTGTCCATCAGCTATGGTATCGTGGGCGAGATGAAAGGCAGCATCGAAGCGCACAGCAGCCCCGGCGAAGGTACCCGTATGTGCGTGCGTCTGCCGGTGATTGACACAGGAGAGCAACCGCAATGATGCAGATACTCATTGTTGACGACGAAGCCGGCATTCGCGCCGAGCTTACCGAATTCCTCTGCGAGCATGATTTCGAGGTATATGCCGCCGCTACGCCGTCGGAAGCCTTCGAGCAGCTCGAAAGGCGCGAGATCGACCTGGTTATCCTCGACATACGCCTTCCCCAGATGGACGGCCTCGAAGTGCTGCGCCGCATCAGAGATGCCTGGCCGGCACTCGAGGTTATCATGATTACCGGTCATGGCGACCAAGAGAACATCCTGCAATCCATGCGTCTGGGCGCATTCGATTTCTTCATCAAGCCCTTCCGCGTCGCCGACATCCATCACGCCATTCAACGCACCAGTCGTTTCATCGAGTTGCACCAGCGGCTGCACGACGTAGAGCGCACCTACAGCCTCATCAACCATGAGTTACAGGCAAGGATTGGCGCCGATCTCATTGGCCGCAGCAACGCCATCCACCAGGTTATCGAGCAGATGCACCAGATTACCGGCGCTGACGATACGCCAGTGCTCATTACGGGTGAGACCGGCACCGGCAAGGAGCTTGTGGCGCGCGGGATTCACTATTTGTCGTCACGCCGCGAGCGATATTTCTATCCGGTCAATTGCTCGGCCATTCCCGAGAGCCTGTTCGAGAGCGAGTTTTTCGGGCATCGAAAGGGCGCTTTCACCGGCGCTCTCGAAGACAAGGCCGGCTGGTTCGAGGTGGCTCATCGGGGCACGCTGTTTCTCGACGAGATTGGCGACATGCCGCCGGCGCTGCAATCCAAGCTGCTGCGTGTGCTCGAAGACCGCATGGTGCGCCGCATCGGCTCTACCCGTGAAGTACCGTTCGACACGCGTGTCATCTCGGCCACCAACCAGAACGTCGAGGCGCTCGTCGCCGACAAGAAATTCCGTCTCGATCTCTACCACCGCCTCAATACTTTTCACATCCACATTCCGCCCCTGAGAGAGAGGCCCGAAGACATACCGGTTCTGGTCGAGCACTTTCTCACAGACTTCGCTCGCAAGTTGCGCAAGCCGGTACAGGCCATCGCTGAGGACGTGCTCGACGCGCTCTGCGCCTATCCGTTCGCCGGCAACGTGCGCGAACTGCGCAACCTCGTCGAGCGGGCAGTCATCATTTGTGAAGGCGATACGCTGAACCGCAGGCACTTCCCTGACATGCCGGGGGGAGCGCCGTCAGTCGCCGCCACAGCCGAGGCGCCGAACGAAACGCTCGACCTTACGAAGATCGAGCGCCAGACCATTCTCAAAGCTTTGCGCCGCACCGACGGCAATAAAGCGCAGGCAGCGGAATTGTTAGGCCTCTCCTGGAACGCTCTCGACCGCCGCATGAAGAAATACGAGCTGAGTTAAGAGCAGGGGTTTCACCCCTGAAGATGGGGTGCTGCCCCCACCCCCGTCAACTTTTTGTAAAAAGTGGAATCAAAAACTCTTGGCGGATGCTGACGCATACAGCACTCCTCCTCCCACATCACCGTTTTCGCAGACTCTTCGCCAGCGCGTATTCGCTTTGCGGAAAGCGGCATTTCCGGTAAAGCCGCAATTCGCTGTCTTGCATCTGTTTGCGCCACATGCCCCGGTTGGCATGGTTCTTGTTCTTATCAGTGGTAATTGCGTAATTGAGGCGGCCACTATGAACATTCTGATCGTAAGCAACCGCAACGATCTCTACGACGAGTGGGAAGACTTCGCAGTGACACTCGATTCCCGCGTTTTCTTTGCTACAGATCGTAAACAGGCCGTCAGTCTGCTCGAATGCGAGCACATTGATGTGGCGGTGCTTGATGTGCGTGCCATGAGCGACCTGGGGCTGCTCAAATACATTAATGACACCCACACGAAAGTGCGCGTTATGCTTGTCACCCAGGAACGCATGAGCGATCTGGTGGCGGTTGCCCGCGACGGACATTACAGCCTTGTAGGCGACAACCTCGACATTGCCTCGCTGCTTCATCTGATTGCCGAAGCCGGTATGGAGGGAAAATGACTTCCCAGTCTGTCGATGAACGGCTGGACATAGGCGTCCTCTATGTCGAGGACGACCCTGGTGTGCAGGCCATAGTGAGTGAGCTACTGAGCCAGCGTGTGGCACGGGTGTGGACAGTTGACAATGTGAGTGAGGGATACGAAATCTATCTCACTAACAAGCCAGACCTTATTTTCACAGACATCCGGTTGCCAGATGGCAGCGGACTGGACATGGTGCGGCGCATCAGGGAGCATAACCCGGATGCGAGGTGCATCGTGATGAGCGCCCACGAGGAGACCCACTACTTTCTCGACGCTATAAAGCTGGGTGTGAAGGGTTTCCTGCTCAAACCGGTGAGTGTGGCCAAGCTGGATGAAATGGTGCGCGACCACGGCCATCACGCGCTGCTCAGGCGTCGTCTGCACGATGAAGAAGCCGAGCGCCTACGCGCCGAAAAAGCGTTGCGGGATGAACGAAATCTCTTCGTGTACGGCCCTGTCGTTATCTGCAAATGGAGCAGGCGCGATGGGCGTTTTCCACTGGGATACATCTCGCCAAACTGTGAGAAAATCCTCGGCATCTCACGCGATGAAACATTGAATAATACCGATGGATTCAGTGGCAGGATATGGAAGCAGGATCGTAAACACCTGCGACGCCAGATAGTGTGCTTTGCCCGCACAGTCGAAACAAGCTGCGAGCTCGACCCCTACCGCATTCTGTGGCCCGGGGGGAAGGTGATTTGGGTGAAAGAATATCTGTCGGCTGTGCGTGACGAAGACGGCGCTGTGCGGGACTTTCTGGGCTATATGGTCGATATTACCGACCAAAAGAGCGTAGAGATGGAGCTGCAAGTTGCCAAAGAACAAGCCGAGCGGGCTGTGGTGGCCAAGAGCGAGTTTCTGGCCAACATGAGCCACGAAATCAGGACGCCGCTCAACGCCGTGCTGGGTTTCTCGGAGCTTCTTTCCGGCCAGATCGTTGACAAGCGCCACCGCAGCTATTTGCAGTCCATTCGCTCCAGTGGCAAGAGCCTGCTCACGCTCATCAACGACATCCTCGATCTCTCCAAAATCGAAGCGGGGAAGATGGAGCTGCATTACGAACCGGTCAGCGTACAAGCGCTCTGTCGGGAAGTTCGCGATATCTTTTCTCTCAAGCTCAGCGAGCGACGCCTTGAATTCGTGATGGAGGTGTCCCCAGACATCCCGTCGTCATTGCTGCTGGACGAAGTTCGCCTGCGGCAGATTCTATTCAACCTGGTGGGCAATGCCGTCAAGTTTACCGAGCATGGCTACATAAAGCTCACAGCGGAGAAAGTCGGCGCCGCCAGCGATCACTCCACAATCGATTTGCTCATCAGTGTCGAGGATACCGGCATTGGCATACCACTCGAAAGCCAGCAGAAGGTCTTCGAGTCATTCCGCCAGCAGGACGGCCAGAGCACCAAGCAATATGGCGGCACTGGCCTGGGACTGGCCATCACGCGACGATTGGTGGAGATTATGAACGGCGCTATACAGATGCGCAGTATTCTGGGAAAGGGTACGAGCTTCGGAATCCTGCTGCGCGATGTGAGCATCGCCGCCATCGCTGTGCGTCCGCATCCCGAAAACGAATTCGATGCCGATGGTGTCGAGTTCGAGCAGGCCACAGTGCTGGTAGTCGATGATGTGGAGATCAATCGCAGGCTGATTAAGGAATACCTGTTGCAGAGCAATCTCGACGTGTTTGAAGCCGACGACGGCGTCAAGGCGGTGAACATGACAGGCAATCACGCCATCGACGCCATCATCATGGACATCCGTATGCCGGTGATGGACGGCTGGCGCGCCACCGACCTCATCAAAGCCGGGCCCGAGACGCGCCACATTCCCATCATTGCACTCACAGCTTCGGTTTTGCAAACCGATCTTGAACGAATCAAGCGCACCGACTTCGACGGATATCTCTCGAAGCCAATCCAGCGCGCCGAGCTTGTGCAGGAACTGGCCAGACACCTGAAGTGGAGTCGCGTCGAGAAACCTTCTGGCGCCGCGGCTTCTTCGGCTTTGTCAAAGAAGGCCATCAAGAGGCTGCCAGCAACGCTAAAAACGCTTGACGGCACACTGCGGCGCCAGTGGGAGCAGGTGCGGCACAGTGGAGATGTTGACGCCGTGTACGGGTTTGCCGAACTGCTGAGCGAACACGGTCCTTTTTTGCCGACGCTCACCGAATATGCCGAGGATTTGCGGGAGCAGTGTGACACTTTCGATATCGAACAGATGAACAGCCTTCTCGAAGGGTATCCAGCGTTGGTGGAAAAGCTGCGCTGCTATCTCTCCGAACAAACCTCAGGGGAGGAGAGCAATGCCTGACAAGCTCGACAAAGCGCGCATTCTGCTGGTGGATGACGTCCCTGCCAACATCAAGGTTGCCGGTAATATATTGCGACACGAGGACTACAAGGTGGTGTTCGCCACCAGCGGACGCGAAGCGCTCGAACGCCTCGGCGAAAGCCGGTTCGACCTCGTGCTGCTCGATATCATGATGCCGGAGGTGGACGGCTTCGAGGTTTGTCGCCAGCTCAAGCTGGATGAAACCACCCGCGACATCCCGGTCATCTTTCTCACCGCGAAGCTGGATACAGAGAGCATTCTCAAGGCCTACAACATCGGAGGCCAGGACTTTGTCACCAAGCCGTTCAACGAGAGCGAATTGCTGGCGCGCATCAGGGCGCACCTCGACCTGAAACGCAGCCATGAGCGTCTGCGGACGCTCAACTGCGAGCTCGAGCTGGAGGTGGGCACGCGGAAAAAGGTGGAAAAGAAGCTCCGCCAGGCACAGGCAAAGGTGCGAAAGACCAACTCGGAACTCGAAAAGCGGGTGAAACAGCGTACGAGCGAGCTGGAAAAGGAGATAGAAGACCGCAAGAAAGCCCAGGAGGCTCAGCGACAGAGCTATGAGAAACTGAACAGCATTATGGACGACATCATCCTCACCATGGCGCGGCTCGTCGAGATACGCGACCCATATACGGCGGGGCATCAGCAGAGGGTGGCCGATCTGGCTGTGGCCATTGCCACCAAGATGAACCTCTCGAAGGATGAAATCGACGGCATACGCGCTGCCGGAATCGTGCATGACATCGGCAAGATGTACGTTCCAGGCGAGCTTCTCACCCGCCCGGGCAAGCTCGAGGAATTCGAGTTCAAGGTGTTGCAGGCGCATGCCGCCAAAGGTTCCTATATTCTGCGATCGATCGATTTTCCCTGGCCTGTCGCCGACATGGTGGGCCAGCATCACGAGCGGCTGGACGGCAGCGGCTATCCGGAAGGGCTGGCCGGTGATGAAATCTTGCAGGGGGCGCGCATTCTGGCAGTAGCCGATGTTGTCGAGGCAATCAGCTCGCATCGTCCCTACCGCGCGGCGCTGGGCATTGACGTTGCGCTTGCGGAAATCCGAAAAAACGCGGGCAAACATTTCGAGGTGGCCGTGGTTTCTGTTTGTTGCGAATTGTTTGAGAATAATGAGTTTAGCTTCGATAGGATGAGTTAGGCAAGAGTCAGTTCATTGTCGCTAATTACTTGTTTTTGCGAAAATTGCTTGCCTAAAAAACGCCGTTATACCGAATTATGTCATAAGGTGAATTATGCAACACACACACAATGGCGCAGACACAGGGCAAAAAATGTCACTGCAAGACCTTATTGAGCAGGTAAACAAGTCCGACATCGGATCGCTCCGGCAGAATGTCGTGCGCATCCTGTCGCTTGTGCACAATCCCGCCACGTCTGCTCATGAGTTGAGCGACCTTATTCAGACAGACCCACCATTGTGCTCGCGCATTCTTCGCGTGGCCAACTCTGCATTTTACGGCTCGCAGCGCCATGTCGGCGCCATCCGGCAAGCGATTATCTGGCTGGGGTTCAATACAGTCAAAGAGCTTGCGTTGAGCCAGAAGGTGTTCGAGCTGTTTCAGAACGGCAATGGCCTCGCTGATTTCTCGCTGAAGAATCTGTGGAACCACAGCATGCTGGTGGCTGTGGGCAGCAAGCTCGTCTATCGCCGCGAGTTTGTCCTGAGTGGCGAAGAAGCCTTCACTGCCGGCCTGTTACATGAACTGGGGCTCATCATCGAGGCGCAGTTCTGCAAAGAGGTCTTTGCCTATGACCTGATACATCAGCATAAGGGCAACATGCGTCAGCTTGAGGACGCTATCCTGGGATACAACCACTGCGACATCGGTGGCGCCCTGGCCAAGGCCTGGGAATTTCCTGACTTCATCTCCTCAAGCATCAAGTATCATCACACGCCGGAACTGAGCCCGGAGAGGGGCCGTCGGCTGGTGCAGACCGTCTTCATCGCTGATACACTCGCTACACGCATCTATAAAGAGTTCAACGACGAGCCGGCGGAAAACAAGGCCACTTTCGATGCCTGCATGAGAGACCTTTCAATTGAGTCCGAGGCGCTGGATTTGCTGGCGAAAGAACTGGAGAAGGAACGTCAGATACTCGTCGAGAAGGGACTGATGCTATAGCTGTTTCACGACATGCCGGACTAATTGACTGTTTGAGCGCTACGCTGCTATTGGGGGACACACGGCAGATGAACACCGATCAAAACCAGAAGCTTCAACAACGCATCAAAGAACTTGAAATCGAGTTGCGTCATCTGCGCAACGATTATGACCTGACGCGCCGTGAGGTCGATGTCGCCAAGGGTAATTTTCTCGATATGCTCAAGAGCCTCGAAGACATCAACGTCGAGTTGGCGGACAGAAACGCGAAAATCGAGCAGCAGAAAGCCGAGATCGACAACCAGTACCGCCTCTTTCGCACTCTGCTTGACGAAATACCCAACCCCGTGTTCTACGAAGACGCTCAGGGGAATTATCTCGGATGCAACAAAGCTTTCTGCCAGGCTCTGGGCATCACGTCCGACAAGGTCGAGGGCAAGACGGCGTATGAGATTTTCCCGCGGCACGATGCCGAACTGCATCATCGCATGGACGACAAGCTCATTCGCCAGGGCGGCATTCTGCATTACGAAACCTGCATTCTCTTTGCAGACGGCCTCGACCATGACATTGTCATTAGCAAGGCCGCTTACCTCGACGCAGGCGGGCGCATTCTGGGCATCGTGGCCGTGTGCAGCGATGTCACTCAGAGTAAGCGCAACGAACTCGAGCTGCGCCAGTCTAATCGCGCCAAAGACAAGTTCTTCTCTATCATCAGCCATGACATGAAAAACCCGCTCAACGCGCTCATGCTCACCACCGAGTTCCTACAGGACAACCACCAGGATCTTACGAAATCCAAGGTGGAAGATATGCTTGGCAATGTCCACAATTCGGCCAAGCGCCTCAATGCGTTACTGAGCAATCTGCTACAGTGGGCGCGGTCACAGTCTGGCCGCATCCCCCACGAGCCCACCCACCTCGATCTGTATAATCTGGTGGAGCAGATTATCTCACTTGCCGCCAGCACGGCTCGAGAGAAAAGCATCGAATTGGCGAGCGACATACCTCGCGGGATGTTCATATATGCCGACCGCCAAATGCTGATGACCGTGCTGCGAAATCTGGTGTCTAACGCTGTGAAATTTACTCAGCCCGAAGGCAAGGTGCTTGTGAATGCCATTCTGCTGGACGACTGGGTGGAAATCACTGTGGCCGACAACGGCATTGGCCTTTCCAAAGCCGACATCGACAAGCTGTTTCGCATCGATGTTCACTATAGCACAAAAGGCACGAGCCGCGAGACCGGCACGGGGCTGGGATTGATTTTATGCTTCGAGTTTGTAGAGCGGCAGGGGGGCGAAATAAAGGTGTTCAGTGAGGTGGGCAAGGGCAGTACGTTCCGAGTTCGTCTGCCCCGTCAAGATGCCGACTGACGATCTGGGCTATCCCCTGATCTTTGTCTTGATTTCCTTCAACATATCCATTCCGAATCGACGAATGATGGCGCGCAGTTCTTCCTCGCTGATTTCATCTCCCACGATGTCACGGAAAATAAGAAAAAGCCTGTCTTCAATTGTCATTTCCTGTTGTGGCGGCAGAGATACCATCGGCGTACTGAGGCGGCGACGCACCTTCTTGCCCAGACGCAGTTTCAGCTCCTCGATAGTGAAGCTGTGCGGGTCTGTTACCAGTCGGCCTGTGGCCTGCATGCGGTCGCGGGAATCACATTCGCGTCCCAGCAGCAGCAGCTTGGTAATGCCGATGCGATCATAGATGTCTTCGACCTCATCCATGCGGGAGCGGCTGCTCAGGATGTTGCTCAGATCGGTGCTGTAGCGCTGTTCGAGGTAGTCTGTAATCACATAGAGCGCTTTTTCTATGCGATAGCAGTGATGTATTCCTCGGGGCGAAATGCGCCGCAGATATTCCTTCAATGTCACCTGGCCCTGGGTGGCCTCGAAGATGCCTTCCTGCTTCCACTTGATGCGAAGCCACATATAGTCAAAGGCAATCGCCAGAGAGTTGTCGCGGTATTGTTTATCTAACCTGGACAACCTGGTCTCAACGTTCTGAACCGATATCGGACGGCCTGGACCCTCGAAGAAGGCAGGATTGATGTCATCTGCTCGCGGTGTACTTGAATACATAGTTCCTCCCGTCTGTTTACAGTGCGCTTCGAATGAAAACCATCACTACGAGGAATAAAATCATGGCGACAGTGAGCACCAGCCACAATGTCAGGTCGGCACGGCGCTGAGGCAGCGTTTGCAGCTCGTCTCCCGATTCTACCAGAGGATGCTTGCGTCGGTGGATGTATCCTGAAACCTCCATCGCGTGATGGAAGCGTTCCGGTGAGAAGTTATCGATCAGGTCGTCCATAAGCAGGGCGAGGTAATTGTTGTCCCACACCGAGCGATTTTGCAGGAGTTGTTCGCCCTCGTGCCGCTGCACCACCTTCGGGCAGCGACTGCGAGCGATTTCAAATGCCTCGACCACCGCGTTATTCTCATTCAGCGGGTATTTGTCGATGAACGAGGTTAGGTGCGACTTGACACTAATCATGTCGCGCTCGTTCAGAGCTTGCTCGAGGCGTTCTTCCAGGCTCATCATGGTTAAACATCCAGAATATTCTGCAGTCTCTGCTGGATGTTGGCCAGCCATTCCTGCTGATCACGGCTTCTGTCGATTTCTTTGGCGAGGCTTTCCTGATCTTTGGTGAAGCGCCGCATTTGAGTGATTTTATCGAGCAGCAGGCTACGGAATTGCTCCTGCTTGGCCATGAACTCTTCCTTCAGCGCTTCAATAGCGGATTCCAACCGCTTTTCGGTTATCTCGATGTTCTTGTAGAAATTCTGTTTCACCGGCGAGGTGAAGTTGTCGATGAGAAGATTCACATCGATGCGCCTTACTTCCTTGTGTCCCACTACCTCTTCCCGATAGGCTCCATCGAGCACGATCTTGGGGTTGAGCAGCGAACGCCGGATGTATGCGTACTGCGTTTCCTTGAATCGTCGGGTGGAATCGGTGACCAGGTTCGCCGCCTCGGGCAGATTGATGGTGAAGCTCTTGAGCAGGTCGGCTTGCAAATCCACATCGAGATGCGTGTTGGTGTCGAAGAGCTCGCGTAGATAGGCAGCGTAGCCTCGCAACAGATCCTGGGCTTCGCCCAGTACGCCATGCACGAAGGCCGTCTCGAGCTCCAGTTTAATCTCGCTCTCAAAGTAGGAGATGCGCCTGCGGGCGTCTTCGATGATGCTGCGCGCTTCCTCGAACGAAATCTCGTTGTGGCCCAGGAACATATCTATTATCGAGCTGATGAGCTTGGGTATGCGGCGGCGCAGCTCCTTTAGCGTACTGCGGTCGATCTGCAGCGAATTGATCGCCTCCTCGAATCGCGCCGCGTCTTTGCCGCGCTCCAGAATGCTCTCGATGTCGGTGATGGCTTGGTCGAGTTCCTCGCGTTCCTTTTGGTTCGCATGCAGCCGAGATTGCAGCTTGCCCTCGATTTCCTTGTCATCGAGGATGCGACGAAACGTTTGCATGGCCGCGTAAAACTTGGCCGGCACGGCATACTTGTGCAGGTATTCGTTGATGGCCACCTCGATACTGGGCAGTCCCGAGTGGAAAAGCAGCTTGGCGTCGGGGTCGTCACCAGCGCCCTCGAACAGGATGTCCAGTTCTTCCTGGGCGGTGCGAGACAGCGGAGCATATTGCATGAAGTTCATCTGCGGGTACTTGCCGATGACCTTCTGGAACTTGAGCATCTCGAACTCCTCCATACCGATGTCCATGCCCTTTTGCTGCATTCTGGCGAGCTTGGCGATGAGCGCCGACAGCGGGAACACGTTGGGGTTTCTGATGCCCTTCTCTTCGAGGTACAGGCGTGTTTGCTCGAGAATGTAGGGGATGTCTTCCTTGGCGGGATTGAAGTTGTCGAGGCGGTTGACCGCGAAGAGGATGCGGTCGGAGAGCTGCTTGTCTTTGCCTTTCATGCTCTGGGCGACTGTGTCCAGCAGCATCGAGTCGTCGTTGATGCCGAACTGCGTGCCGTTGATGATATATAGCACCATCGGCTTCATTTCACTCTTGATGAAACGGATGGTGTCTTCGCGGTGAAGCTTGTTCAAAGCGTTGTTGGGGCCGGGGGTATCCACCAGAACCAGCCGCATATACTCGCTGCTGATGTTGTGGATGTCGCCCTCGATTTCGATGGTCGAGACATCCTCGCGGGCGTTGTAGTCGGCGATTTCATCGGGGCCGACATGCGCCCAGTCTTCGATCACGTTTTCGTTCGTGTCAAGGGCGCGGGCGCGATATTCGCCCGCCTCGATATCGCAGTCGCGGATGCGGCTGATGGTGGCGGTGCAGGCCATGTTTTTCACAGGCATCATCTCGAGACCGAGCATGGCGTTGATGAGGGTGGACTTACCAGAACTCATCGTTGCCAGCACGGCAATCTCGAATTCGGAGTTGAGCGCCTTTTCGAATGCCTCGCGCATCTCGCGTCCCCGAAGCTCCGGGAACGGCCCCTGCTGAAGGTCGGAAAACAGGTTTCGCAGTTCATTCTCCTGAGTTTCCACTTCCCGCCCTTCGTAGAAAACCAGCTCCACATGGCACTTGTGACGAGCCTTGTACAGCTCCACCTGCTCGGCCAGGTCTTCCATGTCGAGGCGGCGACCGTGGAATTCGAGACGGAAATCATTGGCGCCAGTCACCTCGGCGAGAGCCGGCAGGAGGTCTGCCACAAACGCTTGCAGGCGTTGATTGGCGAGGGCTTCGGGCAGCTCGGTCGGAGTTCCGTTGATCTTGACAAACGTCTCGATTGTGAAAGGGTTGTGCTTCATGTACACTGTGTTCATGCGTGTCTCCTCCCTCGGCTGACGCCGGGACTAAACTTCAAACGGGCCAAAGTCTCGGGTGAATGGGTATATCGAGACCCGCTTGCCCTGCAGGAAGTCGGCTTTCTTGAAAAGCTTGCTCTTGAAGATTACCTGATCGTTGCGGTGCAAAACGAAGTAGATGTTGGGGCGCAGGCGTTGCAGCGTCTCCAGGTTCGATACAATCGCCACCTGGCCTTCCTCGCCCAGCTCCTCGGTATTGATCAGGCTGCTCTGAAATCCGGTTTTATGGAACACCTCGACCCAGAAGGTCGGGCCAACCAGAGGCTTCCCGGTGTTCTTGTCCACGAACGTGGCCTGGATGATGATTTCCTGTTCCATGGGGTTCCTCCACAGTCGAGTTTACATAAGTATATACAAGAGTTGTGCCAATCGATGCCTGGCGGCCTAAGCGCTGCTCATACAACAATATGGCTCACAGAGTCCTGGGCGCGGCGATTGAAACTGAACCTTCGTTTGCGAAGGTGTCTGCGATTCCGAAGATTGTGTCGGCAGACGCTGCACAGAAATGTTGACAGCTTTTCCGGCTCACGCTTGTGTGGCATTGTGCCCCCGTAGCTCAGCTGGATAGAGCGCTACCCTCCGGAGGTAGAAGTCACGTGTTCGAATCGCGTCGGGGGTGCCATTATTCGATGATATGCCGCAAAGCGGCAATATTAACGACAGTTAAGAAATAGGCTTCACAGAGCCACCCTGACTGCCCGTCGGGGTGGCTATTTTTTTGCACCCACTGTCATTATGGAGGTGATATGACTCGAATGCTGTTGATTCTACTCGCCGCTATCCTCGTACTGTCTGCTTGCTCCAGCAGGGACGACCGACTGGCGCTGGGCATTATCCGGCCATCGTTGAACCACCTGCCGGTGCAGGTGGCGCTACGGCAGAGTTTTCTGAGCGCGGATGACGTCGATATTCGTCCGCTGGCCACCGGCTGGGAGACAGGCGAAGCGCTGGCCGCCGGGCGGCTCGACATGGCGGTGATGCCGTTCACATACGCCTGGCGCAGCGCGGCAGCGGGCATGGACGTGCGCATCGTGTCGTTCCTCGAACGCGAGAGCAACGGCCTGCTGGCGCGCCCCGGCCTCGACAGCCTGCCTGCGCTGGACGGCGCCCGCGTGGGTGTGCTGCGAGCTTCCACCCTCGAACTGCTGGCCGCCATGGCCGCCACCGACCTCGGCCTGCGCCTTGAACCAGTGCCTCTGCGCTCTCCTGGCGAGATGTTAGTGGCCCTGCGTAGTGGCGAGGTGGATGCAGTCAGCTATTATGTACCGCCCATTCTGGTTGAAGGCCGCGAACCGCTGCTGTGGTACGGCAGCCTTTACCCGATGCATCCCTGCTGCGACATCGCCGCGCATACCGTTGCGCTCGATGAGAAACGGGCGCAGGTCGAGCGGGTGCTGGACGCCATCGAGCAGGCGGTGGACTGGATGAGCGAGCATCCCGCCGAGACAGCCGCCATCGCTGCCGAGGTGTATGGCCTTGAACCGCAAATGGCCGCCGAAGCCCTGCGTCACGTTCACTACCGCACGGGGTTGGATGCCGCCGGCATGACATTCGAGCGGCGGGCGGTGGAGATGCTGCTGGCGCAGGATGAAATCGAACGTATCGACGGCTTCGAGATATATCATGCGCCTGGGCGGTAGCCTCGCGGGTTTCATCGCGTTGCCGCCGCTGGCGCTGCTGCTGGCGGTCAGCCTCGATGTGCCGCTGGTCAATGTATGGTCGGCGCTGCTGAGGCTGCCGGCGCTACTGCCGGACTTTTTCGCCACCCTTGCCCGAGTGACGCTTGTGGCGCTGGGGGCGTGGCTGGCGGCGATGGCGTTTGCTCGCCTGCTGTCGCTGGCGCCGGTCGCCTGGTCATTGACGCAGCCGCTGGTGCAGTTCGCGCGGCATGTGTCGCCCTTCGCCTGGTTTCCGTTCGCCATAATCTGGTTCGGACTGGGTGAAGCGCCGGCGGTGTTCGTGCTGTTCGTCGCTCTGTTCTTTCCGGCATTGGTGGCGGCGCGTACCACGCTCGAGGGGCTGCCGGTCGTGTACATCGAGGAGGCGCGGGTGTCTGGAGCCACCGAGTGGCAGATTGCGTTGCGCGTGGAGCTGCCGCTGCTGGCCGGGCCGCTGTTGGGATTGCTGCGAGTATTGTGGGGTCTTGGCTGGACGGCCGGCATTGCCGTGGAGATGCTGGGTGTGCGCAACGGGATGGGCTTTCGCCTGCTCGACTTCCGCTACCTGCAACAGCATGACAACATGATTGCCACCCTGCTGGTGATGGGCTTCGCCGGACTTCTCGTTGACCTGCTGTTGCGAATGTTAGAAGAACGCTTCGCCGCTACGGCTACTCAGTAGCGTTTAGCTGCGGCAGCCAGACACGCAAGCGGGTGCCCTTGCCCGGTTCGCTGTCAATATCGAAGCATCCTCCGTGCCGCTCGATGATGCCATACACCGTTGACAGACCAAGGCCTGTGCCTTTGCCTTCTTCTTTGGTGGTGAAGAACGGCTCGAACACTCTCTTACGTGTTTCTTCATTCATGCCTTCGCCATCATCCTCCACCTCGATCCAGAAATGGCAACCCCCATCCAGCGATTTTCCTAACGGACACTTGCCCTGTACGAGCACGGCGCTGCCAGTGCGTACATAGATGTTACCCTTTCCATGAATGGCGTCACAGGCATTGATGATCAGGTTCATCAGAATCTGGCGCATCTGGCCGGGATCGGCGCTCACCATGATGGGTTCTGGCCACAGCTCGATGTGCGGCGTTATCTGCTTGTCCAGCAGACTTCGCAGCATCGCCTCAATGTCGGAGACCACATCATTGAGGTCGATAATGTCGTGTTCCAACTTCTGCTTGCGGCTGAAGAGCAGGAGCTGGTGAGTCAAACTGACAGCGTGGTCCACAGCCTTTTCGATCGCGGAAAGAAGGTGAGCCTGGTTCTCGCAGTCGGATGATAGTTGCATCAGGCCTACCGACCCGCTGATGATTGTCAGGATGTTGTTGAAATCATGGGCGACCCCGCTGGCCAGGCTGCCCAGCGCTTCCATCTTCTGCGATTGGATGAACTGCTCCTGTAGTTTGAGTTGCTCGGTGATGTCGGTCATTACGCCGAAGGCGCCGATGTAGATGTCATCATCATCGAGGCGGGGATAGGCAGATACGCTCAGGTATTTCGTGTTTCCCGCCGGGGTGGTTATGCGTAGCTGGTATGTCGAAGTTTCGTTCTTGCAGCGAATGAGCGTTTCTTGCTGCACCCTGCAAAATTCTTTCTCATCGAGAAACTGTGACAAGTTACATCCCGTCAGCTTGTCTTTCTCAGTCTCAAAGATACGGCTCATGGCCGGATTGACATATATCAATGTTTCATTTGTATCAACTATGCCGATGCCCTCGTGAATGCGATTAAAAACATAATCGAGCAATTCGCGCTGCTCTGAAATCGCGGATACCAGATCCGTCTGCATAGTGCGGTTTTCCTGCTCTGCCAGCCACTTCGTGCTCAACGCCAGGGCAAATTGGCGAATCTCCTGAGGATGAAACGGCTTGAGAACGAACAGCAGCCGGTCGCTGGGCGGAATGCGCCGGACCATGTCGTTTGTGTCCGTGTCGGAATGGGCGGTACCGATGATGATATGCAAGTACGGATCGATGACCCTGATCTGTTCTGCCGCCCAGATACCGTCGGGCCCAGGCGGCATCCTCACATCGATGATGGCCAGGGTGAACGGCCGCCCTTCGAGCGCGGCCTGCTCCACTTGCGTTATCCCGCTGGAGGCGTCGTGCGCCTCAACTACCTCGTACACGAACTCAGGCTCGGTTTGGGCGTCTGAGTCGCTGAACAAACGGCTCTTTGTGTCTTGCGCGTTATGCTTACGGATTGTTGTCGTCAACGCTCGGCTGACCACTGTGCATACTATGGGATCGTCATCGATGACGAGGATTCGGATGGTTTTGTCACCCATTATACCGTCCTACTTCAGTTTGAATCAGAATCAATATTAGAGCCATCGAACTGTGCTCGCGCTCCATCTTCCGATAGTATTTCTATTCTTCAGAAGATTGGTGACAAAAAGATAATCCGAAAAACCAGATAGGCAATCCCGGAAATTGCGGCTCACGGCGAGACGCGATGAAGGTGATATCGGACTGAAGTGAGTGGTGGCTGGCAGAATTCGCTTGTGCATCATACGCCTGACAACATGATTGACGCCATCAGCTTTCGCAGGAGAGACAATGCGACCCATCGAGCGCAAGATATTCAACAAGATAGGCGAGAAAGGGATTACGTTAGACGGTGTCGAGGAGATTCTCGACCGTATCGACCGCACCGAGAAGAAAAAGAGCTTTCCCGACGAGAGCCACTTCCAGAGCGACCGCTACTTTGCGAAAATCATCATCGACAGCCTGCTACGGCGCAAACTTATTCGCCGCGAGGGCAGCCGCTTCATCCGCCCCGACAAAGAGAAGAAAGACACTGATGAATGACAGGGGTTCCACCCCTGAACCCCGCCAAACTTTTTTAAAAAGTTTGGATCAAAAACTCTTGCGGAAACTTCGTTTCCTATGTACAAAAAATATTTTAATGACACAAGGATGCGTAGCATCCGTAAACGTTTTCGGTTTCGCCTTTTACAAAAGGCGAACGGGGTGTCAGGGGCAGCGCCCCTGCTCTTAGCGCCCCTGTTCTTATTTAAGCAGCGCCATTCGCCGCGTGAGACTACGCCCGTCTGTCTGGAGTCTCAGCAGGTAGATTCCGCTGGCCATGCCGGTGGCGTCCCATGTCAACGTGTGCTCGCCGACATCGAAGCGTTCATCGGCGAGAACGGTCACACGGCGACCACGCACGTCAAACACTTCCAGCCGCGCCGTGCCTGCCTGCGCCAGACTGAACTGCACAGTCGTGCTGGGATTGAACGGGTTGGGCGTGTTGGGCAGCAGCGCCGTGACGGGCGCAGGCGGCGTCTCGTCGGCGGACAGCGGGTCGAGCACGTTCGAGATGGCCGCCTCGGAGCTTTCGCCCCACCAGTAGTCGGCGGTGACGGCAAACTGCGTCTGTTCGCTGAGTGTGATGTCGAGTATGGCGTAAGCGGCCGTTACTGCGGTAAACAATTCCGTCCACAGTTCCGGGTCGCCGACATCGTCAGGGGCGAACATCCAGCCGGTGAATCCCTCCGGATCGATCTGTGCGTCTCCGGGCATCGTCCACTGTAGAATCACGTCGTCGCTGGTGGTGTAAGCGGCTGTGAGGGTGGTGGGAGCATAGGCGAACACGCCCAGAGTGAAATCGACAGTCGTCATCTCGCCGGCGGTTACTGATACTGCTCCGACAGTCTCTTCCAGCCAGCCATTCTTGTTGGCGCGCATGGTGTAGGTTCCCTGGGGCACGGCGCTGAACAGGTAGTCGCCGTCGGGGTCACTGGTGGCGGTGGCGCCCAGTTCGAGAATCTCGATGAGCGCGCCGCTGTCGTCGGTCGTCTCGGCCAGATCAACCACGCCGGATATCTGCCCGGCGTCGGCCCAGCTGACGAGGTGAAGCTGGTCGGGGCTGGGGGTGCAGGCGAGAGCCTTGGGACCCTCGTCGCGCCACACGAACCAGGCCGCGCCCGGCGTCTCGACCTCGTCGGCGCCGTAGTGCAGGGAGTTTGCGCCCAGCACAATGGGATTGCCGGCGGCATCGTAGCGCAGCATATAGAGATAGCTCTCGTTGGCCGAGTAATCGTAAACGACGCTCTGCGCCCCGCTGGGAAGCGCGTACTCGATTACCTTTGCGTCGTTGCACACCACCACGCCGATGTCGCCGGTGACGGGGTTGGTGGCGCAGCGGAAAGGCTTGTCGCCGGGATTGATCGTGCCGATTACCTGCGAGGCGGCGCCGTCGATCTCGCAAATGGTCGCCGTGTTGCCGAAGCAGTTTGTCACCAGGGCGTACTGGCCGTCTGGAGTGAACGCGGCCTTGAGCGGGAAGTCGCCGGTGGGCAGACTGGCCACCACCTGCATCGCGTTCGTGTCGATGACCTTGACCTGGTCGTCGAAGCTGGCGCACACCAGCAGGCAACTGCCATCTGGCGAAAGCTCGATGCCGCTGAACGTGCCGTAGCAGGTGTAGACGACGCCGATGACGCCGCAGGGGATTTGCGCCAACTCGCTGCTGGCCGCGCCGTTCATGTCGATCACCGAGATCGTGTTGCCCTGGATGTTGGCCACATAGGCGCGGCTGCCGTCTGCCGACATCGTCAAATTGAACGGTCGCTGGCCCACGTCGATGGTGGCGGCGACGGAGTAGTCGGACAGGTCGATGATATAGACCAGGCCGTCGGAATATTCGGTCATATAGCTGAAGGCGGTGACGACTGCCCAGTCGCCGTCGGGGGTGACTGCCACGTCACGCGGCTCGACATCGAGCTGGACGACTTCTTCAACGTCGCCGGTGTTCATGTTCACCACGCTCATGCTCGTGCCAATGGGACCGACCGCCAGGGCGTGGTTGCCGTCGGGCAGCAGAGCGAGGCGCAACGGCGTGTCGCCTTCGGGGACTTCACCGGCCAGGCTGCGGCCACAATAGGTAATGTCGCCGGTGTCGGTGAAGTCGAAGAAGGTGATGCCCTCGTAAACGCTGTGGTGGGCGACGATGCGGTTGTTCACCGGCGAGACCGCGCCGAAATCCTGCTGGATACCCCAACACTGTCCAATCACCGACTCGGTTTCCATGTCGATGAGAGAGAGGCGGTACTGGCCGCTGATGGCGATGGTGCGGTCGGCGTTCATGCCCAGCCAGAAGGCGGTGTATGTCTGGGAGAAGGTAGCGTAGTCCTGGGTGTCGAAGCGGGCGATGGCGCTCTGGTTGCCGCTGATGCCCACATAGGCTTTTGCCCCGTCCATAGTCACCCCGGCTTCGTAGTGACCGCTGATGGTTGCCCCGTCGAAGCTGACCGTGCCGGTGGCTGTCTGGCTCGCCAGGTCGATGCGATGGATGTGGGTGTTGCTCACAGCCACAAGCTGCGCGCCGTCGCCCGACAGATGCACCTTGCGGATGTCATCCAGCGCGACGGCGCCGGTCATCGTGCCGGTGGTGGTGTCCCAGAACTGCACCTGCGTGTCCCAATCGCCCACGGCCAGCGTGGTGTTGTCGGCCAGCGCCTCGAAGTTGGTGAACGAGTAGCCCGTGCGACCGGTGCCGAGGCTGCCCCAGAAGCCGTACAGCGCAATGTAGAAACCGTTGATGCTGGAGGTGTGAGTGAGCGTGGCGAGGTCGATGACTTCGAGCACGTCGTCGATGTCGCAGGCGACGTAGGCCCAGTTACCGTCGGGGCTCACCCGCACGACGACGGGTTGCTCGGCGGTAGCGAACGTGGCGGCCACCGAATAGTCGTCCAGGTCGATGACATAGACCTCGTCGGAGAAGGTGCAGGGCACGACGGCGTAGTCGTCGGTCACGGCGATGTCGCGGGGGAACTCGCCTACGGGGATGTTGGCCAGCGGTTGCATGGTTGACCAGTCGTACACCGTGACCATGTCGGAAAGCCTGCTGGTGAGCAGTACGCGGTCGCCGTCGGAGGTGAAGGCGACTCCGCCGGTGTAGTCGCCCTCCGGCGCTATGCCCGGGTCAATGAGTGCCAGCTCGTAGCGCAGTTGGGGCAGTTGGTCGAGAGTTGTACCGCGAGGTACATCCTCGAAAACGACGGTCGGGTCGAAGTTGGCGTCGGTGGTAGCGGCGGCGGTGTCGAACAACGGGACGGCGGCGAGAATGCCGGCAACGGCAAGCAGTGCAACGGTGGCGAATCGCTTCATTTTTATCTCCCCCGGAAGGATTTCTTACATTATGCATTCTGGGAGAAGTTCTGTCAAGCTTACCTTTTGCGAGAGAAAGGTGAGGCTTCAAGACAGTGGCGCCGCCCCTGAACCCCGCAAACTTTTTGCAAAAAGTTTGATCAAAAACTCTTGCGGATGCTGCGCATCCTTGAGACACGCCCCTGTCTTTTACTTGAGCAACACCATGCGCCGAGTGATGCTGTGGCCACCTGCCTGCAAGCGATAGAGATACACGCCGGAGCCGACACTGTACCCGCTGTTGTCGACGCCATTCCACACCACCTCGTGGCTGCCGCCTGCGAATGCCGGGTAGCTCCTCACGAGTTGCCCGCGCAGGTTGAATATTTCCAACATGGCGCTCTGCCGCTCCGGCACGCTGAACCTGATGGTGGTCGTTGGATTGAACGGATTGGGGAAGTTGGGGTGCAACGTAATTGCGGAGGCAGGCGGAGGCACAGCCTCGTCGTCCGCGATGCCGACTGGAAGGTCAGTCAGGAACGGGTAGCCGCTGTTGGTGGTTCCATCAATATTCCAGTAGTCCTCGACGCCGGTGTCGTCGAACGGGTTGCCGACGAAGTCCCAAGGCTCGTCCAGCCCTGTTGTTGCCAGGCTGGTGAATGTGGCCACATCCTGCATCTCGGCGGTTGTCTTGCCTGTACCGCTTCCGCTGGTGCTTTGACCGGAAGTTTCGGTGTCCCAGAAGGAGTTGAGGGCATCAGTGTTATAACTACGCCCGACAAGACCGCCGATGTAATTTCCTGTTCCGCTCACACTACCGGTGCTGTAGCAGTCGCTGATGGTGGCATTATAATAATTAGATCCCACCAAGCCGCCAACAGTGTCATTCCCGCTCACATTGCCAGTGCTATAACTGGAGCTGACCGTGCGATTCCCCCCATTGCCCCCGACCAAGCCGCCTATACAGTGATAACCGCTTACACTGCATGTGCTGTAGCAACAATTGACAGTGGAACAACTATTCAGTCCCACCAAGCCACCGGTATAGTGGTAGGCGTATCCGTTCACACTTCCCGTGCTGTAGCAGTTGCTGATGAGGGATTCATTATTCATTCCCACCAGGCCACCGACATAGCTGCCGCCGTCCACTTCGACATTGGTAACACCAAGATTCTCTATCGTTGCACAGTCTGTTCGGCCAAACATCCCTATATACAAATCTAAATGATTTATGTGCAATCCATCAATTGTGTGTTCCTGTCCGTCGTAACAACCATAAAAACTAAATGCATAGTTTGTTCCTATCGGGCTGAAGCCTTCCCCGTCGTTCCAGTTCTGGGTGTCGCCGGCGTCTATGTCTGCTGTCTGGATGAAGTGGCTTGCCCAGGAGGTGTCGTTGGTGCTCACCCACAGTAGGTTGTCGAGTGTGGCCATCTGGTAGGGGTCGGCCTCGGTGCCGGAGCCGTCGGGCTGCACGCCGTCGGCCAACAGGCCAGTAACGACCATCAGTAATGCAAAAAGTAGTAGCTTTTTCATGTTCATCTCCTCTGAGATCGTGGTTATCAATACACTCCACTTTCGCCATGCAGCACTAACTTCATATCGAAGTTAGTGCTACAAAGCTTTCTCACTCCACTTTCGGGTATTCGCTACGCTATATACCCTTTCGTTCGATGAGTAGCGCGGGAGCGCTACTTCAACATCACGGCTCGGTGCACCTGGTCTGTGCCTTCCGTACGCAGGCGCAGGAGATACACCCCGGAGGACACAGGGCGGCTTTCGTGGTCGAGACCGTGCCAGATGACTCTGTGCCAGCCGGCTTCGTGGTGGCCGTCTGCGAGTGTAATTACTCGCTGCCCCAACAGGTTATACACTTCCAGCAGCGCCGGACCAGGGCTTGACAGCCCAAAGCGCACCTCGGTGTCGGGATTGAACGGATTGGGGTAGTTGCCCTCGATGGTGGTGACCGCCGGGACGAGAGCGCCGTCGTCGAGCGCGGTGATGTTCACCTCGACGGTGTTCGACGGCCCGCTTTCCCATTCGTCGCTGTAGATGGTGGTCACATAGTACTCGTGCACACCGGCAGGCACATCCATGTCAGTGTATTCGTTGGCGTAGCCGTTGACCAGTTGTTCATTGTCGCGATATACCCAGTAGCCTGTCACCGAGCGCACGGGGACGTCCCAGGTGAGGTGCACGTCGTTGCCATCGACCGAGGCTTCGAGGTTCATCGGCGCCTGGAAAACAACCTCGGCCACGACCGCGTCGCTGTGAGAGCTTTCGACGACTTCGTCGTAAACGGCTGTCATGGTGTAGCTGTGAGAGCCTTCGGGAAGGTCGGCCTCGATATAGGAGTCGATGGCCGCGTCGAGCTCGGCGATGAGCAGCGCGTTGCGATAGATGTTATAGCCGGTCACGTTCAGGTCGTTGGCAGGCGGGTCCCACTCGAGCGTAACGTCGTTCTCGATGACCGACGTGACGAGATTGATTGGCGGGGTGTAGTCGGGCACCGTCACTGCGGCGATGTTGCCAGGATCGGACTGGCCGCCGGTGTACAGCGCCATTACCCAGTATAAATACTGGCCGCTATTCAGGCCGGTGTCGGTGTACTCGGTAAGGTCGGGGTCGTCTATCTGCACATGCGAAATGCCATTGCGGTAGAGCAGATAGCCCAGCAGCGAGCGGCTATTCTGGGGAGAATCCCAGTCGAGGGTGACGTCCCGTCCCAGCAGCGTTGCGGTGAGGTTGGCGGGCGGGTTCAGCGGTTCGATGATCTCAACCGTGACCTGGTTGGAAGGGAATGACTCGCCTTCGTCCCACACGGCGGTGACATGATAAACATATGTGCCCCAGCTCAGATTGGCGTCGAGATAGTCGAGCACATCGGGCGACAGATTGGCGATGACCGCGTCGTCGCGGTAGAGATTGTAGTTCAGCAGCACGAGGCGAGTGGTGTCTGGCGCTTCCCATGTCAGGGCGACGGTGTCGTTCTGGATCGTGGAGACGAGATTCTGCGGTGCGGGCAGCAAATTGATTGGCTGCACGAACGAGATGAACCGAGCGCTCACGCCGGTTATCTTGATGTCGAGAAGCGCACCGGTGCGGTCAGTTTCGTAAACCCCGCCGCTGTTGGAGCAAAGGATGTTGCCGCCGGGAAGCTCGTAAACACCGCGAAAACTGCCCCCGGCGGGCGGGCCGTAGTAACCGAGGTGAGCGCCGTCGGCGGCAAACTCATGTACCCCAGCTTCGTAGGCGCCCGTAGCGCTGAAGTTGGAACCGAGAATGGTGCCGCTCGGACAGATAAACATTTGCTCGAACATGCCCGGCAGGGAGCAGAGGTCGGCAATCCAGGCGCCACTGGCGTCGTAGCGGTGCAGTTGGTCGCAGTCGCTGCCGTTGACGAGGAAATCGCCGACATCCTCGCGGTAGTTCACATCCCAGGGGCTGTCCAGCCCGCCGCCGCCCACAGGGACGAAGTTGCCCAGATAGTTGCCTTCGCCGTCGAACTCGGCGATGGCGTTGGCGTTTGCGCCCGATGCGACAGTGACGAAGATATGGGCGTCGTCCATGCGCACATACATGCCGCGAACGTTGTTGAGAATATCGGGATTGACGCCGCCCGCGGGCGCGAACAGACCGATGTAGTTGCCATCGAGGTCGTACTGATGCACGCAGTCCGCTGTCTGGTCGGACACCAGCAGGCGCGTACCATCAGGGTGCATCACGATTTCGATGGGTGTACCGCTGTTATTCGGGTCAAGCGTAATGAAGGCGGCATCGAGAAGGTCGCCGGTGTCGGGGTCGAACGACATGATGCAGTCGGTGGTGCTGTCGGGGATGAGAATCAGGCCTTCGGGCGGTATCTCGCGGGTTTCTCTGGTAGGTGAAGTGGCGACCCCGTTTCCGGCATCGCCGAGGCCAAGCTCTTCGATCTGCTCGGGAGTGAAGGCGATAAGCCCCGCCGCAGCGACGAGCGAGACGAGAATAAAGAAAAAGCGTTGCATGATAATTCCCCCAGTTTTCACTTTTCAACATGTCACAGTCGTAATCCTTCGACAAGTGATGGTGGGAGAGATATTTGGTTAACTCTTCATCATTCCTCTTCAGTTGTTTCTGAACGTGAAGAGCATTCCTGCAATACACCTCTTCGTAAGCGCGCGTAGCGCATCCAACCCATCACTGCCATTGCAGATGCAAGAAGTGTTCCTAATACGAGCCAGCGAATACTCACGAGCAGTTGTCTGGCGGATTTTTGCGTCGTTTTCAGTTCCTTCGCTGTTTCGCGGGCGGCCTGCACTTCGTGGTCAAACTCGTCGGCGGAGCGATGCAGGTCGGCCACGAGTTGCTCGAGGCTTTCGATACGCAATTCGCGCTGGTGAAGAATGCTGTCGCGGGTGGCAAGCTGAAGAATGAAGCTCTGCTGCAAGGCGGTGCGTTCGAGCTCGGCGGCGAGCCGGTGATGTTTGAGCGCGTTTTCCGGCTGGCCGGCCTGCTCCTCCAGTTGCGCCAGCAAAGTATAGGCCTCGTGCATACTGGTGAGGTCGCCATGATTGTTGGCATAGGAAACAGCTTGCAAAGCGGTGGCGAGTGCGGTGGTTTGCATTCCGCCGAGCCATTGCAGCCTGGCCAGTTCGAGGTCGAGGTCGGTGGCGCGAGGTTTGTTGCCGGCGGCGTGGGCGGCGGAGCGCACGTCTGGCAACAGCGCCAGCGCCTCCGTAAACATCCGCTGCGCCAGCAGCAGCTCGATGAGTGGAGCGCCGGCGAGCATCATGCCTCGGCTGTCATTGAGACGGCGGCTGTCCTCGAGCGCCTGGCCGAGATGCGTGGTGGCGCGGGCTGTGTCGGCCAGGGCAAGGTGTAGCTCGCCCAGTACCCGCCGAGTTGCAGATGCGCCACCGAGATCGTCGAGGGTGACATAGCGCTGTAGGGCATCGTCCAGATGCTGCACGGCGCGCAGAGTGTCGCCGGTGAGCAGCATGGCGCGCCCCAGCGCCAGAAGTGTGGCTGGAAGCTGGTAACTGGCGCCGTGCTCTGTGGCCGCTTTCCAGGCGGCGCGTGCTTCGTAGAGCGAGGTACCGGCATCGTGCGGGTAGGCGTTCTCGAAGGCGGCGAGATGCCTGTCGATGGCGAGGAGGACGCTTTGCCGCTGCTGGGACGAAAGTGTGTCAACGGCGGTGTCTGCTGCGCTTGTATCCACAGAGTCGGACGGTGCAGCGGCAGGCGTACTGTGCGGCGGTGTTTGCGCGGCCAGTGACAACGCGGCAATGGTGAAAAAAAGCAGGCAGTAAACGCGCATATCAGCCCTTGGTGGTGATTTTATCTCCAGAGGGGGAGATGTCTTCTGAGGGGAAGCGCCCGAACCTGCTTTTCTCGCGCAAGCGAGCACACTGTTGTTGCTTGGCGCCCTTGCAATAGACCCTCTCCATACTCATGCAATATATCTCCATCAATTCACGATACTTGACCATAAATGCGCAAGTGTTCAGGTACGGGCATTCGCCTTTTTCTTTTTGTTGCAGCTTTGCTGTACCAATGCTGCGACGAGTTGGTTTTGCCATCTTCGGCCTCCTTTGACATACCGAAGGATGTAAGCAGGACACAGCATGGTGTCAATGATTTTAATAAATCGACTTGCCAAAATTTTGCGTAGGGCATTCCTTCGCTATGGAGGCGATATGCGCTCAGGCATCACTTGCACCTGTGTCGATTGTGGCCATACGTTTGCGCCGGACGACCCACAGTATCTCTGTCCGCGTTGCGGCGACCGAGCGGCGCCACTGCGGGGATTGCTCTATCTGAACTACCCCGCGCTTGCCGCCGGAACCACACTCGACGGCCTCTCCTGTGCCGATTGGCTGCCACTGTTGCCGCTGTGTTCCGCCGGCTCACTGCCGCCATTGCGCGTGGGGCGCACACCGCTCTACCAGCGCACGGTGGACGGACGCGAGGTGTGGCTGAAGGATGATTCGCAGAACCCGACATGGTCATACAAAGACCGCGCGTCGGCGGTGGTGTCTGCCTATGCGCATGAGCACGGTCTCAAAACGATTGTCGTGGCCAGCACGGGCAACGCCGGTTCCTCGCTGGCGGGCATCTGTGCGGCGCAGGGGCAGCGGGCAGTGGTCATCGTGCCGGCGGCCGCCCCAGAGGCCAAGCTGATGCAGGCGCTCTGTTACGGGGCTACAGTAGTGCGCGTGGACGGCAACTACGACGATGCCTTCGAGCTGAGTCTGCGAGCTTCCGAAGCTTATGGCTGGTACAATCGCAACACTGCCTTCAACCCGCTCACCATCGAGGGCAAGAAGACCGCCGCCTTCGAGATTGCCTGCCAGATGGGCGCTCCCGACCGCGTGTTTGTGCCGGTTGGCGATGGTGTCATTGCCGCTGGTGTGTGGAAAGGCTTCATCGAGCTGCACAAAGCCGGGCTAATCGACAAAATTCCGTGCATGGCGCTGGTGCAGGCAACGGGCAGCGCCAACCTCGTACGCAACCTTGCTTCGCAGAACGGTGAGTTCCCACCGGCGCACACGCTGGCCGACTCGATCTGCGTAACCGTGCCGCGCAACCTCGGCATGATGCGCTATCTCGCCGCGCGCTATCCCTTTGAGACAATCACGGTGAGCGACGGCGCCATCATGGACGCGGCGCTGCACCTGGCGCAAACGCAGGGCTTGTTCGTCGAGCCGGCGGCCGGCGCCGCCTGGGCCGGTTGGCTCGCCGGCGGCGGGTCGTCAAGCGGGCGCGATGTGGTGTTGCTCACCGGCAGCGGACTCAAAGACATCGCCCCGCTACGTCGGCGTATGACGATGCCTGCGCCCATCCGACCCGACCTGGACGCGCTTTCCTGCGCTCTGGGCAACCCCGATGGGGATATATGAAACGCTTTGCGCCCGCGATAATCAATCAAGCGCCGAAGGATGAACCCGATGCCTGAACTACACCGCGTAGATGCCCGCGACAAGCTTCTGGGACGCACCCGCTACATCGACGACGTTAATCCGCCGGGTGTGCTGCACGCTGCATTCGTGGTCAGTCCGGCGCACCGAGGCCGCATTCGCCGCGTCGTTCTGCCGCCCGGTTTTGACCAGGCAGCCTTCACCATCGTTGGCTCGGGCGACATTCCCGGCGTCAACCTCGTGCCGGAGCCGGTGAGCGATGAGCCGTTCCTGGCCGTGGACGAGGCGCTTTGGCGCGGTCAGCCCATCCTGGCGGTGGCGCACCCCGACCGCGACACTGCCCGCGCCTTCGCCCGTGCCGTGCAGGTGGTGGTGGACGAGGAAGAAGCCGTCACCGACCCGGCAATCGCACTGGACGACGAGAGCCGCGTGTTTGGACGCGAGCTGCTCATCGATCACGGGACGCACGAGCCGCCAGAGGAGCGCTGGCTGCACCTGAGCCGCACCTACACCACGCCACACCAGGAGCAGGCCTACCTCGAGCCGCAGGGAATGCTGGCCGAGTGGGACGTAGATGCCCGGCACATGCGCGTCACCGGCTCGATGCAGTGCCCGTTTTTCGTCAAAGAGGCGGTGGAAGTCATCCTGGGCGACGAGGTGGCCGAGGTGAGCGTTTGCCAGGCCGAGGGCGTGGGCGGAGCGTTTGGCGGCAAAGAGGACTTTCCCAATGTGATGGCCGGCACGGTCGCCCTGCTGGCCTGGCGTAGCGGGCAGCCGGTGAAGCTGGTGCTTGAACGCGATGACGACCTGCTGATAACCCCCAAGCGTCACCCCAGCCGCATCACCATCGAAAGCTGGACAGACCGCACCAGTGGCCGCTTGCGGCGGCTGGACATCGACTATCGGCTGGACGCAGGCGCCTGCCAGACGCTGTCGCCGGTGGTGCTGGCGCGTGGCGTGCTGCATGTGGCGGGGGGGTACTCGTGCCCGGCAGTGCGCGTTCGCGGGCGGCTGTTTCACAGCGACACCCCGCCAAACGGCGCCTTTCGCGGTTTTGGCGCGCCTCAGGGGCTGTTCGCGCTCGAAGCGCACATCGACGATATCGCCGCCGAGCTTTCTCTGGATCCGGCAACCTTCCGTCAGCGGAACGTCATGCATGCCGCCGACAGCTTTCCCACCACGCAGCCGGTCGCCGAGGACAACCTCGCCGACTGCCTGAACGAATTGTTGAGCCAATGCAGCTACGACAGCCTTCGCGCCGACATCGACACCTGGAACATGGCTCACCGCCACAAGCTGGGCATTGGCCTCAGCCTGGGGTTTCACGGGGGTGGTTACACGGGTGGCGGCGAGACCCGCCTGGCCTCCCGCGTTTGCATCACGCTACACCCAGACGGCGCCGCCGAGGTGCTGGCGGCCAACGTCGAGATGGGACAGGGGGCGTCCACCACACTGGCTGTCTGTGCCGCACAGGGCCTCGGCCTGCCGCTTTCCCGCGTTCGCACAGCGGTGCCAGATACCGCCCGCGTTCCCAACAGCGGCCCCACCGTCGCTTCACGCACCATCTACATCGTGGGCAACATGCTACGGCGGTTGGGGGCGAACATCCGCGAGGAGCTGGGTGACATCGACGAGTGGTGCGAGAAAGCCGGTGACGAACTGCCGCGCACCTTCGAGGCAACCTATCAGCCAGACCCCGCCGCGACCTTTGACGAAGACACATATCGCGGCGCCGCCTACCGCCACTATTCATGGGCCGCCTGCGCCGCGATGGTGCAGGTGGACGCCGACACCAGCGAGGTGCGCATCGAGAAGATGTGGTCGGTGGTCGATGCCGGTGCGCTGGTGCATCCGGGCATCGCCATGGGGCAGGTGTATGGCGGCATGACACAAGCCTGCGGGTGGTCGCTGGGCGAGTGGTGGCACAAGCCAGGGCATGGCCGCCTGGGGAGCCTCACCGACTACGCATTGCCCACAGCAGTGGACGCCCCGCCGTTCGATGTGCGTTTTCTGCACACTGACAGCGACATCAGCAAGGGGCTGGGCGAACTGCCAATGGACTACCCCGCGCCTGCCGTGCGCAACGCCGTACTGCACGCCACCGGCATAGCCATAGACGACCTGCCGCTGTTACCGGAGCGACTGGCCGCACGGCTGAGAAAGGACAACACATCAGTTTGCTGACGAAGTCAGCAAACTGCGTTTTGTGTTTGCTTTATGAAAAGCAAATCAGAGATAGCTTGAGTTAAACTGAGGGTGAATGCGTATTGTAATACGCTGAATCCCTGAAGTTTAGCTCAAGATGCTCTGACCTGTATCCTGAAGATAACAAAATGGCAAAGAGAGATTGCAATGAGTAATTACATACTGAAACAGTTTAGTCAACAGCCTGCCATGATAGACATCAGCTTCACGCTCAACGGCGAGACAACGACCATCACCACCGACCCGCTGCGCCGCCTGCTCGACATCCTGCGCGACGACCTGGGCTTAACCGGCACAAAGGAAGGCTGCGGCGAGGGTGAATGCGGCGCCTGCACCGTGCTGCTGGACGGCAAGCCCGTCACCTCGTGCATCGTGAACGCAGTGGCGGTGCATGGCCACGATGTCACCACCATCGAAGGCGTCAGCGCCTCGCCCGACGGCCGCCTGTTGATTGACTGCCTGTACGAGGCCGAAGCGGTGCAGTGCGGGTTCTGCTTTCCGGGCATCGTCATGAGCGCACTGGCCTACATGCGCGCCGGGGGCATCGCCGACAACGAGCGCATCCGTGCCGCGCTGGCCGGAAATCTGTGCCGCTGCACTGGCTACGAGTTCATCGTGAAGGGGGTGGCAGAGGCCTGCCGCCGCTGGAGAGACCTATGAACACGCTCATCCCAGACTCACTCGGCCAGTTGCTCGAACTACTGGCGGAGAATATCCCTGGTACCGAACTACTGGCTGGTGGCACCGACTTCAACGTCCAATGCCGCAAGGGCGTATTGAACCCGAATCGCGTGCTCTGCATCGGGCATCTCGATGAACTGAAAGGCATTCGGCTGGACGGCGAACACCTGCGCCTGGGTGCGCTCACGACCTTTGCCGAAGTGGTTGCGAACGAGCTATTGCAAGGCCACGTACCGGATTTCTGTCGTGCTCTGGCTCACTTCGCCTCGCCGCCGGTGCGCAACCTGGCTACGTTAGGCGGCAATATCGCCAACGCCTCGCCCACCGCCGACAGCGTCCCGCCGTTGCTGGTGCGCCTGGCCAGTCTGGAGCTGCGCAGCGTTCGCGGTGTGCGCCAGTTGCCGCTGAACGAGTTCTTCACTGGCTACAAGCGCACCGCAATGGCCCAAGATGAACTCATCACCGCCGTGCTGCTGCCCGTGAACGCCGAGGACGGCCTGCATTCATACTGGCGCAAGGTGGGCACACGGCGGGCGCTCACCATCGCCAAGCTCTCGCTGGCCGGCATGGGCCGCATCGAGAACGGCCAACTGTCCGAGTGCCGCCTGGCCGCCGGCGCCCTGAACGAGTACCCCCGCCGACTGACCGCCGTGGAGCAACACGCGCTTACCACGCCGCTGGCCGCCATCACCCGCGAAAGCCTGAACGAGGCTCTGCGCCGCGACATCACGCCCATCGACGACCTGCGCTCGGACGCCGACTATCGCTTCGAGACCTGCCTTAACCTGCTGCAAACCTGCCTGCGCGACTGGAGTGACCATGCCTGACCTCTCCGTCAAATTATTCGGCCATACGTTGTCCAATCCCATCATGCCCGCTGCCGGGCCCAACTGCCGCGACGCCGCCATGCTGAAACGCGCTGCTGCGGGCGGCGCCGGCGCTCTGGTGATGAAAACCGTGTCGGTAAACCCGGCGCAGGTGCCCTTTCCCAACATCATCGCTGCGGGCAGGCACAGTCTCTTGAACGCGGAGCTGTGGAGCGAGATTCCCGTCGAGCGTTACCTCGAACACGAATACGCAGCCGCCAAAGAGACCGGCCTGATGCTCATCGCCAGTCTGGGCTACACCGCCACCGAGCTGGCCGCGCTGGGACCGCGCATCGAGGCCACCGGCTGCGTGGACGCGCTTGAATGCAGCGTTCACTACCTCGGCCAGAATCTTGCGCCGGTGGTGGAGGCCATGAGCGCATTGCGAGCAGTGGTGAGCTTGCCAATCATGGTCAAGGTGAGCCCGGCCATCGCCGACATCGCCGCGCTGGTGGAGGCGCTGGACGAGCACGTGGACGGCTACGCCGCCATCAACAGCCTCGGTCCCTGCCTCGACTTCGACCCCGTCACCGTGCACCCGAAGTTAGGCAGCGAGCACGGCTATGGCTGGCTTTCGGGCGATGCCGTGCTGCCGCTGGCGTTGCGCGTGGTGCATCAGCTTGCGCTGCATACCCGCAAGCCCATTCTGGGAGTGGGAGGCGTGAGCGCCGGGGTGGACGCCGTGAAGATGCTCATGGCCGGAGCCACCGCCGTGCAGGTTTGCTCTGCCGCCATCCGCGAGGGGCAGGGCGTCTATGGGCGCATCGCCGGCGAGATGGACACCTGGTTGGCCGACAACAGCTATGCCGCCGTGCGCGACATCATCGGCCTCTATGCCAGGGGCAATCAGCCCCTCACCCGCGAGCTGCGCCGTCCCGAGCTGGATCGCAAGCTCTGCTCGCGCTGCGGAATTTGCGTGAAGGCCTGCATCCACAACGCCGTCGAGACCGACGCCGACAACTGGCCGGTGCACACCACGCGGTGCCTGGGTTGCGGCTACTGCGTTTCGGTATGCCCGAAGGGAGCGCTGAGACAGGAGCGCTGCCCCTGACACCCTTAGAAGCCGATTTTCGCAAGCGAGACCAAAAACTTTGCAAGAAGGTGAGCATTCAAACATAAAGAAGCCCCGGCGCTACCGGGGCTTCTTCTTGCATAGCAGTTGTCTATTTCAGCAGCACCATGCGGCGGACAAGCGTCTCGCCACCGGTGCGCAGGCGATACAGATACACACCCGATCCCACCTCGCGTCCAGCGTCGTCACGGCCCTGCCACACGATCTCGTGGCGGCCTGCCTCGAAGGCCTCGTCAGCGAGAGTGGCTATGCGCTGTCCCCGCAGGTTGTATACACACAGTGTGCTATGAGCGGGTTCAGCAAGGCTGAAGGCGATGGTCGTCGTGGGGTTGAACGGATTGGGCCAGTTCTGTTCGAGCGCGAAGGCGGCGGCCGGCGTTTCGTTGTCGCCGTTGCCCACATAGGGGTCGGGCGGGTCGGTGGTGAAGCGCATGGCGAGCCCTGGCGCGAGCGGCGTGGCCGAAGCCGGGTAATGATTGGCGTAGGTGTAGAGCAGTCCGTCCTGATGACCGGCTCCCTGGATGCCGACTGTGCAGAAGTTGCGGCCAGTGTCGGGGTTATCTACGGTATGATACTGGAAGACGATGTCGCCGTCTTCTCCAGCGCGAGGTTCGAGGATTGCCTCGAAGCGCTCTATCGAGGTGTTGTTGCACTGGTTATAGGCGTCGTTCCACTGAATGACGAAGTTCCCCTCTGCGGTGTCGTGCCAGGTGACGAGCCGGATGTCATCGACGACAGAGTCGTGCACCAGACCCTTGAGATCGTCCCAGTAGGGGGCGATGAGGGCATCGGGGCCCAGCGCAGCGGGGATGTTCCAGTTACGGAAGTTAATCTGCCAGGTTTCGCCCATGGCGATCCAGCCGTTCGAGCAGACGGTAATCTGGTCGTAGTCCTGTCCGTAATAGCGGAAGGTGAACGGCAGGTCGAGCGTTTGGGACACGTCGTCGCCCATGAGTATGACACTGCCGGGGCCGCCCTCGTCGGGGTCGATGACGTGCCAGTCGTAGGTGGGAGCTTCATCCCAGTCGTTGTCGTTGTTGTCGTAGCAGTAATAGCCGTAGTTGTCGGGACCGGTGGGCGCTGTGTTGTCCACTTCGCCGATTACGAGATAGGCGTAGGCGAAGTCGCTGCGGTCGGCGTCGTCGGTGACGGTGGCCTGAAGGCGGCCGTTGCGGCCGGGATAGGCATCGGCGGCAGCTTCGACACTGAATGTAACCTGCGCTGTCTCACCCGGCGCGATTGTGCCGGCGGCGACTTCGGCGGTGTGTACCGTGAGCGCTGTGGTGGAGGGCAGCAGGGTCACGGTCGCATCGGTGGCGGTCATCGTGCCGATGTTGGCCACTTCAAGGACGATGTCGGCTGTTTCGCCGGGGTCGAGAACGCCGTTGCCGCCGTCGTTCACTGTCGTGCTGACGACCTCGAACAGCAGGCTGGTGACCGGGATGTCGAGCTTGGCCACCTCGCCGGTCGAGAAATCGAGCTGCATGATGATGGTCTCGCCATCGGGACAGTCGGCGTCGATACCGAATGTCTGGGCGGCATCGGCGGAGGCGTCGGCGGCCACAGCGCCGAACTCGAAGCTGCCGCCCGCGCCGGTGAACCAGGGCGAACCGCTGCTGAGGGTGGCGGTGAGGTTGGCGATGTCGTCTCCGTAGTTGGTGGCGGTGAGCGTGAGCTCCGGTGCGCCGCCTGCGACCATGCCGTCCACGCTCCAGCCGGTAATGCCCACGGCGTCCGACTCGACCACGGTGATGGTTCGCATGCGCGGGATGTAATACTTGTTCCACACGGTCACTTCGATGTCGCCGGGTTCTTGCGTGTCCAGCGGCAGAATCACGGTTCCGCCATAGCTCTGAACGCGGGTGAACTCGATCATGTCGCGGGTGGCGGTGACGACCGTGCCGGACGGCAGGTTGTCGAACTGCAGATAGTTAGTTCCCTGCGGTACGCTGCCGGGGATGCTGGCGTAAATCTGCGGAGGGGTGCGCACCCACATGTTCAGCGACGGGTCGGTGAGGATGTTATAGACCCAGAAGTAGAACTCTACCTGGCCGCTTGATTCGAGGTCGTTGGGATAGTTGTTGTAGAGCTCGGCCTTGCCGCGCAGCACGGCGGCGCCGAACGAGCGCACTCCCTCGTGGAAGATGCTGTGGTACAGCCCGGAGCTGATGGCGTTGTTCTTCTCGGTGCTGGTGTGCAGGTCGGAGGGGCCGACAAAGGCCACGCATCCGTTAGGCTCGCTGGGCGAACCCATGCGCATCCACACCTCGCCGAAGCAGGCGTTCGAGTTGGCCGTGTTGGCGAAGTCACCCGTGTTGCACACAATCGAGGTGACGATGGGCATCTTGTCGCCGCTGGTTGTCGCCTGGGCGTTGGCGCTGTGAAAGATGGGGTAGTGCCAGCCGTCTGCGGCGCCCCAGCCGCGATAGCTGGCGAACTGCACGCCGTTGTTGATGGCAGTGGCAATCTGCGTGGTGCCGGGGAACGTGGGCGGGTAGAACACCGTGTCCACCTGCGCATAGCCATAATCGACCATCTGGTCGTGCAGCCAGCGGGACATCAGCACAGGGGTGACGGGGATGGGCGGGCTGTCGCTGTGATTGCCGGCCACCACGAGCGTTCGCTCCATCCAGTCGCCCACTTCGGGTTCCATCTCATAGCTCATTATCTTGCGGGTGATGACCAGAAAGTGGTAGAGCGAGCTGATGCTGATGCGGCCGGCGATCATCTCGGGCAGATAGTCGTCACCCTTGATGAGCGTGTAGCTCAGATCGGCCACGTTGCTCTCGGAGGTTGTATAAAACGAAGGTATGGTGAACGTGCCGATTACGTCGCCGATGAGCAGAAGATAGTCGGGCTTGTTCTCGGCGTTGTTATAGAAATCGACAATCCAGTCCTTGATTTCTGAAGAATTGGTCGAGATGTCCTCGATGTTGGCCGTCGAGATTTGCATCCCGCGGGAACGCTTCCACGCCATGAAGGGCTGCATCATAGTGTCGAGCTGCTGATGCCCGATGATGAGCATGTGGGGAACGCTGATTGGCAGGTTGGGCAGGTAGCTGGTCTCGTAGTTGGCCGCCATGTTGCGATAGACCGGTATGAATGCCTCCGAGACGGTTGTGGGCATCTCGAAGCCGCCGAGCGGTTGCAGCTCGAAGTCAACCTCGAGGATGCGGCTGACGCCTGCGGGCGTGTCGCGCTCCATCTCGAGGCGGACGGTGAAGCCCTGCATCTCGCGCATCACGAAGCTATTCGAGATGACTACGCGGCTGGGATCGACCTCGAAGCTGGTCGAGAGCTGGTTGCCGTTGCTGTCGTAGGTGGCGGCGCTCATCGAATGAATGACCACCTCGGCGTCGGCGGCGGGGATGGCCACGGTTTTCTGAATCACGGGCGCTGTGGCCTGCGTTTGCGTTCGCACAATCATATGCACTGCGTCGCCCTCGTTGGCGCATTCAAAGGCCGGCAGCGCTGCCAACCCCCAAGCTGCCGCGAGCACGGCCAGGATTATCATCAGTCGTTTCATCATTCCTCCAATAGAGTATATCACTTGATTATTTCAACAGGCAGGCCTTGCGAGCCGGATAATCGACACCGTTCACGCGCAGGCGATAAAGATATACGCCGCTGGCCTGGCCGGCTGCGTTCCAGCGCACTTCGCCGGAGCGTCTTTCCGTCTCGCCCAGGGGCAGCACGTCAACCAGAGCGCCACGAACGTTGTACACCCGCAACTCGGCTTCGTGTGCTTCGGCGCCGAGGCTGAAGCGAAAGGTCGTCTCTGGATTGAATGGATTGGGGTAGTTGCCATTCAATCTGGTGTAGGCTGGCTGCCCTGGGTCGTCAGGTGCGGCGGATAGGACTGCGTCTCCGCCCGAAACGAGCAGGTTGTCGATGGTCCAGCCCGGATCGACCAGACGTTCATCGGGGCTGTCGTCGGTGAGCCGGAAGCGCAGATACAGGCTCTGGCCGATGTAATCGTCGAGCGAGACCAGCCGCCTGTTCCAGGTGTCGTGCTTGCCGGACACCTCGTAGATGGTTGTCCAATTCTGGCCGTCTGTGGACACGCAGAGCGTGCACATATCCCAGTCAGGCTCGGTATAGACGTGCTCCCACCACTCGATGGAGGCGTGAGCCAGCCCTGCGGGGATGTTCACGAGCTCGGTGGTGGTGATGTTCACGTCGCAGTACTGTGCATAGAAGCCATAGCCGCCCCAACTGTCGGTGATGGCTGTTCCTTCCATCGCCAGTTCATCTATGAACTGCCAGGGGCCGTCGAGAGTGAAACCGCAGACGTAGGCGTCGTCGAAGTTCTCGCCGAAGATGACGGTGGCGGGGTCGAGGGAGATGTCCAGCTCATGATTGCCGGGCGTTACCGCCAGCGGCTGTTGCAGGCGCGTGTAGCCGTCACACCATGCCTCGATTGTGTAATCGCCCTCCCAGAGGGTGAAGTCGATTTGCCCGGCGGTCACCTCGAAGCTTTCGCTGCCGTGTTCTCCACTCAACACCAGAGTGCCGTTTATGGACGTACCAGCGCTATCGGTGAGACTGCCGGTGTAGTGCGCCGCGCTCAGCGGCTGCAGTTCGATCAGGTAGTCCTGCGACCAGCCGGAGGGGTTCACCACCACGCTTTGGGTGTGGGTGACGTAGCCGGGCTTTCTTATCGTGAGTGTGTAGGTACCTTGCGGCACCGGACGCCAGAAACGGCCGTGCGGTTCGTCGGTGAGGCGCGGCTCGAAGTAGGGCGAGACGCGCTCTTCGAGAATCACTTCGGCTACGAGTGGCTCGCCGTTGGTGGCGTCCACCACGCGACCGCGCAGCATGGGGCTTATGTCGAGTACGCCGTTGAGCGTACGCTTCAACAGCCAGTTCATGCCCTGGTGATTGTTCAACACGATTTCGAACATCAACGTCGAGTCGGGCTGATTGCTCGACACCTCGATGGTGAGCTGGAACGTTCCCAGCGCAGCGTAGAACCACGGGGTTGACTTGCCGATGCGACCGGACGAAGGGCTGTATTCATAGTTGCCGGCGCTGCCCACTTTAGGGATACAACCCGCTACGTTCATGCCGATATGCTGCGAGATGTCGAAGTCGGGGCAGCGGCGGCTGGGTAGCTGATAGAACTCCCACGGGAAGAAGACCTTCTCGCTGAAGTTCCCCGTGCGCGAGCTGTGGAAGTTGATCGAATAGACGAAATGCTCGCGGCGACCCAGCGCGGCGATAGCGGTAGTGCCGCCTTCGCTGAACGGCGCGGGCCCGCGATAGTAGTCGAATTCCTCTTCGCCGTTGGTGCTGTAGAGCGTATCACCATGCACCCAGCCGAAGTCGTAGTTCCGGTTCGGATCAACGCCGTCGATGTCGTTGCCGATGCTCGGGTCGAAGTCGAACACGCCGTTTTCATTGTTGTCGCGCTTGGTCTTGCGGAACGACACGTCGCCTTCGTACATCACCACGTGTATGCCTTCGGGATTGATGGTGGGCACGAACCATATCTCGAGGTCGCTGATGAACTGGCTGTAGGGCCACTGCGCCTGGCATTCGAGCAGGCGCTGCATATAGTAGTACACCGCCTCGTTGCCGATTACCTCTTCGGCGTGGCACGAGCCTACGAAGAGGAGAGGCGGTTCGTCCTCGTCCACCTCGACGTTGTCCGAGACCTTCATTCCCCAGATGGTGATAGGCTCCTGGTAGGCTGCGCCATTGGTCACGCCGATCGAATCGACCTTGCAGATGTCGGGATACTGCTGTTCCCAGGCGAACATGGCGTCCACCAGCTCCTCGTAGGTGTGCCAGAAAGCGGGCATGCACGTCTGCGCGGCCAGGCCGGCTGCCAGCGTCAGTATAGCGATGAGTAAGCGTAATCGCAAGTTGCCTCCCTGGCTACTTCAGAAGTATCATACGGCGGGTTTGGGTCTGCTCGCCGCTGGTGAGACGGTATAGATAGACACCGCTGCCCACTGGTTTGTCGTTGTCGTTGCGGCCCTGCCAGGTGAAGGCATGGCGACCGGCAATGAGCTGTTCGCGCACGAGAGTTTTCACTTTTTGACCGCGAATATTATAGATGTCGAGGCGCACATCGCCGGGGCGCTCGATGCTGAAAGCGATGGTGGTCTCGGGATTGAACGGGTTTGGCCAGTTCTGTTCGAGCCGTATGACCGGAACCGGCGCGTCATCATCGTTTGCGGGATACCAGTCGGCTCGGATCTTCTGGGCATACATCCCGCTGATTTCCGTTTTGCCGCTGGAACGGGCGTCTCGCCAGATGGACAGCGCATAGCCATCGTCGATGGCTACCACATGCGGCTCATACTGGTTCATAATGGCGTCGCAGAGGGGTTCGCCGGCGGTGTCGCCATAGAGGTTTCCATCACTGCCCACCTGCTGGACGTAGATGTCAGAGGCGGGGCCGAGGAAATCTGACCACAGCACGAGGGTTTGCTCTTCCACGGAGGCCAGAGACGAGTTGAACTGCACCGAGTCCTTCTGGACGACGAAGAGGCCGTTGGCATCCCACAGCAACTCGCCGGAGGCGTTGACCTTCTGCATGGCCACATCTTCGGCGTTACCGTTACGGAAGTCGCTCCAGGAAACATAGAAGTTGGCGCCGTCGAAGCAGAAGGCCGGGTCATACTGGTCGTTTGCGTAGCTGGCGATGGCGATGCCGTTTTCTGCCCATTCGATGCCGCCGTTGGCGGTTACGATTTGGCCATAGATGGCCTTGACCTCGTCGCGTCTGTCTTCCCAGATAACGAACAGGTCGTCATCAACCAGCATTCCTTGCGGGTTCAGTTGGTTCAGCGCCGCGTCGCAGAGAACCAGCGGGGTCTCGAAACCGGCAGCCGGTGTGCCATCGGGATCGAGCTTGGTTACGAAGACGTCCGAGCTCGAACGGTAAAGGAAATAGGGGCCAACAATATTTTCCATGAAGAGGTCGCAGTCTTCGCTGGCCACCACGATTCCGGTTTCGCCCCACTGTTTGACGCCGCCGGAGATTTTCTGGGCATAAAGGCGGAAATAATAGTCCCAGCCATCCTGTTCCATGTTGGACCAGGCAAAGTAGTAGTCGCCGTCCACTTCGGACACGGTGGAGAATTGCTGGCCGAGGTTGGCGGTGGAAAGGGTCATGCCCGTGTTGCCCCAAAGCGCGTTGCCATCGGCGTCAAGCGCCTGGCAGTAAACGCGCTCGGTGCCCTCCATGATTTGCGTCCATGTAGCCACCACGCCGCCCTGGTGACGTAGCGCCGCTTCGGGGTATTCCTGGCTGGTATTCACGTTGTCGGTGAACGGTACGCCATTGGGGGTGAAGGCCACTTCGCCCTGGCTGCCTGTGCTGCCGCCCAGGATTTTTTGCGCGAAAACACGGCTGCCGTTGACGCCGAAACGCGTGTCGATCCAGACGGCGTAGGCATCATTACCAGTGGGCAGCAGGATGGCGTCGGTGGCGTCGCCCGAAAGCCCCCAGTAAAATTCTTCGCCATCGGCGTCCAGCAAAAGGTTGCCGCTCAGGTCGAGTACCTGAATGTAGAGGCCGATGGAGCCGGTGCGGAAGTCGCCCCAGCTGACGAAGAGACGATTGCCCGAACGTTTGATGAGTACGCTGAACTGCTCCCAGTCGGCGCTGCAAAGCTCGCGGCCATCCTCTTCCCAGGCGATGTTACCATCGGAAAGGACGTGCTGGATGTAGATGTTCTCGAGGGGGTGATCGCCGTCACGGCCGTCATCCCAGACAACATAGACGTCGCCGCTGTCGCCTGTCACGAGACGCTGGTTTCTCTGGTGGAATGGCTCGTCACAGAGAACGACGCCGGCGGCGTTCCACTGGAGGATGCCGGCGCTGTTCAGCTTCTGCACATAGCAGTCGGTGAATTCGCCATTACTACGAGTGTCCTGCCAGGCCACAAACATGGCGCCGTCGCCACTGGAGGTGACGCGTGGGTTTTCTTGCTTGAGAGGGCCTGCATACACGACAACACCGGAAGCCCACAGCAGATTGCCGTCGATGTCGCAGGCCTGTGCGTAGATGTCGCCGTCCGGGTCGTCACGTTTGTCGCGCCAGGAAAAGCCGAAGGTGTCTGCGCCGGTCTTGCACATTTTCACGCCTTCCTGATCTTGATCGGCGTCACAGAGGGTTGTCGTCCAGTCGATGACGCCATCGGTGAGGATGCGACTGACATAGATGTCTATCTCGCTGAGATAGGAGTTTACATAGGCGAGGATGGCGCCGCCCTGGCCGTCTTGCCAGAAGGTGTGGCTGGACTGCTCGCCATTGCCGCCGGCAACGGCTATGCCGTCGTCTGTCCAGAGGTTGTCGCCATTTGCGTCCACATGGACGCCGTAGATGTCGCTGCCGCCGGGATTGCGGTTATCAATCCAGATGATGAACGCGCCACCGTCGAGGTCGGGCACGATGTTGAGGCTGATCTGCACATCTGCCGCTGTGCACAGCGGCACGCCGCCCTCGCTCCAGAGCAAATTGCCATCGGAGTCGAGCTTCTGAGCATAGATGTCGCCGGCGAATTCGTTGGTGAAGTCAACCCAGGCGACGATGCAGCCGCCGTCTGTGGTGGCGATGACCACCGGGTCTTCCTGGCGATCGATTTTGTTGTCCACGAGTATCGGGGTTTCGCCCCAGAGCTTGTCGCCCTGCGCGTTGAGCTTTTGCGCCCAGACGTCACGGTCGCCAAGTTTGGTGTCTGACCACACATAAACGACGTTACCGTCGGTGAGCACGTCGGCTGCGCGGGTCCATTCGATGTTTTCGCCCTGGCGTATGGGGATGCCGTTCTCTTGCCATTCGGCAGGCGTATTCTGGGCGACGAGAAACGATGTGAGCAGCAAGGCTGCCAGCAGAAGTTGGAATTTCATCCAAAACCTCCAGTCTTATTTTAGTTATGTTTTCATTATCATTGCGCACACTTATTCGAGCAAGATTCTTACCAGTCAACACCTTTCACTCGGATTTTCTATTCCTGTAAGAAACATTGCACTGCGAGCAGGACAGCGCCAGCCTGTCACAATCGGTAAACCCGCAGACTGCCGCGAAAGATTCCCGTCCTGGTTTTTCTCTTTCTATTCACTACCAAGTGCAATAAATGTGCCACTGAACAATGGGTTCTGCAAAGTTAATAGCTCATAGTTTACGATTAACAGACAATCGTTTACACCTCGACAATGAAAAGTGGGAAGCAAGAAGGCCGCCTCGAAGTGAGACGGCCAGAATCGCGGAGAGAAACGAAGCTACTTGAGCAACAGCATGCGCCGTGTGGCGGTGTGGCTGCCTGAGCGCAACTGGTAGAGATATATCCCGCTGCCTGCGGCCACACCGTGACTGTCGCGGCCATCCCAGACAACGCTGTGCGCTCCGGCGGGCAGACGGTCGTTCACGATGGTGTTCACGAGCTGGCCGCGGATGTTATATACACACAGGGTGATGTGAGTGGGCGCGGCCAGGCTGAACGCTATCGCGGTCTCGGGGTTGAACGGGTTGGGCGTGTTCTGCGCCAAGTGTAGCGCGGGTGGCGCTGGGACGGGGTCGTTGACGCCGGTGACGCTGATGTTCACGCGCTGGGCGTAGATGGCGGGGGCTTCGGACGTGCGGCTGGCGCGGTAGTCGCTCCAGGCGATGACGACATGGTCGTCGCCGGAAGGCGCCAGTTGCGGCCAAAGCTGGTGATTAGGGGCATCGCAGAGGATGACGCCGCCTCCCCACAGTGGTTCGCCTTCCACGTTGACAAGCTGCAGCCGCAGGTCGGAGGCGCTACCCGAATAGTCACTCGAATAGTCTCTCCAGGCGATGAGGGCGCCGTCGTCGTTGACGCTCATGGCCGATAATATATGGTGAGAGTCACCCAGTGAGACGAGAAGCCCCGACGGGTCCCATTGCGGGGTGGCGTTCATGTCGAAGTTTTGCAGACGAACCTGTTCGCAGGTTCCCGAGGAGAAGTCTGACCATGAGACGTAGAACCCGTCGTCGTGCACGCCGAGAAGGGGCGAATATTGGTCGTATTGTGCCACGACCAGCGGGGCGCCGTTCTCTATCCATGCTACGGAGCCGTCGGAATGCACGAACTGGCCATAGATGTCGTAGTCGCCGATGTCGTTGCGACGGTCTCCCCAGACAACGAGCAGATCATCGCCCACCATTTCGCCGTGCGAATGGTCCTGCCTGCCATCGGCGGCGCAAACCGCCAGGGGTGTCTCGAAACCGGGCGACAGCGTGCCGTCGCTTTCGAGCCTCGACACGAAGACGTCCACAGACGACTCGAACAGGAAGTACGGCCCGATGATGTCGCGTATGAAGCAATCATGGTCTTCCTGGTCGGAGACCAGGATGCCGTCCGTTCCCCACTGGATGGCGCCGTTCACCACCTTCTGGGCGTAAATGCGATAATAGTAGTACCAGCCGCCCGCACACTCCAAGTTTGACCAGCCGAAGACATACTCCTCGCCCTGTCGTTCGATTTGCACGTATTCCTGATAAAGCGGAAGCTCGCTCAAAGTCACGCCTTGTTCGCCCCACAGCAGGTTGCCGTCGGGGTCGCAAGCATTGGCAAAGACGCGGTTTGTTCCACTCACGAGTTCAACCCACGCGAAGGTTACTCCACCTGAGTGATGAGGAATAGCGGTGAATTCATAGATACTTGATTCGTCAGACCCCACCAAGATTTTGCCCAGTTCCCCCCAGGCCAGGCTGCCGTCGGGAAGAATCTTTTGCACGCGCAGTTGGTCGGCGTTTCTCATTTCCATGTCCCACAGCAGGTAAGTCGCCTCCCCACAGGGGACAAGCTGAGGTTTTATGTTCATGCCGGTGGTAATGGGGCCTTCTGCAAAGACCTGACCGTCGGGAACGAGAAGCTCGGCGCCGTCGAGAGTGAATACCTGCGACCGCAGGCACATAGCGTTAGCGTCATAGTACGGGCCGCATCGAGATTCGCCCGACGGCCACATATCGGCCCATGCCAGCATCAGGTGTTCGCCCGAACGTGTTATGGAGGGTAGGTGTTGCCTCCCCGGCAGTGTGCATACGGCTCTGCCGTCCTCCTCCCAGAGAATGGTTCCCTCGGCGGAGACACGCTGGATGTAGATGTCATCACTGGGGTGCTGGTTGCGCTCGTCCTCCCAGATAACATAGACATCGCCGCTGTCGCCGGGTACAAGGCGGATTTTCCACTGGTAGTAGTCTTCATCGACAAGAGCGACGCCGTCGGCGTCCCACAGCAGGTTGCCGTCGCTGTCGAGTTTCTGCACATAGCAGTCGCAGTAGTAGCCGTCGTTTCTGGCATCCTGCCAGGCGATGAACATGCAGCCGTCGCCGCTGGAGGTGACGCGCGGGTTTTCTTGTCTACAGGCACCGGCGTACACGACAACCTCGGAAGCCCACAGCAGGTTGCCGTCGATGTCGCAGGCCTGGGCGTAGATGTCGCCTTGGTTGTCGTCGCGGCGGTCGCGCCAGGCAAAGCCGAAGGTGTTCTCGCCTGTCGGATACATCTTCACGGCGCCCTCGCACACATCGGCGTCACAGATGACTGTTATCCAGTCGGTGACGCCATCGGGGAGGATGCGCTTGATGTAGATATCGCTATCGCTGAGATAGTCACTCACATAGGCGAGAATGGCCCCGCCCTGGCCATCCTGCCAGAAAGTGTGGCCGGATTGCTCGCCGGCGCCGCTGGCAACGGCGATGCCGTTGTCGCTCCAGAGGTTGTCGCCACTCGCGTCTATGCGAACGCCGTAGATATCGCTGCCGCCGGCGTTACGGTCATCGTCCCAGATAATGAATGCGCCGCCGTTAAGGTCGGGCACGATGTTGAGGTCGTGCTGCGAGTAGGGTGTTGTGCACAGGGCCACGCCGCCCTCGCCCCAGAGCTGGTTGCCCTGCGCGTCGAGTTTTTGTGCGTAGCTCTCGGTGTGGTTGTCATCGATGTAATCAATCCAGGCGATGACGCAGCCACCGTCGGAACTGCCGATGATGACGGGGTTCTGCTGCAGGCCGGCGCTGAGGCACACATACACCGGCTCTTCGCCCCAGGGTGCGCTGCCGTCCGGCATGAGTTTCTTGGCCACCACCTGGCGAGCGCTCGTGCGGGTGTCTGTCCATACAAAGACAACGCCGCCGTCTGGCATGAGAGCCCCCCGGCCGCCCCATTCTAAGTTGGCGCCCTGCACCACAGGGATGCCGTTATCGTCCCAGTCGAACTCCTGGGCAACGAGTGAACTCAGCATGCACAGCATGAGAAAAAGGCTTGCGTATTTCATAATGCCCTCCAGACGAGTGTTGCAAGTATGTGTGTTTCCATTGACATATGCAATTGTTGTTCCGTTTTTTGATTTTCTTTTGCAAATTAATACTCACACAATAAATGTGTCACTGAGTAAAGGGTTTTAGCATAGAGAATCTCTTTCGGTTTTCGGCTCAGAAACAATCGTTTACACCTCGACAATGAAAAGTGGGAAGCAAGAAGGCCGCCTCGAAGTGAGACGGCCAGAATCGCGGAGAGAAACGAAGCTACTTGAGCAACAGCATGCGCCGTGTGGCGGTGTGGCTGCCTGAGCGCAACTGGTAGAGATAGATTCCGCTGCCTGCGGCCACGCCGTGACTGTCGCGGCCATCCCAGACAACGCTGTGCGTTCCGGCGGGCAGGCGGTCGTTCACGAGGGTGTTCACGAGCTGCCCGCGGATGTTATAGACACACAGTGTGATGTGAGAGGGCGCAGCCAGGCTGAAATCTATCGCGGTCTCGGGGTTGAACGGGTTGGGCGTGTTTTGCGCCAGGCGTAGCGCGGGCGGGGCGGGAACGGGGTCGTTGACGCCGGTGACGCTGGTGTTTACACGCTGGGCATAGATAGCGCAGACATGGTCGTTGTACTGGCGGGCGGCGCGCTGGTCGTTCCAGACGAGGACGACATGGTCGTCGCCGGCAGGCGCCATTAGCGGATCATGCTGGTAATAAGGGGCGTCGCAGAGGATGACGCCGCCCTCTTCGTACAGCAGTTCGCCTTCCATGTTGACGAGCTGTAGCCGCAGGTCGCTGGGATTACCCAGATAATCTCTCCAGGCGATGAGAACGCCGTCATCGTTGACGCCCATAGCCGATAGACATTGCCGGCCTTCATCCGTTGAGATGAGAAGCCCCATAGGGTCCCATTGCACAGCGCCGTTCATATCGAAGTTCTGTAGCCGGACCATCTGTAATTCGTCAGGATAGGCTTGGCAAGAGACGACCCCCCCGTCCTCGTGTACAGCGAGAAGAGGTCTTAACTGGCTCCATGGCCCAACGATAAGTGGTGCGCCGTCCTCTCCCCACGCCACCGAGCCGTCGGGATGCACGAGCTGACCGTAGATGTCGCGGTTGTAGTTGTGACAGTTCTCATAGACGACGAGCAGGTCGTTGCCCACCATTTCGCCGCTTGGGTAGTTTTGCCTATCATCGGTGGCGCCGATCGCCAGAAGTGTCTCGAAGCCGGGGGAAATCGTGCCGTCACTTTCGAGCCGTACAACATAGGTTTTATACCCGATTTCGATCAAGAAATACGGCCCGACGATGTCGCGCAGATGAGTATAATAGTCATTCTCGGTAAAGACCTGGATGCCATCCGATCCCCATTGGATTGTGCCGTCCACAATCTTTTGAGCATAGACATTCCTATAAGAGCCCCACAGGCTGTCAGGTTCTGTCTGTATCCAACCAACCACATATTCCTCATCCCACCGTTCTATGTTTGGTTCGTACTGGCCACGAGGTAGTTCACTCACCGCCACCCCTTCTTCGCCCCAAAGTCGGTTTCCGTCGTTGTCACAAGCATTTGCAAACACGCGGTGCTGTGTGCCAACCTTATGACTCCAGGTATAAGCCAGCCCACCGTCATGATGGAGGGTAGCCGTGTAATCGTAGGGGATACCACTGCCGAAGTCTGCTAAAACGACACCGGTTTCTCCCCAGGCGGTACTCCCATCCGGCAGCAGCTTTTGTGCATGCAGTTGCATGGTGTATCTCGTGCTCATCATCCACAGCACGTAGGTTGACTCCCCGCAGGGGACAATCTGCAAATCCAATTCTAATGGATCAAAATCATAGAGAATGGGGCCCTCGGCGAAAACCTGGCCGTCGGGGGCGAGAAGCTCGGCGCCGTCGAGAGTGAGTACCTGCGTCCGCAGGCACGCAGCATTGGGCTCCGTTGGATATGGATCGCGTGACTCTTCCGGCAGCCAGTCGTCGGCCCAGGCCAGCAGCAGGAAGTTCCCCGAACGTGCCATGAACGGCAGTCGCTGTCTTCCGGGCAGTGTGCATACAGCTCTGCCGTTTTCCTCCCAGGCGATGCTGCCATCGGAAAGGACGTGCTGCATGAATACATCTATTTGGCTCTCATAGTAGCCCTGCCAGGATCCCCAGACGGCATAGACGTCGCCATTATCACCCGCCGCGAGGCCATGGTTCCCATAGTGGATTGACTCGTCGCAAAGAATGACGCCTTCTGTGTCCCACAGCAGGTTGCCGTCGCTATCAATCTTCTGCACATAGAAGTAAGTCGATGAATAGGGATTAGTTTGCCTCATCAGCCAGGCGATAAACATGCCGCCGTCGCCATCATTGATAATGTGCGGGTTTTTATGTTCGAAATCGCCGGCATTCACGATCACATCGGCGGCCCACAGCAGGTTGCCGTCGATGTCGCAGGCCTGGGCGTAGATGTCGCCGTCGTTATTTTCGCGTTCATCGCGCCAGACAAAGCCGAACACGCCGTTGGATATGCGGCAGACCCTGCTCTCCATCTGTTCACCGGGCGCAACGCATAAAGGGACAATCCAATTGGTTGATCCCACGCGAATGGCCAGCAGGTCATCCTCGTCGTCGTTATCCAGTCGGCAGGTGAGGATGGCGCCGCTGAAGCCGTCGGAGCAGGCGCTCAGGTGTGAGTCTTCATCAATGCTGCCGGCCACAATCGCGCCGGTATGTCCACAGTAGCAAAAGCCGTTGTTAGTAATCCGATTGCGGAAGACGCCGTGCAGGTCGCCGTCCACCCAGAACACGTGCACCTGGCTGTCGTTAGCGGGCACGAGCGCAATGTTGCCGGGTTTGGTGTCCATATCGCAGACGACAATACCTTCTTCGTCCCAAAGACGTTCGCCTGACTGACTGAGCCTCTGCGCGTGGATGTCGCCGAGTGGGTCGCTGGTGTAGTCGGTCCAGACGATGACGACGCAGCCATCGACGACGGCGGTGACGACAGGGCGCTCCTGTGTTCCCTCGCTGTCGCACACATACACCGGCTCTTCGCCCCAGGGTTCGCTGCCGTCCGGCATGAGCTTTTTGGCCACCACCCTGCGGTTGCCGGCGCTGGTGTTTGTCCACACGCAGACGATACCTCCGTCGGTGGTGCGCACGGCCTGGGCACCCCATCTGATGTTGGCGCCTTGCACTACGGGGATGCCGTTATCGTCCCAGTCGAACTCCTGGGCAACGAGTGAACTCAGCATGCACAGCATGAGAAAAAGGCTTGCGTATTTCATAATGCCCTCCAGACGAGTGTTGCAAGTACATATTTTCAATCTACGACATGCAAATTTCCTTCCACTTTCATGGTTTTTCAGATTGGCGCTCATATATTTGTTGACATCGATAGCTTCACACAAGTATGTTCTTTTGCAGTGAGTCAAGGTAGCATGGGCTGCCTGAACTGAAAAGAGGAAACACCATGGACAACCTGCGTTGGATACGATTTGCGGTCATCGTCATCGCCCTGGCGATTGTCGTTGTCATTCTCAAGGAGCTCAAGGCCGTATTTGTCCCGCTCACTTTCGCTTTATTGCTCACGTTCATTTTCATGCCATTGCAGCGTTTTCTGAGGCGACGCGGTGTTCCCGGAGCGGTTGTCGTCATCATCATGGTCGTCATTATCTTTTTCACGTTCACGATTGCCGGAACGCTCGTATATACCGGCGTTGCATCGTTCATCGACGCTATGCCGCGTTTTATGAACAACGTCGTTCAGCTCGCCGAGGATATTGCCCTGCGCTTCGAGATTCCAATCGAAGATGTGCAGAAGACCATCCGGGAGATCGACTGGACAGACATGTTCGACCGGTTCCGTCTGCAAGACCGTGTTCAGGGGACGCTGGGCACCTTTGCCGACTTCCTGCTCAAGCTGGGGACGACCATCGTCTTCATGGTTTTCATCGTCGCCGGCCGTGAGCGTTTGCTCGTCAGAATTTATAAAACGATGACCAACAAGGAGCAGGAGCACTCCCAGAACATCTTCATCCAGATAGAGGAGCAGATCATCAAATACCTGTTCACCAAGAGTCTCGTCAGTCTGGCGACGGCGTTGGTGGGCATGTTTTTTGTCTGGCTGTTCGGTGTCGAGTTCGTCATTGTCAGCGGGTTGCTGTTGTTCATCCTCAACTTCATACCCAACATCGGCTCAATCATAGCTTCGGCGTTTCCCATCATCGTCTGCTTCTTTCAATACGGCCTTAGCTGGCGTCTCGTGGGCCTGGCGGTTACACTTATTCTCACACAGGCGGCTTTTGGCACCCTGATCGAGCCACGGCTCGTTGGTTCCAAGCTCAATCTCGCCCCGATTGTCATCCTCATCTCGCTCATCTTCTGGGCGTGGGTATGGGGCCCTGTGGGGATGGTGCTGGCAGTTCCCTTTGCCGCTGTACTGGCTATCTTTGCCAGGGAGTTTGAAAGCCTCAAGCTGCTGTCGGCTCTCTTGAGCGACGACTGAGCATGCCGCTCACCATTGTTTCCGTTGACAAGGGCAGCCCTGCCGACCGAGCGGACGTGCGCTCGGGTGACAGCCTGTTTCGCATCAACGGCCAACCCGTTGACGACTTCCTCGATTTGCAGTTTCACGGCGCCAGCGAGCATCTCGTGTTCGATGTGCTGCGGCCTGACGGTGAACGCTGCGAGCTTCGAGCGCAGCACAACTGGAGTCGGCCCCTGGGCATCGAGCCGGAGCTGCATCGCTGCCGCGTTTGCGTGAACGACTGCGTCTTCTGCTTCGTTGACCAGATGCGCCCCGGTTCTCGCCCCAGTCTGAATCTCAAGGATGACGACCCCGCCTTCTCGTTTAGTTTCGGCAATTTCATCACGCTAACCAACTTGGGTCGAGGTGACTGGCGACGCATTGTCTCGCAGCGTCGCTCACCGCTCTATGTCTCCGTACACACCACCGACCCTGCGTTGCATCGACGGATGCTGCGCTATCCTCACGCTTTCAACATCATTGAGGCGTTGCGCCGACTGGATGGTGAAGGCATCGAACTGCACACGCAAATCGTCATCGTGCCAGGCATGAACGACGGCCTCGCACTCGACCGCACATTGTCAGACCTGCTGTCGTTGCGTAGCGTGCTCACTGTCGGTATCGTGCCTGTGGGGCTAACACGGTACCGCCAGGGCCTTACCCCAATGCAACAGGTGGATTCCGCCGATGCCCGCGAGCTACTGCGCCAGGCCGAGGCTGCCAATGTCGGTCAGCCGACCGTGCGCGTGCTTTGCTCTGACGAGATATATCTGCTGGCTGGGGCAAGCTTCCCGTCGGCCGAGCACTACGACGACTATGCGCAGATCGAGAACGGCATCGGCATGGTGCGCATGATGAGAGAGAACTGGCTGGATCGCGGTGAGGAACTCATCGGTGAGCTGGGAAAGCAGAGCAGCCGCCTGGTGCGGAAGATAATGAAGAAACACATGGAGAAGTACGGCGGGGAAAATGACATTGTCGTGGAGATGAAGGAGATTGGCAGATTCGTCATCGTCACCGGCACACTGGCCGCTCCTGAGATGCAGAAAATAGCTGCTGCCATCAATGACTCCATGGGCCAGTACCAAGTTCGTGTGCAGGCCGTGTTTAACAACTATTTCGGCTCAACGGTTACCGTTGCCGGGCTTCTCACCGCCAGTGACATCCGGCGGCAAGTTAAGCTTGACTTCGGCGAGACCGCCATCCTGCCCAGCTCGGTGTTCAATCATGACGGCTATACTCTCGACGACGTGCATCGTGATGACCTGTATCGCAAAATGCCGTTCATCGTGGTTGACGAGTTGCTGCACGGATGGGAGAGCATTGATACGGCTTTAAGATAGGGGTGCCGCCCCTGTCTTACTTCACGACGATGCTCACCAGCTTGCGTGGTATGACGATAACTTTGCGCACAGTTTTATCTTCGAGGAATCGCTGCACGTTTTCCTGCGTCAGGGCAGTCTCGCGCACCTGCTCCTCGGTTGCGTCGGCGGGCACTTCGATTTTGCCGCGCAGCTTGCCGTTTATCTGCACCGGATAGGTGATTTCGTCTTTTACCAGGCAGGCCGCGTCGTATTCGGGCACGCCTGCTTCGTGGACCAGCCCGCCGTCGGCGACCTGCTGCCAAAGCTCTTCGCAGATATGCGGCGCGAATGGGTACAGCAGCCGCGGAATGACCGCACACGCCTCTGCGAACACAATCTGCTCCGCTTCGGGCAGGCTGCCTGGTTGCTTGATGGCCGTCACGTTGTTGAGATGCTCCATCACTGCGGCGATGGCGGTGTTATATTGCATCCGCTGCTCGATGTCCTCGCGCACTCGCTTGATAGTATTGTGCGTGCTATAGCGCAGTTGCTTCATCGTTGGACTGAGCGCTGCGTCGCCGATTGCTTCGCGGTGTTTGCGGATGATGTCGCCGTGCGCCTCGAACACGCGCCAGACGCGGTTGAGGAACCGGAACGCGCCCACCACGCCTTCGTCGTTCCACTCGACGTCTTTTTCCGGCGGCGAGGCGAACAGCACAAACAAGCGTATGGTATCGGAGCCGAAACGCTGGATGAAGTCGAGCGGATCGACCACGTTGCCCTTCGATTTGCTCATTTTTGCCCCGTCTTTGACCACCATGCCCTGCGTGAGCAGCCGTGCAAACGGCTCGTTGCCGCTCACCATGCCGATGTCGCGCATGAACTTATGGAAGAACCGCGCATAGAGCAGATGCCCGGTGGCGTGCTCGATGCCGCCGATATATTGATCGACAGGCAACCAGTAGTCGGCGCGCTCGCGGGCAAAGGGCGTTTTGTCGTTGTGGGCGTCGGCGTAGCGCGCGAAGTACCATGAGCTATCGACGAAGGTGTCCATCGTGTCGGTTTCGCGCCGGGCCGGGCCGCCGCACTGCGGACAGGACGTGTTCACCCATTCCTCGACCGATAACAGCGGGTTCTGGGTGGTTTTGCCCACCTGAACGTTATCGGGAAGCAGCACCGGCAGGTCTTCATCGGGCACGAGCACAGCGCCGCACTTGTCGCAATAGATGACCGGGATGGGATTGCCCCAGTAACGCTGGCGGCTGACGTTCCAGTCGCGCAGACGGTAAGTTGTTGTGCGCCCGCCCATTTCGTTCTGCTCGATGTGCTTCGAGATGGCGTCTATGGCGTCGATGCTGCTCATGCCGTCGAACGGGGCGCTGTCGTTCATCACGCCCGGCTCGGTGTAGGCTGCTTCCATCTCGTTCAGCGACAGGCTGCTCTCATCGTTCTGGATGACGATGCGCATGGGGATGTCATACTTGCGGGCGAACTCGAAGTCGCGCTGGTCGTGCGCGGGCACGGCCATAACAGCGCCGGTGCCGTAGTTCATCAGCACATAGTTTGTCACCCATATCTGCACCGGCTTGCCGTTGAGTGGATTGACGCACACATGGCCGGTGTCGAAGCCTTCCTTTTCGGTGTCGTCGGCGGCGCGAGAAAATTTGTCCTCGGCCATCACCTTGTCGCAGAACCTGGCCAGGGGGCTGTCGGCGGGTTCCATGGCCAGCCAGCGGCGCACCAGTGGGTGCTCTGGCGGCAGTGCCATGTAGGTAACGCCATAGATGGTGTCTGGGCGGGTGGTGAACACCGGGATCTCGCCGTCCTCGCCTTGCAGGGGGAAGACAATCTGCGTGCCGACGCTCTTGCCGATCCAGTTGGTTTGCATCGTGATGACGCGCTCCGGCCACTTGATGACACCCGAGAAATCGAGCAGTTCGTCGGCGTAGCGTGTGATGCGAAAAAACCACTGGTCGAGTTCTTTCTGCTCGACGGTGGTGTCGCAGCGCCAGCAGCGTCCGTCGCTCACCTGCTCGTTGGCCAGCACGGTTTTGCAGCCCTCGCACCAGTTAACGAACGATTTCTTGCGATAAACCAGATCGTTTTCGTACAGCCGCTTGAAGAACCACTGCCCCCAGCGGTAGTAGTCGGGACGGCAGGTGCTCAGCTCGCGGTCCCAGTCGAGGCCGAAGCCCATCAGGTTGAACTGGTGGCGCATTATGGAGATATTGTCCTCGGTGGTGATGCGTGGGTGCGAGTTATGCTGTATCGCAAAATTTTCGGCGGGCAGGCCAAAGGCGTCGTAGCCCATGGGCTGTAACACGTTGTAGCCCTGCATCAGTTTGTAGCGGGTCACAGCGTCACCGATCGAGTAGTTGGACACATGGCCCATGTGCAGCGCCCCAGAGGGATAGGGGAACATCGACAGCACATAGTATTTGGGTCGGTCGAGGTTGTCTTTGCCATTGAAGACTCGGCGTTCTGCCCAGATTTTCTGCCATTTTTTCTCTATTGTCTCAAACGGATATTCCATTGTTCCTCCGTTGCGTATGTGTCGAGTATTCAGGATATTAGAGGGAAGCGGGCGTGGCGGTGGTTGAGTTGTTGGTTCCCCCTCAGGGGAGCAGCGGCGACGAAAAGAAGCGGGCGTGAAAGTGGCGATATCCACCTGGCGCGTGGGGCGCGAAGTTCATCATAGCCGCCTCCTTATACAGTCATTTGTGTCACGATGGGAGGGCTGGCTGTGTGGGTCAACTCATTTTTTTAGACCGAGAGGCTCTGTAGGAAACGGTTGTACAGCGATGGCATGTGATAGCCACGGTCGGTTTCTTCGCGCAGAATCTGCAGCGCTTTGCCGGGTGGCGCGGCGCGGCGATAGGGACGGTCTTCGTTGGTCAGCGCCTCGTAGGCGTCGATGATGCCGACAATCTGGCCGACAAGGCTGATGTCTGTTTTGCCGAAGGGGTAGCCGGTACCGTTGATTCTCTCGTGATGTTCGATAGCGGCGGCCCGCACCTTTGGCAGCGTCATTTTTGCCCTGTCAAGAACGTCCAGCGCCATAATCGGATGTTGCCTCATAATGCGGAATTCATCGTCGGTGAGTGGCTTGGGAGATTTGAGCAGAGATTCGGGGATTTGTATCTTGCCGATGTCATGCAGCAGCGCCGCCAGCCCGAACTCGAGTGTGCGCCGCCAACCGTAGCCCACCTTGTGGGCGAATCCGAGCGTCAGCGTCATCACGTTGACCGAATGCAGCGCCGTTGTATAGTCGAGATGGTAGAGATTGGTTATCTGTTTGAGAATGGCCGGATCGCGGGTGGAAGCGCGAGTGAGCAGGGCAACGGAACGGCGCGCCTGGCGCATGGTGCCGCTGCGGGGCTCGTTCAGGGTCTCGACCGCTATGCCGACCAGGCAGTTGTGCACTGTTTTCACATCACCGGCGCCCAGGCTTTCATCGAGTATCCGGTTGAAGCTGGTTTGAATTTCTACCGCGGCCGATTCGCGGTCTTCTGTGAGGATGAAGAGGCGGGGTATTCGCTCTGTATCCAGCCGATGCTGGCTGATGATCTCGCCGGGTTTTTTGTAGAGCACCCATTCGCCTTCGTCGCTTCTGTAATAAAGCGCAGTTTCCTTATATAAAGGAATCTGAGTAGTGCGCACAGCGACATGGGTTACATGGGTTTTCAATTCAACCATCTCTACTCTCTTTGGGGCTTGGGGTTGCGTCAGCTATCTGTAGCCAGTCACAGACAGCAGTTAGTTTACATTTACCAAGTATGCAACTGAAATATCTCAAGGCAAGAAAAAAACACCGAAGCATCCTGTGGCGCTTTGCCTTGCTGGTGCGAACCTGAATATTCGCTTGCGGTTACACCGCAGGAAGATTTGCCGCTCGGCGCTGCCTCCTTCCTGCATGTGTTTCTCATTGCGGCTGCTTCTGTCTTTTGGCCATCAGTGACCGATGCGCCGAAAACCGTTGACAGGGGCAAGGCTCTACACATCCTTGCTCGCGGGAGAATGCTATGCTCAATAAACTGGTTCAGAAGCTGTTCGGTGACCAGCACGGTCGCCAGCTGAAAAAGCTGGAACCGTTCGTCGATGAAATCAAGCAGTGTGAAAAAACCATCGCTACGCTGTCCGACGACGACTTGCGTGACCGCGTGAAGGCTATTCGCGCCGAGATACACGACAGCCTCGATTCGCTATATACCGAGCTCGAGGTCATCGAGCGGGAGTATCACGCCGAAGCTGACGAAAACCGCAAAGAGCGCATCGGCGACCGCATAGACACCCACAAAGAGGAGGTCAAGACGCACACGCAGGCCACCCTCGACGAACATCTCCCCGAAGTCTTCGCAATTGTGCGCGAGACTTGCCGCCGTCTGGTGGGCGCCAGCTTCGAGGTGCGCGGCACTGCCGAGACCTGGCACATGGTGCCGTTCGACGTGCAGCTCATCGGTGGCGTCGCCCTGCATCAGGGCGCCATCGCCGAGATGGCCACCGGCGAAGGCAAAACGCTGGCCGCCACCCTGCCGCTGTTTCTCAACGCCCTGCTGGGGCGTGGCTGTCACCTCATCACGGTCAACGACTATCTCGCCAGCCGTGACAGCGAATGGATGAGCCCCATCTTCGCCTTTCACGGCATGACGGTTGGCTGCATCACCACCGGCATGCCCCCCGAAGAACGCCACGCCGCCTATCGTTGCGACGTCACCTATGGCATCAACAGCGAGTTCGGGTTTGACTACCTGCGCGACAACATGGCGGTCTCGGCGCAGCAGATTGTGCAGCATGATCACTGTTTCGCCATCGTTGACGAGGTGGACAGCGTGCTTATCGACGAGGCGCGCACGCCGCTCATCATCAGCGGCCCCGTGCCCGAGAGCAAGAACTTCTACCGCGAGATAAAACCGCAGGTGAAAAAACTGGTGAACGCGCAGAGCGTCATGCTCAACCGCGTCGTTTCCGAAGCGCGCAGGCTCTACGAATCCGACGAGGCCGACGCTGACGAACTGGGACGCAAGCTGCTCACCATCAAGCGCGGCGCACCCCACAACAAGCAGTTCATGAAGCTGATGAAGGAAGCCGAGCTCAAGAAGCTGGTGAGCGACTATGAAGGCGCTCTCATCCGCGACAAGAAGCTCCACCTGCTCGACGAAGAGCTGTTCTACTCGATTGACGAGCACGCCCGCAGCGCCGACCTGAACGAGAAAGGCTGCGACATGCTCTCGAAGTACGACACCGATCTGTTCATCGTGGATACCCTGGATGAACTGTTGCAGCGTGTGGACGACGCGGGGCATACTCACGAGGAAGCCACGAAACTGAAAGAGCGCGAGACACAGCGCTTCATGGACAAGAGTGAGCGGCTGCACAACATCAGCCAGTTGCTCAAGAGCTACGCCCTGTTCGAGTCCGAGGTGGATTACATCGTGCAGGACAACAAGGTCATCATCGTCGATGGGTTCACGGGCAGGCCAATGCCCGGGCGGCGCTTCAGCGACGGGCTGCACCAAGCTCTCGAAGCCAAAGAGGGCGTGACCATCGAGCAGGCCAACCAGACGCTGGCCACCATCACCTTGCAGAACTTTTTTCGCATGTACGACAAGCTGGCCGGCATGACCGGCACCGCCGTGACCGAAGAGGGCGAGTTCGCCGAAATATACAAGTTGCCGGTGATGGTTATTCCCACCAACGCACCCATCACTCGCATCGACTATGACGACATGATCTATCTCACCAAGCTCGAGAAATACCGCGCCATCATCGACGAGATTGCCTGGTGGCATGAGCTTGGCAAGCCGGTGCTGGTGGGCACGGTGTCGGTCGAGGTGTCGGAGACGCTGGCGCGTCTGTTGCGGCGTCGCGGCATTCCGCACAATGTGTTGAACGCCAAATACCACGAGCAGGAAGCCGAGATAATCAAGAACGCCGGCGCACCGGGGGCGGTCACCATCGCCACCAACATGGCCGGCCGCGGCACCGACATCAAGCTGGGCAGGGGCGTTGTCGCCGCCGAACAGGAGACATACCGCGCCATGAGCAAATCGATAAACGAGGAGACCCCGCACGGCATCCCGCTGGACGGGCTTCACGTCATTGGCACCGAGCGCCACGAAAGTCGCCGCATCGACCGTCAGTTGCGCGGGCGCAGCGGACGCCAGGGCGACCCCGGCACCAGCCGCTTCTACCTCAGCCTCGAAGACAACCTCATGCGGCTGTTCGGCTCCGACCGCATTGCCGGCATGATGAAGAAGCTGGGCGTAAAAGAGAACGACGCCATCACCCATCCCTGGATGACCGGCGCTGTGGAAAAGGCGCAGAAGCGCGTTGAAGGCCACAACTTCGAGATTCGCAAGCGCCTGCTGCAATATGACGAAGTAATGAACCAGCAGCGTGAGGTGATATACAAGTTCCGTCGCAACGTGCTCAAGGGATACGACCTGCGCATCGAGATCCTCGACATGGTGAAGGACACGATTGCCAACGTCGTCGCGGACAACATCGGCGACAGCGACTTCGAGGAAGAATTCCAGGTAGAGCGCGTGTTGCAGTGGTTCCGGCACAACCTCAGCGTCAATATCCCCGAAAGCGCGATTCAGGGCGAGGGCCTTAACGTCGCCGACATCACCGACCAGATCGAGGCGCTGCTGCTGAAGGCTTACGAGCGCAAGGAAGAGGCTGTGGGCGAGGAGACCATGCGCGAGATCGAGCGGCGGGCGTTGCTTACCGTGGTCGATGAAAACTGGCGCGACCACCTGCACGAACTCGACCTGCTCAAAGAGGCCATCGGACTGCGCGCCTATGCGAACAAAGACCCGCTCATCGAGTTCAAGCGCGAGAGCTTCGAGCTGTTCCAGCGGCTCATCGCCGCCATCTACGAGCAGGTGACGAAAAAGGTTTACACCACCTATATCATCAGTCGCGACATGACCCGCGAGCAGGTGGAGCAGATGCTGCGCAACTCCAGCCTGCGCCACGAGGACATCTCCGCCTTCACCGGCGACGCCCCGCAACCGGCTTCGGGCGAGGCCATGCAGCAACCCCGGCATCCGGCGCCGGCGCCAAAGAAGCTGCGTCCGCGTCACGTCGATGAGAAGGTGGGGCGCAACGACCCCTGTCCCTGTGGAAGTGGCAGGAAGTATAAAAGATGTTGCGGAAAAATCAGCGATTGATAATTTGTCAAGACGGGCTGTCTGGAATTATCCGTGAGCGCCCGGGAGAATCATGAAACACGCAAAAGAATGGCAGGAACTGTTCCGCACTATGCTGGCCGAAAAGCTGGCGAATGCCGAGACGAGCGACAGCGAGGAAGACCTCGAAGAGCTCGTCGAGCAGATGCTGTCGGAAACAAACGTCGAGGCATACTACAGCCGCCTGCTGGGCGCCGAAGAGCGACGAGCCATATCCAACGACGCCTTTGGCTATCTGCTGCAACTCTATGCCCTGGACACTATCGACAGTATTGCCTTTGAAAAGATAATGACCCTGTGCATGCACCTGGTGGTTTTTATGCAGCAGCGCATCGATCTTCCGATGATCGAGCAGCTGGTGAACCTGGTGCTGTTTTCGGCGGGGGACGCGGTATCCATCAAGGAGATAGTCGAAATCTTTCTCAAGGGCGAGATGCCGCAGACGACAGCTGTTATTCATTAGACAGACCCGGCCATCAGCCGGGCCTGCGCTATATTCCATAATAAACACGCCGGAAGGCAAAAACTGAATTGAAAGGCATTACATGAGTCAGTCTCTCATCATCGTCGAATCACCGGCCAAAGCACGAACCCTGAGTAAATTTCTTGGTAATCAGTATGTAATCAAGGCCTCGATGGGCCATGTGCGCGATTTGCCCAAAAGCGATATAGGCGTGGACATCGAGAACGGCTTCAAGCCAAAATATGTGGTTCCCCGCACCAAGCGCGACCAGAAAGTCGTGAAAGACCTGCGCGAAGCGGCAAAGTCTGCCGAGGCCATCTATCTCGCTTCCGACCACGACCGCGAGGGCGAGGCCATCGCGTGGCACCTGGCCAATGTTCTCAAGAAAGAGATTGGCGACAAACCGCTTTACCGCATCGTGTTCAACGAGATAACCCGCCAGGCCATCGTTCACGCGCTCGAAGAGCCGGGGAAAATCGACCAGGACAAGGTGGACGCCCAGCAGGCTCGCCGCATCCTCGACCGCCTCGTCGGCTACAAGATTAGCCCGATCCTGTGGCGTGTCATCACCACCAAGCTTTCGGCAGGCCGTGTGCAGTCGGTGGCGCTGCGGCTCATCTGTGAGCGCGAGGACATTATTGACGCCTTCGTGCCGGAGGAATACTGGACCATCGATACGGTGCTGCACAAGGGCAAGCTGCCGTCATTCAAAGCCGGCCTCAAGAAGTGGGACGGCGAGAACATCCGTCCGGGCGATAAAGCCGCCGCCGCAGCTCTCGTGAGCGAGCTTGAAGGCGCCGACTTCTCGATCACCGACCTCAAGCGCACCACCAGAACCATTCAGCCTTCGCCGCCATACATCACCAGCACCCTCCAGCAGGAGGCCTCGCGAGTGCTGGGATTCAGCGCCAAGCGCACGATGGCCGTTGCACAGCAGCTCTATGAAGGCATCGACATCGGGGGCGACACCGTCGGCCTCATCACCTACATGCGTACCGACTCGCTTCGCATTGCAAACGAGGCGCTGGAAACCTGTCGCCAACTCGTGCAGGAGCGGTTTGGCGCAGATGAGTTACACGACAACCCCCGCGTCTATAAGAACAAGTCGTCGGCGCAGGATGCCCACGAGGCTATCCGCCCCACCGATTCCTTCCGTACGCCGGAGCGCATGAAGTCTGTTCTCAGCGCCGAGCAGATAAAGCTATATACGCTCATCTGGCAGCGTTTCGTGGCCACGCAGATGCGTCCGGCCAAGCTACAGAACCTCGCACTCACCATCCAGGCGGGGCGCGGAAGCTTTGCTGCTCAGGGCAGCACCATCACTCAGCAGGGGTTCATCAAGGCTTTCCCGCACACCATCCTCGTACTGGGCGAGAACATCGACGCCGCATACGCGAAGGGCGATGCCCTCGAGGTGGACGAACTAACCCCGAACCAGCACTTCACCAAGCCGCCGGCGCGCTACTCCGAGGCCTCGCTCATCCGCGAGCTCGAAGCCAAAGGCATCGGGCGCCCCAGCACATACGCGCAGATCACCAACACCATTGTCGAGCGCACCTATGTGGAGCTGCTGAAGAAGCGGTTTCATCCCACGATACTCGGACGGGCGGTCAATCGCTTTCTCGTGGGTCACTTCGACAAGCTGTTCAATGTCAGCTTCACCGCCGAACTCGAGAACAAGCTCGATGAAGTGGAGTATGGCAGGCAGGAATGGCACAAGCTGCTCGAAGACTACTGGGGCGGTATTGGCGAGCAGATGGACAGTGTTGACCTCAAAGAGGCGAAGAAGCAGCTCGAAGAACCGACAGAACTGGTTTGCGAGAAGTGTGGCAGCCCCATGATAATCAAGTGGAGCAAGAATGGCCAGATACTGGCGTGCTCCAATTTCCCCGAATGCAGCAATATCAAAAACTTCACGCGAGATGCAGAAGGCAAGGTGACAGTGAAAGAAGATGAATTAATTGGCGAGAAGTGCCCCAAGTGCGGTGAAGAACTCGTGCTCAAGAGCGGCAAGTTTGGTGAGTTCATCAGTTGCTCGAACTACCCCAAGTGCAAGTACACCCGCAACATCACCACAGGCATCAAGTGCCCTGAATGTGGCGAGGGCGAACTGGCCAAACGCATGAACAAACGCGGCAAGCCGTTCTGGGGCTGCGACCGCTATCCCAAGTGCAAGTACATCAGCGGGCAGGAGCCGGTAGATAAAGTCTGCCCCAACTGCGGATTCGGCATCATGCAGCGTCGCGGCAAAAAGGGCGGCGAAACGCTGGTGTGCCCGGAATGTAAGCACGAGGAGAGTTGATGCACCTTTCCGATAGCGTTCGCAGCAGCCTGCACAGCATCTTCAGTCACAAGATGCGCTCGGCGCTGACGCTCATCGGCATCACCATCGGCGTTTTTGCCGTTGTCACGATGTTTTCCACCATGCAGGGCGCCAAGCTCATGATACAGGACATGATGGGCGACCTCGGCTGGAACAACTCGATAATCATCATACCATCCAGCGGCGACGATCATGTGCGCACGCGCCGCCGTCGCTGGCAACGATTCATGCGGGTCAACTGGCGGGCGCGGCCATTTTCTTACAGCGATTTCGAGGCAGTGCGCGCCGCCTGCGACAGCAAGACAATCTACGGCTGGACCGAGTCGTGGTTCAATACAAATGCGCTCATCGGCGATGACGGCGCTCCCCTTGCCAACTCCGAATACGACTGGGTTCGTTTCATCGCCACCAACAACGATTTCTTTGCCAACAAGACATATCCGCTACGTTACGGGCGTTACTTCAATGACTTCGAGGAGAAGAACGCGGTCAAGGTGTTGGTGCTGGGCGCTCTGTTCGCCGAGAAGTATTTCCCCGGCGATGACCCCAGCGGCGAGATGTTGACAATCGGCCCACACCGTTGCAGGATTATCGGCGTACTCGACAGCGACCAGCTGAATAAGCGGAATGGCATGAACATGAACCCGTGGGAGCGGCGTCGAGAGCTGGAGGCGGTGTATGTGCCGCTGTCAACTGGCGCACGCTACTTTGGTAGCAATAACGAGATACAGTCCATTTTTCTCCAGTCGCACGGCGATGATGACTTTGCCCTGATGAAAAACACCGCCTGGCAGACAATGCTGCGCGAGCACAAGATGTCGCACGACTTCCGTTTCGAGGACGTGGGCGCCATGATGCTAACCATCAGCGATGAAATCGACAAGCAGATGAACACCTGGAACATGACGCTGTCCGCCATCGCTTCCATCTCGCTGCTTGTGGGTGGCATCGGATTGTTCAGCACGCTGCTCATTTCCATCAACGAAAAGATGACTGAAATAGGGGTGCGCAAGAGCGTGGGCGCCACCGAGCGCGACATTTTCTTCTATTTCCTCATCGAGTCGGTCACGCTGGCCATGATGAGCGCGGTGGTGGGCGTTACGCTGTCTGTGGCCATCATCACCATCACTACCAAAGTCGCCGGTTTCACCTTTCCGCTGCCCGTCGAGGGCATCCTGCTCGGCCTCGGCTTCGCCGCCTTCATCGGCGTGCTCTCCGGCTTCTATCCCGCCTGGAAAGCCTCGAAGGTCGACCCTATCCAGGCGATATTCTACTTCGAGTAAAGAGGCAGGGACGCTGCTCCTGACATCCTTAGAAGGCTCACTCCGCTTCGCTACGCGACAAGCTCACCTTTTTCGAGAAAAAGGTGAGACCAAAAACTTCTAACGGATGCTAACGCATCCTTGTTCACTTCACCACTCCGTTATATATCACCAGTAACTGTTGGTTATTTGTACATAGGAAACGCAGTTTCCGCCAGAAGTTTTTGATTCCACTTTTTACAAAAAGTGGATGGGGTTCAGGGGCAAAGCCCCTGTCTTCTCAATCTCCCAGGCACATGCCCAGTCCGCGTGCTGTGCGGATGATGTCCGAATCCAGCTCAATGAGATTGTATCTGCTGATGGCGTCCTTGATGGGTACGCTGACGATACGACGTCCCTGCAACGCCACCATGTGTCCCCATTTCTGCTCGAGCGCCAGCTCGAAGGCTTTCACGCCGAACTCGGTGGCCAGTACGCGGTCGAAGGCGCAGGGCGTGCCGCCGCGTTGCAGATGTCCCAGAATGGAGACGCGCATGTCGATGTCGAGGCCATGCTCTTTCAGCTCGGCCATTAGCCGCATACCGGCGCCGCCCAGCTTCAGGTTCTGGTAGCCGACTTCCTCGGCTTTCTGGGCCACCACTTCACCCCCGCGAGGCTTGGCGCCCTCGGCGATGACGATATTGACGAAACCTCGCCCCTGGTCGTAGCGGGCGCGGATTTTCTCGGCGACGCCGCCGATGTCATAGGGGATTTCGGGGATAAGGCATATCTCGGCGCCGCCGGCGATGGCCGCGTAGATAGCGATCCAGCCGGCGTATCGTCCCATCACCTCGAGTATCATGGTGCGGTTGTGGCTTTCGGCGGTGGTGACGAGCTTGTTGACGGCGTCGGCGGCAATCTCGGTGGCGGTCTGGAACCCAAATGTGTAGTCGGTGGCCAGGAGGTCGTTGTCGATGGTCTTGGGTACGCCGATGATGTTCAGTCCCTTCTCGAACAGGCGCTGGCTGATGTCCTGCGAGCCGTCGCCGCCGATGCTGATGACAGCTTCGACGCCCTGAATCTGCAACTTGCGAATGAGCTCGTCGGAGCGATCGACGGTGGTCCAGTTGCCGTCGGCGCCTTTGATAGGCCAGGCGAAGGGGCCGCCCTTATTGGTCGTGCGCAAGATGGTGCCGCCTCTGGCGTGCAGGCCGCCAACGGCCTTCTTGTCGAGGCGAACGATTTCCTGCGGTTCCCACAACACGCCGTTGTAGGCCTCGACGCTGCCGATGCACTCCCAGTCGCGTTCGAGAGACGCTCGCTTGACGATGCCGCGAATGACGGCGTTCAGTCCGGGGCAGTCGCCGCCGCCAGTTGTGATGAGCACGCGCTTCTGCATAGAATCCCTCCTTACGCTTCCAGTTGTTAGTAGTCAGTCTATACAGCAATTTGCAACTGGCAAGAACATTTTCGTTGGGACAGCGATGAATCACTTGACGCCGAGGCGGTTTCGCGGCAATGGAGTACACCAGAGGTGCTATGGCGGAAAATCTGGTGTCGGTGGAGAATCTGGCCAAACAGATGGCCGGCAAGACGCTGTTTACAGCTTCGAGCTTTGGCATCGAGCGCGGCGACAAGATTGGCCTGCTGGGCGTAAACGGCTGCGGAAAATCGACCTTCCTGCGCATCCTCGCCGGCGAAGAGACGCCCGACGATGGCCGCGTCACTCTGCGTGGCGGAGTGCGGTTGCACTGGCTGCCGCAGCAGCCGCGTCTGGACGAAAAGCTCACCATTATCGAGCAGGTCTATGCCGGCGACAGCGAAGACTTTCGCTTGCTGCGCCGCTATCACCAGATCACCGCCCGACTCGAGTACGACATCAGCCTGGCCGATGAGCATCAGAAGCTGCTCGCCACTCTCAGCGCTCGCGACTCCTGGCAGGCCGAAGTGCGCGCTCGCAGCATCCTGTCGCGGCTGGGGCACACCGATCTCGACCGCGTTATCGGCACACTGTCGGGGGGCGAAAAGCGCCGCCTCGACCTCGCCCGCGTGCTACAGGACAGCCCCGACATCCTCTTGCTCGACGAACCCACCAACCACCTCGACATCGAGACAATCGAGTGGCTGCAAGACACTATCGCCGCCTACAATGGCACGGTGGTGTTCGTCACCCACGACCGCTATTTTCTCGATGTCGCCGTCACCCGCATCATGGAGATCGACGGCGGCCCGCTACGGTTCTTCGAGAGCAACTATAGCTCCTACCTGAGACAGAAAGAGCTGCAATTGATTGACACGGAGCGCAAGGAGACCAGGCGCAGAGCGCAACTGCAAAAGGAACTGAAGTGGCTCAGTCGCGGCGCAAAAGCTCGCACCAGCAAGCCCAAGGATCATGTAGCGCGGGTGAAGCAACTGATTGACAAGAGCTATATGGACCCGACCCGTGAGATGGAGATTAGTTTCCAGTCGCATCGCCTGGGCAAGACCATTCTCGAAATGAACGCGGTGAGCAAGGCTTACGACAAGCCGTTGTTCACCGATTTCACCCATACCTTCCAGGCTCGGGAACGCATCGGCATAGTTGGCCCCAACGGCTGCGGCAAGACCACGCTGGTGCGTCTGATGACCGGCATCGAGTCGCCGGACGACGGCAAGGTCAAGGTCGGCGTCAACACGCGCTTCGCCTGGTTTCGCCAGGAAACGTCCGACTTCGAGCGCGCCGACATGACCGTGCTCGACTACATCCGCGAGCAGGCCGACAACGTGCGCACCGCCGACGGCGAACTGCACGACGCCGCCGTCATGCTCGAACGGTTCCTGTTCACCCGCCGCGAGCAGCGCAGCAAGCTGTGCTCTCTTTCCGGCGGTGAACGCAAGCGTTTGTTTCTGCTGAAGTCACTCATATTCGGCAGCAACTTCCTCATTCTCGACGAACCCACCAACGACCTCGACATCCGCACCCTCGAAGTGCTCGAAGATTACCTCGACGCCTACCGCGGCTGCCTGGTCGTCGTCTCGCACGACCGCTACTTTCTCGACCGTATCGTGGATATGCTGTGGGTGTTCGAGGAGGATGGCATCCGCAAGTTCCCCGGCAACTATGCCGACTGGCTGCTTGTGCGCCGCTGGCGCGAGGCAGAGCGGGCAGGAGGCGGCAACCAGAAGCCTGCGATTGCACGGCGAGAGCGTGGGGCGCGGCTGGGGCTGTCATATCACGAGGTGCGTAAGCTGGCAGAAACCGAAAAAATGATTGACGAATTGGATGAGCAAAAGAAAAAGTTAAACACTTTGCTGGAAACGAAGTCGCATACACTCACACCCGATGATTTCCGTCGCTTATCGGCGGAACTGACTGCGCTCGATTTGCGGCTCGACGAGATGATGAACATGTGGGAATCGCTCGAGTCGAAGCGGCTCGCCGGCGAATCCTCAAATACGAGTAAAAAGGAAGGATTATGAGCAACCTCGAACTGGACAGGATCATCAGCAGCTATGAGGGCAAAAAGGGCGTCCTCATTCCATTGTTGCAGGATGCGCAGAAGCTCGAAGGTTATCTTTCCAAAGAGATCATGCGCTATGTGGCCGAGCATTCCGACATCCGCCTGGCCGACATCTACGGCGTGGCCACCTTCTACACTATGTTCCGCCTCAAGCCGCAGGGCAAGCACATCATCCGCGTTTGCAAGGGCACGGCGTGCCATGTTTCCGATGCCGGCGCTCTGCTCGACTCACTGCGCGACGAACTGGGCCTTACCGAAGGCGAAGACACCACTGCTGACGGCAACTTCACCGTGATGGAAGTGGCCTGTCTGGGTTGCTGCAGCCTCGCGCCGGTCATCATGGTGGATGCCACGACCTACGGCAAGCTCACGGTTAACAAAGTGGCCGGAATTCTGAAGAATTATAAATAAAACATAGTGGTTACTTCTGTTTCTCGTAGAGGTATTGCAGAAGCAAGGGAGGACATCTTGAGTCACATTCGCATCAAGGTGGGCATGGCGAGCTGCGGCGTCGCTGCCGGGGCCGCCGAGGTTTACCAGGCCATACAGGAGCGCCTCGCCGCCGGCGGCATCGAAGCGAAGCTCGAAAAAACGGGCTGCGTGGGCATGTGCTCATGGGAGCCGCTGATCGAGATTACGCCACCGGGCGCAGAAACCGTCACCTATGGCAATGTCGATCCAAAGGAAGTCGCCGGTCTGCTCGACCGTGTCGCCGCCGGCGAGCTGCCGCGTGAGGGCTACACCATCGTTCCGCGCCAGGAAACACTGGCTGACCAGGTTCGCATCGTGCTGCGTAATACCGGCATCATCGACCCCGTTTCCATCGACGACTACATTGCCGCCGATGGCTACAAGGCGCTCGCAAAAGTTCTCGATGATATGACCCGCGAGGCTGTGATCGACGAGATCAAAGAGTCGGGTTTGCGTGGCCGTGGCGGCGCTGGTTTTCCCACCGGGCTCAAATGGCAGTTCGCTTACAATGAGCAGAAACCCAAGAAATATGTTATCTGCAACGCCGACGAGGGCGACCCCGGCGCATTCATGGACCGCAGCGTCCTCGAGGGCGACCCGCACAGCATCATCGAAGGCATGATAATCTGCGCCTACGCTATCGGCGCCGACGAGGGCTATCTGTATGTCCGCGCCGAGTATCCGATGGCCATCGACCATCTTCGCAAGGCTCTTGCCGACGCCGAAGCGCGTGGTTATCTGGGTAAGAGCATCATGGGCAGCGAGTTCAACTTCGACCTGCACATCAAGGAAGGCGCCGGCGCTTTTGTGTGCGGCGAGGAGACCGCGCTCATGGCCTCCATCGAAGGCGAGCGCGGAATGCCCAAGATTCGCCCGCCGTTTCCGGCGCAGTCCGGCCTCTGGAAGTACCCAACCAACATCAACAACGTAGAGACCTTCGCCAACATCGCCTGGATCATCAATAACGGCGCTGCCGCCTATAACGCACACGGTACCGAGCGCTCGAAGGGCACCAAGGTGTTTGCGCTGGCCGGCAAGATAAAGCACAGCGGCCTGGTGGAAGTGCCTATGGGCACCCCGCTGCGCGATGTGATATACAAGGTCGGTGGCGGTATGCCCACCGAGAAGCCGTTCAAGGCGGTGCAGCTTGGCGGCCCGTCTGGTGGCTGTGTTCCCGCCTCGCTGTTAGACACGCTGGTTGACTACGACAGCATCACCAAGACAGGCGCCATCATGGGTTCGGGCGGCATGGTCGTCATGGACACCGGTACCTGCATGGTCGATGTGGCCAAGTTCTTCCTCAATTTCACTCAGAACGAGAGTTGCGGCAAGTGCACCTTCTGTCGCGTGGGCACCAAACGTATGCTCGAAATCCTCGAGCGCATCTGTGCGGGTGAAGGTCGCATGAGTGACATCGACACCCTGTATGACCTGGCCGAGAACATCGCCAAGGGGTCGCTGTGCGGCCTGGGACAGACAGCGCCCAACCCTGTGCTCACCACGCTGCGCTACTTCCGCGACGAGTATGAAGCGCACATCAGGAACAAGCGCTGCCCCGCCGGTGTTTGCAACGCGCTCGTATCCTTCACCATCGATGCCGACAAGTGCGTGGGCTGCACCCTGTGCGCCCGCAAGTGTCCCACAGACGCCATTACGGGCGAGGTGAAGAAGCTCCATGTCATCAACCAGGAACTCTGCATCAAGTGCGGCGCCTGCATGACCGCCTGCCGATTTGGCGCTGTCATTAAAGCTTAAGAGGGATAACCCAATGATTAGAGTGAAGCTCAACGGAAAAGACGTTTTTGCACAGCCGGGACGCACCATCCTCGACGTGTGCCAGACCAACGGAGTGCACGTTCCCACCCTGTGCCACGACCCCGAACTGCAACCGTATGGTAGCTGCTGGGTGTGCGCGGTCGAGGTGAAGGGCGCGCGGGGGTTTGTCACTGCCTGCGGCACCAAAGTGATGGACGGCATGGAGATAATCACAGATTCGACAGGTGTTCACATTGCCCGCAAGATGGCGCTGGAACTGCTGTTGAGCGACCACTACGCCGACTGCGAAGCGCCCTGCAAGGTTGCCTGCCCGGCCAGCGTGGATGTGCAGGCCTATGTGGCCTATGTGGCCAACGGCCAGTACCACGAAGCTACCCGCACCATCAAGCAGACGCTGCCTATGCCGCTGTCCATTGGCCGTGTATGCCCGGCGTTCTGCGAGCATGAATGCCGCCGCAACATCGTCGATGACCCCATCGCCATTCGTCACCTCAAGCGGCACTGCTCCGACTTCGACCTCAACGATGAGTGGCAGTGGGAGCCGGAGCGCAAGCCACACACCGGCAAGCGCATAGCCATCGTCGGCGGCGGCCCCAGCGGACTCACCGCCGGTTACTACCTCAGCTACGAGGGCCACGAAGTGACTGTGTTCGAGAGCGCCCCCAAGGCCGGTGGCTGGCTGCGCTATGGCATTCCCGAATACCGCCTGCCAAAGGACATCCTCGACCGCGAAATCGAGATTATGTGTCGTGGCGGCATGGAGATAAAGACAGGCGCCCCCGTTGGCGACGACATCACGATAGTGCAGCTTTGCGCCGACTATGACGCTGTGTACCTCGCTATGGGTGCACAGAAAGCCGTGCCTATGCGCGTGCAGGGCGCAGAGCTTGACGGCGTGCTGCTGGGCGTCGATTTTCTGCGAGACCATGCTCTGGGCAACAAGCCCGAGGTGGGCGCTCGCCTCGCCATCATCGGCGGTGGCAACACAGCGGTGGACTGCGCCCGCACCGGCAAACGCCTCGGCGCCGACGTGACCATCGTATATCGTCGCACCCGCGCCGAGATGCCCGCCGAGGAATTCGAGGTGGACGCCTCGGATGAAGAGGGAATCCGTTTCTACATGCTCACCAACCCGGTCGAGTTCATGGGCGAGAGCGGCAAGCTGACAAAGGTTCGCTTCGAGAAGATGGAGCTGGGCGAGCCGGACAGCAGCGGCCGTCGCCGTCCCATGCCCACCGGAGAATACTTCGAGGAAGAATTCGACACGGTCATCGCCGCAATCAGTCAGGCGCCCGACGTCGAATTCCTCAGCCGCGAAGAGAATCACATCGCTGGCGCTGCGCTCCCGCTCACCCGCTGGGACACCGCCGACGTGGACGAGAACACCATGTACAGCGGAATGGGCAACGTGTTCGCCGGTGGTGACTTCCGCCGCGGCCCCGCCACGGCTGTCGAGGCCATCGCCGACGGCGCTCGCGCCTTCTACACCATCGACCGCTTTCTGCGCGGCTTGCCGGTCGAGGCGCCCGCCAGGCGTTTCGACTCCAAGAAAGAAGCCAAGCTGAAGGACATCTCGCCCGAGGAATTTGCGCAATATGTGAAGGAAGCCCAGCACAAGATGCCGGAGCTCGATGCGAAAATCCGCATGCACAATTTCGAGGAAGTGGAAACCGGCTACGCCGACGCCGATGCCCGTGCCGAAGCCCAGCGCTGCATCGAATGCGGCTGCCAGGACAACGAACACTGCGCCCTGCGCGACTATGGCACCCAGTACGACGTCAACCTCGAACAACTGGCCGGCGAGCGCAACAAGCATCCCATCGACCACACACATCCCTTTATCCAGCGCGACGCTAACCGCTGCATCAACTGCGGCCGTTGCGTTCGCATCTGCGCCGAAACGCAGGGGCCGGGTGTTCTGGGCTACATTTTCCGCGGTTTCCAGGCCGTGGTGGCGCCGGAGTTCGGCGAGAGCCTGACGCTTACCGCCTGTGAAAGCTGCGGTAAATGCGTGGCCGTGTGCCCGGTGGGCGCTCTTACCGAGAAGCAGCATCACTACAAGCTGTCCCCGCTTGGCGGCGAGAAGTTTGTGCAGAATTGCGGCCTGTGCGGTACCGGTTGCGCTGTCGAAATCGAGACGCAGAGCGACCGTGTCAGCATCATCCGCACACCGGAGCCAGAAGACTTCAACCTGCGCAACCTCTGTTTCAAGGGGCGTTTTGGCTGGCAGACATTTGACGACGAAGACCGCCTCACTTCGCCTCTGGTGAAGCGTGACGGCGCCTGGGTTGCCATCGAGTGGAACGAAGCGGCGGAGATGCTGAAGCAGAAGATTGCCGAGGCCGGCAAGAAGCGTTTCAGCGTGTCGGCAGACTCGACCAACGAGGAGATATTGCTGGTGCGCGAGGCCGCCGCCAATGCCCACGCAGAGTTGAGCAGCCTTTCATTGCAGCCGTCGTTCGTCGATGCTTTGAGCTACTCGCCCAAGTCATTTGATGAACTGGCACAGGCAGAGGCGATCGTTATCGTCGGCGGCATCAGCCACACGCTACGCACTCTGGCGCGGCATCACCAGCGCAACGGCGCTCGCCTCATCGTCATCGACAGCGAAGAGACGGCGTTCAACCAGTTCGCCGACCGCCTGCTGAACGACTCCGACTACCATTCTACACTCGAAAGGCTGCGCAAACATCATTGCAACAGTGACATCTGCGAGTGCGATTGTGGGGACATCGAAGCTCTGCCCATCGACCTGCCAAACCGTACGCTGTTCCTCTACAGCCGCAATTTCGTGGGCGAGCAGACTGCCCGTGACATTTGGCTGCTGGCCACTGTCGTGTGCGACTTCGTCTCTGGTTCCGGCGTGATGCCCACCAGCGAGTGGAGCAACCTGAGCGGTCTCGTGCGGGCCGGCGTTTGCGCCGGAGACCCCGCGCCAGCCGACTTCACGCTCGTATGGGGCGAGTCGCCGCAACCTGCGCAGGTGAAGGACAGCGGTTTCGTGGTGGCTGTGCAAACTCACCTCGACCCAGGCAGCCTTGCCAACCTGCTGTTGCCGCAACCCACATACCTCGAAATCGACGGCTCGGCATTCACCGACGACGGACGCTTCGTGCCCTATCGCAACGTTCGTGGCTCGGCGTTGTTCGACAGCCTGATCGAGATGCTGTCCCAGGCCGGCCTGCTTTCGTGCGCTCAATACGAGGTGGCCTACTGGCAGGGCATGGCGCGCTCGTTGCAGCCGGCAACACCGGTTTGCTCGGTTAATCCGCAGGCGTTGCAGAAGTTGCTGGACACCCTCGATCCAGCCGACGACAAACCGATGCAGATGAATGCGCAGAAAACCGAGCGCCTCGACAAGCTCAAGGAATTGACAAAGAAATAAGTTGAACCTGAACTGATGCAAAGGCCGGAGACATTCTCCGGCCTTTGCTCTCTCAAATCCATTTTGGGAACGTATAATGCATATAAAACGCATGAATAATCATCATTCACAGGGGGAAACATGAAAACGCGTATCCTGACACTACTCTGTTTATCGGTAATTTTCAGCTTTCTTGTCGCCGTGCCGGTCTGGGAGGAGGAACTTCCTGTTCGTCTCGGCAAGAACATCGAATGGTGGTCTAGAAGCGTGTATCCCTCTCGTGATGGCAACAGCCTGCTGCTGTGGTCCACCACCGAGTCAGGGCAGCGCGACATTAAAATCGCCAAACTGAACGTCCAGGGCGAACATCAGTGGACCGAAGGCTCACGTACCTTGTTCAGCCACGAACCGGCCGTCTGGATAGATAACCTTATACAGCGCACAGACGACGGATACGCTCTGTTATGGACCCATATGCCCAACAAGAACGCCACCCCGGAGCCATTCCTGAGCCTTCTGTCTGAAGAGGGCGAATTGATTGGCGAGACAGGTGTGCCCCTGGCGCAGAACGCCAGCATGTGGACACACAAAACGCGGGTGCTGTCGCTGCCGGACAACCGCACGGGTGTTATGTCTTCGCAGGACGCTCCTGGAACGTATTGGGATCTGTATTTCTTTCTGATCGAGGCTGACGGCAGCTTCACAATGAGCGAAGTCGTGTTTCCCGACAGTATAGATGCACGATTCCGTAATGCTGTCAATATCGGCGACAACATCTACATCATCTACGGAGATGACAACCAGAACTACTTCCAGCTCTATCAACCCGGTACAGGCCTCGTGTGGGATGAAGGCATACCCTGCCCGGCAAGCGGGTATGTCTATGACAAAGAGTTCTTCGCGGCGGACGACGCTATCTACCTGGTCGATACTGACGACGACATCACGCTGCATCGCTTCGATTTGGCCTGCCAGAGCGAGTGGTCAACACTGGTCGCGGACGATTATGCGCAATTCATGGGGGCGTTCGCCTCTGATGACGGCTCGGTGGTGCTGGGCGGTTTTATCAACAGCGCTGTGGATGAGACTACGGTCTATCGCTATCTGGCGGACGGCTCGGCAGCTTGGAGCAATCCGGTTGTCGCCCTTCTCATGGAGACGCCTATCCCGTACATTGTCCCTGACGGCGAAGGCGGCTGCTACATCTATACGATAGACTGGGTTGATGACAGCTTCGAGAGTTACCTTCAGCATGTTACGGTCGATGGCTCGCTCGACTATCCGACGACCGGTTTTTTCCTCGGATCAGTTGGTTCATCGTATGGATCAGGAGTACCCTGCGGAATTGCCGTTGACGGACATTTCGGCGCATATTTCGTTACTTATGAAGAGAATAATGACCGGTCGCTGTGTATGCAGTCATGGCAGGGCGATCAGCAGTGTGTGCCCGACGATAACCGCGTGGTCGATTTCGGCCCGACCGGCTGGGCATGGCCCGCCGGCGGCGGCAGCCTGGGCGACACGGGGCTGTACTACTCCGTCTGGCACGAAGACCGCAACTACGACGGCACCGTTGAACTCTACATGCAGACGTTCGATGTTGACGGCAACGTCATGTTAGAGGAGAATGGTCGGCTGTTGTGCGTCATTTCCCAATCCTATGGTTTCTACGCGCAGGCATTCTGCAACTCCAACGGCACTGTCTTCATTGCCCAGAGAGAGGATTCCGATGACGTAGTGTCGGTGGTTGTCCGCCTGTTCACTTCTGAGGGCCTGCCACATCCCACAACGCCGGTCGTTGAGCTTTTCACTACGCCGTCATATCCTCACGGCACCAGCTACAGCATGGATAACGACATCCTGACCGTTTGCCTTGACATTCACGGTTCGGGCCAGGCAGGCTTCATGAAGATGCAGCAGGTCAACGAGGACGGAGCGCTCTGGGCACAGCCCTACGTCAACGGCGTTCCCTCGAACTACTATGTATATCTGCAGGCGTCCGGGTCATATATCCTGTGGCGGCAGAACGACTACACCGCGGACGAATACACGGTGAGATTGATTCGCGTCGAGAATGGCCAGTCCGCCCCCGGTTGGCCGGACAGCGGTCTGGTGCTGGTGGAAGATGACAACTACAGCTCGGTGTCAATTATCGGCATGGAGATCATCGACGAGGATGTCTATTTCGTCCTCAGGAGACCCGACCTGGACAACCCTCCGATCTACAACAACTACCTCTACAAGGTTTCAGCCGATGGCGATCTGCTGTTCGGTGAAGACGGCATGTTTGTCGGTATCAGTGAAAGCTACTACTACGGTTCGCTGGTGACGACAGACGCCGCCTATGTAGCGCTGTGCGACAATGATACGATCAGCGTTCACAAGGTGACAACCAACGGGGCGCGTCCCTGGGGCAATGAAGGCGTCACTCTGGCGACATTGCCCGAGAGCGGCTACATCGAGCGGCTGGCTGCCATCGATCGGACTAACTTCGTATGCACCTGGATTCACTGTGAACCCTGGAACAATGATTTATACTTCGTGGCCTTCGACAGCGAGGGCGACCTATATACCCCTCTCGAGGGCGACCTGCTCGCGGACGGACGGGGCGCGCAGCGCACTGCCCTGTTCGGCTCTGCGCCAGACGGCTTCGTCGCCATCTGGTCAGACGAAAGAACAAGCAACCTGGTTGACTATGGCGACTACTGCGAGGTGTTCGCGCAACGCTTCGACGTGGGTTTCGTCGGTGTCGAGGAAAACAGCGCAGTTCCCGCCAGCGTCCTCAGCATCGCGCCCAACCCCTTCAATCCGACCACGACGATAGCGTTCAGCCTGGCGGAACCCTCTCACACCACACTGTGTGTGTACAACGTGCGCGGCCAGTTGGTGAAACGGGTGGTGAATGAGCCGCTGGAGGCCGGGGTGCACAGCGTGGTCTGGGATGGCCGCAACAGTGCCTCGCAGCCTTGCGCCAGTGGCGTGTATTTCTGTCGTCTGCAAAGCGGAGGCATGACTGAAACGTGCAAGATGCTGCTGTTGAAGTAGTTTCGTTTTTTCGCGTAACGAAAAACGAAACCATCGAACGAAAGGGTATGTAGCGTAGCGAATACCCGAAAGTGGAGTGAGACAGCTTTGCAGCGCCAACTCTGGTAACAGAGTTGGCGCTGCATGGCGTGAGTGGAGAATAAAGAATTGGCGGAGGCAGTGTTTCCCTGCTTCCGCCATTACTGTGAGTGTACTATTGGTGCGTCAGGCGCACTCAAATGTCAGATTTTGCCTTCCTTGCGCTTTTCTTCCTTGAACTTCTCCAGTCCGATCTCGCGGATACGGCGCAGGCTTTCCATCTTGTCTGTGCGAAAAACGAAGCCGAACAGCTTCGATACCACACCATTGAGTTTCTTGCACACTTTCAGATCAGTGAAGTCGCTGCAATCGGCGCAAGTGATATAGCCGTGTTCAATTGCACACGCTTTCATCTTGCAGTTTCGATACATGGGCTTGTCGCTGTGGCAGCCGGCGCACTTTTCTTTCAGATATGCCCCGCAGTTACTGCACACAAGGCCGCAATAGGCGACAATGACATCACTGGGTTTCTTTTCCATCACTTCTCTCCTCATACTGTCGGGATTTAACAGGCATGGCGAGCCAGGCATATCGGCTCTATTTACCGTCTATACCCTCCATGATGGTCTCGATGCTGCTGATGAGCTTCATCGTGGGAATGGGCTTGATGATGAGCTCTCGGATGCCTGCTTCTTTGAACTTGTCGCAGTCAACGTTTTCGGAATAGCCACTGCAAAGGATTACCGGCAGTCCCGGCATTACCTGTTGCATCTGCGTGGCCAGCGTGATGCCCGTCATCTTTGGCATGGTGAGGTCTGTGACGACGATATTATAGGCGCTTGGTTTGCGTTTGAGCAAGCGCAACGCCTCCGCCGCCGATGTTGCCGGGGTGACATTGTGGCCAAAGCTCTCCAGCACTTTCGTGTATAGCTCGGTCAGTGATTTCTCGTCATCGACGAACAGGATATTTGCGGTGGTCACATCCTCGATCTCGAGTACTTCGTCGCTGGAGATTTCTTCAGCTTCGTCCACCACAGGGAAGTAGATGTCAAAGGTGGTGCCCTGTCCCAGCTTGCTGCTGACCTCAATGTGGCCATCATGGCTGTTGACGATACCGTGGATGATTGCCAGGCCCAGTCCGGTGCCTTCGCTTTTGCCCTTGGTGGTGAAGTATGGTTCGAAGATACGATTGATAATCTCCGGCGGAATGCCGTGTCCTGTGTCGGAAACCGTCACTTTCAGATATTTCAATGTCTGCTGTTGGTTGTCGTTGCTGCGCAGGTGTCTGCGCGTGACATCAGTCAGGTGGATGTGCAGAGTACCGCCCTCGTCACGCATGGCGTGGTAGGCATTGGTGCACAGGTTCATCACAATCTGATGAATCTGTGTCGGGTCGGCGCTGATGATGCTCTCGCTTTGCAGATCCTGCTTGATCTGGATGGTGGCCGGAAGCGAACTGCGCAGCATTTTCAGGGCTTCTTTCACGATTAGGTGCACTTGCACGGGTTTCTTTTGCTGCTCGCTCTGGCGACTGAACGCCAGAATCTGTTGCACAAGGTCTTTGGCACGATTGCCGGCCTGTGTCACCTCGGTGAGACTGTCGAATATTTTTGTGTTCTTGGCGCTCAGTTTCATTGCCAGCTCGGTGTAACCGAGGATGAGCGACAGAATGTTGTTGAAATCGTGGGCAATGCCGCCGGCCAGCGTACCGATGGCTTCCATTTTCTGCGACTGCATGAGCTGTGCTTCGAGCCGCCGCTCTTCAGTCATGTCGCGCTTCACTGCCACGAAATTGGTGATAACGCCATTCTCGTTGCGAATGGGGGAGATGGTCGCTTCTTCGTCGTAGTAGGTACCATCTTTGTGTTTGTTCACAAATTGCCCGCTCCAGATATTGCCGGAGAGTATGGTTTTCCACATTTTGCTATAGAAAGAAACGTCGTGTTTGCCGCTTTTGAGAAATGACGGTCTCTTACCGGTTACTTCATCGACATCGTAGCCTGTCACTTGCTCGAAGGCAGGATTGACATACTCGATTTTACCCTCGCGGTCGGTGATGATAACCGCCTCTGCGGCCTGCTCGATGGCGGTGGCCAGCCGCATGCGTTCTGCCTCGGTGCGTCTGCGCTCACTGATGTCGGTGCTGACGCCGACCATACCTTTGGGCTGGTCGTTTTCATCGAAAATGAGCCAGGTGCGGCTGTCGAGGTGCTTGAGTTCGCCATCACGGGTAACGTTGACCGCCGTGCCGCGCCAAAAACCGTGTTCGATGGTATGCTCGATGATGGTCTGTTGGCTTACGCCTTCTTCATTTTCTTCCCCCAGGATATGCACAGACTGCCCGACGAGTTCCTCTTGCGAGTACCCCATCATTTTGTGGACGGCCTTGTTGACATAGGTAATCTTGCCACTGAGATCGGTGGCGATAACCTCGTCGCGGATGTTGTCGAGCAGCTTGGCGTGGAACTTCAGTTCCTCTTCGTGATGCTTGCGCTCGATGGAAAGGGCCACCTGAAAGCTGACGAACTGGAGCAGCTCGAGGTCTTCTTCTTTGTACATCGACTCGTCGGTATAGCTTTGCACGGCGATGACGCCGATTACTTCGTCGCCACTCATCATCGGTACGCCCAGCCATATCTTGGCCGGTTCGCCCAACAGAATGAGATCGCCGTCGCGCATCATTTTCTCGAGCATCTCGGTGTTGGCCAATATCGGCTTCTTGCTTTTAATAACCATAGAGGTCATCGTCTTGTGTGCCGGAAAGCTGCTGATATTGTCTTTGTTGTCAACATGCAGAGGCAGGTTGATCATGTCGGTCTGTTTGTCGTAGAGCGCGATGTAGAAGTTGGTTGTATCAATGAGCTGGCTCAGTGAAATTTTGATGAGCGCATACATCTCGTCGATGCTGTCTGCCTCGCGCACCGCGTTGGCGATGTCGGACAGCACAGACTGGATTTTCTGCATCTTGGTGCGATAGAGATCAACCTCACGGCTTTTCCTTTCGCTCTCATATCGGCCACTTAGCTCGGCGAGATGAGAAATTGTTTTCTCGTCGTAAAGCTCGTCCTTCAAAGCGATAAGCCGCTTGAGATACTCCAGCGATTTCACATGATCGCCACGCTTTTCATAGTATGTGCCGTAAAGCGTGTAGGTTTCTTGCAAACGATCCCTGGCCTTGGCCGACTTCGCGAAAGCTTCGCCTTCCTGAATGAACGGCAACGCTTCATCGAGCTGATCGAGCTGAAGGTGGCAGTTGGCGATGTTGTGGGCAGAGTTGGAGATGCCGACGAGGTCTTGTAGTTTCTTCTTGGATTTCAGCGATTTCTTATAGTGTTTCAGCGCGTCATGTGGGTTGCCCTTCAGACGATAGATATCGCCGATGTTGTTGAGCGCATTGGCCTCGCCTCGTGTGTCATTGATCCTGCGCTTCAGCTTCAGTGAACGTGACAGGAAGTCGAGAGCTTTATCATACTGGCCGAGATCACTATAGACAGTGCCGATGTTGTTGAGTGAGTGGCTGATGCCAGGCTCGTCGCCCAGCTTCTTGCGTAGAGCAAGTGCCCTCGTGTGCGACTCGAGAGACTTGTCGAATTGACGCAGATGGTACTGCACCAGGCCAATCGTATTAAGCGAAGCGGCGATGCCTTTCTCGTTGCCAAGCTCTTCATGCATTGTCAGTGCCTCGAAGATTGGCGCGAGCGCCTTGCGAAACTGCCCCTGACTTCTGTATGACAGGCCGATGTTGTTGAGCGCCGATGCCACGCCGGCCTGATTGCCGCAGCGTTTGCGGCTGTCGAGCAGACGCAGATTGTACTTGAGCGAGTTTTCGTAGTCGCAAAGATACCAGCATGTATTGCCCAGGCCGTTGATTGCCTTGTCAATCAGTTCCTCGTCGCTGAGTTCTTCGGCGATGGCGAGAGCGCTGTCAAACGCCGTGGACGCATGCTGATAGTCGGCAACCTTTATGAGGGCGCGTCCTTTATTGATAAGGGCGTTCGCTTGAGCCTCGGCATCTTGCAGCGCCTGCGCCAACTCGAGCGCTCGCTCGGCGTATTTGATACTCGCCTCGGGTTCTGCCAGTAGATGCAGATCGGCGAGCTTGCTTAAAGTTTGCAGCAGCTCATCACCTTCGATATGATCGAGCCGTTTCTTCAATGTATCCACGAAATTCATAGAGTGTTTCATCCTTCAATCAAGTATTATATGCACAAAATTTCCAGGGGCATTTCCCCGTCAACGCATTTCTGAATGAAGACTCATTTATTTTGTGCCCTCAGGAATGAAAACATGCAAGATGAATGCCAATCCTGATATATTATCGGCAAATGTATCGCGTTACATGAGGTGAACATATGGCAATAACTACCTCCGTGGTTTCGCGCTATTACCGACTGAAATGGCAGGTGAAATGTAGCCGATGGCTTCATAGTCAATCCTGTCGGTCGGCTTGGCGCGATGGCTGTCTGTTTTTCTTCATGGTCATCTCCGGCTGCGATGCTGAGCATGGCAAAACATTGCTCCACAGGGAGATAGGCGGATAACAATCACCATCCGCCAGCAGGATACGCCTTCCTGGCTGTTTCACAATACTTCTTCTCAGCTTTATGTTCGTACAAACAAGATAGCGTGTAAATTCAATAAAGTCAAGAAGAAACCGTCGCGGCGACGAAATAAAAAACCGACCGGAGACAAACGCTCAGGCCGGTTGTTGCAGAAGTCACGATTACTGTTCGTCGGGTGAGAGGATGCAGGACACGGGGCAAACCTGCCGGCAGCGCCGCAGTTCTTGCATTTTTCTTTATGATTTTGTATATGGGCTATATCGTCACATTCATTCGATGCACTCATGAACGTGGCAGTAGAACATCGCTAAACCTCGACGCGATTGCGACCGGCGTCCTTGGCTTTATAGAGCAACAAGTCGGCGGCATGCACCAACTCGGCGCAGCTCTGGCCATCGTACTGGCTGATCCCGCCACTGAGAGTGAGGTGCAGGTCGGTCTGCTCAAATACAGTATTTTCGAGTTCGACGCGGATGCGCTCGGCCAATACCTGTGCCTGTTCGAGCGCGGTGTCGGGCAGCAGCAACAGGAATTCCTCACCGCCGTAGCGTCCGCAGATGTCGGTCTCTCTCGCATGCTCCATCATCACTTCGGAAGTGCGACGCAGCACTTTGTCACCCGCTATGTGACCCCAGGTATCGTTGATGCGCTTGAAGTGGTCGAGGTCGAACAGGGCAACCGACAGCGAGTGGCTGTAACGCTGCGCTCGCTGCACCTCTTCATACAGTCGCTGCATGATGGTGCCGCGGTTGAGCAGACCGCTGAGGGCGTCGGTGGTGGATCGGTGCTGCAGGCATTGTATTTCATCGTGGCGGGCGACAGCCTCGGCGATGGTGGCGCGTAGCTGGTCTATTTTCGAAGGCTTGAGTAGAAAGCGAAAAATGTTTCCTCGGTTCACTGCCTCAAGGGCCATGTTCAGGTCGGCGTGGCCGGTGAGCATGATGCGAACGGTGTCAGGCGCCAGTTGTTGTATCTGCTCAAAAAAACTGATGCCGTCGATGAAGGGCATCTGATAATCAGACACGATAACGCTGAACGATTCGCCCTGCTCGACAAGCTTAATCGCTTCGCGGGGGTCGTTCCTGCTGGTGATGTCGTACTCGGTCAAGAGATTGCGTCGCAACGAGCAGAGCACATTGCAGTCGTCATCCACCAGCAGGATTCGTTTTTTTGGCTGTTTCACAGTTCCTCTTTCAGCATTGCATTTGTGAAGACAATATAGAATACACTCGTGCAATTGCAAGAGAAAACCGGATTATCGCCGATATGTATAAAAAGGCCGGAGCGCTTATCTCCGGCCTTTTGTCGCAGATGGAGTGATTACTGTTCGTCGGGTGAGAGGATGCAGGACACGGGGCAAACCTGCTGACAGGCGCCGCAGTCAATGCAGGTGTCGGGGTCGATGTAACGCTTTTCATCTACCTCGCTGATAGCGCTGACGGGGCAGACATCCTCGCAGGCAGCGCAGTTTATGCAGTCTTCTTTGACGATTTTACGGGCCATGTTGCCTCCCTATTCGCCTTTCATCATGGCGGCCACGTCTTCGGCGGCGTCACCGGTGGGTTTGATGTCGAAGTTCTCGACCAGTACTTTGACGACGTTGGGTGAGAGGAAGGCTGGCAGTGTCGGTCCCAGGCGGATGTTTTTGAAGCCCAGCGCCAGCAATGCCAGCAGGACGGTCACGGCTTTCTGCTCGTACCAGGCAATGTCGAAGCTCAACGGCAGGTCGTTTACGTCGTCAAGCCCGAAGACTTCCTTGAGCTTGAGCGCGATGACCGCCAGTGAGTAGGAGTCGTTGCACTGTCCGGCGTCCAGCACCCGCGGGATGCCGCCGATGTCGCCCAGTTGCAGCTTGTTATAGCGGTATTTGGCGCAGCCGGCGGTGAGGATGATGGTGTCCTTCGGCAACTCCCGGGCCACGTCGGTGAAGTAGTTACGGGTCTTGTGGCGTCCGTCACAGCCCGCCATGACCACGAAGCGCTTGATAGCACCGCTCTTGACGGCGTCCACTACCTTGTCGGCCAGAGCTATGACCTGGTTGTGCGCAAAACCGCCGACGATCTTGCCGGTCTCGATTTCTGTGGGCGGGGGGCAGGTTTTGGCCAGCTCGATGATGGCCGAGAAGTCTTTCTGCGCGTTCGCTTTGCGATCGGAGATGTGCTTCACGCCAGGCCAGCCGACGACACCGGTGGTGAACAAGCGGTCTTTGTAGCCGTCCTTCACCGGCACCAGACAGTTGGTGGTGAGTAGGATGGCGCCGTTGAAGCTGGCGAACTCGGTGTTCTGGAGAAACCAGGCGCCACCATAGTTGCCCACGAGGTGGTCGTATTTCTTCAACTCGGGGTAGTAATGCGCCGGCAGCATTTCGCCGTGTGTGTAGATGTCGATTCCAGCGCCCTTGCTTTGTTCGAGCAGCTCCTGTAGGTCACGCAGGTCGTGGCCGGAGACGAGAATGCCCGGGCGGCTGCCCACGCCGATGTTCACTTCGGTCACTTCGGGGTGGCCGTAGGTCTCGGTGTTTGCCTTATCCAGCAGAGCCATTGTCTGAGCGCTCACTGCGCCGGTTTCGAGCGTGAGAGCGACCAGCTCATCGACGCTGAGGTCTTTGAGGGTCGATGCCAGCGCTTTGTAGATGAAAGCGTAGATGGTCGGGTCTTCAAAGCCCAGTTGCTCGGCGTGGTGCGCATAGGCGCACATGCCCTTCACTCCGTAGATGATTAGCTCACGCAGCGAGCGCACATCTTCGTTTTCGGTGGCCAAAACGCCCACCTCTTCCGCCTTATTGCGGAAGTCAGCCTCGCTGCTGCCCTGCCATGTAGCGGCCTCGGGAAGCGGCTCGGCGATGGGGAAGGCCGCGGCTATCTCGTGCCGCAGCTTCATTGCCTGGTGAATGAACGCGAGCAGGCGCTCATCGTCGAAGTTTGCGTTGGTGATGGTGGCGAAGAACGCCTCGGTGATGAAACGGCCATACTTCGCGTCCACAGGTTGTTTCTCGGCGTAGATGGCAATGCCCTTACTCAGCCAGAGCATCATGTCCATTAGATTCGAGGTGTGGTCGGGTTTGCCGCACACGCCCTTTGTGAAGCGGCAACCCTGGTTGCCGGCGTTTTCCTGGCACTGATAACAGAACATACTCACTTGTCCCTCCTTACTTACTTGCAGTTTATGGTCTGGTTTTCGTACAGATTATCGAGTTCGGATTTCATGGTTTATCTCACCTTCAGATGATGTCGCCCTGGATCGAGATGACGTTGAGCTTGATCATGAGGCTTTTGCCGGCCTTGTCCATAGCTCGCTGCACTATGGTCTCAATGCCGCCGCAACAGGGCACTTCCATGCGAGCCAGGGTAATCGAGCGGATTTCCTGCTCGGCGAAGATGGTAGCCAGCTTGTCAATGTAGCGGTCGATGCCCTGGTCGAGCTTGGGACACAATGTGATGGCGACGCGCCCCTTGATGAAACGCTGGTGGAAATCGGGGAAGGAAAAGGGAACGCAGTCGGCGCAGATGAGCAGGTCTGCGTGGTGCAGGTATATTGCCGTTGGGTTCAGCAGGTGCAACTGAACCGGCCAGTTGCGCAGCTCGGACACAACGGGAATCTGCGTCGCTGTAGTGGACGCCTGTGGCTCGTTCTGCTCAATGGTAACGGGATTGCCACTCTGGCAACCGCCGCTGCTGCACCCGCAGTCCAGTTCTGGAACCGGAATGTCGTGAGCCTGTAGCCAATCCATCGCCTGGACGAGCAGTTCTTTCTCGCCGTGATCGGTGAGATGCTGTAGGTGGGCGCGGATGGTGTTTTCGCCTTTGGCGGCGATGTTTTGCATCACGCGGGCTTCATCATACGGCTCGGCTTCGCGCTCCTCGACCTCGATTGCGCCACGGGGACAGTCGCCAATGCAGGCGCCGAGGCCGTCGCAGAAGAGGTCGCTGACCAGCCGCGCTTTGCCGTCGATGATTTGCAGGGCGCCTTCGGGGCAACCGGGGATGCATTTCCCGCAGCCATCGCATTGGGATTCATCGATTCGGATAATCGATCGTTTCATGTCGTCTCCTATTCATTAGTTATTTATCACAAACATATTGATTATGGATGCAGCAGCTTCCGTTGTGACTCCCACAGCGCTTTGCCCTCTTGCTCGAGGTCAAACGCGAAACCACTGAGACACCAGCGAGATACAAGCAGGCGGACAGGGCCTATGAGGATGTGAAACAGGTGAGTCATCGGGATATCGCCTTGCACCTGGCCGCTGCGCTGGGCTTCGGCAAGCGCTTCGGCGAACGCGGCGCGGTGACTGTGGATGACATTGAGCACACGACCGGCCATCTCCTTGTCGTACTGGAAATGAGCCTCGGTGAGCATGACTCTGGTCAATGCGGGATTGGCGGCGAACATGCTGTAGCGGTTGCGCAGCAGAGCGCTCAAACGTGATAGCCCCCGCAGGCTTTCGTCAACTTGCGTCACTTTTGTGGTGATGTCGTCAAACAACTGGATGATTGTTTCGAGGATAGCGCGTTTGCTCTTGAAGTGACGATAGAGCGCCGGCTCGGTAATCCCGACTCTTGCCGCCAGACGATTCATGGTGAGAGCCTGAATGCCGGCATCCGCTATGATCAGCGTGGCCTGGTCAACGATTTGCCGTTGTCTCTTTGTCAATTCCATCGTCACCGCCTAAGTTAGTTATTAGTCACAAACATAAAATGCGCAGTCCCGCCAACTTGGCAAGCAAAAAATGCACAAACTGAGTGTTGATTGTCGATGGTAATCTCTAACACCCTGCTATGCAGGGAAATGGAATGCAGGAGAATTTCTGCGACAGAATTCACAGGATTGAAGATATTTGCAGGATAATGCAAGAAAGAACGGGCAAGCTTCTTATCTCTTATTACCTAAGCCTGTTAATATCCATAGAAGGCTGACTGAGTACAGTCACAAATCCTGAAAATCCTGATGCCGAATAAGCTTGCGAGGCGCCCCCGCCTGGGAGCGCCTCGCTATTGCCGAAAGCAGCGTCAATTGACCGATTTGACGCGGTAATATCCTGTGTCCGTGCCGGGATTGGCGATGAACCAGGTGACAGTGCCGTCGCCCGGCGTCGGGTCGATGATGACCGGTTCGAGCACGATGAAGACGCCATCGGGCGCGTCGGAAGTTTCGAGAATGTAGCTGGTGGCGTCGGCCACTTCATCCCACACGAGCGTGATGCCGCTGTCATCGCAACTGATGAGCAGGTTCTGAGGCGTCTCGAGCGAGGAGGATATCAGGTTAATGTTGCGAGTCCAGTTACCCCCGCTCTCGCCGTTATAGACCCCCAGGACTCCCATGTCGATGGCGGTCAGCGTGATGTAGTTGCCTACGGGCCCCAGCGGAGCGCCGTTATAGTACCAAGTGACCGAGCCGATGTCGGAGTAGATGCGCGTCTCAGTGTTTATCGGCGCAACCGCGTCTATATGCACCGTCTGCTCGGCAGCACCCTGAATGTCGATGCGGTTGATGTCGATGGTGCCAGTGTTCACGAGGTTGCCCAGCAGGTCAATGTAGAAGTTATAGGCTGGCGCGTGGATGACTCCATGATTGGCGCAGTCGCCCTCGAAGACAACGGTATAGCTGCCGATGGGATCGTTGCGCAGAGTGTCTGAGATAACGGCGTCGCGCAGGACTACGTCGCTACGCACACACGTCTCGCCGTAGAACGTGAACCCCTCGAAGGTGGAAAGGTAAAGATAGGCTCCCCCGCCCATCGTGAAGTCGCCGCTGCCGCTCATCGTGACTTCCCGTATGTAACCGCTCTGCAACGAAAAGTCAACACCCTCGTCCAGAATAACCGTGTCGCCGTTGAAGTCCATCGCCGGGCCGACAAAATGCATGTCGCCGTTCCACCAGAGCGTGTCGGCGGTATTGTGGCTGGTGAACTGGCTCAGTGTGAACCAGGTACCCGCAAACGTGTCGAACGTTTGGGGTGTATCGCCTTCGCACTCGAGGCGATAAATATCGACGATACCGTTGTTCTCGAAGTCGCCATACAGTTCGACATAGAGGTTGTAGCCGGCGGGATTGTTCTGGAATGTGCCGTTGTTGACGGTGTCTCCGTGTAGCTCGATGGTGTAATTACCGTTGCTGTAGTTCTGCACCACGCCTTCATTAGTCAGATATTGAAACTCGACGCCATTCTGACAGTCCACCGTGCCGTACAGCGTCAAATCGAAGATATCGACATAGCTGAGGCGAGTGGGGCTCAGGTTGTGCATCTCGACGCCCGGGCCACCGAAGACAATCGCGTCGTCTATATGGCAGTTGTTCAATGTCAGGTCGTAGCTGAAACGGTTGAGGGGGTAATAGAGAACGAAAACGGCGCCGTTGAAATCGAAGCTGGTGTTCTGGAAGGAGAGATCAGACAAGGCGAAAACGTCGCTGCTGGCGTCTTCGTCGATGAGGTCGTCCATCACTAACGTTGAATCGGGCGATGTAATTGCCTGCACCTGGGCGCCATTGAGATAGAGGTTGTCGATGTTCCAGACGCCGTAATTTGAGATGTCTCCGTCGGTGCGGATGCTGAAGTTATATCCAGCCGGGTTGTTACGAATAGCGCCATGATTGGCCAGGTCGCCATGCACGGTAAGCGTGTAATTGGTGTTTGTGGCGTTTTGCAGGATGCCGTTGTTGACGATGTCGGTCAGCTCGACACTGCTCCTGAAGTTGATGATGCCGTCGAGGGTGAGGTCGCTGCCCTGCACGATATACCAGTAGTTGTCGTGGCCGGTAACGACAGTGCCGGCGCCGCCTGGAACAATCGTCTCTATCAAGTTGGCGTCGATGTCGAGGCTGTAACCGGCGGTGAAGTCGAATGTGCGGTTGTTAAAATCGACGGTGGCGCCGACAATGGCGATGTCTGAACCGGCGATAACGCCGCCGGTGTTGTTACAGTTGAGGTAGGTTAAATTGAGCGGCTGGCGCGTCGAGCTACTGAGCGTCTGCACCGCAGCGCCCAGCAGGTTGAGTCTGTAGATGTTCCAGGTTCCGTTGTTGATGACGTCGCCGTAGGCATTAATGGTGAGATTGTAACCGCCGGGGTCATTCCTCACGGCGCCATTGTTGACCAGATCGCCATCTATGGTGAGAGTGACAGCGCCCGTGCTTACACCTTGCAGGATACCAGCCACTTCGATATAGCCGGTGAAGGTCACACTGCTGGCGACTGTGATTGTGCCGTCGAGGATGACGTCGTTGGCGTCGCTGTTGTTGATGAACGAACCAGTTTCACCGACCAGGCGGCTGCCGGTGGCGCAGACGAGGTTGACTTCAGTCAGCCCGCCATTCCATGTGAGGTCGTATGGACCGTCGGCAAGGTCGAGCGTGTGGCCGTTAAAATCGATGCCGGAGCCTATGATTTCGAGGTCGGAGTCGGCGATAACGCCGCCGGTATTGCTGCATGTGAAGTTGGTGATATAGAGCGGCTCGTTCGCAGCGCTACTGAGTATTTGCGCCGAAGCGCCCAGCATGTAGAGCCTGTAGGTGTCCCAGGTTCCGTTGTTGATGACGTCGCCGTAGGCGTTGATGGTGAGATTGTAACCACTGGGGTCATTCCTCACGGCGCCATTGTTGACCAGGTCGCCATCTACGGTGAAGCTGACGTGGCCAGTGTTTATGCCCTGTAGAATACCAGCCACAACGATAGGGCCGGTGAAGGTCACGCTGTTGGAGACCGAGATTGTGCCGTCGAGGATGACGTCGTTGGCGTCGCTGTTGTTGATAAACGAACCAGCCTCGCCGACCAGGCGGCTGCCGGTGGCGCAGACGAGGTTGACTTCGGACAGCCCGCCATTCCATGTGAGGTCGTAAGGGCCGCCGGCAAGGTCGAGCGTATAGCCGTTGAAATCGATGCCGGTTCCGATGATTTCGAGGTCGGAGCCGGCAACTGCGCCGCTGGTGTTGTTGCAGGTGAAGTAAGTGATATAGAGCGGCTGGCGCGTCGGGCTACTGAGAGTTTGCGCCGCAGCGCCCTGCAGATAGAGCCTGTAGGTGTCCCAGGTTCCGTTGTTGATTACGTCGCCGTAGGCGTTGATGGTGAGATTGTAACCACTGGGGTCATTCCTCACGGCGCCATTGTTGACCAGGTCGCCATCTACGGTGAAGCTGACGTGGCCAGTGTTTATGCCCTGTAGAATACCAGCCACAACGATAGGGCCGGTGAAGGTCACGCTGTTGGAGACCGAGATTGTGCCGTCGAGGATGACGTCGTTGGCGTCGCTGTTGTTGATAAACGAACCAGCCTCGCCGACCAGGCGGCTGCCGGTGGCGCAGACGAGGTTGACTTCGGACAGCCCGCCATTCCATGTGAGGTCGTAAGGGCCGCCGGCAAGGTCGAGCGTATAGCCGTTGAAATCGATGCCGGTTCCGATGATTTCGAGGTCGGAGCCGGCAACTGCGCCGCTGGTGTTGTTGCAGGTGAAGTAGTTAACTTCAAACGGCTGGCCCGCCGGGCAACTGAGTGTCTGCGCCGAAGCGCCCAGCAGATAGAGCCTGTAGATGTCCCAGGTTCCGTTGTTGATGACGTCGCCGTAGGCGTTGATGGTGAGCAGATAACCGCTGGGGTCATTTCTCACGGCACCGTTGTTGACCAGGTCGCCATCTACGGTGAAGCTGACGTGGCCAGTGTTTATGCCCTGTAGAATACCAGCCACAACGATAGAGCCGGTGAAGGTCACGCTGCTGGAGGCCGAAACTGTACCGTCAATGGTGACGTCGCTTACGGTGGCGTTGTCGATGTACGAATCTGGCAAACCAACGAGGGTGGCGCCTGCGCCGATGATATCGATATCGACCAGCCGGCTGGCCCATGTGAAATCATGACCCGAAAGATCGAGCGCACGTCCGTTGAAGTCCACCTCGTAGCCATAGAACTCGAGGCCGGAGCCGGCGACTGCGCCGCCGGTGTTGCTGCAAACGAAGTAGTTTGGCTCATACGGCTGGTCTGGCGAGCTGCTGACTGTCTGCGCCGATGAGCCGACCAGAGTGATTTTGTGGTTGGTGATTGTGCCGTTGTTGGTTATGTCGCCGTTGACGTCGAGGTAGAGATTTGTACCGTTGTTCTGGATAGCGCCATTGTTCCCCATGTCACCGTTGACGGTGAAGGTATAGCTGGAGCTACTGATGGGTTGCAGCACTCCATCCGCTGTGATGGCGATGTCGTTGCAGGCTTGGTAAAGGCCGTTCACAGAAACAGGGCCCTGAATAACGACATTGCTGCCAGCCGTGGGAACAACACCTCCCATCCATGTGAGAGGGTCGTCCCAAACGCCGCCGCCGAGTGTGGAGTATATCTGGGCGTGAATCGCTGTCGAGGCGAAAAGAATAATGAAAAGCGCGATAATAGTAAGCCGCATAAGCGCCTCCAGAGTGTGATTTGCTTTAATTGAGAGCAAACAGATTCGATTCTGTCCAGCTTTTTTTTCTCGGAATCACACCAAGGCGCTGGGTGTCACCAGCCCGAAGACACTGTGTGTCTGTGTATGTGGGTCATGGCTCCCCGTCCCAGCCATAGCGAGACAGAGATACGCGGCCTGCTTTGCTCACCTTAATGCCCTCGGCCCGCAGCCGGGCGCATTGCTCCTCCAGTCCGCCGCCAGGGGGTAAACTGACGTTGCCCTTACTGTTGATGACGCGGTGCCAGGGCAATCCGAGCTTACGGGACGATCCAGCCAGCAGGCGCGACACCTGACGCGCTCCTCGCGGGTTGCCGGCCAGCCTGGCAATCTGGCCATAGGTGGCCACTTTGCCCGCTGGGATGGCGCGAATAATCTCCGCCAGTTCGTCGGTGAACATCGGCATAACGTCCTCCAGTATCGACAGTACCTGTTGGCTCTCTCATACAGGCGTCACAGCCCGACAGAAAACGAGCCGGACCCCGATGGCCCGGCTCGAATCATTTTATTACACCGGTTCTACTTGAGCAACAACATCTTGCGGACTGTGTTCCTGCCGGCGGTGGTCATGCGGGTGAAATAGACGCCCGAACCAACCGGCCTGCTGTTGTTGTCGGCGCCGCGCCAGACAATCTGGTGCTCGCCTTCGGGCATGCGGCCGTCCAGTAATGTCTTTACGAGCTGGCCGCGAACGTTGTAGATTTTTATGCTCACCGGTGACTGCGCATCAGCCGCCGAGAGCGAGAACACGATGTTGGTTACGGGGTTGAACGGATTGGGGAAGTTTGCCCGCAGCGCGGTGGTGAACTCCGGTATTTCATCATCACCGGCGTCGAGGATGGTGGCTGTGTTGCCGTCGCGCCAGATATTGCCACGGAAGGTGCGCCAGACGTTGAGCCAGCCACGAACGTATTTGATGTCGAACACGGCGATGCCGCCGGTGGTGCCAACGGCGAGTTCTGCTGTGGCGTCCATGGTGAAGTCGTCAATGCACATTGTGCTGCCGTCGGTGGCGAGACCGCTGACGAGCGGGAAGCTCGGCAGATAGTCGCCTGCGCAACTCCAGGCATGCAGGGTACCTACGTTGTCATCGATGATGTAGTCGGCGGTGCCGTCGGCATCGAGGTCGGCGGCGATGGGCGAGGCGACGCTCGAGTTGTTCAGCGCGATGGGCCAGCCATCGAGGATGGCGCCGTCTGTCTCGATGATGTACTGGGCGCCGTTTGTGAGCGCGAACCCGATTTCATAGACGTTATCGCCGTCGAAGTCGGCGGCGATTTGCGTTTTGGACACGCTGCCCGGCAGGCTGAGGTCGGTAATCACGCTGCCGTTGTTGACGATGTAGAGATGGTTGTCTGAACTGGAAACGGCGATCATGCCGTCGCCGAAGATGCATGTCGAGTTGTGAATCTGACCGCTGAGAGCGACGGGATAGCCGGCGGTGACGCTGCCGTTCGCCTCGACCGCATAGAGGTTGCCGTCGAAGCAGCCGAACACCATCTCTTTGGCGCCGTCGTTGTCGATGTCGCCAACCGAAACGCCCGACAGAATCTTTTCGGGCATGGCAACGGGGAATCCGGCCAGCGGGTTGCCGGAGCCGTCAACGACGTGCAGATCGAAGTTCATGTCACCCACGATCACCTCGCACACGCCGTCGCCGTTGATGTCGGCCATAGTGGGCGTGTCCATGAAGATGCCGTAGCTCGAGCCAGTGTAGAGAATTGAGCCGTCGTCATCGACGATGCACAGAACGCGGTTGAAGCCGCACAGGGCAAACTCATAGGCGTCGTCGCCATCTACGTTGCCCATAGCCAGGCTGCCACGAACATTCACGCCGGTGTCCACCGGGAAGCCGGGCAAAGCGTTGCCTGCTGTATCCAGTCCGTAGAGCATGCCTTCGGAGCTGACATTGAACAGTTCCTTGCTGCCGTTGCCGTCATAATCGACAATGATGGGTGCGCTCTTGAAGCTGGCGCCGGTTTCAAAGGGATAGCCGGCGAGGTAAAGCTCGACATCTATGGTGAGATAGAAGTGTTTGGCGTAATAGAAGCTGGTGCCTTCGTTGGCCCGTATCTCGAGCCCCACTTCGATCTGACCTACGGGGCAGTCATCGGCGAGCTGGATAATGAAGGGATTGTCGGTGTTGGAATACATGTCTCCGGGGTTGAGGCTCCCCAAGCTCATCTCTCCGCTGACGATGGTGATGTTGTCATCCAGCGGGAAGACCGAAGCCACCACGCTGAGGGCGGGGCCGTCGCCGGGCAGGCACATAAGGCATACCGTCAACTCGGCTTGCTCGCCGGGATTGAGCACGCCGTCGCCATCACCCTGGCCCTCTTCCACATCCAGCGAGAGGATGTCGAGGTCGGGCATGAGGCCTTCGCCGTTGATGATGGGCACCTGCGGGTCGCCAAACAGGTTGAGGCAATAGTAAATCCAGCGATAGGTGCCGTTACCGGTGTTGATGTAACTGGCCAGCGCTTCTTTGCTGTAGCTGAGGCAATCGCCCATGTTGCGTATATCCTGGTCGAACAGGCCGGTGAAGTACTGCTTGTCGTAACGCTGTGAAGTGCCGTTGGTGCTGCTGTGAGTGTACCAGCCATAGCGGCTGTTGCCCACAAAAGCGAACATGCAGCCATCGGCGAACATGAAGTGCTCGCCGATGCACTCGGTATCGCCAGAAGTTTGTTGATCCCACGCTATGGCGTAGCAGCCCTGCGAATAGAGGAATGGAAACTCTGTATTGGAAAGCTGGTCGGCGGAAGAAGCCACATAGCCCATGGCGACGTTGTAGTCGCAATGGCCCATGTGGTTGATGAGGCCGGCATCATCGTTCTCGATAACCGTTGTGAGCGCTACGGGATTGTTCTCGTTGTAAGTGCCGTCACGTTCATAGAGCGTGAGAACGTCATAGTAACTGGGCAGCCTGTCGTTGGCCACGACATCGTCTTTGTAGTCGCCGCCCCAGGTGGGGTCGTCGTCGAGCTGCGAGCCGACGAGGGTGCAGTTGTCGGTCGCGGCGGTGGGATAGTCGAGATACATCTGCGTCTTGAAGATCATGTTCTCGAAGTCCTGCGCGTTGTCGCCTGGGAAGCGGCCAATGTGAACCTCGGCATAGAGGTCGGGGTTATCGCTCTGCTCGCCATAGTATTGATCGCCATCGGCGTTCCAACTGCCATCGAGGCAGCCATAATACATGTCGGCGGGAATGTTCGGGTCAACCTCGTTTACGTTGCCATACACACCGCGAATGGGGATGATTTCATCGTCGCCGGCCAGCAGCACCCACTGTAGCGGGTGGGCAGTGCCTGACCAGGTGGTGTAGGCGTCAATGACGAACTCGCGCAGCTTGTTCTGCGCGGTGCCAGGGTAGGTGTTTAGAATCTCATTGATGGTAAACACGCCGGCGTGCACGTCATGCTCTTCCTTCCAGGCGGCGTATTCCGTGAACATGTCAACGTAGTCGGCGCCGCAGACGATGACGAAGTCGTAGGGATCGTCGACGTCAACCATGCGTGAAGGCAGCGATGTGTTTTGCGTGGGATAGGTGGCCAGCATGTCGGCGTTGCGCACCAGGCGCTCGATGCGCTGCTCGATGTGCGGCGCGCTGCAGATCATCTCGCTCTGCGCGGCGGCCACTGCGGCGTCACGCTCGGTGTCGATGGTCAGTTCGATGCGGCAGAAACCCCCAAACACACCTGACAGCGGGTAGTATTTGTACGGATAGACATTGATGATGGCGATATCGACACCGGCGAGGCGCTGCACGGTTACCAGCTCGATGTCGGCGGTAGGGAAGGCTTCGTCCGAGCCGTATATGGCGGCATCACGCGGAGTGTGCGGAACGGCCGTCATGTGGGTGTTCATCGGCTGTGTGTAGTGCGGGATGTCGAAGCGGCCCGACACTGTGACGAAATCTGAAAGCTCTACCTGCACGTCGGCTACGCGAGCGCCGTGCGGCAGCACAAACTGGTAGCTCTCGAAGGGTACTTGCGGGGCGCCGATTTCGGAAACGATGAAATCATGGTCGCTGAACTCGCCATTGCGATTGACTGCGGGAATGTCGATTACCTCGGTGTAGTGCACGGCCTGCGCCCCAAGCGCCACAGGTATCAACAAAAGCATTAACAGGAAGTTTTTCATAACTTTCTCCTTATTTGGTTATCGTTCATAAAGTTCTGGTCGTCTGTCGTTAAGCACATGATTGCGCTCTGTGATATTTTTGTTGGTTGCCCTGTCGGGGTCGATGGTGACGATGAAGAGGCGCTCGTCTTGCTCTGGAGCACGGCCCATCACCTCGCCATCGGGCGCCGTTACCTGGCTCTGGCCGGTGAAGGTGAGGCTCTTGCCGCCGCCGGTCTCGGCCCCGTAGCGGTTGGCGGTGATGGCGAACACGCGGTTCTCGATGCAGCGGGTTATCATGGCCTGCTGGCACCAGGGGAGGACGAGGTTGGCCGGATGGCAGAGAATGTGTGCGCCGCGCTGCATCAGGGTTCGCGCCGACTCGGGGAATATCCAGTCGAAGCAGACCATGAGGCCAACCGGCACGCCGCCTTTGGCCTCGAACACGCGGAAACCAGAATCACCGGGTGCGAACCATGATTTTTCGTCGGCAAAGAGGTGGGTCTTGCGATAGACATATACGCTGCCATCTGGATTGACCAGCATGGCGCTGTTGAAGATATTGTCGCCTTCGCGCTCGGCGAACCCAGCCACCAGGCTCACATCTCGTGAGGCTGCCAGACGGCGCAGTGTGGTTGCTGTGGGGCCATCCTGAGCGGATTCGGCCATTCGCTCGACCTCATCGCGGGAGGAGAAAAGGTATCCGGAAGCGGCCAACTCCGGCAACACCAGCAGGTCTGCCTCGACCGACGCCAGCGCCGCCTCGATGACAGCGAGGTTTCGTTCCGGTTCGAGCAGGTGTGGCTTGAACTGGTAGTAGCCTACCTTATACTTCATCCTTTCCCCCTGCGAAAGTTATGCAATTTTCATTCCTCGATTACTCCATGCCCCGCTCAAAGCGCCTTCCGAATTCCACCCGTTGCCCCCCGACAGAAGAAAGCCGGAATAGCGCATGCAAGTCACAATGAGTCTTTTTCACGAACTATTCGCATTATGAGGCTTGAAGGTTTCGGTTGTCAACTTTTTTCCGCGTTTTTTCTCAGAACTCGGCTCGCACGTCCATCTGCATCCGGTGTGTTGTTTTCTCATGCGGGAAGCTGTCGCCGCTGTAGGTAGTGGTCAGATTGGTCCAGGCGTTCAGGCGATAATTCAGGCTGGCGCTCCACTCGATGTGATCGCCGGCGCGTTTGCCAGGCAGTGTAGTGAGATAGCTTGAGCCGTTGCGTGACAGACGGCGATACTCGATTCGCCCAAACACCCGCAGGCTCGTTCCGGCGAAATAAGTGGCCAGCTCGCTCAAGCCGAGGCCTGTCAGGCCATACGACTCGTCCGCCCCCTCGTGGTCGCCCTGCTCAACCATGTATTCGACACCGCTCTGCAACAACCACGCTCCACTGGGACGCGACACCAGTTCAACACGCGCCTCCTGAACCATTATCTTCGAATCATAGCGCGAGTCCTCCTCGCGGCGGCGTTCGTAGGCCAGTTCGATGTCGTGCACTCCCAGCCGCTGCCACAACAGCGAAGCCTCCCACCAGCCGCTACGAAATCGCTCGGCCTCCTGGTAACGCTGGTCGAGGGTTCTATCGAAGCGGCCAGAGAGCTTGGCCAGCACGCGGCGGCGCACGAGGTCATACCAGAATGTCTGGCGCAGGCTCTGGCGACCGTATATTGTGCTGCTGTTGTCTATAAGCGCCGCTGGATTGAGCAGATAGACATCCCACCTGCTACCGCTACGCGAATTCTCGAACACCACCAGATTGGTCTCGCTCTGCAGGCGGGTCAGCGGCGAGGTTGAGCCTTCCGGCAGCAGCAACCGCGGAAACAGCGACACCGTGAGACTGGCGTCCACCTCGATGGTAAGCTCGCTCTGCCCCGTGTGCACATATGTCCAGTCATACTCGCCATCCTCTTCATACACGCCGGTGCTGTCATAGAGTCCCTCGGCGCCCACCCAGACAAGCTCGCGCACACGCGGGTAGAACGACACGTTCTTCAGCGCATAGCGCCCATTGAACACCAGTCCCTCGCCCCAGGGACGGCTCTGCACCGCCAGCCCCGCCTGGTCGTATGTTTCGTCGCCGGTAGCGCCGACGCTGCTTACCTCGCGGTGGGCATACTGCGCCTGCAATCCGAGGCGTTCCCGCTCTATCATGGTCTCGCCGGAGGCAGTCCATGCGCTCCGTTGCTTGCTCCAGTCGCCATCGAGTATGTCGTTGCGCTCGTCTTCCCAGCCCAGCCGCCCAGCAAGCTGCTGCGTCTCTACCGTTTCGAGCCAGGTTTCACGGGTGATGAGACGAGAGCCGGTTATTGCAGTGGCAGGGCGCTCGGTTTTGTTCTCCGAACGCCGCCAGTGGCCACCCAAACGAGCCTGCCAGCGTGTGTATGTTGACTGCGCATCAAGAATGCGGTTGAGATAGGTGACGGGGTCGCCGCCGCGCCAGTCCTGCTCGGCGCGAGAAGCAGAGGCCGAGAACCACGGCGTCCAGTTTGTCTGCAAAGCGCGCAGACCGGCCATCAGTCGGCGATACAAGGCCTCGCCGGCGGCGTCCCTGTACTCGAAGCCGACCAGTGGCGTAAGCGTTCGCCACAGTTCGAGCGAGGCGTCTGCCCGCAGCTCGCGGCGGCGCAGGCTGTCCATCGAGGCGAACCCTGCGGTTTCGTAGCTGTCATAGGGGTCTGCCAGCTCGGCAAAGGTAAACAGGTCTGCGCCTATATCGCGGTAGCGCAGGTCGAGGCGGGGACGCAGGCGGTCCCAGTCAGGGTACAAAGCCCCCTCGGCCTGCCAGGCGAGAACATCGTTGTCGTCATCGTCAAGGCTCGATAAGGTGTTGCGGTCATGCTGGGCAAAGAGGGCTTCGGCGGCCAGACGCCAGCCGTCGTCCTCCCAGGCGGCACAGAGGCCATAGTTGGCGCGAAACTGTGGGGCAGGCAAGCGGCGCTGTGGCGTGTAGCTGCCCAGTCCCTCGCCCACCCAGGCGTATGACGACGGCGTGATGGGTTCGTAGTCGCCCAGGCCGTAGCCCACAAAGGTGAAGCTCACCTGCCATGTTCCGGTCGAATCATAGCCGACGTATTCGTAGTGCGGTGGGTCGCCGGTGAGAGTGTAGGCGCCCTCGCCCTGCTCGACCTCGATAGCGCTCTCGCCCCATACTGCGCTGTCTCCGGCGGCGCGCAGCAATGCCTTGTCGTCGTCAGAGAAGGCGGCCTGCAACGGGTTATCGCGGTCATCGTTCTGTACAGCCAGGCGAACGCCCAGCCGCAAGCGCTCACCCACCGGCACAAGCGCCTCGGAGAGGTACATGTTCTTGCGATAATCTTCGTCGGCATACTGAAACACCGCCAGCACGCGGCTGTTCTCGCTGATGAAATGACGCTCGGTAAAGGTGATGCTGCCGGCAGCGTAATCGATAGTGTAGTCACTGCCGCGCCGCATGGCCACGCCATCGAGATAGATTGTCTCGGAACCGGCCACCACCTGCACGTTGTCGGCGTCGATGACCAGATAGTATGGCCCTTGCTTCGCCTCGACGCCCCCGAATTCCAGCGTGGCGCTCTGCGCCCGCGACACCGCCAGAGCTCCCCGCGCCTCGACACCGCCAAACCAGCCGGCGCGCAGGCCTTCATACTGGGGGTTCCAGTTCATGAACGCTGACGGAGTGAAGGGAAAATCGAGATCGCCGAACGCGATTTCGTAGGGGTCGCCGTAGAGACGGATGAAGACCTGGTCGAGGCTGGAAAGCTCGCGGCTGTCGCCTTCGGGTGTAACCGGCGTGTAGCTGTCGGAAAGCTGCGCCTCGACAAACACGTTCGTGCCCAATTCACCGTCCATGCGCACAAACAGCGACTGGTCGATGCTCATGTCCTTGCCACTGCCAACAGACAGCGTCACGCTCTTGCTGCCACTGATGTTGAGCTTGGTTCCCTCGCCCCACTGCACACGGCGCGGAGCGCTCGTTTCTGGCACATGCAGCGTGTCATCCACAGGCGTGAACAGCCAGAATCGTGCGGTCAGGCCGACGGGATATATGAGATAGGAAACGGCAGCGTGGGTGTACTGCACAGGCCGCGTATGCAATATCAGCCTGCCTGTCGGCCAGTGCAGCCGATAGTCCCTGCCCTCGGCCAGGTGCAGCGTGTCGCCGGGCGCGGTGAGCCAGACGGTCTGGCTGCCCTTCAGCACGTTGCGATGGGCCAACTGCAGCGTGTCGCCTTCGGCGGCGAGATTGAAAAAGTCGGTGCGATCGAGCGGCGAGACGACAGTGGCGGCAAACAACCCCACAGCCAGCAGCCACACGGCCAGCGCCAGCGCAGGCTTCATGGCAGCTCGCGCCAAGCCGCCTCCAGCCTGGCCAGCCAATCCACCGGGCCGTTCAGGCGCAGCTCGCGGCCGCTGTCGTGATAGTCGAGGTGAAGGTGAAAGGAGCCGGTCGGCAGCATGTCTCGCGCCAATTCCGGCCACTCGATGAGAACAAGCCCCTGGCCAAACACCTCGCGCAGGCCAAGCTCCCACACCTCTTCCTCGCTTTGCAGCCGATAGAGGTCGAAGTGATGAACGGGGAAGTCGGGCGCGCTGTATTCGTGCAGCAAGGCGTAGCTGGGACTGGATACGTTGTCGGTGACACCCAGCGCCAGGCAGAGGTGACGGACAAGACAGGTCTTGCCTGCGCCCAGCGGCCCGCTCAGGGCGATTGTCTCGTTCCCCCGCAACGTGGTGGCCAGGCAATGGGCAAACCTTTGTGTGTCGATGGGTCGTGGCAGGCTCAGTCGCAGCAACGCAAACTCCTCGGTAAGTATCGAATGCGCCTCATGCAACGCCTGCGTGAGGGTTTGTCAAACAGAAATTGGCGGCGCGTCGCGTTTCAGCCAGGACAGAACGCCCGGCACAGTGCCGGCAAGAGCCCGGCGAAGCTTCAAGCGCGTGGCGCGGTTCAGCTCGCCGCTCCATTCGTCCATGAATATCTTCTTGAACTCGACCGACACGCAAGCCACGCGGCCCCTGTAGGTGGAGTGCAGCCACCTGGGAAAGTGCCCGCCGGTGAACTTCACATCGACGCGGACATCGAGGGCGCGGCCACCGAAATCGAAGGCGAGCAGGTCGCCCTGTATGTGTTCGACAAGTGGCCTCATGGCATCGGGCATGTTCGAGGCGCCCAGGATAATCTCGGGGTTGAGGGCGGGATCGTCGGGTGTCGCCTTTGGGCCGCCGCGACGGTGGTTGTAGCTGTGGATGTCGAAGACAAACACCCGCGGGAATACGCGCAGCAGTTCGTCAATCATCAGTCGGGTACGACGATAGAAAGAGTCATAGATGATTCGAGCGTCAACCTGCATGGCGCGGGACACTGGCTGCCGGCGGACGGGCAGGCCCCAGGCGTCTTCCGGTTTGCGATACACCGCGTCGCGCCAGGGACGGTTCAGATCGACCACGAAGCGGCTGCAACGGCCTGTGATGCGATTGGGCGCGACAAAGGTGAAGAACTCTGTGTGTGGGTCTTCTTCGCGCAGTTGCGTTTGTTCGTCTATGCCCAACGAGCCCGCGAAGTCGCCAGGCAGATTGTGGCCGTTGTGAATGGCTGTGGCGACGAGCGGCTTATCGAATCGAAAAATGAAATCGGCAACCATGAGCCCTCCCAAAACATTTCACTGTCATATTACAGCAAACTCGTGTCGTGTCCAGAAAAAATTGGCAATAGCGGCGTTATTTTCTTGACACAACATCGCTTATATTTCATAGGTTGAAATGATGGAATCACGTTTATGAGAGGCTAAATGACGACTATCGCGGCAGTTGACATCGGCATCGCACGCGTCAAGGTTCTTGTGGGCCACACCAACAGATGGGGCACCAAGATCGAATCGTGGCGCTGCATCGACTACATTCATCCCGCCAGGCAGGCCAGCGCCTTCGACCCTGACGGCGCCGACCACTACCGGCAGGGGCATGACGCGCTCGTCGATGTTCTGTGCGACCTGCGCTCCGAACTGCCCTCTCGCGTGCAGTGGCGAATCGGGTTCAGCAGCCTGTACGCCCGGCTCTATCCCATGCGCCTTCATGCCGCTAAGTGCAAACGGCTGCGCATTGCCGCCCAGATATACCGCGACAAGCTCTCGGTTGAGCAGTGGGACGCCGATTATCGCATTCTGTCCTACGACCGGCGAATGGGCGAGGGCGAGGTTCTGCTGTGGGCATGGCGACAGAAACCGCTGAACGACCTGCTGGATATACTCGAAGACGCGGCCATCGCTCCCAGCGTCGTCGAGTTCGACGCGCTGTGCCTGGCCGGCGCTCTCGAATGCCTCGACTCCACCGAGCCGCTGCGGTTGCTCATCGACCTGGGGTTCAGCAAAACGCTGCTGTTGCTCATGCGGGGCGATACCCTGCTACAGTGCCGCGTGGTTCCGCGAGGCGTGGCCAGCGTCTGCGAGCGCCTGGGACAGCGGCTCAATCTGCCGCTTTGCGAGGTCGAGACACGCCTGGCCGAGCCATCGAACGAATGGTCTGCCTGGACTGAGCTAACCGTGCAGGAGCTGTTCGAGCCATTCCTGCTGCAATTGCACCGCGAAATCGAGTTCACCTGTGACGGGCAGGAGCCTGGTGAAATATACGTCTGCGGCGGGCTGTCCGGCCACGCCGGTTTTTTCTCGCTGCTCCAGGACGGGCTGTCACCGCGCCTGAGCCTGTTCAACCCGTTGCCCGCAGATGAATCGGTGCCTGCGGAGCTGCACAGCGCCTTCTGTACTGCATATGGACTACTGACGAGGTAAGTATGGCAAAATACAAATCGCATCTGCTCGACCGCCTCGAAGGCCTGAGCGACCTGGTAAAATGGATTGTTGTCGGCATAGCGACGGTGGCTGCCGTTCTTGTGGCCGTGCTTGGCGTTAGCGGCGCCAACACCGCCCTGCACCTGGCGCCAGGCGAAGCCGATGCCGCGCCGCCGACCCCGGACGCGCCGGCGCTCGTGCAACCGGAAACCACAGAGCAACCTGAGCCGCAGCCAGAGCCACAGGCGCAGCAGGAACAACACCGCCCTGCCACGCAGCGGCGGCAGCCTCCCGCCCAGCCCACCGACACCACCCGCTATTTGTCGGAGTTCGAGGGTTACTCCATCAATGGCATCATGCTGTTGGAGGGCGCTCCACCCGAAGCGCTGCTGAAAAAGGACGGCGACATCCGCTCGGTGCGCGAGGGTGACACCGTCAGCGGCTACACAGTCAAGTCAATTCACCGCCACCACATCATTCTCGAACGAGGGGCAAGCCGCATTCACCTCAATCGAGTGCAGTTCTGACAATGCGCCGCTCTCTCGCCGTGCTCTTTGCCGTCATCATGGCGGCGGCTTTGTGGTCGCAGAGCGAGGTGACAGACATCCGCGTCGGCTCGTTTTGCGAAGATGAACTGCTGCCCCCCGGACGCAGCGGCGCCGACCACACCCGCCTCATCATCGAGATGAACAGCCTGGCCGCCTACTCGGAACAGGTGCAGGGCAACGGCCTGAGCCTGGTGCTCGAACAAACCCGCTGCTGCGACGACCGCCGCACATTCGAGGTGAACAACGGGCTGGTGGCTCGCGTCGAGATGGAACAGCAGGGCGACTCCGCCTTGTTCCGGCTCGTGCTTGACGGCCGCTATGAGTCACACGAGGTGCGTTCGTTCGGCAATCCGCCACGACTAATCGTGGATGTGCGCGGAACGCCTGCCGAGGCTTTGAGCCAACCGCCGTCCACCCACGCCGGCGGCGGCCCTGTCATCGAGCGTTTGAATGGCGCCAGGCCGACTGTGCGCAAGCTCGACCCGAACGAGCTTCGCGGGTTTTTCCCCAGCGACTCCCCCCTCTATCTCGACCTTTTAGAGGTACCCATTGTCAACATCCTGCGCTGGTTCTCGCAGAGCAGCACCTACGACATCATCGCCGCGCCAGACGTGAGCGGAACTGTCAGCCTCACACTGCAAAACCAGACGCTGGCGGACGCATTCGCCCTGCTGCTGCGCAGCCAGGGGCTTGCCTATATCATCAATGGCAACTCGCTCATGGTCACCCACGCCGCCGCCACCGCCGATGAGCGCCAGCGCCATACTATCTATGTGCAGCACATCGACTGCCTCGACATGAAAAGCATCTTGCTGGCGCATCTGCCCGACAACGTCCTGATGTTGCAGGATCGGCGACTGGGGCGGCTCGATATGCTCGTGCCGCCAGAATCGATTGCCACCATCGACTCGCTCGTGGCCGCCTGTGACACCCCGCCGCCAACATATTCCTTTGCCGTTCGCCCGCTGCTGCTGCCCAGATCGGTTGCGGCAAGCCTGCCCTGGCGGCAGAATGGCAGCCTCGTTCTGAGCGCAAGCGACTGGCCGGCGCTCGAATCTTCGATTCTGCATGAAGGCGAAAGCCGCACAATTGTCACAGCCTCGCGCCAGGAAGCCGGAGTGTCGGGGGTATATACCAAGAGCTTCAAGACCGGCCTGCCGATACTCTCCAGCAGCCGTGTCGCCTTGCCGTCGGGGTACGAACTGAACCTGACGCCGCACATCGCGCCTGGCCACCCCATCAAGCTGGCCTACTGTGTCCGCTGGCATCGGGTCAGCCGCAGGCTCGTTTCTACCATGCACACCGTTTCAGGCGAGATCCCCCTCAACGTCGAAGAGATTGTGCTGCTGTCCGACACCGGCGCCTCGCAACGCTTTGACGACTGGACACGCCCGCAGCCGGCATGGGCCGATGGCGGCGAGGTCGTGCCCGTGCTGCTGCTGCTCCCCCGACTCGACCATATCTTTCTCGACTGATGCCCGCCATCACCAGCCTGTTCGATGCCTTGCTGAATGCCTACGGCCCGCAGCGCTGGTGGCCCGGCGAAACCCGCGACGAGATTATCATCGGGGCTGTGCTGACGCAGAACACGAACTGGGGCAACGTCGAGCGCGCCATCGACAACCTGAAGCGCGAGGGACTGTGCTCGCTGGCCGCCTTGCGGCATGTGGAGCAGGAGCGGCTTGCCGCGCTCATTCACTCCAGCGGCTACTATAACCAGAAGGCCGAGCGCCTGCGCCTGCTGGCATCGAACCTGGGCGACCTCGCGTCGATGAGCACGGCGGCGGCGCGAAAGCGCCTGCTGGCGCAGAAGGGCGTGGGGCCGGAGACCGCCGATTCGATACTGCTGTATGCGCTGGGGCGGCCTGTGTTTGTCATCGACGCCTACACGCGGCGCATCGGGGCGAGGTTGGGGCTGCAACCAGAGGCAGATACCTACAGCGGCTGGCAACGGCTGTTCGTCAGCGCATTACCTGCGGATGTGAGCCTGTTCAATGAATACCACGCACTGCTGGTGCGACACGGCAAGCACACTTGTAGGCCGACGCCGCGCTGCGAGGGCTGTTGCCTGTCAACTGTGTGCAAGGGAGCGACACTATGAAGGTGGTGGTGCAACGCGTGAGCCGCGCCGCTGTGCGTGTAAACGGCGACGTGACCGGCGCTATCGGTAAAGGGCTGTTACTGCTGCTGGGCGTTGGCAAAGACGACGACGGCAGCGAAGTGGACTGGCTGGCGCGTAAATGTTGCGAGCTGCGCATCTTCCCCGACGACGAGGGCAAAATGAGCCGTTCGGTCGAGGACATCGGTGGCGGCGTACTGGTGGTGTCGCAGTTCACGCTGTATGGGCGGGTCAATCGTGGCCGGCGGCCCGACTTTACCCATGCCGCGCCGCCAGAGCTTGCCGAGCGGCTCTACGATGCCTTTGTGGCGGCGATTCGGGCGCGGGGCGTGAACGTAGAGACAGGCGTCTTTGGCGCGATGATGGACGTCGAGCTGGTCAACGACGGCCCGGTGACCATCCTCCTCGAACGCTGATCAGATACCCTGGCCGCGATAGCCAGTCGTCTCCCAGGGCTTGCGCAGGAAGTAGCTCAACACCATCTTCTTCACACCACCTATCTCGTCGGGTACCTTGTCGGCGTAAGCGTCGAGCACGAGGAACTGGCTGAACGGCAGGTTGTGTTCATCCGCCGCCTGCCGCACGATGCGCACCCCTTCTTCCACAACAGCGGCGTCGGTGTGCTCCATCAGGTTGGTGTTGCACACCAGTTCGCTCACTTTGAGGCCAGAGACCTTCTGCAACATGTGCAGCATCTCGCCAATGCCGCCTGCGTCCGCAGTGAACGGTCGCCGCGTGTTGACGACCAGCGTCATGTTGTAGCCGCGCTCGCGGATGGACTGCGTGAACCTCGCCAGCGCACGGCACCCGTTCGGGTCACCGCCCACGTCGAGAATGACGGGGCGGTCACGGTCGATGACGGCGCTACGAATGCGCGGCGAAATCATTGGCAGGTCGGCGTGAGAATATGCGCCCTCTGGCGCGATGACGTCGATGCCGTCAGCGGCGAACAGCTCGCGCACATCGCGGCTGCGAAAGTATGGATTGACCACGTCGAGATCGACGAGGAAGGGTTGCTCGGCGCGGCGGCTCCAGGCCAGGTTGATGGCGTATTCGCTCTTGCCGCTACCAAACGCCCCGATGACGACGATTAGATCGTTTGCCATTGTGTGCCTCAACGCATCTCAGCGGGGATGCTCACCTCGATGCGGCCGGCCCACAGGGCGCGGCGGTCGAGGTTTCGCTCGAAGTTGGCGCGCATGTAGCCGCGGTTGTAGCTAGGGCGACCCGCCCACACCTTCGCGCCGTTCACCCACACCTCAACCGGACTGGTCATGTCCACCATCTGCGGGTGCAGCTTCAGCTCGACGGCGGCGACGCACGAGGTTTCCAAGTCGAAACGGTTGTCGGCGTAACGGGCGTTTACCCGCCCGGAGACATGGTCGTCATAGAGGAACACGGGGTGACGTTTGGGTGGTGGAAAGACGCCTTCGAGCGTCAGCTTTTCACCATCGCGGCTGACGGTAATGGTGAAGCTGTCCCCGCGCTTGCAGGAGCTCTTGATGTCGTTAATGTTGTCCAACGACGAGATCATCCTGCCGTTTATCTGGATAATCACGTCACCGGCCTGCAAGCCGGCCGCTCGTACGGGTGAGTCTCCACTCACGAGCGAATCGACATAAATGCCCATAGCGGCGACATTCTCATTTGGAAAAAACCCGAAGCTGATGCGGGTATCGACGAGGCTGTCCTGATAAACCTTGTGCCACGACCTGGCGGCCAGCGTGGTATCCAGCGCGGTGACGGCCAGCCAGTCAACGCCGCCGCCCACTCCGCGCGCGTCGCATTCCCAGACGAGTTCGGGCTGGAGGGGGTCACGGACGCGGGTGGCCAGGAAATTCGTCTGCGCGGCCTCCTCATCGGGCCAGTAGTTCATGTCGTGGCCAAAGCCGTAGCTGGCATAGGCGATCTCGGCGCCGGCGGCGCGCATTGCGCTCACCTGCACAGAGGCGTTTCTCGCCGGATACAGCCTGTCGAATTCGTTGTTGACCGCGCGCAACGGGCGGTTGCACAGGTTGACCGGGTAGGTCGTCGTCTGCGTCATGCTGGCACCCACGCTCACCATGCCGATGTGCGGCAGAAAGGCGGCAAAGGCGTCGGGACGAACCTGCGCCAGGTGGTAGCTGCCCGAGCCGCCGTCAGAACCGCCGCTGATGAACACGCGGTCGTCATCCACGCGCAGGTGATCCTTCACATAGCGAATCTGCCAGAGGATGTTGTCCATACCCGGTGTGTCCCACCACATGCAGTCGTGCCGCGCCAGCGGGTATAGGTGAATGTACCGGCCCAGGCTGTCGGCGGCCATGAAGTAGTCGTCAGGCGGGCGCTTCTCCAACATCTCCAGCATGTATTCATCGAAGAAGTCGGGCGTACTCACGCCGCCGTGCAGCCACACCAGCAGCGGCCAGTCGCGGCTGCCGTCATAGTCGGGCGGGACGACCAGAAAGAAAGGCGCCTGCACGGTGTCGAGGATGGTGTGCTCGAAGGACAGCGCCTCGCCGCGTGGCAGGTCTTCGCCGTAGCTGGCCAACGCGCTGAGGCGGCTGTGCAGTTCCGTCCCACCCAGGCCGGCGTCGTCAAACAAATCTGTGGCAGCCTGACTGAGAGTGGCGGCCAGCGTCAGGGAAAGCGCAAGTATCAGGAACAACATCACATAGCGTTTCATTTTTTCCGCCTGTTTGGTTCTGTGTCAGTTAATCACCAAGACCTTTCTTGCGACATGAAAGCTGTTACTATCGGTCACCTTGCAGAAGTAAATACCCGAAGCCACAAGGTGGCCACTGGCGTCTCGTCGATCCCATACGGCGGTTCCACGCTCATCGACCTGGATGCTTGTCACTTTCCGCCCACGAATATCGTAGATGTTAATTGCTTGCACATGTATATCTTGAGGGGCGCTCAGAGCGAATCTGGCTTCATTGCGGGTGGGATTGGGCGCGACGTTGATCGATATTCGGTTTGGAGCAGGCAATTCATTGTCAGCAACCGAGGTGGAATCACGCCAGTAAACAAGCAATGCGTAACCATAAACAGGATCCCACCCGCCTGAAAAATTGACTTGATCGTACAAATCATCATAGTCCGTATCGATATCGTACTTGATGCGGAACTGAATCACATCCCTCGGATGATTCATCGTGTACAGGAAGGCCTCTGTGACGTCGGAATAGGTTGTGATTGGAACTGAGGTAATACCGTCGAAATTGACATGATGCACGCGGCTCAGTAACGTCTGCGGATTACCCTGATCACCCGCCGTCCAGTCGCCCACGTCGAGTTGGCCTCCATAATCGATCAGATCTATAGAAAGCTTCACGGTATCGCCGTTTGTTACATTCCAAATTGGAAGATCGTTCCAAATGTCGTTCCCAAAAGAAGACGCCACAAATAAACGGAGTTTAACCGAATCGATTATGGCAGGTTTGCTGAACTCAATCAAATCGAAAGTCATATACGAACGATGAGTATCATTCGGGCTAATCGGTGGAATATAGCCGATACCTGTATCTCCCGCATCATACCCGCCGGTACTGACCCGAATGATACCATATGGATACGTTGTGAGTGCATATGCATATCCTGGCACTGTGTACAGTGTGTCCACATATGCGGCAAGCGAACCTGCCTGGAGAAGAAGAACAAAGAACAGCAGAACCAAGCGGTGTTTCTGGTTGGAGAGCGTTTTTTGCGTCATGGGGCATGCTCCTTTGAAACCGGTGAATACATGACGACGTTTACCCAATCATATTGTTGCAGCTTGTCAACTTTTTCCACTTCTTGTCGCTGAATCATCCAATCTTTCATAACCAGACAGATTTCTGTTGACGCCATACATCCCGCAATGCATGATTATGGCAAAACTGGACGGCGAGGTAGATTGAAGGCTATATGAACGCTATCGTACGCTATACTGACGGCAAAGCAACCAGGCGGCGGATCGCCAGTGACGCCCCGCAGGGCATCGCTGTGAGGAGTGAGTATGCCTGAGGACAGCCCCACCAGGAACAGGCAGGAGCAAGGCGGCACCAGGCTGCGCAGCAACCGCCACGCTCTCCCCGACCTCGCCCCGAACACCCTCCTGAACGATCGCTACGAGATTATCGAGCGCATCGGCGGGGGCGCCTATGCCGCCGTTTACCTGGCGTGGGATCACAAGCTGGAGATGCAGAAGGCGCTCAAGGTGTACCCCGAGGGGCTGCCGTCTTCCGAACGTGACGCCCTGCGCGAAGAAGCCAGGGTGCAGGCGCGGCTCAATCATCCGTCCGTGGCGCGGCTTTTCGATTTCGACGACACAGGGTTCTATCCGCTGCTCGATATGGAATATGTGGAAGGCGAAAACCTGTGCCAGGCGCTGGAGCATCGGCGGTTCTCGCGGCGACGCGCCCTGCGAATGGGCTTACAGATAGCCGAGGGGTTGCACGCCGCACATGCCGAGGAGATCATCCATCGTGACATCAAACCCGCAAATGTGCTGCTGGGTCCCAAGGGCCGCGTCTGTCTCACCGACTTCGGCATCGCCGATGACCTGCGCCGAGGTACGGCCACGCCGGCCAGCATCGGCACAGACGCATACATGGCGCCTGAGGTGATCGAGGGGTTCCCGCCCGATGCCCTCGCCGACATCTTCGCGTTCGGGGTCACTTTCTATGAAACGCTCTACGGCAAACACCCATTCCCCGAAGATGAAGCAGGCCACCGCGTTTACAGCCTGCCACCGCAACTTATAAGCAGCCGCAAGCCCGAAGACCGCGTGTTGCGCCTATGCCTGTCACCCGCGCCGGAGCAGCGCTACGAGTCATCCGCCGAGTTGGTCGCCGATCTGCGCGAGGTGCATGCCCGGGCAGAAAAGACCCCCATGCGAACGCTTGTTCACACCGTCTATATGATTAACCCGCTGCGCTATGTTCCTCAGGATATCCGCAAGGAAATACGGGCGCTGCTGGCGCTGCTGATATTGCTGGGGGTCATTGCCCCGCTCTATATGCGCTCTGTGCAGCGTGAAGCACTACCGGAACGGGAAATCACCTTCGAGAACGCGCCGTTGGCCGTGTTTGTCAACCTGGGACGCCGCAACCCGGCGCGTCTTGCCGACCTGCAATCCGGCGACCACCTTCAGTTCCGCGATTTCTACGGTAATCACATATTCGACTATATCTATCAGGGCGAGAGTCCCTTCCATCTCAGACTCGCGTCCGACAGTGTCTTCATCGGCGGAAAGTTGGTGGGACGCCACATTCGCTCCCGCGATGACCTGCCGCTCGAACCGGGGCTCGCTTATGTGGCCACCGATATTTCGTTGAGCGCAGAGGATTGGGACGGGCAGGATTATCCACATCTCGCCATACATCTGGGACACATGGTACCCAGCCGCGCCTGGGACGGCCTCCCTCCGCAGACCGCCTTTCTCAACATCAGCGGCAATCGCACCCTGAGCAGCTTGTCGGGGATAGGCCGCCTGCAAAGCCTTCGCGGCGTTGACGCCTCCCGCATCAACGGTCTGATTCCTCAGGGGCTAGAGGACAACGACAGCCTGCGTCTGCTCGACGTGTCCGGTACGCGGCTGCATTCTTCGCAACTGCTGCTGCAACTCGGCCAGCTTCAGCATCTCGACATATCGAACAATCGACTCGGCGGACTGGCTGGGCTGTCCAACCTGAAAGAACTGCGGAGCCTGGCTATCAACAGTAACCGTGGCGAGTTGCACTCTGTCGAGCCGCTCTTCAACCTACCGAATCTGGTGTCGATTTCGCGCACAGGCACGCAGCTTGCCGACTCTGCGCAGGAGCGGCGTCTCGATGATCTCGAAAAGCAGCTCGAAGCTTTAAACCCGACGGGGCGACGCACGGTGGAGAGACGGATATACCGAAAGCGCAGCAATATCGACAAATTCGTCTATGGGCTGGCTACCGTGTTGCTGCTGGCTGTGCTTTTTCTTCTGGGGCGCATTTTGATGCTGCGTCTGCCTCGTCCCAGCAAGGAGCAGGAGGCAATCGAACACGCCGGTTTGGGCAAAGAAATCAAGGCCATCGGCAAACTGCTGAGTCAGGACAACATATCCAGTCCACCCGGAGAAAACGCTGCCGAAGCTATCCGTGACCTCCAACTCGAACACCCGCATCATCCCGAATTGCAACGCGCCCAGGATAAACTCGTGCGCACAGTGGCCGCCAAAGCCCGCCGTCACACTCGTCAGGGCGAGATAGAACCGGCCTGGCTGGCAGCCCAGGAAGCCGCCGCCTTTCTTGACGACAGCCGCCTGCATGTGCTCGAACGCCGTATGCGCGGCAAGCTCGAACTGAACGATGACCTGTCCTATGTCCGCATCGCCGGTGGCAGCTTTCAGATGGGCGACTTCGCCGAGGGTTCGATGACGACGGCGCTGCCGGTGCACAGGGTCGAACTGAGCCCCTTTCAGCTCAGTCGCGTCGCCGTGTCCAATGCCCAGTTCTGCCGTTTCCTCAACTCAGTTGGCCGCCACAGCGACGGCCTTGTCGAATGGATAAATCTCGGCAGTCCATATTGCCGCGTCCAGCAGCGCGAAGGCCGCTATGTCATCCCCAAGCCATACGGCGCGTTCCCGGTCATCGAGGTGAGCTGGCATGGCGCTCAGAAGTTCTGTGATTGGAATAAGTGCCGCCTGCCCACCGAGGCAGAGTGGGAATACGCCGCCCGCAGCCTGGGGCGCAAGGCGCTGTACTCCGCAGGCAACCGTGCCAGCAAGCGCACCGCCAACTTCCTGCTCGACGCTGACGATGGCCGCTGGCATTCCATCGTACCGGTGCGCTCGTTCAAACCTAACCGGCTGGGACTGTACGAGATGTCCGGCAACGTGCTCGAATGGTGCGCCGACTGGTTTGACCCGCAGGCATACGCCGATGATACCACCCTTGACCCGCACGGCCCAGAACAGGGTACGCTCAAGGTGGTGCGCGGTGGCGGCTGGTGCTTCCCGGCACGACGCATGCGCACCTACTACCGAGGCTCGGCCAAGCCCACCTCGCGCACCAACTTCATCGGCTTCCGCGTGGCGCGGTGACGCCAGGAGGTGTCTTCGGGTGGCCGCGAAGCGACAGGCAGGTGTCGCGGTAGCGTTGCGGATGCCTTCTCACGGCTGAACGCGATTTTTTTCTTTGACAAGCTGCGTCTTTGTGGCAATGTTGCCATAACTGAAGAAAAGTAAAGAGGTTGGTGCAGCATGAGTGAAAAATACAAACCTTTGCTTCTTGCGGCTATCCCGCTGGCGGCCATAATATTATCTGTCGTCATGCTGGCCGGGCGCGCCCAAGCCGATGACAACGACACGCCGGCCGAGCAGCAGGAAGAATCCCGAGAGTACCTGGTGCGGGTCATTCCACCGGGCGGCAGCATCTATCAGGCGATGCAGGACATGGGCGCCACCTTCGACGACATCGCCCGCTACAGCTACTTCATGGGTCAGCACGTAGATGTCTCGAAGATACAGATTGGCGATACGCTCAAGATTGCCTTCGCCCTGCCCGACTCCGCCGACAGCACATCCAGCGTCCCCCGTGTGCAGGAGGTGGTCTATCGCCCCGACCTCATCACCTTCCACATCTTCACCGACACCGGCGATAGCCTTGCCTACCACCGCGAAAAGCTCCCCTTCGAGACGCGGCTCCGTCTCCTCGACGGCTATGTCGAGCAGGGGTGGTCGCTGGACTACGCGCTCGAACAAAAGGGCTTGCCCGCCAGGGTTCGCCAGCAGATCATCAAGCCGCTTGAATCCAAGATAGCCTTCCGCAGCTATGCCCAACCCGGCGACTACTATCGCGTTATGCTCGAAGAATATTTCTTTGAAGGCCTACAGTTGCCCGGCACCGCGGTTTACTATGTGTCCTACGAGGGCAGGCGTATCAGCCGGAAAGAAGCCTTCCGCTACCGTGAGGACGCCGACGATTCAGCCTTTAATGGCATGTATAACCCTGAAGGCGAAGCGCTTATGTCGAACGCTGTGCGCTCCCCGCTCGACTACATGCACGTCACCTCGCCGTTTGGCGCCCGCATTCACCCCATTTCCCGCACCCGCCGTATGCACAACGGCGTGGACTATCGCGGTCGCACCGGCACCCCCGTGTATGCCGTCGCCAGCGGGCGTGTCATTTCCGCCGGCGTCAATGGCGGCTATGGCCGGGAAGTGCAGATCGCTCACCAGGAATATACTACGCAGTACGCCCATCTCAGCAAAATCCATGTGAGACGGGGACAGGCCGTGCACAAGGGCCAGCTCATCGGACGGGTGGGCAATACCGGCTATAGCACAGGCCCGCACCTGCACTTTGGCGTACGACGCGGCAGACGCTGGGTGAACCCGATTTCCAACCTGAACATGGTTGGCGCGGTGAAGCTGAAAGATGACAGACTGGGCGCTTTCAAGACGCAGATGGAACAGATTCGCCTCGAACTGGAGAAGCTGGAGCGGCAGTGGCTGACGCCGACGACGGAAACAGCCGACGCAGACTGATTATTTCTTTGCGAGCAGGAACTGAATGCGATCCGCGACCTTGTCGAGCGGTTCGACGTAATCGGCGGCGCCCACGTCGATAGCAGCCTTGGGCATTCCCCACACAACCGAGGTCGCCTCGTCCTGGCAGATGGTATGCGCCTTTGCGTCGTGCATCAGCTTGAGGCCTTCGGCGCCGTCTTTGCCCATACCGGTGAGCACCACGCCCACGGCGTTGCGACTGGCGAATTCGGCCACTGACTTGAACAGAACATCCACCGCCGGGCGTTGATGTTGAATACGCGGGCCTTTCTTCACGCGGACGAAGTATCTCGCGCCGTCACGGCGCAGCACCATATGAAAATCTCCGGGGGCGAGCAGTGCTATGCCTGGTCGCAAAGCGTCGCCGTCTTTGGCCTCGCGCACTTCCATGTCACAGATACCATTGAGCCGCTCGGCGTAGGCCGCGGTGAACACAGGCGGCATGTGCTGCACGATGACTGTGCCTGGCGTGTTGGATGGCAAACGCACCATCACGTTTTTCAGCGCCTCTGTTCCGCCGGTGGACGCACCGATGGCCAATATCTTGTTGGTGGTGGTGATGTGGATGCGCCGAGGCGGTTTGTCGGGTGTGCGCGGACCAAGCTGGCGTATATTGGCGCGTGCCGCCGAGCGAATCGAGTGCAGCAGCACCGGCTCGATTGACTCGATGGAATAGGCTTCGCTGGGCTTGGGTATCACGTTCATAGCACCCAGCTCGAGCGCTTTCATCGAGGTGCGGCAGCCCTTTTTGGTCACGGAACTGATGATGAGGGTGGGGATGGGGAAGTAGTGCATCACCTTGGAAAGAAAGGTGATGCCGTCCATGCGCGGCATCTCGATGTCGAGAGTCATAACGTCTGGCTTGAGCTGAACGATTTTGTCACGCGCAACGAAGGGGTCGGGCGCGGTGGCCACCACCTCCATGTCAGGTTCAGCGGATATCAGCTTGCTCAACGTTTGGCGCACAACGGCGCTGTCGTCAACAATGATGACGCGAATCTTTTTCATTTGTGCGCTTTGAAGAATACGGCCAGCGGACGCTCTCGGTAGAAGATCAGGTCTTTCTCGTGAGCGTCGTCGGGCAGAATGCCATCAAAGCGGGCAGCCCTGGGGAAGGGCAGCAGCCTGTCGTGCTCTGGGTAAACGGCGCCGACGAAGTTTCCCGCCATCATGTTGACAACCTCCTGGAGGCAGTCCAATATATCCTCTTCGGTTGGCGTCTCTGGTATGCCCAGGAAGTTCTCGGTAATCTCGGTTGCCAGGCTGGCGTTCATCAACAGCGTGGCATCGAACAGATCATCTTCGATGCGGGTGATATAATCGAACTTCTCTACGATAACGTCGGGAGGCGTTTCTTCTATAAGGAAGAACATTTCCTCGAGGACGTTAGAAATCGAATCCCTCAAGCTCTTCTTCATCTCCATCGGTAGAATCCTCCAGGTGCAGCAGGGTTGTGAGGCGTTCCTTGATTGTCTCTGGTCGGAACGGTTTGACCAGAACTCCAGAGATTTTCCCTTCGAGCGCTTGTTGCAACGCCTCGATACGGGTTTCGGAGGTGATAACGAGGATGGGCGTCTGCGCAAAGACATCGTTCTTGCGCACCTCCTCGATGAATGTGTAGCCGTCCATCCTGGGCATATTGATGTCCGAGAAGATGATGTCAACCCAATGGTCTTTCAGCACATCGAGAGCTTCGATGCCGTCGCCGGCCTCATAGAAGGTGGCCTCGCCGATGTGGCACATGCGGATGGTCTTCATGAGCACTTTTCGCAACGATCGGGAATCGTCCACGATGAGCAGATTGTATGGCATCGCCTCTATCTCCTGCGTAACCGGTCGGGAAGCATTATGTTCCCCTTACGCTTTCAGGTTTTCCACCAGGTCGCGGATGCGATCGGTGGCTACGGTGATTGTTTCTTCCAGCTCGCGACTCTTGATGTTATATTTCATCAGCAGGCGGGCGTAGCCGGAATAGGCCAGGGCATCTTTCTGAGATACCTTGCCGATGAGAAACGAGATGAAGTCGGCCAGGGCGGTCAGGTCAACATATGGGTTGTCAACATGCTCCGGTGACTGGTGATACTTTGCCACATCGGTGATGGTGCGGCCAAAATTCCATTTCTTGAGGATGGCCGAGCCGACCGCCGGGTGAGTGAACCCGATTATTTTGCGCTCGGCGGTGGTGAAATCGATATCTTTATCGCTGATGAGCTGCACGATCTGCTCGAACTCTGCCGACACGTATTGCGACAGGACTATCTTGCCGATGTCGTGCAGCAGGGCGGCGGTGAACAAAACCGATTCGTCCACTTCGGGGGCATAGCGGCGGAGTTCCACCGCGATGACGGCCACCGAGAGTGAATGCTCCCAGAGTTCGCCCTGATAGAATTCGTAACCATCGAGATGCTTATCGAAATACTTCTTGGCGGCGGACATCATGATGATCGAGGTCATCTGGGTCGCGCCAAGAAGGCTCATCGCGGTCTTCAGGTCATTGATCTCACGTGTAGTGACAAAGGCGGCCGAGTTCACCACCTTGAGTATGTTGGCGGTGAGAGCGGGATCATAGCGAATCAGCTCGGTCATATCGTTCATGCTGAAATCTTCCTGCCTGATGACCGTGAGCGCCTTCTGCGCCACTTTGCTGAACGGCGGCAGGAATTCGATGTCAGCGATGATGTCGGACATTTTAATCATTGGTCCCCCGCTAAATCTCGTAGTTTTCCTGGGAGTTGGAAACGAAAACCTTGCCGGTGTCCATGAAAAGCTTCACAGTTCGGCTTTTGGTTCCGCCAATATCTTCTCCCGTTATCATGATGTTGTTGCGCCACAATATCTTGCGAACTGCAGTGTGGTTGCGCTCGCCGATATTGAAATACCTGTTCTTGTCCATGACGTTGCTGCCACCGGCGACCCTGGTCTCAATCCGGTTACGCTTTGCGCCCAGCGCGAACATCTTCTTGAAAAGCATGGGGACAGCGGTGTCAACGTACTTGAGCGGCACCATGCGATCAGGGTTCTTCTCGATACTGGAATCGGGCAACATGATATGAATCATGCCCCCGATTTTGGCAACGGGGTCGTATAGAACCAGTGCGATGCACGAACCCAGTGAATAGGTGATGATAGTATCGCTTGGTTTTTGGGACACTTTCATATCGGCAATGTTTACCACAACAAACTTAGACATAGTTTTATCCTGGTTCCCCGGTGGAACGCCCACCGGATTCCGTCTCCTCTTGCTTACTGTAAGGGTACCAGTCTTCCTGGCGCAACTTGTGCACCTTCATGACGACATTCTCACCGGTCTCGGAATTGTAAATGAATTTTCTTCCAAGAGGTCCGCCGGTGTCTTCGGAAAGCACCTCAATCTGGTGTTCGTCAAGGATTTCAAACGCCACGTTTCTGTTGCGTTCGCCATAGCGATTGCTGTCTGCCACACTGCCGCCGATAACATGCGCCCGCAGATTGTCAGTTTGCGAACCTATGCGGTGCATACTGCTGATGAGATGGGGCAGCGCCACGTCGCCGGTATTGACAGTGCGATTGCCGGCATAGCTGGAGCGAGGATGTTGAAAGCAGCAGCAACCGGAGTACCGCCGTGCGTGATCCCACAGAGACACGAATACGCTTGAACCCACCACACCAGACACTATCGTAGAGCTGCGCGGGATAACGAGGTAGCCCGGATTCAAGTAATACTCCGTTGGTGGCATCGGCTCGGTCATTGTCATTGCTTTCGGTAGATGGCCGGGGCGATGTACTGTAAGCTGTGCTCCAGGCCATTGAGCGTTTCTGAGTGGCCGATGAAAAGCGTGCCACCAGGTTTGAGATGTCTCTGCAACCGACTGATGATGCCGTTTTTCACCGGGGTGTCGAAGTAGATCATCACGTTGCGGCAGACGATGAGATCGAATTTTTTTTGAAAGGGGAAATCTTTGATGAGATTCACCACGCGAAAGCTGACGCGATCGCGCAGTTCCTTTTTTACCCGCGCATAGCCTTCCGATTTTCCGGCGCCCTTCTGAAAGTACTTGTGTAACCGATGTTTGGGAATCATTTTCAGTTTTTCCATTGTATATACACCGCGTTCGGCGGTGTTGAGGACGCGGGTGGAAATATCGGAGCCGAGGATTGTGTATGGGCGGCCCTTCAGTATCTCGGCCAGCTCGATGGCCAGGGAATAAGGCTCCTCGCCGGAGGAGCTGGCGGCGCTCCAGACCTCGACCGTGTCGCCCTCTCCGGCCATCTCGGTGGCCCAGGGGTCACGCAGGTATTCAAAATGCTTTTCTTCGCGAAAGAAATGCGTGACGTTGGTCGAGATAAGGTTGATGAAGCCGATAAGTTCGGTTTCGCTTTTATCGGCTGTGATGAGGCTGTAATACTCTTTGTAACTGTTGATACCGCGTTTGCGCAGAACTTTGTTCACCCTGCCCTGCAAAAGCGATTTCTTTCCCAGGTTGAGGTTGATGCCTGTCCTGTCATAAACAAGAGTTGCGAATTTTTTGAATTCTCTGTCTGAAAGCGTCAATGCTCCATTCATATCAGGTTCCTGTTGGCACAAGCGAGCCGATGTCGAGGATGAGGCCCACCGAGCCATCACCCATGATGGTGGCGCCGGAAACGCCTTTGAGGTTTTTGAATTTTTCGCCTAACGTTTTGATAACGACATCCTGAATGCAGACAAGTTCGTCCACCTGTAGTCCGAATTCGCGGCTGTCGCCGACGGACACGATGATGAGGATTGTTTCTTCCCATTTATCGCGGGCGTTGTCAATGTGAAAGAGTTTGTGCAGCTTGGCGATGGGGATGAGGTGGTCGCCCAGGTCGTAGCTTTCTCCATGCCCGGCGATTTTGTTCACATTCGCGCTTTGGGGTTTCAACGTTCGCTTCACATTCACTACCGGCAAGATAAAGAGGTCGCCTCCCACACGCACCGTCATGCCCTCGATGATGGCCAGTGTGAGCGGCAGGAGGATGCCGAAAGTGCTGCCTTCGCCAGCCCTGGAGTCGATCTCGATACGGCCGCCAAGATTCTTTAGCGCCTGAGATACGACGTCCATGCCCACGCCGCGGCCAGAGACGTTTGTAACCTTTACGGCAGTGGAGAACCCAGCCTCCATGACGAAACTGAAGATTTGCTTGTCTGTGTATTTCTCGTCTTTCTTTGCGAGTCCGCGCTCGACAGCCTTTTCATATATCCGCTCGCGGTCAAGGCCTTTGCCATCGTCCCTGACGTCAATGACGATGTTGCTGCCTTTGTGGTATGCGTGCAGCGTAATCGTGCCCCTGGCCGGTTTTCCTGCCGCCTTGCGGGTCTCTGCATCTTCGATGCCGTGGTCGCAGGAGTTGCGAATCATGTGAACAAGCGGATCATAGAGGTTCTCGACGATGTTTCGGTCGATCTCGGTGTCCTCACCTATTAACACCAGTTCGATTTCCTTGCGCGTTTTCTGAGAATAATCGCGCACCACACGTTTCATCTTGGTGAAGATCGCGCCGACTGGAACCATGCGCATGGCCATTGAGGCCGCCTGAAGCTCAGAGACGGTGCGGTTGAGCTGACCCAGCTTCTTGCGGAATTCCTGGTCGAATATGCTGTTGACATTGTCGTCTTGGCCAACCAGATTCGAGTTGATGACCAGCTCGCCGACCATATCGATCAAATAGTCCAATTTCTCGGTGCGCACTTTGACAATTTTTTCTTTCGTTTTCCTTGCTGTTTCCTGGCGAGTATCATCAAATTCTGTCAGGCTTTCGAGGCTCGTCTCTGGCACGGCGGCTATCGGTGTTTCGGTGGCCAGGGTGCGCAGGTGCACTATCAATTGGTCAACGCGTTCCTGCGGAATATCTTCGGTGCGGTGTGCGGGGTCCAGTTGCGAGATGATGAATTTGATCGTGTCGATTGAGGCAAGGACACCCTGGATAATCGTCTCGTCGATTAACAGCTTGTCGTTTCTAACCATATCCAGGAGGCTCTCTGTCTCGTGGCAAATTTTGTTGAGCTTCTTGAGGCCCATGAATCCTGAGACGCCCTTGAGCGTGTGGAACGGACGGAACACGTTGTTGATGATCTCTTTGTTGGTTGGCGAGTTCTCCAGCTCGATCACTTCGGTCTCGAGTTCCTCGATATACTCGTTGGCCTCCTGCAAAAAGTCGAGAAAGATGTCGTCGTCCTCGTCATCCTCGACAGTCGATTGCAAATCGTCTTCCAGCAGGTCGCTCACATATGACTTCTCGCCCTTGTCGTCATCGGCGAACAGCTCGGCGTCTGTGTCGGGTTCCACCGGAGCCTGTTCAGTGTTGACATACATGGGTGCCAGTTCTTCAAATGCCTGCTTCTGTATTTCAGACATAAATCCTCGTCTATTCGCTCTGTTGTGAGGCGACGCTTTCTGCGGAATATTGGTACCTGTCTATCGTGTTGATATAGTAAACCCCAAATCGTAAATGCCAATGAATATCTTCTTTCACAGCGCATTTTGCCATGAATAATTTCTCTTGCCACATCTGATGCTCGTCCTCAGTGGATTGAAATCTATTCGTAGCGGGGTGTTGAACAGAAACTTTCGTGAACAACACGAGTACGTTACGCTGTTGCCGTTATTCCGCCGGTTTCTTGGAACAAAAAATGTATGGTACTATGTCAGCACTCAGCAAGGACAACAAGTGAAAACAACAGAGATTTATCCTCGGCCAGACGATTCTCAGGTTCCTGGGAATCGAATCAGCGCCTGCTGTCACGCATTGCTCGACAACACGCAGGAATGCATCTGGATTCTCGATGAGCTGGGCAGGTTCCAGTATATGAACAAAACTGCGCGCCAGTTGCTGGGCTATTCCCTCGATCAATGGCTGGGCATCGCATTCACGCAGTTCGTGCCCAAAGACGAGCACGAAGCTGTGCTGGCCATGCTGCGAGCAGTGCAGCAGGGCGAAACGCGCAGCTTCGAGATGGAGATTGTCGATGACGGTGGCCGCATATGCACCCTGGCATGCAAGGTCGCGCCCTGGCATGATGGAGACCGGCGCACCGGAGTGATCAATTACGCCATGGACATCACCCCGCAACGGACGGTCGAGCTGGCGCTCGAACTGAGTGAAAACCGCTACCGCAGCATCGTTGACGAGGGACGCGAGGTGCATCTGCGCTTCAAGCCTGACGGCACTCTCACGTTTATCAATCAACACTGGTTCGAGTCGCAGACGCCGGCTCATACCGATATGCTTGGCAACAGCTACCTCGAAATTATTCCCATCGAGCACCGCGAACGAGTGCATCTGCTCACCCAGCGGCTCAGTCCAGAAGCTCCCCGCGAGACAATAAATGTTCAGCTTACGGGGCAGGATGGGCTGTCGGCCTACTTCACCTGGACGCTTCAGGCCATCTATTCACGCATCGAGAGCGTGCCCCGCCTGCTCGAATTCCAGATCATCGGGCGGGACGAGACACCACTGCGCGAAGCCGAGCAGGAGAGCCAGCAGGCCAACGCCCGTTTGCGCAAGGCCGCCATTCAGACCATTCAGTCACTGTTCATCACTGTCGAGAAGAAAGACCCCTACACCGCCGACCACCAGCGCCGCACCGCCTTTTTGGCCGCAGAGATCGCCTATGCGCTCGAACTGCCTCGCGAGACTGTGCAGGGCATCTACTTCGGCGCGCTCATTCACGACATCGGCAAACTTTTCATTCCAGGAGACATCCTCAACCGCCCCGGCCGCATCACCGATATCGAATTCTCGCTCATCAAGACGCATCCGCAGGTGGGCTACGAGATTATCCGCGACATCGACCTGCCGTGGAACCTGGGTGATATGATATTGCAACACCACGAGCATCTCGATGGATCGGGTTATCCTAACGGGCTGCACGGCGACCAGATATGCCAGGAAGCGCGCATCATCACCGTGGCCGATGTGGTGGAATCCATCGCCTCGAACCGGCCATATCGTCCCAAGCTCGAACTCATCAACGCCCTTGACGAAATTACCCGCTTTCGTGGCAGCTACTACGATCCAGAAATCGTCGATATCTGCCTGCATCTGATTCAGAGCCGTCGCATCAACATCAACCGGATGGAGTCGAACAGCGCCTTCAATTGACCTGCGGCTCCCACACCACTGCCGCCACGTTGTGCATGCCACTGCGAGTGCGGAACGCAATGCGGCCGCCGGAGCGCTCTGCAAGCGGTTCCGGCAGTAAGGCAACCACCTTCACGCCATGCCTGCACAACCGGCGCAACCGTTCCCAGTCATCCTGGCTCGTTTTCAACCGTATTCCCCAGGGCGGATTGGTGACCACCGTCATGCCAGGCTCTGTTTTGAAGGCGGCGAATGGCGCCTGCTGGAATTCCAGGCAATCGCCAATATCCAGCGCCGTAGCGTTGTGCCGGGCTACTTCCACAGCCCCCGGGTCGATGTCGGCGGCCATGACGCGAAAAGGCGCGGGGTCGGGCGCTGGGAGTTCCGTCACTGCCTTGCGCCACAGATCGGGGCGAAAGCAGGGCCACGACTGAAAAGCGAAACTGCGGTTGCGGTGCGGTGAAAGCCCCAGACGCATGGCGCAGGCTTCGAGCGGTATGGTACCCGACCCGCAGAACGGATCGGCCAGCAGCGCGCCCGACTGGTGCCAGCCGGCCACCCGCAGCAGGGCGGCGGCGATTGTTTCACGCAGGGGTGCCTCACCGCGCCAGGCGCTCCAGCCGCGTTTGTGCAGATGGTCGCCGCTGCTGTCGATGCTCACGCGCACAACGTCCTGCTGTAGGGTGACGATGACAAGCTGCTCTACAGTGCCGCGTGGATTGTGCGGCACAACCTGGCGCACACGTTCGGCCACGGCCGTTTCGTGGTAAAGCGCCGAGCGATAGCAGTTCACACGCAAGCGAAGCTTCTGCTGACCCAGGAACGGTGACCAGTCAATGGCGGCCAGGCCTTTTTGCAGATCACGGAATCCATGTGCGGGAAAGGAAGCAGCCTCGACGAGAAGGCGGCTGGTGAGCCGCAGCCTCAGGTTCAACCGCATGAGGGTTGTGAGGTGGCCGGGGAACGCGAAGCCGCCAGGTTGGAGCCTCGCGTACGTCGTCCCAGCTTCGGCAAGCTCATCGTTGGCGAGGGATTCGATGCCCTTCTGTACAACGGCAAATAACTGAAACGGTTTCACTTGGCGGCCTCCATCACTGGCGGGCGCGACTGAAATCTGAGAAAATGCTTGCGCGCCTGGCTCTGTGTGCGTTGTATCGTCAGATACTTTGGGGGAACTCGAACCCCCGATAACATCATTGAACCGGATTGAAAACTTGTAAAGAGAATCACAAGGAAACACGTTTGTTTTTTTCACGAGAAAAGAATGCGTCCCCCGTCCCGTTCACAGCTATCATTGAGGCCAGGAGCGCAGTGCACCTTGTTTTGCCGGTTGCTCCCGATGAGGCCTACCGCGTTCTGGGGGCTGTTCGCAAGTGGCCGTCGCTGTTCAAAAAGATGCAGATCATCGGCAACGAGTGGGATATGCCTTTGTACCGGTGTGTCGTTCTCGAGGGTGAGGCGTCTTGGGCGGTTTTCAACAGCCGAGTCAAGTGGGCGGACGACTCGCTGGTCATCGACCTGAACCGTCAGCGGCCCAAGGCCTTGCCACCCTACCCGTCAAAGGCGGCCGTGGTGCGCATGGGCGAGGGCAGCAATCTTGACCTCGAACCAGCGCCCACCAGCGCCGGGCAACTGCTGCACGAACTGGCCCGTCTCACCGGCCTGCCATTCGACCGCACCGACCCTGTGGCGACGATGCCCGAACGTGCGCTCGAAACCGCCAGGCGACAACTGCGCCCCAGCGGCAAACACCACTTCATCATCCATGCCGGTCATAAGCCGCGCAAGAAACCTGTGTTGGCTGCGGCAAGATTTCTGAAGCAATCTTTCTCCGCCGCCGTTTACATTTCCGGTACCCCGAGTTGGAAGCACGATATTCCCGATGTGCATTATGTGCGCCCTGCCAATCTGCTCGATTTGCTGGCGCTGGCCCGGGTGTGTGACGCCGCCGTGATGGGCGACAGCAGGCTCGGCTCGCTGCCGCGCAAGCTCGTGCCCTCCACTCTGGCGCTGTCGCAGGTATCGTCTGCCGACCTGAGTGATGCGGCGCAAAGCGCCAGGTTGCAACGGTCTTTGCAGGAAGCTATGAACCGAAAGGCGTGATGCGGCGCGAGTCAAATACGAATAACGTAAAGGATAGCTCATGAAGCAAGCCAGAATCGTCAGCGTGTTTCTCGCGCTGATCATTTTCGTCCAAATTGCCGCCACCGAGGTGGAGGACGTGGGCTACATCGCCTACCTCTACCGTCTGGGCGAGACGCGCACGGCGCTGCTCAAGATAGATGATTTCCTGCGCCAGTATCCCGACAGCCGGCTCACGCCAGACGTGCTTTTTCTGCGCGCCGGTATCGACTTGATGTCTGGCCGCTTCGAGCGCGCCAGGGATACCTATGCCGATCTGCTGCGCCGCCACGACGACCCGGCGATGCGCGCCGAGGTGTTGCTGGGGCTGGCTCAGGCGCATTACTTTCTGGGCGAAACAGAGGCGGCCGAGTCGCGGCTGCGGCAATTCGTGCGCAACGACCCGGCGCACCCGCTGAACATCAGGGCCTGGTATTTTCTCGGCAAGCTCGCCCAGGACGCTGACGACCACGAAACCGCGCTCGAACACTTCGAGATTGCCGCTCGCTTTGGCGCCGACGGCGCCCTGATTGTGGCGCGGGTGGCATCGCTGGCGCAGCTCGGACGCTATGACGCCGCCGAGCGCGCCATCACCGGGCTGTTCGACCAGGACGAAACACGCAGGGGCGAAGAAGCCCTGCTGCTCTATCACGACATCAACCAGCGCCGTGGCCGGGCCGAGCGGGTGCTGGGCTTCGAGCTTGACCGCGTCCCGCCGGCGTCCCCCTTCTTCGATGACTATATGCTGCTGCTGGGGCAGGCAAACTTCGAGATGGGCCGCTACGACGAGGCGTTGCGCCGCCTCGACAGCATCAGCGCGGCCAACGGACAGGCCGCCTATCTGCGCGGCTTGTGTTTACTGGCCCTCGACCGCACAGAGCAGGCGTCAGTCATCTTTCGCAGTCTCTACGAGGAATCGGAAGACGAGGCCATCGCCGTCAACAGCTTCTTCTACATGGCGCGGCTCACTGCTCGCTCCGATCCCGCAACCGGCAACGGCATGCTCGAAGGTTTCCTCGCTCAACACACCGGTCATTCGCTGGCCGGCGCGGCGGCCTATCAGCTTGGCATGAACCACTATGACGCCGAAGAATCCGGCCTTGCCGCGCAACGTTTTGAGCAGGCGCTGTCGCTCGAACTGGAGCCGGTGAATCGCGAGAAAGCCCGCTTTCTGCTGGCCGAGTCGCACTTTCTGGCAGGCAGCCAACAACAGGCCGAAATCGCTTTCCAGGATTACCTCGAACTTCACCCGTTGGGCCGCTTCGCCGATGAGGCGTTGTTCAAGCAGGGCGTGCTCGCTTTCGAGACAAAGCGCTATGACCGCGCCACCGAGCGTTTCGGGCGGCTGCTCGATGAGCACGCAGATTCGCCCAAGGCCGGCATGGCCGAATTCTATCTCGGTGAAATCTCGTTTTTCGACGGCCGCTACACTTTCGCGTTGCAACATTACTACCGTGCCCTCGACGGCGAAACAGACATTGGCTACACCCAGGAACGCATTGCGCGCATCCACTTCCAGAATAAGGACTACCAGTCGGCGATCCAGGCTGTCAGCTCGATTCCGGTTTCACCGCGCTATAGCTTCGACAAATTCCTTTTGACCGGTGACATATATTTTGCCATGAAGGAGTATGCTCAGGCGTTGAATGCCTATGAACAGGCCGAAAACATCAGCGAAAGCGCCGAGAGACGCGAAGTTGTGCGCAGTCGCCTGGCCTGGGCCTATTACCAGCAGGGGCAGTACGATCGCGCTGCACAGATATACAGCGAACTGACCACATCGAGCAGCACGCCGGAGACCTTCCTCATGCTCGCCGCACAGGCGGCGTTCAGCGCCGACGACTATCTCTCCGCCATTCAGTCGTATCGACAGTATGTGCAAACCTACAGCCAGTCCAGCGGCTACGAGCAAGCGTTGCTGGGCATGGCCGACAGCTATTACAACCTCGGCAGCTATGAAAAAGCCGTGGACTACTATCGCCCGCTCATTCGCCCGCAGACAAAGCCCGACATCCTCGACAACGCGCTCAACGGGCTTGTGTGGTCGGCGCGGCAGAGCGACGCGATTGACCTGCCTGGCGAAATTGACCGCCTGCTGGCGCAAGCGGGTAGTGGCAGTCTTGCGCCTTCGCTGTTGCTGCGCAAGGCAGTCTGGATGCTGGCTCAGAAGCGCTACGACGAGTCGGTGACGGTGTGCAACCGCATCACGCGGGATTACCCTGAATTTGAACGCTCTGCGCAAGTGTATAACCTGCTGGCGCAGTGCTATCGCGCTCAAGGGAAGCTGGGGTTGGCCGAGAGCGTATATGCCCAGATGGACCAGCGCGCCGGTGGAACCAATGTCGATGTCCTGTTCGATTGGGCGCAGGTGAAGCTGGCGGCTGCGGACACGCTGGGCGCCATCGAGAAGCTGGAGACCGCCGCCGATCTTTCCCGTCAATCACGAGTGTGGCTGAAGCTGCTGCAAACCCAGCTCGCTGTCGGCGACGAGGATTTTATCGAGCGTTATCAGGCGTTCAGCCGGTTTGCCACCGAGCGTGAGATGGCCGAGGCACAGCTTTTGTGGGTGGACTGGCAGGTGCGGCGACAGCAGTTGGGCCTTGTGGATGCCGTGCTGACCACGCTGTTGCAGTCGCAGTGGAAGGACGTACGGGCGCGGGCGCAATACTGGACTGGCCGAGTACTCTTTGAGCGGGGGCGATATGAGGAAGCTGTGGCCGAACTGCTGCGCGTTCGCTATCTCTTTCCCGAATCCGCCGGCGCTCAACTTGTGGCAGAGTTCTATGCCTGTCTCGCCTGGATTGAACTTGGCGAACCCGATAAGGCGCGTGAACGCCTCGAGACGATACGCCCCGGGCTTTCGCCGATGCAAGTGCGAACGCTCGAACACAAGCTGGGGGGTGAATGATGATGCGAGGCTGCGTCTCCGCCCTCATCCTTCTGTGCTTCTCGCTCGCCCTGTCCGCCCAGTCCATCGATATACCCGAGGTGGTCGTGGCCGGCGAGAGCAGCCTGCGAGACACTCTTCGCACCCAGCAGAAGCAAGACCTCGAAGCCTTTTGGCGGGTGGCTGCTCCCGCACGTTTCGTCTATCGCTATCAACCGCCGTTCGAGCTGTCGCCTGTTTCGTCAGACAGCGCCGCACACGAAGGCCTGGCGTCGCTCGAGGTTGGCTCACCCCTGCATGGCGCGCTGCTGCTGGCCTATGCCGACCGCGAACAGCCGCTGCTCAATTTCTGGGTGGATGCCCGCACAGACGAGCCAGAAGACAAGTGGAAGACAAACGCCATGCGCGTACGCTGGTGGGGCGATACCCCCACCACTGGACTGGAGGCAAAAGCCGCCTGGTCAACTCACAGCACGCCGCTGTCCGGCGCCACGCTCACATGGTGGACACTCGGCGCCTCTGTCGATGTGCTGCCTGGCCGCATGGTCGCGCCGCTCACCAGTTTGCGGCTGCGGGTGGCTGCGCATGATTTTCTCGAAGAGACCAACGCCGGCGATCGTGGCTTTTCCGAACTGGACGTGGTGGCCGAGTCCGGCTTTGCCTGGCGGCAGTGGGCAGGCCGCTTCGATGTCGCCGCCCTGAAGAGCGCTGTATCGGCGCAGATGACCATCTGGCGCGATGACATCGCCCCGCTGGATCGGGTCGGCGTCTGGCTGGCCGGTGACAGTGAGCACATCTATGGCTCGGTGGCGTTCTTTCATCGCTTCGAGCTGGGCGACAGCTATCCGTGGATTGCCGCGGTGAATGTTTTCAATGACCCCGGCATGGGGCGGCGCGGACGCGACACCGACCTGGCCGAACTGCCTACCCAGCACATAGATGGCGCAAAATTGCAGGTGAAGCGCCCCATTGATCTGAACGCCGTGTTCGAGTACAATACCTTTCTGCCGTTGAGCATGAGCTATCGTTTTGCCTGGCTGCAAGACGCTCCCACCTTCGTACGCGCCGCCGACAGCCTCTATGTACTCGTTCCGCTGGACGCCACGCTGCACGAGGCGAACCTGGCGGCGAGCTACACGTACTCCTTCATGCGCATTGGCAACGAGCTTACCTGGCGTCTGGGTGAGCCGAAGGATGGCGGGCACACGCCCTGGATTGTCGGCTGGGAAAACCGCTTCTCGTTGCGCGCCGAGCGCCAGCGGTGGAGTGGCGGCCTTCTGCTGAATTGGCTGGCCGACCGCCGCGACGAGGCAGGCCTCGCCCTCGATGACGTCGTGCTGGTTGACCTCGACGGCTTCTATAGCCTGTCCGCCAACCTGCGTCTGCGCGTCGCCATCACCAACCTGCTCGACGAATCATACCGTCCATACCCGCTTCTGCCTGCCCCAGGACTCGGCCTCAGCGCCGGTTTCGACTATAATTTCTAACTGGAGGAACTATGCGTCACGTTATTCTATTGCTGTTTGTGGCTCTATGTCTATTTGCGTGTAACCAGAAAGCGCCTGAAATCCAAGCGCCCCGGCCGTTCGGGATGCCCACTCTGGTCGATAAATCATTCGACGAAGCACAGGCGATATGCGGCGAATGGGGCATGACGCTTGCCGTTATGGAAGAGCGCTTCGATGGACAAAAGAGCGCGGCGACGGTGATGAGCCAGTGGCCAAAGCCGGGTGACAACGCCACGACGAACACTGTGGCCGTGGTTGTGCTCAGCAAGCGCCCAGAGCGCGTACGCATCCCCAACCTGCACAAACTGACCGTAGCGCAGGCTGAGGCCAGGCTACAGGCCGCCGGTTTACGCATGTTTCCCCGCATGACATATCGCTTTAACGGCAACATTGCCAAAGGCCGCATCCTCGACTTCAATCCAGGCCAGCAAGTGTATGCCGGCTCTGCGGTGGAGGTGATGGTGAGCAAAGGCCCCGCGCCCACCGGCGACAGCGGCGTGAACAGCCTGCGGCTGGGGGATTAGCGCTCAGCTGTCATAATAGTGGAGATAGACGGAGCATTAAAGAAATAGCAGTTTGTTTATATGATGTGTTGTGTGCTTCTAATTCTCACCAAAATAATCAGAATCTATGGTTTTTATATTGTATGTGCTTACAGTAGATAAGCCTACACTATAGTCAATCATCAAGTTGGTTAGACGCTCACCATCAATCAAGATAATTTTATACTCGACTTTTCCTATAAAATCATATACACTTTTTGGGAAACTAGAAGTTGTAATGAATATCCCCTTTTTTGCTTTTTTGGATGCAAGTGCTCCCGTGAAGTCGCGGATCTCTTTTACAGGAACAGTGTTTTCCCATCGTTTTGCTTGAAGATATATTACATCAAGACCCAGTTTGTCTTCATTAATAATCCCATCGATTCCTCCGTCCCCTGATTTTCCCATTGCTTGACCTGCCTCTTTTCTTGAACCTCCATAGCCCATTGCAATAAGTAAATCAATCACAAGTTGTTCAAAGAAATCGGGGGAACATGATTTGATAATACCGAGAAGTTCTTGAGATAGATCTGAATGAAGTTTTTGGTATGCATATTCAAGAGCTTCTTCGGGCGTTTGGTCTGTGTTAGTGTTAAGATGTTCAGTCTTTGGAGATGCGTTTGCATTCTTCTCATTATTAGGCGTTTGAAACTGAACAAAATCATCATAACGCGATGAAAGAAATTTGGAATTTATCTCAATTGGATTTTCAGACAACAATTGATGTCCTTCTTCGCTAATCTGGAAGTGAGCTCGTTTGATCGAAGTAATCAGACCTGCTTTTTTCATATAAGTTATAGCCCATCCAACACGATTTCGAAAAATGGACTGTTTGCCGCTTGGTAGAAGTTCTCTGATTTCACCATCACTTAAATGAAAGTGTCTCGCAAGAGAATCACGAGTTTCACTAAGGCTATGTACTTTGCTGTCCTCTAGAAGTTTTAAGAGCGGTAGCATTATTTCTTCATATTTTGGGATCATGATAACCTCAATTATACTTCCATTTTGATTTTGTAAATAAAGTGCTATCTTTGTAATTTGTCAAGTAAATACACTTCTAATCATTAGAAAGTCAACACGCTTTGTTGGCTTATTAGGTTTGAGTTTCAGCCTAATGGTCCAATATCAAATATGCATCTAGCGTGTTACTAATGGCTTGCGTTATATTGCGCGCCTACCCCCGCACCCGCTCGTTAAACTCCTCTATTTCCTCGTCCCACTTGTCCACCCGTGACCAGATGCGCTCCCAGTAGTCGGGGTCATACCACTGCGCGTTCAGGTCGGCCACGTCCTTGCCCTGCTGCTCCACCCAGGTGAAATATTTCAGGTTGTGCATGCGGCGGCGGTCTTCGTAGCGCAGTTCGAGCATGTTGTCGGTGCGCTCGCCCAGCAGCCAGTGGGCATAGTCGGCCTCGGCGTGAGCGTGGGTGTATTCGCCGTACCGCTGCCTGGCCTCATCGAGGCGAGACCCATACAGCTCCATCGAGTCGGTGGCGACGGTGAACAGGCAGTCGCGCTCGCCCAGCTCGTAGTATTTTGCCATTTTGATGCACCCCAGCACGTTGGCGATGGACGAGATACCCAGCAGGTCGAGGCGGTCGGTGAGCGGGCGGGGCACGCCTGCGCGGGCAAGAACCTCGCGCCCGGTCGGCTCGTTGCACAGCCGCATGAGCGACATGCAGGCGTTGTCGTCGATGGCGGCGACGAGGTCTGTGTTGCGCAGGTTGTGCACCCAGGGCACATGCTTGTCGCCGATGCCCTCGATGCGGTGGCCGCCGTAGCCGTTGGACAGCAAAGTGGGGCATTGCAGCGCCTCGCCGGCGCCCAGCTTCAGCGCTGGCCAGACGGTCTTGAGGTAGTCGCCGCTGGCCAGGGTGCCGGCCGAGCCCTGCGTGAGAAACACGCCGAAGAACCGCTCGTCCTCGCGCTTCTGCTGCTCGAAGACCTCCTGCATGGCGCGTCCGGTGACGTGGTAGTGCCACATCGGGTTGCCAAAGTCCGAGAACTGGTTGAGCACGACGATCTCATCGCCGCGAGCGGCCTTGAGGCGCTTTGTCTCGTCGTAGATTTCCTTCACGTTGCTCTCGCAGCCGGGGGTGCGCACTACCTCCGCGCCAATCTCCTCGAGCCAGGCAAAGCGTTCCTCCGACATCTCCTCCGGCAGTACCGCGATGGAATGGCAGCCCAGCAACGTCGAGTCGTAGGCGCCGCCGCGACAGTAGTTGCCCGTGCTGGGCCACAGCGCCTTTTGCGTGGTCGGGTCGAAGTGACCGCTGACCAGCTTTTCGACCAGCGGACCGAATGTGGCGCCCACCTTGTGCGATCCCGTCGGGAAGAACTTGCCCAGCAGCACGAAGATGCGCGCCGACACGCCGGTGAACGACGAGGGCAGCTCGAGAAAGTTCACTCCGCCAAAGCCGCCGCCGTGGCGCACAGGCTCGTTCTTCCAGTTGAGACGAAACAGGTTGCGCGGGTGCACGTCCCACAGCCCGATGCCGCGCAACTCATCCTGAATGTGCCCTGATATCTGTGTCGGGTCGATGAGCTGGCGGTAGGTGGGGATGATGACGCCGCGCTCGCGGCAGCGGCGCACTGTGTTGGTAAGCACTTGCTCAGGATTCATCGTGTTCCTCTATAGTGAGTTGTTCAGTTGTTTCGTCGTCGATGATGTCGCTTTCCGGCAGCAACGCCGTGGCGATTTCTTTCGTTGTTTTCACGCCCAGCTTCTTTAGCCGCTCGACGCGCCCAACAAGGTTGCCCTTGCCGGTATGGAGCTTGTTCAGCGCACTCTCGAAGGCCTCGTCGGTTTTGCCCAGATGCTTGCGTATTTCCAGCAAGTCTTCGCTGAAACCGACGAATTTGTCATAGAGCGCGGCGCCCTGGCGGGCAATTTCCAGCACGTTTTTCGCCTGGTTCTCCTGCCGCCAGACATAGGCGATGGTGCGCAGGGTGGCCAGCAGAGCGCTGGGGCCCACCACCAGCACGTTCTTGTCCAGCCCGTGTTGATATAGCTCGTCGTCGGAGCGCATGGCATGAATGAAGCCTGCTTCGATGTACATGAACAGAAAGACGAAATCGGGTGAGTTCATGCCGCGAACGGCGCTGTAATGCTTGGAGTGCAGGTCGTTGATGTGAGCGCGGATGGAGGCGGTGAGTTCACGCTCGGCGGCATTGCGCTCTTCCTCGGTTTCCGCGGCAATCAGACGCTCGTAAGCCACAAGTGAGACTTTGCTGTCCACAACTATGTGGCGTGAGTCTGGCAGGTGCACCACCACGTCGGGACGCGGCTTGCTTTTGCCCGGCGCTGATTCCAGGTCAAGGCCTTTGCCCTGAGTGTGATATTCGATGTCCTTGCGCAAACCCGACATTTCGAGGATGCGCTCCAGAACCATTTCGCCCCAGTTGCCCATTACCTTCACGTCGCCCTTGAGCGCCTTGGTGAGGTTGGTGGCGTCGGTGGAAATCTGCTGGTTGAGCGATTGCAGGCGCTTTATCTCATCGATGAGGCTGGTGTTTTGCTTGATGGAGGTTTCGTGTACGCTCTCGACCTTGCGGCGGAAACTGTCGATGTTCTCGCGCAGGGGGTCGAGCAAGGGCTTGAGGCGTTCGAGGTTGAGCTTGCTGAAGCGTTCGCTCTTTTCGTCGAAGATGCGGTTGGCCAGGTTCTCGAACTGCTCGCCCAGGGCTTTCTTCATCTCGGCCAGCTCGGCGCGTTGCGCCTCGATGCGTTTCTCCAACGCCTCGCGTTCTTCTGTGACTTGTATGTTCAGATACTTGTTGCGCTCGACGAGTTGTGAGCGCTCACTCGTCAGCGCGGTGACCCGCTCGCGCTCGGCGGTCAGGGCTTTCTCGGCCTTGTCCTGTCGCTCGCGCAGGCCGCTCGCCTCTGTTTCGGCGCGGGTGAGAGACTGCTGTGCCGCGTGAAGCTCGATCTGCACCTCGTCGTGGCGTTTCTGCGGTATCCCGCGGTAGGTGACAAGCCGAATCGCCCAGCCCAGCAACACGCCTGCCAGCAAGCCCGCAAACAGCCCGACGAGTGGCGTCACTCGACTCCGCCCATGATGTGGGCCAGGAGCGCCTTCTGCACGTGCAGGCGGTTCTCCGCCTGCTGATAGATGACCGAGTGCGGCCCGTCGATGACGGCGTCGGTCACCTCGCGGCCACGGTCGGCGGGCAGGGGGTGCATATAGAGCGAGTCATCCTTCGTCAGCGCCATGCGTTTCTCGTCGCACACCCAGCTTGGGTAGCGGTCGATGAGCGAGAGGCTCTTTTTCTCGTCCTGAGTGAAAAACAGCGGCCCCCAGCTTTTGGGGATGACCACGTCGGCGTTTTCGAAGGCTTCTTCAAAGCGGTGTGAGATGTAGAAGTCGGTGCCGGCGGCGGCAGCGTTGCGGGCAGCCTGCTCTTCGATTTCGGGCTGCAGCCTGAACTCTGCCGGATAGGCGAGCGTGACGTCAATGCCAAAGCGCGGCATGAGCAATATCAGGCTCTGCGGCACTGACAGCGGGCGGACGTAGTTGGGGGCGCTCGTCCAGGCCACGCCAAGTTTGAGACGGCGTCCCGGCTCGAAGTTCTCGCGGATAGTCATGAGGTCGGCGAGCGCCTGGCAGGGATGATATACATCGCATTGCATATTGATGATCGGCGCACTGGAGTACTGGGACATCTCGCGCAGGACTTTGTTGCCCACGCTGTAGTCACACTGGCGGACGGCAACGGCGTCGCCGTAGCTCGACAGCACTCTCACGGTGTCTTTGATGCTTTCGCCGTGCGACAGTTGCATTTTATCCGGGGTGAGAAAGACAGCGTGGCCGCCGAGTTGTGTCATGCCGGTTTCAAAGCTGTTGCGCGTGCGCGTACTGCTGAAGAAGAACAGCATATAGAGCGTTTTGAAGAGCAGCAGCGGGTGCAGCGTTCCTGCCCTGCGCTCTGCCTTGAGGCTTACGGCGAGGTCGAGCAGAGCCTCCAGTTGGTCCTTGTCCCACTCCTGCGTTGTGATGAAATCTTTGTTTCTCATGCTTTTCATATGCACCTCCTGACAGGTTAAGCCATGAATGCGCAGGAGAACTGGCGGCTGTCAAGCGTTTTGTCGGCTGTCGTCCTGCAATGGCCGCTGCCCAGAAAAAAGATTGACGTAAACATCGCCCAGCCGTTTTTGTTATGTGACTATAACGCTGGTCACACAGGTTGTTGCCAGAGGGCAACCCTGGTGCGCCAGGTTTTGGCAGCGATGCCGACATGACTGCGAATCCACAAGGAGACGATTGTATGCGTAAGCTGATATTTATCATGATGATAAGCCTCATCCTGCTGGCCGCCTGTAACATCAAGCCACCTGGACTGAACGGCGATGGCCCTATACAGACCACTTTGGTTAAAGTGGGTTCGATTGTGGTCAAGCTCGAGGAGTTGGGCGAGATCAGGCCTCTTCGTGATGTCGATATCAAGACGAAGGTGGGCGGCAAGATCGTGCGTCTGCATGTGCGGGAAAACGAAGTGGTCACCTATGGCCAGCTCATCGCCGACATCGAACCCACCTACGAAGAATTGAGCAAGATTTCGCAGATTCAGCGGGGCTTGAAGCAGGCCGAGATTCGCTTGAAAGACGCCCGCAAGGCAGTCGAAGACCAGCGTCTTCTTCTCGAGCAGAACTATTCTACGCGCACCGAATTTGAAAACGCCGAAGACGAACTCGCGCTGGCGCAGCTCAATTATGAAGACCTTGCCAGACAGTATGAACTCATCAGTGAAATCGACTTGGACGCCAGCATCTGGCGCGTCACAGCCACCGCCGCAGGCACCATCATCTCGCTGCCCATCGAAGAAGGCGAGATGGTGCGCTCCGACATCGGTTCTTATTCGGAAGGCACCGTCATCGCCAAGGTTGCCGACTTGGGAGAGATGATTGTGGCCGCCTCGATCAACGAGGTGGACATCTCGAAACTGAGCCTCGATCAGAAGGTCACCATCAGGGTGGACGCGCTGCCATATCGCGAATATCATGGCCGTGTGAGCCAGGTGGCGGCCATGACCCAGTATGTCGATAACGTGAAGGTATTTCCCATAGAGATCTCGATCGACGATGCGGACGAGGCGTTGCGCCCCGGACTCACCGCCAGTATCAGCATTGTGGGCGAAACCCGCGACAGCATCCTCGTGATACCCATTCGCGCCATCTTCGTCAACCGCGACGGCATGGACATCGTCTGGCGCTACGAGAACGGCGCCATCATCGACAGCGTCATCGTCAAGACCGGCATCAATGATTTCACCCGCGTCGAGATTATCGAGGGCGTGGCCGAGGGCGACTCGCTGGCGCTCTCCGAGCCGAGGCGTCGCGGCCAGGGCAACGGTCATGCCGAAATCAAGATTGACTAAGCATCATGATGATAGAGATTGACGGGTTGGTAAAGGACTACGGCAGCTTGCGCGCCGTCGATAATATTCACTTTCAGGTTCGTGAGGGCGAGATACTCGGGTTTCTGGGACCCAACGGCGCCGGGAAATCCACTACCTTGCGGGTGCTCACAGGCTATCTGTCACCCACAGCAGGCACCATTCGCGTGGGCGATATGGACATCCGGCGCCACAGCCGCGCCATTCGCCAGCGTCTGGGTTACCTCCCCGAGCACAACCCGCTTTACACCGACATGACGGTTTACGACTTCCTCTTTTTCTGCGCCGAGGTGCGGGGCATTCCGCTGCACCGGTTCCGCCGCGAACTCGACCGCACCGTGTCGTCGTGTGGTCTCACAGGCGTGGTGCACCGCAAGATAGGAACGCTTTCCAAGGGCTATCGTCAGCGCGTGGGCTTTGCGCAGGCCATTCTGCACGACCCGCAGATATTGGTGCTGGACGAACCCACCTCCGGCCTCGACCCCAACCAGATACTCGAGATTCGCCGCCTCATCCGCGAACTGGGACGCGACAAGACGCTTATCCTCAGCTCGCACATCATGCAGGAAGTGCAGGCTGTGTGCGATCGCATCGTCATCATAGATCGCGGGTGCATCGCCGCAGATGGCACGACTGAAGACCTGCTTCGCCAGTACGAGGGCGTCCCTGTTCTCGAGCTGGAATTCTTTGCCGACGATCCCATGTTAGACGCCATGTGCGAGGCCATCGAGGGCATCTCGGTGCGCACTGCGCAGCAGTTGCCCGACGGTGCTTGGAAGCTATGCCTCAACATCCCTGGCGACGACACTCAAAGCAGCGTATATGCCTGGATTCGAGCGCGAGGCTGGGTGCTGCGCGAGATGTATCGCCGCCGCGTAACCCTCGAGGGCATCTTTCGCCGCATCACAATGGGGGAGGCATCCGGCGAGGCGTCGAACGCTATTGAAGAAGCATCCGGCGAGACGCCGGACGCCGCAGAAGAGGCATCGGATACTGCTGGAGGTGACTCATGATTCGCAACGCGCTCATCGTCGCTCGGCGTGAAACCAGGGTTCTGACGCATTCTCTGTCGTTCTACATTGTCATTGCGGCATTTCTGCTCATCACCGGATTCGCTTTCTCATCAGAGGTATTCGTTCGGATGCAGGCCAACATGGGGACGATGTTCAACACGGTGCCGACGGTGTATCTCTTTTTCATTCCGGCCATTACCATGAGTCTCATTTCCCGCGAGAAAAACGCAGGCACCTTCGAGCTGCTGGCGACCCTGCCGCTCGACGATACCGAAATCGTGCTGGGCAAGTTTCTGGCGGCGCTGCAACTGGTGGTCACCGCGCTGATGTTTACTCTCATTCAGCTTGTCACCATCGTGCTGCTGGGGCACAACGTCGATTTCGGGCCAATTCTCTGTGGCTATCTGGGGCTGATCATGCTGGGCGGAGTGTATTGCGCCGTTGGCATCTTCGCATCGAGCCTGACAGACAACCAGATTATCGCCTTCATCACCGGGTTTCTCATCCTGTTCGTTTTCTTCATCATCAGCAGATTCATGCACTTGGCGCCCGTCGAACTGCTGAACGTTGTCCAGTACATCAGCGCGCTGCATCACCTCGAACGAATGACGCGCGGTGTGCTCGACACTCGCGACTTTTTGTATTTCATCACCCTCACTGTGCTGTTCCTGCGTTTGGCCATCATTGCGCTTGAATCGCGGAAGTGGAAGTAGGGGAGGGGTGATGATACCGATTCGCAACCGCCGTTCTATGTGGGTAAACCTGCTTCTGCTACTGGCTATTCTTATGCTGGTGAACCTGGTGAGCAACTCGCTGCATGGCCGCCTCGACCTTACAAAAGGCAAGGTGTACAAGCTCAGCGGTCTCAGCCGTGAAACGTTGAGCGAGCTTGATGACAGGCTGGTCGTCACCGCATACTTTACCCGCGACCTCCCCCCCCGCGAAGACACCGTGCGCGACTATGCCCTCGACCTTCTGGCCGAATATTCGGCGGCTTCCGGCGGACAGGTGCACCTGAGCGTGGTCAACCCCGCCGACAGAATCGAGACGGTCGAGGACGCCAGAAGACACGGAATCCCGCACTTCACCGCCGAGTACTTCGAGGACGACAAGAACATCGAGAAAGAGGTGTTCATGGGGCTGGTGCTTTCCTATGCCAACCACGAGGAAATTATCACCGTCGTGCGCGAAACACGCGGCCTGGAATATGAGATTACCCTGCGCATCCGCCGGTTGATGGCCAAGCAACTGCCCCGTGTGGCCTGGTTGCGCCCGCTCGATATGCGCCTGCGCGAGATTCGCCCCAGCTATAACCGCCAGATGATTGGCGACATGATGCAGGAAATGGCCACCTCGCCCATCCTCGACCAGCAGATTCGCGACGAGCTCGAACGCAAAGACCCGCTGGCTGTCATCAAGCAGCGTATGCGCCTTGTATATGACATGGAGATGGTCGATTTGTGGCGTCCGCTCGACCCTGAGATAAACTGCCTCATCATCTCGGCCATTACCGATTCCCTGTCAACGTTGCAGCTCTACAATCTCGACCAGTTTTTCATGCGTGGCGGAGACCTGCTCATCTTTCAGGATCGCGTCATTCCGCACCGCGACGACCTCTACGATATGCCCACCAACCTGTTCGACCTGCTCGACCACTGGGGACTTGTTTTGCAAGACGGCTTCGTGATGGACCGCGCTTCGATGCGGCATCCAGAGAACCCGTCCAGGTCGATGTTCGAGATTGTTCGCATCGACAACTTCAATGAAGAGCACATCATCACCACAGACCTGGTGCGCATGTATCTCAATTTCGTCTCGCCCATCGACACTACCCGCGTCAATGAAGGCGTCGCATTCACTCCTTTGCTTTTCAGCTCGAACGAATCGATTCTGGTCAAGGCGGAAGGCATGCATCAGCGCATGCAGGGGTTCTCGTCAGGCAACTATCTGCGCGAAGACCCCAAGGTGCTGGGCGGGCTGTTCGAGGGCCGCTTCACCAGTTTCTTCGCCGATGGAACAGCGCCCGGAGAACGTGCGGCGCTGTCGGAAACCCGGCGTGGCCGTGTGCTGCTGGTGGGCGATACCGACTGCCCCGAATACAGCGACAAGCAAACCCGCATGATGACCCCCAACGAACTGTTCGCCCTCAATGGGCTTGACTATATGCACGACCAGATCGAGCTCATTCAGTTGCGCTCCCGCCGCATCGCCCACAGTCCCATTACCTGGGGGCGGTTCTTCCCGACCAGCTTCGAGTCTGTCGAGGAGATGATGTGGATGGCCGGGCGCATCCGGGGGTGGAAACGGGCGGTGAAATGGATCAATATCCTGTTGCCCTCGCTGCTGCTGATGGTCGTGGGCATTGTTCGCTGGCGGCTCGACGTTCGCAGGCGCAAGTCTTTGGGCCGTCTTTTCGAGTGAGCATGAGCCGCAAAACGTTGGTGTATCTCGTTATTGTGCTGGCGCTTGCCGGTGGCTGGCTGCTGTTGCGCACACGCTCGGAGCCCATCGAGAAACGAGCGCCCATGCTCGATATCGATGCCTCGCAGGTGTGGCGGGTTCACATAAGTTCCGCTGAAGGCGAAGTGGATTTGCTCCGTCATGAGGACGGCTGGCGGCTCATCCATCCCATCGAAACGCCCGTGGACGACGAACGGCTCAATAGCTTCTTTCAAGCTGTTCTGACCGCCGAAATCTACGAGACCCCCGTCGCAGCATCACCTTCCTCGCATCCGCTATATGCCGTTGACGCCGCCTCTGGCACAAGACTTCGCCTGTTCGCCGCCGCCGACACCCTGCTGGCGGATGTCTGGCTGGGCAGCAGAGGCAACCGCTTTTTCAGCGCTGTGCGCGTCGAGGGGCACAACGAGGTGTATCGCGTCACCGAAGACCTCACTGGCGTCGTCACCTCCGACTCGGAAAAATGGCGCGAGCATGACCTGCTGGTGCTCGACCCAGATGACATCGCCCGCATAGAGGTGCGCTACAGGCTTGGACATTACAGCCTCACCTGGGAACCATCGGTGTGGGTATATCGCAGCGAAGGCGGCACCCGCCCAGACCTGCCCTCGTTTGATGTCCCGCGAGACAACCGGACGTTTTTCAAGCTGGTCAACGTCCTGACGCAGGTTCGCTCGCTGCGGTTCTACGACAACGCCTGGGAGGAGTGGGCGCCGCGCTTCGAGGAACCGGTGCTGCAAGTCTGGCTCACACTGAAAAACGACGAGACGCACGAGCTGGTGTTCGCTCGCACCGACAGAGAGAGCACCTTTGTGATGCGTCTTGACGGCCGCACAGACATGCTGTATTTACAGCCCGACGATTTCGTCAAACGGTTCACGCTCTCAGCCGAGCACTTTGCCGACCAGTCGGCCGCTCCCTGATTATTTCAAGACTGGTTGCAGTATTTCCTCGTTCTGCGCGGCAGCCAGCGACATGACCTCGGCAATGAGGCCGCCCATCATCCCAGCCAGCATTCCAGAGTTCATCCGCGAGATATAGACCTTGCCGTCTGATTTCTCGTAAACCGCCACACGACAGGGCATGAGCGTTGCGACTATGCGCTCGTCGTCTTCCTGCAATATCCTGTTGGCATGATCTGGATGACACAGCTCGATCACAGTTACCGGCAGCACTTCGTGACCGAATTTGGCCATCGAGCGCTGGAGGTTGTGGGTTTTGGGAATCGTCCAGCCGTGATCGTCAACGGATTGCGTCAGAATTTCGATAGTCTCGTCGAAGCCGTAGGGGCTTTCATCTTCGCTCAACATCATGCCGGGAGCGCTGGCATAGACGACGATGAGAGTAATAATCGCGCCTGCGATGAATCCGACAGTTCCATAGATAACTGGTTTCATACTTGCCTCCGATGTGGTTGCTACCATCAAAAGTTGTTAGTGACAAATAAATGTCAAGATGTTTCTCACCTGTGTGGTTGCTGTGTGGAACGCTTCAAATATGTGGGCTGTAGCGAGCCTGCTCCAGAAACAACTGAGAGGGCGCTTCACATTGAAAAATCAGTTGACAGGAAAACGCCTCTCGCATTCGATGCTCTTTCATAAAGCGTATATTCCTGAGTAGCTCAGCGGCAGAGCGGGTGGCTGTTAACCACTAGGTCGGGGGTTCGAATCCCTCCTCAGGAGCCATAATTCATCTGCGCAAGCGGGTGCCAAATAAAGCCTGGGCAACCGGGCTTTGTTCTTTTCAGGCAAAGCCTGGGCAACCGGGCTTTGTTTCGTCGGGCTGCCGCTACGCTTGCTTTGGCGGTGCGCGTTCATTTCATGGTTGACATTTCGGTGAATCGGATTACACTTGACGATAGAAAACCATTTTGAGCGACGATGCGACCAGTCTACAAAAAAAAACCGACATTCATCGTCGCAAAATCAGGTGAGTTGCAGCGACAGTTGAGCAGGAGGCTTCTTTTGAGGGAAACGGGTATAATCCACCAACGGCACACGAGCGTTTGGCTCTACACACTGGTTCTGGCAGCGATGTCGTTGTTCTGGGCTTCTCCTGTTTCATGTGATCTTTTGACCGAAGCGGAGCGCGACTGGGTGGATGGCCACGGCGAAATCATCTTTGTCAGTCAGACCACCTACCCGCCGTTCGAGTTCATCGACAGCCACGGTAATCACGAGGGCATGTGCATCGAGCTGGCCCGTTGGATTTCAACCGAGCTTGGCTTCAAGGCCAGTTTTTGCGATATGACGTTCCAGGAGGCGCAGGAAGCCGTGTTGTCGGGCGAGGTGGATGTGCTCACCAGCCTGTTCTACAGCGAAGAACGGGACGGGCGGTTCGACTTCTCCGAAATGACCTGGGAGGTACCCGCGCTCATCTTTGTGCTGGCCGAGCGGCCCGACATTACCTGCCTCGATGACTTGCAGGGCAAACGCGTGGCCATGCAGCGCGGAGACTATGCCGCCGAGTTTCTCGATTCCAACGGCATCTGCTACGAACTGGTTCCCACCGCCACATTCGCCGAGGCCACCGACCTGGTGATTTCCGGCGAGGCCGACGCCGTGATTGGCGATGAACAGATAGTTCTCCACCACCTGTTCAGCAACGGCCTTTGCGACCGCGTGAAGTCCGTGGGTGAGCCTCTATACGTTGGCCAGAACTGCATGGGCGTACGCGAAGGGCAAACGGAGCTGAGAAACATCCTCAACAAGGGAATCGAGTATGCTTGCCAGCGGGGCGTGTTTGACCGCATAACGCAGAAATGGCTCGGTAAACATTACGCTTTGCACAGCTCCTGGATGCACCGGCACGGGCCGGACATTCTCATCGCGCTTGTAGTTCTCGCGGTTTTTGCAACGCTCGTTGTGGCTTGGAGTCTGCGACTGCAACAGCTCGTTGCCCGGCGCACACGCGAACTGGTCGAAACTCACGATCCGCTGATATCCATAGTGCGTCATTCAACCGGAAGAATCGGCCTGAAAAGATGGATACTGGTTGCCGTCATCATGCTTCCGCTGCTGCTTGTATGTGGTTATGTACTGAAGCAATACGTCATTATGCCCAGCTTCTATGCTCTCGAACAGGAACAAGCCAAAACAAGCATTGCCGGCTGTGTGGACGCTCTCCAGCGCGAGGCGTATCATCTTGGCCAGGTCGGTGGTGACTGGGCCATGTGGGACGATACATACCAGTTTGTGCAGGACGGTAACTCGGTGTATGAAACGTCCAACTTCCAGTGGGAGAGCATGCACAACAGCGGCATACACCTCCTTTATGTCTGCGACCTCGAAGGCAATGTCATCTGGGGAGGTGTCCGTTGTCCGAGCTATGACGCTGATATATCGCTTGTCGAGTTCCCGCAGGACGCTTTGCCAGTGAGTCATCCCCTGTTGCGCCATGAGTCACTCGACAGCAGCATCAATGGTTTTGTCCTGACCGAGCATGGCCCGATGCTGGTCAGCTCTCATCCCATTCTCACGAGCCTGGGCGAAGGCCCGAGTCGGGGGACTATCATCATGGGGCGGTTTCTCGACGAAGTGATAATCCAGGAGTTGTCGCACCAATATGGCATTTTCTTCAGTGTCCGCAATCAGCGCACCTCTGAACTGAAAGACAGCGAAAGGGCGATATTCGCACGGCTGAACAACGAAACGCATGTTATCGAAGCGTTCGATACCGACACCTTGATGGCCTACGGCATGCTCACCGACCTGGAAGGCAACACTGCACTGCTCGTCTCTGCCAGTTTTGGTCGCAGAATCGTGCAGCGCGGCCTGGCCATGTCCAGCCTGGTTATGCTCATTCTGCTAATCACCGGTGGAATCCTCAGCGTTTTCCTGGTTAGCTGGCTTACGTCTTTTCTCGCCGAGAGCGTCCGGCGGCAAGTGCACATTGAGGCACTGGTGGAAGAACGCACCTCCGCGTTACGCGAGAGCGAAGAGCGCTATAGGGATTTCTTCAACAATGCTCTGGTAGGTCTTTTCCGTTCACGGTTGTCCGATGGCGTATTCATTGAGGTCAACCACATAACTGCGAAATACTTGAAGCTTCCGGTCGAAGAAATCGTCGGGAAGCTGAGTTCCGCTGACTTATATCGAAATCCCGGGCAGCGGGATGAGCTTCTTTCGATACTCGAACGTGATGGAGAAGTACACGGCTTCGAGACAGATATGAGATTTCATGATGGCGCGGAGGGTATCTTCTCCTCATCGGTGAAAGCCTATCCGGAAATGGATTACATGGAAGGTGCCGTACTCGACATCACCGTACGCAAGCGGGCGGAGGAGGATGTCAAAATATTCCGAACGATGTCGGATATGGCTATGCACGGCAGCGCAATTGTTGATCTTGATGGAAATATGAAATACGTTAACGCTTTTTTCGCCAAGATACACGGATTCATTCCCGATGAACTGATTGGCCGCAACCTGAGCGTGTTTCACAGCGAGAAGCAGATGAAGCGTACTGCCCAGCTAAACGACAGCCTCATCAAGAAGGGACACTACAGTGCAACTGAGGTATGGCACATACACAAAGACGGCACGGAATTCCCAATGCTTATGACCGGTACCCTGATGCGTGATGAGAGTGGCAGTCCCCAATATATTACCGCAATTGCAGTTGACATCACCGAACGCAAGCGGGTGGAAGAGGCGCTGCGGAAAATCCACAATGACTTACAGGCAACGTTGAACGCCATTCCGGATATCATGTTCGAGGTTGATCCGGAAGGCCGTATTTATAATTTCAACGCCCCTTCAGAAAAATCGCTTCATGTCCCGCCGGAAGAGTTCATGGGGAAAACCGTTAATGAGGTGATGCCGGAAGAGGCTGCGAAAATCATTATGGACGCCATTGCACAGGCACGGGAAAAAGGGAGTTGCCATGGAGCGGTTTACAGCTTGGATACGTCAGAAGGCGAGAAGTGGTTTGAGCTTTCAATTTCCTGTAGAGAGTGTAATGGTAGCGGCTACGAGCGGTTGATTGCGCTGGTGCGCGACATCACCGACCGTAAGCGAGTCGAGGAGGCCCTGCGTGAGAGCGAAGAGCGCTACCGGGCATTCTTCGATAATTCTCTTGTCGGCCTTTTCCGTTCACGGCTGTCGGACGGCATGTTCATTGATGTCAACCATAAGGCGGCAGAGGATCAGGGGTTGAGGGTTGAAGACATCATCGGCAAGGTGCGTACCCCCGACCTCTACCGCGATTCCGAGAGACGGGATGAGCTTTTCGCGTTGCTTGCACGAGATGGAGAGGTAAATAATTTTGAGATAGACATGACGCATCCCGCCGGCAATGACGTCACCTTCTCCATCTCCGTGAAAGCCTATCCAGAGAAGGACTTCCTGGAGGGCGCCGTTCTCGACATCACTGCGCGCAAGCAGGCGGAGGAAGCCTTGCGCGAGAGCGAGGAGCGCTATCACTCGTTTATCAACACCAGCACCGACCTGATGTTCGTGAAGGACGAGAAATCCCGTTACATCGTTGCCAATAAGGCTACACTCGAGTTTTTCGGCACGAGTCGTGACGAGCTGCTTGGTGGAACCGGTTTCGAGCTGATGGACGAAGTCGGCGCACGGTATTGCGCAGCTTCGGACAAGCAGGTACTGGAAATGCTACAGGTTGCCGTTGTGGAAGAACCTCTCAACGATCGAGTTTATGAGATGACCAAGTTTCCTCTCAAGTTGTCCGAAGGGGTCATTGGCATTGGTGGGATTGGTCGCGACATCACCGCACGCAAGCGGGCGGAGGAAGCACTGCGGGAGAGCGAAGAACGGATGGAACTGGCCTTGCGGGGCGCGGACCTTGGTACCTGGGACTTAAATATTGAAACTGGCGATGTGACCCACAACGAGCGGTGGGCTGAAATGCTGGGTTATATCCTGGACGAGATTGAGCCTGACTCGACCACATGGGGAAAACTAACCCATCCCGACGACCTACCGGGCATTGAAGCAGCGTTGAACGCGCATCTGGCGGGCAAAACGGTTTTTTACGAGACAGAGCATCGTCTGCGGCACAAGTCAGGTGAGTGGGTCTGGGTGTTGGACAGGGGCCAGGTGATCGAACGCGCCCTCGACGGTAAACCACTTCGTGCTTGCGGTACGCATCTCGACATCACCGAACGCAAACAGGCTGAGGAAGAGCGCGAACGGCTGAAGCTGGCCATCGAGCAGGCCAGCGAGATGATCGTCATCACGGATGTTAGAAGTGTCATTCAGTATGTCAATCCTGCATTCGAGCATGTCACGGGCTACTCCTCAGACGAGGCTATCGGCCAGGACACATGCATTCTCGAGAGTGGAGAGCACGATCCTTCCCAATACACGGAAATGTGGAAGACGCTTGAGACCGGCGAGTCCTGGAGCGGCCAATTTATCAACAAGAAGAAGGATGGAACGCTCTATACCGTCGAGGCGGTAATCTCGCCGGTGCGTGACGCTTTGGGACGGACTGTCAGCTATGTGGCGGTCGAGCGTGACATCACCGAGCGCAAGCTGGCCGAAGAGGAACGCGAGCGTCTGATGCTGGCCATCGAGCAGGCTTCCGAGGTGATTGAGATTTTGGACGTTGAAGGCGTCATACAGTATGTGAATCCGGCGTTCGAGCGCATTTCAGGCTACACCCGAGACGCGGTGATTGGCAAGAACATACGCGATCTCAGAAGTGGAGAGCATGATGACGCCTTTAACCAGGAATTGTGGGAGAAGCTTGTGTGTGGAGAGACTTGGAGCGGTCGGTTTGTCAGCAAGAAGAAGGACGGAAAACTTTACACCGAAGAGGCGGTCATCTCGCCGGTGCGAGACGCTTCGGGAAAAATAGTTAACTATGTGACGGTGAAGCGTGACATCACCGAGGAGCTGAAGCTGACGGCGCAACTACAGCAGGCGCAGAAGATGGAATCCGTAGGGCGTCTGGCCGGCGGCGTGGCCCACGACTTCAACAACATGCTGCTGGTTATTCTCGGCCATACCGAGCTGCTGCTCGATCAAATGGGGCCGAACGACCCCCTGCGCTCCAACATCGAGGAGATTCGCAATGCCGGCAATCGCTCGGCAGACCTCACACGCCAGTTGCTGGCATTCGCCCGCAAGCAAACGGTATCGCCCGTAGTTCTCGATCTGAACAAGACCGTTGATAGCATGCTCAAAATGCTGCGACGGCTCATCGGCGAGGACATCGATCTCATTTGGAAGCCGGGTGAGGGGATCGCTCCCGTCCGCATCGACCCCGCTCAGGTTGACCAGATGCTTGCCAATCTGGCCGTCAATTCCCGTGATGCAATCGAGGATGTCGGTACCCTGACTATCGAAACCGCCAACTTTGAAATCGATGATGAGTTCTGTGAGCGCCACGCCGGTTTCAAGGCGGGGTATTATGCCATGCTGGCTGTTACGGATACAGGATGCGGTATGAGCAAAGAAGTCCAGTCGCATATCTTCGAGCCGTTCTTTACCACGAAAACTGTGGGTGAGGGCACCGGCCTCGGACTGGCTACGCTATACGGAGTCGTCAAGCAGAACAAAGGCTTTGTGAGCGTGTACAGCGAATTGGGCAAAGGCACGGCCTTCAAGATATTCTTGCCGGCCTGCGGCGACCGCGAAAAGGACGCCGTTCAGGAGGTTACGTTTGAAGCGATTGACGGCGGCGGCGAAACCGTGCTGCTTGTCGAAGACGAACCAGCCATCCTCAAAATGGGCGCAACCATGCTGGAGCATCTCGGATACTCGGTGCTCAAGGCGCATACGCCCGGTGAGGCTTTGCAGATTGCCCGTGAACACCCCGGCAATATTGACGTGCTGCTAACCGATGTGGTGATGCCCGAGATGAATGGCCGCGAGCTGGCCAAGCGATTGCTGGCGCTCTATCCGACGATAAAGCGGCTGTTTATGTCTGGTTACACGGCCAACGTAATCGCTCATCAGGGTGTGCTGGACGAAGGCGTTCACTTTCTTCAGAAGCCGTTTTCCTTCAAGACGCTGGCCGAGAAGTTGAAGGAAGCGCTTCACAACGAATAGCGAAGGTGTCGATAGGATTGCTCCCGCGAGCGTCTTGCTTCGTCCGCGTCCAACGATTTCAGCGAGCCGGCGATTGTTCATCGTAGTGGTGAATTTGTTGCCACGCAATTTGTTAGCCCCCCAGCATCCGCCAATAGCAACATCGCCGCTTCCACTTGCTCGACGTTCAGAATCCGGCGCTTGACAGAAAAGCGGCATGAACAAAGCTGAGAACATGAACGATGAGGGCTGGTATATCGAAAGCCCGAAACAGGCCGCGACCTTTCTTGAACTCTTGCGACGGAGAAAAGGAGCAGATGGCTATGGAAAAGGAATCAATTGCCTATTGCGGGCTCAATTGCGCGCTCTGTCAACGCAAATCAGCAGACATCAAAGACAAAGCTCATGCGCTGATGGCGGCGCTGAACGGAGTGAACTTTTCGGAAGTGGCCAAGGTCATCCCGTTCATGAACTCCAAGTACAAGAACTTTCTGAAGATAGTCAAGTTTCTGAGCGGCGAGTGCCCCGGCTGCCGCCAGGGTGGTGGCAATCCTTTCTGCGGCATCAGGAAGTGCGCGAAGAAGAAGGAATACTTCACCTGTGCCGAGTGCGAGCAGCTCTGCAAACGGTTCAAGATGCTTTTTCGTGTCCACATTGATAACGAGGTACAGGACAACATAGCGCGGATTAAGCAAGAAGGCATCGATAAGTTTGTCGAAACAGACTGATTCACCGCTTCCAATAGTTCATTGTCCCGCGTCCGACGATAGATAGAGAACCAAGACTGAGAAACATGAAATAAAAGGAGACATCATGGCAAAACGTATTCTGGTAATCGGCGGCGCCGCCGCAGGCCCCAAGACCGCCGCCAAGGCACGCCGTCTGGACGAAACAGCAGAGATAACCCTCATTCAGAAAGGCTCGTACATGTCGATGGCATCGTGCGGCTACCCCTACTACATCGGCGGTGTTTTTGATGAGAGGGAGAAGCTGGTGTGCACTCCTACCGGCGCCCCCCGCGACGAGGTTTTCTTTCGCAACGTGAAGAACGTGAACGCCCGCACCAACACCGAAGCGATTGACATCGACCCCAAGCGCAAGCTGGTGACGGTGCGTTCGCTCGAAAGCGGCGAGACAGAAGAACTGCCCTACGACAAGCTGATGCTGGCCGTGGGCGCATCCCCCATCCGTCCGCCCATCCCTGGCATCGACCTCGACAACGTGACGACGCTGCATAACATCGACGACGCGACATTCATCAAGGAGAAGGTGAAGAGCGGGAGCGTGAAGCAGGCCGTCATCATCGGTGGCGGACTCATCGGCATCGAAACCGCCGAGGCCTTCGCGCTGGCCGGCATCAAGGTGACGGTGGTCGAGATGCTGCCGTACATCCTGCCGTTCCTCGATCCCGAGATGGCGCTGATCGTTCAGAATCACCTGTGGCAGAAGGGAGCCACTGTGCTCACCGGCGTGGCCGCCGAGGCGTTCACGGGCGATGATGCGGTGAATGGCGTACGCCTGAGCAACGGCGACGTGCTCCCCGCCGATTTTGTGGTGGTGTCCATCGGCGTGAAACCCAACAACGACCTCGCCAAAAAGGCCGGCCTCAAGCTGGGCGTAAAGGGCGCTATCTGCGTCAACCGCTTCATGCAGACCAGCGACCCCGACATCTTTTCCGCCGGCGACTGCGTCGAGGTGACCGACTTGGTGACATACAACAAGATTCACTGGCCCATGGGCGACGCCGCCAACCTTCAGGGCCGCGTGGCGGCGCAAAACATGATCGAAGGCAACAGGGCGGAATACGAAGGCGCCGTGATGACCGGCGTTTGCAAGGTGTTCGACTATAGCGTGGGCAGTGTCGGGCTATCCGAGACCCGCGCCCGCGCCGAGGGTTACAGCGACATCATCACTGCCATCCACGCCGCGCCCGACAAGCCAGGCTTCATGAGCGGCAAGCTGCTCATCATCAAGCTGGTTGCAGACCGCTCGACAGGCAGGCTGCTGGGTATGCAGGCCGCCGGCCCCGGCGATGTCTCGAAGCGGCTGGGAGTTGCCGCAATGGCGCTGCACAACGGGATGCATGTGCACCAGCTCGTCAACCTCGACTTGCCCTACGCGCCGCCGTTCTCGCAGGCGCTCGACAGCTTCATCACCGCTGTGCATGTGCTCGAAAACAAGCTCCTCGGGCGTATGACAGGCATCAGTTCGCTCGACTTCAAGGCCATGCTCGATCGCGGCGAGAAGCCATTCATGCTTGATGCGCGTGGCGCTGACGAATACGCCCAGATGCGCATTGGCGTGGGTGAGACGCTGATCCCGCTCGGCAAGCTGCGTGGCGCCAAATCGCAGCTTCCCGCCGACACGGACGCGCTCATCATCACCTGGTGCAAGATTTCGTTGCGCGGTTACGAGGCGCAGTGCATTCTGCGCGGCATGGGCTACAACAACGTGCTGGTGCTCGAAGGCGGCCTCATGGCCTGGCCGTTCGGGCTTCAGAAATAGACTTCGCTCGACATATAAAGTCCTCGCAGTGCGGGGGCTTTTCTTTGTCACCTCTGACACCATCGTTCAAAACACTTATCGAGTAAACATCCTGCTATATAGGAAGATAAAGAAAGTGAAGAAATTGCTTGACAAATGAACTATAGTAATTAACTTTGTTGTATAAATGAAGGAGATGGAGATGCCGAGACCAAAGAAACGCCGCATGGTGCACGCACCGCCTGAGTTCGAACGCTTCAAACCGGCAGGTATTATGCGCACCATGCTCCAGTTGCAAAAGCTCTCCCTCGAAGAATACGAAGCTGTCCGCCTCGCCGACTACCTCGGCATGGGGCATCAGGAAGCAGCCACCGAGATGGAAATCTCGCGGCCCACCTTCACGCGGCTGATCGAAAAGGCGCGGCACAAGGTGGCCACGTTTCTCATCGAAGGCCGCGAACTGCTCATCGACGGCGGGCACATCCATTTCCGCGACAATCTGCTGAAGTGCCGTGACTGCGGTCACAGCTTTCGCATCACCATCGAACGTGAAATCACAGAATGCCCCGCCTGCGGCTCGACCAATCTCGTCGATTTCGCGGGAGGGTATGGCCATGGCCGCTGTTGCCGTGGCCGCAACCGAAATGGCAGGAGGTAACCATGCCAGGACAAGATAGAACCGGACCATTTGGAGAAGGCCCACTCACAGGCCGAGGCGCAGGCGGCTGCGCCGACGGAGGAAACGCAGGCTTCGGACGCAATGCTGGATTTGGCCCAGGCCGTCGCGGCGGATTTGGCGGAAGGCGCGGCGGAGGTCGCAGGGGCGGCTTTGGCCGCATGTTTGGCGGTTTTGGCTGGAACGCGGCCCCCGCTGACGAAAAAGGCCACCTCGACTCACTTATCGATTATCTGGCCGAGCGGCTCGATAGCCTCAAGAAGCGTCGCACCGACATCGACAACGACTGATAAACCATACCGGCCGGTGGGAAGACTCATCGGCCGGCATTTTCGTCTGGAAGGCTCATGAAAATCGCTATCGCCAGCGGCAAGGGCGGCACCGGCAAGACAACTCTGTCGGTCAACCTTGCGCTTTATATGCAGCAGTCGCAGGATGTTGTCCTGTGCGATCTCGACGTGGAAGAACCCGATGCGCATGTGTTCATCGGTGGCGAGCGCATCGCCCACCAGATGGTGCACAAGGTTGTGCCGGAGGTGAACGAGTCGGCCTGCACAGCATGCGGATTGTGCCGCGAGGTGTGCGCTTTCCACGCTATCACTCTCATTGCGGGCAGGGTGCTTGTGTTCCCTGAGCTTTGCCACAGTTGCCATGCCTGCATCGAGCTGTGCCCGCAGCAGGCATTATTGCCTCGCAAGGTAGAGCTGGGCGAGATTACCGAATACCGGCGCGACCGCCTGCGGTTCGTCGAAGCGCGGCTGCTGGTGGGGCAGGAGCAGGCCGTACCGCTCATCCGCGAAGCTCAACGCTACATCGACCAGAACGCTCCCGCGTCCATTGTGATTTACGACGCCCCGCCCGGCACATCGTGCCCCGTGGTGCAAACGCTCTACGACGCCGATTATGCCATTCTGGTCACCGAGCCAACCCCCTTCGGCCTGCACGACCTCGGTTTGGCCGCAGAGACGGTGAGACTGCTGGGCAAGCCGCTGGGAGTGGTCATCAACAAGGACGATGGCGACGACAACGACATCGTTCGCTGGTGCGAGAGCGAAGGCGTGCCGTTGTTGGCGCGCATCCCCCACAAACGCTCGCTGGCCGGGCTTTGCGCGGGCGGGCACACGCTGTTTGACGCCGACCCCGATGTCGCCAGAGCCATTGCAGACGTCAGCACAGCTATACTGTCAATGCAGGAGGGCGGCGATGCGTGAGATAGTCGTCATTTCGGGCAAGGGCGGTACCGGCAAGACCACCCTCACTGCCACCCTGGCATATATGCTGGGAGCAAGCGTCACCGTTGCCGACTGCGACGTCGATGCCGCCGACATGCACCTGCTGCTGCAACCGCAATCAACGCGCGAGGAGCGCTTCTACAGCGGCGATGAACCGGAGATTGACGCCTCGCTGTGCACAGGCTGCGGCTGCTGCGAAGAGGTTTGCCGCTTCGATGCGATTCATGTGGTGAACGGCGTGGCCGTGCTCAATCCGTTTCTGTGCGAGGGCTGCGGCTACTGCGCACGGGTATGCCCGGTCGAGGCAATCGCCATGCGCCCCTGCTATGTGGGATTGCTTTTTGAGTCGCAACTGAGCACAGAGGCGACAATGATTCATGCCCGCCTCACGCCAGGCGGCGAGAACTCCGGCAAGTTGGTTGCTCGGGTGAAGAAAGACGCACGCGCCGCCGCCGAACGTGACGGATGCGATATCGTGCTCGTTGACGGCTCGCCCGGCATCGGTTGCCCGGTCATCTCGTCGCTCAGCGGGGCTGACTATGTGGCGCTTGTCACCGAGCCGACGCAATCGGCGCTGCACGATCTTGGCCGCGTTGTCGAGCTGCTCGAACGGTTTCATCTGCGCGCCGGCTGCGTACTCAACAAGAGCGACATCCATCCGGCTGTTGCCATGCGGGTACGGGAGTTCCTTGCCGACAAGGACATCCCGCTGCTGGCCGAGATACCATACGACGAGCGCGTACTGGAGGCCATACGCCTCGGCAAGACGCCTGTCGAACACGCGCCGCAGGCTTTTCAACCGCTATTCAAGAACATTCTCGATACCTTATTGAATGAAAGCAAGGAGGACAAATGATTATCGCCATTTCCGCCGCCGGAAACACACCAGACGCAGTGCTCGACCCCAGGTTTGGCCGTGCCGAGCATTTCATGCTGTATGACACGGAAACCCATGAATACAGCCATCTCGACAACGGAGCCGTGCGTACTACCGCTCACGGCGCAGGGCCGCAAACTTCACAGAAGATAACCGACGTCGGCGCCGAGGTGGTCATCACCGGCAACGGCCCCGGCGGTAACGCCGCACGAACGCTACAGGCCGCCGGCATCCGCGTGTTGCTGTGCAAGAAAGACGCTACCGTGAAGCAGGCAGTTGGGCTGTACATGCAGGACAAGCTGACCGAAGCCTGAAAAACGAATTCGCAACGAAACAGCCCTCGCACTGTGCGGGGGCTGTCACTTTTTTCATGAAACAATTTATTTCTTGACAAGGACGGCAGTCTTGTATCCACTCTGCATTATAGCGTGTTACTTGTTTCCACTCCACTATAAACAGCCGGTGCAACAATAGGAGATGAAATGAAAACGGGAATCCTCTGCGTTCTTATCATGCTAACTTCAACTATGTCTGCCGATGTGCTGTTTTATGATAACTTCGACAGAGCCGATGGCGAAGTCGGCAACGACTGGCAGTTCAATACCCCGCCCCATCTCACGAACAGCGCCATCGTTGACAGCGTATTCAATATCTCGCTCATCGCCACCGGCAACGCCTCTCACGCTTTCGATTCCCTCAGTTCGGGCAAGGTGTACGTCGAGTATGACTGGAAGCTCGATACAAATGACTGGACAGCCTGCATATATCCCGTCGAAGACATGATCTACCTGCGCTGTGACTGGCAGGGAAACATCGCCTATGACGAAACGAGCAATTTCACCACGCCCACGCCGGTAACGCAGATCAACTTCGGCCAGTGGTACGAGCTGAAGATATGCTACGACCTCGACAACGACACCTTCTCGTTCTGGCTGGACGGTACACAATTTGTCACCGATGCACCCGGAAACACTGTCAGCTTCATCAATGCGTTCTACTTTCTCAACCTGAACGCTACCAACTTCGTTCAGCAGATCGACGACTTCATCGTCTATGACGACACTCCCCCCGACACTCCCGCGAATCTCACGGCCACAGAGAACATCGACAGCATCGTTCTGGACTGGGACGCGGTTCCAGAGCCGATGTTCGTCACCTACAAGGTGTACCGTGACATTACGCCCAATCCCACGACAGAAATAGCCGAGGTGGGGCCGGACAGCACAACCTACGTGGACATGGTGCGGGCGACTCAGAACACCGATTACTACTATCGCGTTAAGGCTGTTGGCCTCGACGGGCAGACAAGCGCTTACTCGAACGAGGTGCAGCTTGTTCATTTGCTGCCCGACATCAGCGTTACCGGCACTCCGGTAAATATCGATGTTGGTTATGGCTATACCGATTCTACTTGTTTTACCATTCACAACAATGGGAATTATGATCTGGAGTATTCAATTACAGGAGTGGATACAACAGGAGTGGATACAACAGGCTTGGTTGCATATTATCCGTTTGATGGTAATGCTAATGATGAGAGCGGACACGGAAATAATGGAACTGCTTACGGCGCAACTTTAACGTCAGATCGATTCAATAATGATAATAGTGCATATTTCTTTGACGGGGTGAATGATTATTTGCTTGTTGGACAAAGCAATGATTTCATTTTTGATACAGCTGATTTCACTATTGATTCCTGGTTCAAGGCTACAAATATAGTAAATACTGACCCAGTGATATTTGCCGGAGCTACTGACTTGTGTTTCATGTTACAATTGAGCTATAATAGTGACGATCCAAAATTAGCGTTATCCATTTCTAATGGAATATCACCATGGGGAGTTGACGGTTTTTATTGTGAGATGGGATCAACAACTATCTTGGAAGATACTTGGAATCATGTGGTATTAGTGCGTAGCGCCAATACTTTTAAGGTGTATCTAAATAGTGTCGAAGATATTACCAGATATCAAGTAATAGATATTCCTGATCCCTATGGTTTTAGAATAGGAATACATGCGAATACGAATAATCCTTTCTTAGGCTCAATTGACGATATTCATGTCTATAATCGAGCGCTGTCTGAAACCGAAATACACTATTTGTATGGTGTAAGCCATCATACAGTCTCCCCTTCCTCTGGAACAATCCCCGCCAACACGAGTGCGGACATCCAGGTAACCATAGACGCAAGTGACCTGGAACCCGGAGTATATAACGACACTCTGTTCGTATATTCCAATGACCCCGATGAACCGCTCGTAAATGTGAGCGTGAGCTCGACCGTGCACCCGCCCGATATAGATATTACCGGTATTCCGGTAAATATTGATGTTGGCTATGGATATATCGATTCAACAACATTCAATATTGGAAATGTGGGTGATGGTCTATTGGAATATTCAATCACTGGAATGGATACAACAGGCCTGGTTGCCTACTATCCGTTTGATGGTAATGCTAATGATGAGAGCGGGAATGAACACATAGGATCGGTAAATGGTGCCGTATTGACGACTGACAGGTTTGAAAATGTCAACAAGGCTTACGAATTCTTTGGAACGGATGAATATATCTCTGTACAAGATAACAATGATTTTGATCTCTTTTCCTCAATAGATTCAAAAGCTACGATATCTACTTGGGTAAAACTGAATGTGGTTTCCGGAGAACATACGATATTGACTCATAAGACAACAGGAATCGATACGAGATGGGTATTGGGACATTATAGTGCTCCGGGTAACGGTATTTTCTTTGCGATTATCAATGCCGGGACCATTTCTTATCAACTCCATAACTTGGAAGAACTTAATGACACTGACTGGCATCATCTGGCACTTGTGAAAGACGGCAGTCAATATAAAATATTCATAGATGGAGAGATTTCTTTCACAGGCACTTCAACAGCAACAGTAAATGCTAATGGCAATTTATGGATGGGTGTCAAGTGCGACACTTGGCCTGGTGATTTGAATGGTAAACTTGATGAAGTTAAGCTTTACAATCGTGCTCTTTCAGGAATTGAAGTTAGAGCTTTGTATAATCAACGTGATTTTCTATCTAATATGTCAGTATACCCAACCAGCGGTATTCTCTCAAGTAACGAAAATGAGGACATTCAAATCACAATCGATGCAACTTCTATGAATCTTGGTACATATACTGATACTCTAAAGGTTTTCTCAAATGATCCTGACGAAGATAGTTTGAGTGTAATTGTTAACACTACCGTCCATCCGCCGGCAATAAGCACAGACATCGCCGAGCTTGAGGTGAGGCTGAACGCCGGCGGTAACACCCATCTCGATACTTTCGATATCATCAACAGCGGGATTGGAAAACTTGAGTACGAGATATGCGGGAATGATACTTTGAAAGATTTTGGAAACAGTTTGGAATTTGATGGAAATGGAGATTATGTTCAAATTTCTGATGATGCACTTTGGGATTTTGGCCCAGGAGATTTTACAATTGAATTGTGGGCAAATCCTTCGAATATTTATAATAATGATACTTATATTGAAATCGGTCAAGTACCAAATTCTATTTTACTTCGTCAGGAGAATTCGACGACACTTTATATTCAGATTTTTGGGAGTCCGTTCTCATTTCCTTTTATTCCTTCAATCGGTGAATGGTTTCACCTTACTGTTACTCGTGCTTCTAATCAGTTGAAGGTACTCATAGGAGGAGAACAAATAGGCAATGCAAGTTGTAATCATAATATTCAAATATCTAATGTAGTAAGAATTGGTTCTTCTGTTCATGCAACCGGGCAATATTTTAATGGCAACATTGATGAAGTTCGTATTTGGAATATTACTCGCTCTCAAACAGAAGTTCAAACAAATATGCATTTGGAATTAATTGGTGAAGAAATCGGGCTTGTCGGCTACTGGAAATTTAACGAGGGAACCGGAGGGACAGCTTATGATTCGACTCCTAACGGAAATAACGGTATTCTTACCAATATGAATTTAACAACATGTTGGAGCTTATCAAATCCAAATATCTCTACTTCTGCTTCAATCCTATTTTTTAATCCATTCGTGGGAACCATCGACGCCGGACGGCTGTCACAGCAGATAGAAATGACCACCGCCGGCGCCGGCCTCACAGATGGCGTCTATGAAACGGCGGCGGTAATCACGTCCAACGCGCCTGCGCCCGACGACAGCATCGAGATTGCCGTGACCGTGAAGGTTGATTACACACCGCCGCTACAGGTGCAGAGCGTGGCGTTCACCTCGAGCACCGAAGAGGAGATTGTGCTGGACTGGGATGCAAATGCCGTCAGTGACAGCGTTTATCATTACAATGTTTACCGCCGCAGACATGACGAACCGGTCTATGTGCTGGCGGGAACTTCGCTGGCGCCTCAATACACCGATACCACTTTCGTGGCCGAGGATACACTCTATATCTACTACAAAATAGCCGCGGTTGACTGGGTGGAAAATGAGGGAGCGCAGTCGGACAGCGCTCGCACCTGGCTGGGTGAATTCGCTGTGCCCCAGAACATCACCTTCGAGTTCATCAACGATTATCAGGATGGCCTGGTTCAGTGGGGCGAAGTTGTAAGGCCTGGAACACCCACATGTTACGTTGTCTATCACAGCTACTTCGCCGACTCGGAATTCATCTTTCTCGACATCAGTGATTCAACGGCATATGTTCACGAGAACGTCGGGCTGTTCCAGGAGCACGACAGGATGTTCTATCGAGTCACCGCCTTCGGCGGCAGCTTACGAGCGCTCAGATATTTCAGAGAAAACGACATCACGTTCAGCTATGGCGAGTTAGAGAGAATGGTCGCGGAATTCACTGAGAAGCAGGTGCGCCGACCCTGAACCTTGAACACCCCATCCCCGGCCCTTCCCCTGCATAGGGGAAGGGGAAAACGAGATAAGACGTTGTAGCACCACTCTTTACCCTCCCTTATGCAGGGGAGGGTCGTCGGTACTCCGACGGGGTGGGGTGTCTTCGGGACGCCGCCCTACAGCACAAAGGCGTCTGGGTTGAGCACGATGGCCACTTCCTCGTTGCCCAGGATGGCTCCGCCGCTGATGCAGTCGCTGAACTCCTCGAAGCCATTGATGTCCTTGATGACCACCTTGCGCGCGCCTAACACCTTATCCACCAGCATGACGATATATCTGTCGCCGACCGAGATGGTTACGCCCACTCCCGATGTCTTCGGCGGGCCAATGTCCAGCTCTTCCTGTAGACTGAGCAGGGGTGTTACTCTGTCATGGCGCAGTATGCACACGCCACTGCCAGTCACCGTTGTCAGCATGTCGGTGGTGACGTTGAAGGATTCGCCAATGCTGTCGATGGGCACGATGAAGCGACGTCCACCAGCCTCTAACATCATGCCTTGAACAATTTTCACCGTCACGGCTTTGGGCAGTTGCAGAGTGATGGTGGTGCCCTTGCCGAGGTCAGTATCAACCAGAATGCGGCCGTTGCCCTTGTCCACGTTCTTCTTCACTACATCCAGCCCAACGCCGCGGCCACTGATGTCGGTAACCTGCTCTGCGGTGGAAAGTCCGGCGGAAAAGATGAGCATGGCAGCCTGGCGATCAGACATTTTGGCTACTTCATCCTCGGTGTGCAGTCCGTTGCGCACCGCTTTCGCCCGTATTTTATTCAGGGGGATACCGCCGCCGTCGTCGGAGATTTCCAGGAAGATGTCGTTGTCTGTCTCACGGCAGAGAATCTTGAGAGTGCCCTGCTCCGGTTTACCCGATTGCACTCGCTTCTCTGGCATTTCGATGCCGTGATCGACAGAATTGCGCACCAGGTGGGCAAAGGGCCCGTCGAGGATTTCCAGCAGGCTTTTGTCGATAAGGGTCTCGTCGCCCTCGATAATGACCTTCACCTTTTTGCCTTTTGCGCTCGCCACGTCACGCGCCATTTTCGGCGCTCTCATTGTCAGGTTGCGCATGGGAACCTTTCGCACTTCCAGAATCGATAGTTGCAGGTCGTCGGACAGCTTCTGGAACATCTCCGTGCTCTTGCGCAGTTCCGAAATCCCGTGAACGTTGCCCACTTCCGCTAGCAACCTGCTCTGCACGTGGGTAAACATTTCACCGATAACCACCAGTTCTCCCACGAAGTCCAGAAACGCGTCGATACTGGCCTCGGCGACGCGCATTGTCTTGCCCGACTTGGCCTCACTTCTGGCGGAGTCCGATTTGCTCCTGGCTTCATCGACTGATTTCCCGGCTGCGGCCGGTTCATCGTCCTTTTCTCCAGAAGTTGTGATTTCCAGAAGAGGCTTCAGTTTCTCCAGGACAATATCCTTCATGAAAGATGTGAATCCGGTGGACTCGACAGCGCTTTCATATATTTTCACCAGTTCAGCCGCCGCTGCGCCTATCTTCTCGTCCGCGTTGCCGCTCAGCAGCGTCAGATGGTTGTACACAATCTCGCACTTGGGGGCAGGCAGCGGGTCGATGAACTCATTCTCGAGTATATTACAGATTTCCCCCAGAGCTTTACCGACGGGAATCACCGGCACAGCCGCCGCAGGTGCGGTGGGAACAGCGATGCCCTCTGTCTTTTCCAGCACAAGGTCTTTCAAAAAGTGGCCGAACCCCAGGGCAGGTACGGTCTGGTCATACACCTCCAGCAAATCTTTCAGCTCATCCTCCATCTCTGGCAGCGCATCAATCATGGCTTGCAGCGCCTGCCGCACTTCATCTGCCTTTTCGGGAGGCAACGGTTCGACAAACTCGTCTTTCAGCAGGCGGTTCAGCGTTTCAAGGTGAGCGGCAACATCACTGTCAGTCGGGCCGACCACCGGCATCAGCGGGTCAAGACGCTCGATGATGAGATCGGCGAGAAACCGAGTAAAGCCCTGCTGCGGCACCGTCGCGGTATAAACTTCTATCATCTCGCTCATGGGGCCTGCCTGCTCGCTGCCAAGCGCCTGCTCGATCTCGGTCAACAGCTTCAGCGCCTGCTCCGCGTCTGCGGACGGCATGGGCTCACTGAACTTTGCGCTCAACAGTCGGTGAAGCTGCTCCACCTGGGGGACAGCCTCGGCAACTCCCGCGTGGTCGGCGTCATCTTCCTGTGTCGGCGCAATTTTGTGCAGCGAGTTTTCGATAGAGCCGGCCAGAGTCTCAAGCTCCTGTGGCAGTTGAGCGCGCAATGAGGCGAACTGCTCGAACGCCTGCTTCCAGAGCTGGGCTGTATGTTCCAGAGTAGTTTCACCGGTTTGACAAACCTCGACCCGGCCGATGAGCTTCTGTAGGGCTTCTTCGTCGGCGACTTCGGAGAGGCTTTCCCGCACACGGCTCAACATCTCCTTCAGTTTGTCAATGCCTTCGAGCAGAACGTCAATTATTGTCTCATCGATCGATATTTGGCCCATGCGGATAGCTGTCATCAGGTCTTCCAGCACATGAGCCAAAGATTTGACCTTGAACAGATTGAAGAATGCCGAGTTGCCCTTGATCGTGTGCACGATGCGGAAAACCTTGTGAATAGCGTCCTCATCGGCGGGGTTGTCTTCGAGGATAATGAATAGATTGGCCGCTGAGTCCAACAGCTCGTTGCTTTCGTCCACAAACTGCTCGATAACTTCTGGTTCTACTCCGTAATCCACAGTCGCGGCGCTCATGAGCTCATCCCCGTTAGTTGCTTCAATTTAGACCGCCAGTTATCAATCATTGCGGAGGCCTGGCTCACGGCTGTTTCCAGCTCGGTGATGTCTTCAATCGGTTTGAACACGCAGGTGTCGGCTCCGTGGCGCATACACGAAAGGATATTCTCCATGGTGACATAGCCGGTTATCATCACCACATGTGTCATGGGGTAGTTGCTGCGTACCTGGCGCAAGAGGTCGATGCCGTCCATTTTCGGCATCATGATGTCTGAAATCACCACCTGGAATCTGCGCTTTCTCATAATCTCGAGCGCCTCCACTCCGTTGGCGGCGGTTTCCACATCGTAGTCGAGAAACCGGAAATGACGCGACAGCGAGTCCCTGATGTCGGCCTCGTCATCCACGATCAGCAATCTGGGCATAATTGTATGCGGAGATTTCTCAGTCGTTTCAGTTGACTTCTCGGCTGTTTTTGCTTTGACTCTGGGCATAGTTTCCTCATTCCTTCAGCAGCGGCAGGCGGATGATGAACTCCAGCCCTCCGCTTTCAATGTTGTCGGCTACAATCGATCCGTCGTGGTTTTCGATAATAGAGCGAACGATTGACAAACCCAACCCCGTGCCTTTGCCCACTGCTTTGGTGGTGAAGAACGGGTCCCATATCTTATCCAGAATGGCTTCGCGCACCCCCGGACCATTATCGGTGAGCGTGTAGGTGGCTTCTGAGGCCGATGTGTCCAGTGTGAGCGACAAAGACGGGGTCTCACAGTCGCACATGGCATCGGCGGCGTTTACCACCAGGTTCACCAGCACCTGCTCGATTTGCTGCTGATCGCCGTCAATCATCACAGGCGTTTCAGGTTCTATGCGGTCAATGTTCAGTCCGCATTTCTTGATAGCGTTGCGGCACAGTTCCATCGTGTTTGTAGTTGCATCACGAAGATCAAAAACGGCCTTCTCGATTTTTTCTTTGCGGGAATATGTTTTCAGGCTGTTTGTGATACGGTGGATGCGAGTCACGCCGTTCTTCATGCCGGCAATCAACGGGGGCATCTCGTTTCTGATGAACTCCACTTTTCGGGTGAAATCACCCTCGTTGTCCTCAACGGAAAGCAACAGCTTCTCCACTGTCGCCCAGAACAACTCGAGTGTCTGTAGGTTGGAGCTGATGAAGGTCGTGGGATTGTTTATTTCATGGGCGATCCCGGCCGAGAGTGTGCCCAGCGTGGCCAGTCGGTCGGCGTGGACAAGCTGGTGGGTGCGCTCTTCCACCTGTTGCTGCATCGTGCGGCCAAATTCATCGAGTTTGCGCCGTATAAGACTCAACTCGAGCATGTTTCGCAGGCGCACTCCCAGCTCGCGCGGGTTGAAGGGCTTGATGATGTAGTCATTAGCCCCTGCCTCGAAAACGCGCACCAGGGTGTCGGTGGTTTCCATCGCAGTTATGAAAATAACCGGCAGGTTCTGCCATTTTTTCTGCTGTCGCAGTTGCAGGCAGAATTCATAGCCGTCCAGGTTTGGCATCAGATAATCCAACAGAAGTGCATCAGGGTTGACTTCATCGATCCTGGCAAAGGCGTCCTGGCTGTCTTGAAAGGCAATGCCGGCATAGCCCAGTTTCTTGACAAAACGCTCGATCAGCGTGAGCGTCGTGATATCGTCATCGACAATCATTACCCTGGCGTTTTTCAGCAGATTTGATATTTCGTTTTTATCCATTGAATTCCCCGCGCCCTGATGTGCTTGCTTGATATGAAAAAAATAGGTTGAGATAAGGCTATGTCAAATTCTTAATGGCCGAGTTTCTGCTTGACGCTTTGCGAACAGCCCGTAAGCTGTTGATAAGAGGTGGCGAACAATGACGATTGCAGCGAGAGAAGGCGGGATTGTATGAGCCTGCGTGAGAAGGCCGCCAAACTGAAAACGCGCGCCAGGCATGAATTCGCCGTGGCGCGGTGCGTTCTGTTGCACCCCGACACGCCCTGGTGGGCGCGAGCGTGGCTGCTTGGCGTACTTGCCTACGCGCTCAACCCGCTCGACCTGATTCCCGATTTCATCCCCGTGCTGGGCTATCTCGACGACCTGGTTCTCATTCCGCTTGGGTTGTGGGTTGCCTGGCGGATGGCGCCGCCACATGTGCAGGCGCAGTGCCGCGCACGAGCGTGGGAGGAAGTGGAGGGGCAGAATTGATTTCTGCTCGTTGTGCTTGAAATAATGTTTGACATTGTTTTTGTATTCTGGCAAATTAAAAGCTGAACAAGGAAGGAAACACATGAAAACTCTGATTTACGCATTAGCCGTCATTGTGGCAGTTTTGATGTTGGGATGCAACAAGAGCACATCACCAGAAACGACTCTCAGAATATTCATTGAAATCTTGCAGAATGGGACATTGCATAACACCTATGTTATTACTGAGGAAGATGATGAAAACGTCTATCCCATTATCTATGAATTGCAACAGATTGGTGAACTGGAGATAGATGTATCTCGTTATACAGATTACATATCCGGAGATGAGATAAATGTGATATACACTTTTCACTCAATTGCCCGCAAAAACGGTTGCTATTCGAAATTTAACACAATAATTCATTATGATACTTTGCGGATAGACTATCAACAGGATTTTGATGAATGCAATGCAAGCTTGAACTGCGGCACTATCAGTGGAACTTATTGGGGATTGCTTCAGGATACCGGATTTTATGTGTGGAAAGACTCCGTTTTTATAGACTCGATTGTTACTGACGATCAGGGGAGATTTGTAACCGACATAGCGGCAGATGATTACATGTTGACGTATGAGATAGTTCGTGATTTTTACGAGATTGAGTTTCAATTGATCGCAGGTTATTCTGACTACACTGTCCCCATTTCTATTGAAATAGATGCTAAACCGAATATCTACCTTTATCCCCAGGCCACCATAGACCTGGACGTAAATATCTCGTTTCCACTCAAAGGCGAAGTCACCACGTCAATACCGCAGTTCCCGGATGAATGGCAGAATCTGCGCGTTGAACCTGACGGGACAATCAATGGTCAGTTCAACTACCTCTTTTATGAATGCGTTGTGCCTGCTTTCTCTCAGAAAACGGCAGGCTGGGTTGTTAAACGGGAGGAACTGGAAGCCTTCTTCATCGACAACCTGCAAGAAACAGGTTTCATTCAAGCCGAGATAGACGACTTCATCGAGCACTGGATACCGAGGTTGCTGGATGCCGAGTACTACGCCATCTACCCGCAATACAACGAACAGCTCGATCCGCTCATCCGGCTCGAATTCTCGCAGCAACCGGACAATGTTTTGAGATTATCTTATTATGTCCAAGAGCTTGACTCGAATGACCTCGAACTGCAAGCGCCCGTGATTCCGCCATTTGAACGCGCCGGTTTTGCCGTTGCCGAATGGGGATTGATTCGTGCCGACAGATCACTCAACCTGGCTTGTGTACAAAACGGTGAAGGTGCATTTTTCGGGAAAACCACACCTTAGCCGCGCTGAGCATAAAATCATTTCCTTGACAACTGCGCGCCTAATCGCAACTGTGCAAATACTTTCGCAATACAAGCGCGTTTGGCGTTCCCGCCATCGTACCTGCATGCGGAAAATCTACATTGCGGGGCTGCTAAATGGACATCAGCCAGGCGTTCATGCAGGACTTTGAAGCATTCGTCGAGCAGCACAAGCTGATTCAACCGCGTGACTGCATCCTCGTCGGGTTTTCCGGTGGGCCGGACTCCACCGCCCTGTTGCAGGCGCTGTCTCATCTGCGCCCCAAATACCAGATTAACCTGCTGGCGGCGCATGTGAACTATGGCCTGCGCGGCGCCGACTCCGACGCCGACGAGCGCTTTGTGACCGAGTTCTGCTTCGCCCGCAACATCAACATCGTCAGCAAGAAGGCGCAGCTTCCCCACAAAGGCAACCTGCAGTCACACGCCCGCGACGTGCGCAGCCAGTGGTTCGGCAGCCTGTGCAAGCCCTACCGAGTGCAAAAGATTGCCCTGGGGCACAATCGCAATGATCAGGCCGAGACCGTCTTGCTGCGGCTCATCCGGGGTGCCGCCACCTCTGGCATGAAAGGCATCCTGCCACATGCCGGCAGTGTCATCCACCCGCTGCTGCCCTTCAGTCGCCAGCGTCTCGAGGGCTTTCTCGAATCCGAAGGGCTGTCGTGGCGTACCGACTCCAGCAACGCCGAAACGAAGTATAGCCGCAACCGCATCCGCCATGAACTGCTGCCGTGGATACGCGACAACATGAACCCCGATATAGTTGACCGGCTGTATGAAACGGCGCAGGTGTTCGCCCAGACCGACGAGGTGCTGAACCAACTGGTCTTGCATCGATTGCAGAAGCACTCGGTGGTGATGAGCGACGACCAATGCAAGCTGCCGCTGCAAAGCGTGCGCAACCTCTCGCCGGTGCTGCGGTTCTATCTCTACCGCTCACTCTACGCCCATCTCAACGGAGACGAAAAAGATTTCTATGGCGCCCACTTCGACCGCATCGAGCAGATCCTCGACGCCGCCGGCAGCAAATACATCAACCTGCCCGGCGACATCGTGGCGGTGAAGCAATATGACGACCTGCTTTTCTGCCGCGCCGATTCCCTCTCGCCCGTCGATGCAGAAAACAACCGAGAAATCAGCACACTGCGCAACCGCCTGTTGTTCGACAACTATCGCATCAGTATGAAGAAAATAAAGAAGCTGCCGACCCGCCATTCATTCGAGAACCGGCACGTCGCCTACATGGACTTCGACAAGGTGACGTTCCCGCTCACGCTTCGTCATCGCCAACAGGGTGACCGTTTCATACCCTTTGGCATGAAGCATCACAAAAAATTGCATGATTTTTTGATTGACGAAAAGGTGCCCAGGTTCGACAGAGATAAACTCGTGATTATCGAAGACGCTGAGAAAATCATCTGGGTGTGCGGAATGCGCGTGGACCAGCGGGTGGCCGTTGACGACAACACACGCAGTATCCTCATGGTCAGCGCCGACCGGGTGGCGAGCTCCCGTCCGCGCTCAGCCGAGCGTAAAAAATAGGAAACACAGGCTGCAACAGACGGCCTGGCGAGCGTTTCCCTTCTGGAGGAATAATGAACAACGATATATCTACTGTGCTGTTTGACGAAGCGGCTCTGCTGTTGCGCGTACGCGAACTCGGCGCCGAAATCTCACGCGATTATGAGGGCAAGCGCCCTGTGCTCATCAGCATTCTGCGGGGCGGTGTCGTCTTTCTGGCTGACCTGATGCGCGCCATCACAGTGCCGCTCGAGATCGATTTCATGTCCATCTCCAGCTACGGTGATTCCACCAAATCCACTGGCGTTGTCCGCATTCGCAAAGACATCGACATCGACCTCGCAGGCCGTCATGTGCTGGTGGTCGAGGACATCGTCGATAGCGGCCTCAGCCTCGCCTACATCCGCAACTATCTCGCCGGCCATAACCCGGCGTCCATGCGCATCTGCGCCATGTTCGACAAACCAGCCGCTCACAAGACCGACGTCGTAATCGACTATATCGGCTTCAACATCGGCAATGAGTTCGTGGTCGGTTATGGCCTCGATTACGCCGAAACCTACCGCAACCTGCCCTTTCTGGGAGTCCTCAAGGAAGAGGTTTATAGATGAACGATAACCGTCAGCCGAATAAACCGGGCCGCTTCAGCCGCTTCCGCAAATCGCAGTCCATCACTTTCTGGATTGTGTTGCTGCTGTTCCTGGTCATCGTATATCACGTTTACACAAGCTCACAAAAGGAAGTTCAACTGGTCGCTTTCTCGGAGTTTATCGAGATGACCGACGCCGGCGAGGTGCTCTATGTCGATATAAGCGAAAAAGATATCCGCTTCCGCGACCGCGAGAACAATCGCTTTATCGCCTACATACCATACGAGGATCCCGCCCTCGTGCGCGAGCTTATCCCCAAGGTGGGGCTGCTCACCAGCCAGAAGCCCTCACGGCTCGTGGCGCTGCTTGTCAGTTGGCTGCCGTTCCTCATCTTCATCGGTTTCTGGATATTCATGCTGCGCAGTATGCAGGGCGGCGGCAACCGCGCTTTCAGCTTTGGCAAGAGCAAGGCCAAGCTCTTTGTCGGCGGCAAGACAAACAAGAGCTTCAAAGACGTGGCCGGCGTGGAGGAGGCCAAAGAGGAGCTCGAGGAGATCATCGACTTCCTCAAGGCGCCGGAGAAGTTCCAGCGGCTGGGTGGCCGCATCCCTCGCGGCGTACTGCTGCTTGGTCGGCCAGGCACCGGCAAAACCCTCTTGGCCAAAGCCGTTGCCGGTGAAGCAGGTGTGCCCTTCTTTTCCATCAGCGGTTCCGACTTCGTCGAGATGTTTGTGGGGGTGGGCGCAAGCCGCGTCCGCGATCTCTTTGAACAGGCCAAGCGCAGTGCGCCCTGCATCGCGTTTATCGATGAAATCGACGCTGTGGGCCGTCACCGAGGCAGCGGCATCGGCGGCGGGCACGACGAGCGCGAACAGACGCTCAACCAGCTTCTGGTCGAGATGGATGGCTTCGAGGCGAACGACTCGGTCATCATCATCGCCGCCACCAATCGTCCCGACGTGCTCGACCCGGCGCTGCTGCGCCCTGGCCGCTTCGACCGCCAGGTAATCGTCGATCTGCCCGACATCAAGGGCCGCGACGCGATTTTGAAGGTGCATGTGAAAGGGCTGCCCCTGGGCAAGAACGTCAAGCTGGGGGTAATCGCCCGCGGCACTCCTGGGTTCTCCGGCGCCGACCTCGCCAACCTGGTCAACGAGGCCGCGTTGCTGGCCGCTCGGCGTGACCAGAAGGCCATTCGCATGGAAGACTTCGAGGAGGCCAAGGACAAGGTGACGATGGGCAAGGCGCGCCGCAGCAAGGTTATCAGCGAAGAGGAGAAGCGCATCACCGCATACCACGAGGTGGGCCATGTGCTCTGCTCCATTTTTCAAGACAAAACCGAGCCTGTGCACAAGGTGACAATCATCCCGCGTGGATTCGCTGGCGGCGCCACGCATTACCTGCTCACCGACAAGACCAACTACTCGCGCAGTTACCTCGAACAGACGCTCATTGGCCTCATGGGTGGTCGCGCAGCCGAGGAAATCGTCTTTGAGGACCTGACCACAGGCGCCGGCAGTGACATCCAGCGCGCCACAGACATGGCCAAGAAGATGGTGTGCAACTGGGGCATGAGCGCTCGCATCGGCCCAATGACCATCGGTCGCGAAGAAGGGCAGGTGTTTCTGGGTAAGGAAATAGGCCAACGCGATCACTACAGCGAAGAAACGGCTCGAATCGTCGATGCCGAGATTCGCGGGTTCATCGAGGTGGCGCACAGCGGCTCCAAAGAGATTCTGGCACAGCGCCGCGAAGTGCTCGAGCACATGGCCGAGAGACTGCTCGAGGTCGAAACGCTGGGCACCGACGAAATATTCGAGATTATCTTTGAACACATTACCGACGCCGACCGCGAAATCGTTGAGAAGAAGCATGAGAAGGCGCTCGAGCTACGACTGGACACCACTCACGATGACGACGCGGACGAATCCGATGACGCCCGCCCCGATTCCGCTGAGGCGCCACCCAACGACGTTTCGTCCAATGAAGATGGCGCCGCTGAGAGCGTTGAGCCAGAGTCGAAGGATGCATCTGAAGAACCGGCAGGCATTTCCGAAGTCCCAGCATCAAACGACTCCGCGAACGAGCAGGCAGAAGAAGAGCCGAGTTGGCCAGAGGATGAAGCATGAACACCGAGCTGCACGGCACCACCATTCTCGGTATATTGCGCGATGGCCATGTGGCCCTGGGCGGAGACGGCCAGGTTACATTCGGGCAGACGATTCTTAAGCCCAACGCGATCAAGCTGCGGCGCTTGTTTGACGGCGAAGTGCTGGCCGGATTCGCCGGCGCCACAGCCGACGCATTCACCCTCTTCGAGAAGTTCGAGGGGCGGCTGAAGGAGTATAAGGGCAACCTGCGGCGCGCAGCCGTGGAACTGGCCAAGGACTGGCGTAGCGACAAGGTTCTGCGTCGCCTCGAGGCCATGATTGTGGCCGCCGACTACTCGACTTTGCTCATCATCACCGGCAACGGCGATGTGGTGGAGCCGTGTGACGGCATTGCCGCCATCGGTTCGGGCGCATCCTATGCCCTGGCGGCGGCACGCGCCCTCGACGCCGCCACCGACCTCGCTCCCGGCGACATCGTGCGCCGCTCGCTCGACATCGCCGCCGATATCTGCATCTACACCAACCACGTAATTACGCTGGAAGAACTATAAGCCGCGCATCACGCCGTGGCGAACTCTGAGAGACGCAATATGCTGCCTATGCAAGAACTTACACCGCGCCGCATCGTAGTGGAGCTCGACAAGTACATCATCGGCCAGGACGACGCCAAACGCGCCGTGGCCATCGCCTTGCGCAACCGCTGGCGCCGTCAGCAGGTGGGTGGCGAACTCCGCCAGGAAATCATGCCCAACAATATCATCCTCATCGGGCCCACCGGTGTGGGCAAAACCGAGATTGCGCGGCGGCTGTCGCGGCTTGCCGACGCGCCGTTCATCAAGGTGGAGGCGAGCAAGTTCACCGAGGTTGGCTATGTTGGCCGCGACGTCGAATCGATGATTCGTGAGCTGTTCGATATCGCCATCAACGAGGTGCGCACCGAGATGACGCGCCAGGTGCGCGACAAGGCCGCCTCGGCTGCGCGGGAAAAGGTGCTCGACTTGCTGCTGCCTCCCCTGCGCATACAGTCAGATGACCCGAACGAGAGCGATGATGATTTTCGGGAGCGGCTGGGGCGTCAGGAGCGCACCCGCAACAAGCTTGCCGGTATGCTCGACGCTGGCCGCCTCGACGACCGCGAGGTCGAGTTCGAGCAGCAGCGTGGCGTCACTCCGCCGCACATCGAGATATTTTCGGGATTCGGGCTCGAACAGTTCGAGGCGAACCTGGGCGAGATGTTAGGCAATATGATGCCACAAAAGCGCGAACAGGGCAGTCGCCGCATGAAGGTGCCGCAGGCCCTGGCCTGGCTCACAGAGCAGGAGCAGGGGCGCATGGTGAGCAAGGATAAGGTGCTGGCCGAGGCCAAGCGTCGCGTCGAGGAGAACGGCATTGTCTTCATCGACGAGATCGACAAGATTGCCAGCCGCGAGACCGATGGCCGCGCCGATGTGAGCCGCGCCGGAGTTCAGCGCGACCTGCTGCCGATCATCGAGGGCAGCAGCGTACCCACCAAGCACGGCATTATCGACACCAGCCACATCCTGTTCATCGCGGCAGGCGCGTTTCACACCGTCAAGCCCAGCGACCTCATCCCGGAGCTTCAAGGGCGGTTCCCCATCCGCGTCGAGCTGAACAGCCTCACCGAGGAAGACTTCAAGCTCATCCTCGCCCAGCCCGAAAACGCGCTGACCAAGCAGTATGTGGCGCTGTTTCTCACCGAGGGCGTGAAGCTGAAGTTCACTAAGGGCGCTATCGCCGCGATTGCCGCTATGGCCGCCGCCGCCAACCGCAAGATGGAGGACATCGGCGCCCGCAGGCTGCACACGGTGGTCAACACGCTGCTGGATGAATATCTGTACCAGATGCCAGAAACAGTGTATGACACTGTGAAGATCGAGGCAAAAACGGTGCACCAGCGCCTGGACGACATCATCCGCGACGACGATCTCTCGCGTTACATTCTGTAGAATTGCCAGAGGGGTGTGGCGATACTTTGCAACCTGTGTACAACAGTAATTCTCATTGCACATAGGAAACGCAGTTTCCGCAAAAGTTTTTGATTCCACTTTTTACAAAAAGTGGACGGGGTTCAGGGGTGGAACCCCTGTCTTGAGGCCACTGGCTCTGTCGTTTCTGCCAGCGCGAACAACTGTTCCTGCGTTTCGGCTTGCGCCAGCAACCGTCGCGCCTGCGTCACCAGCGGGTCTATCTCGACGCGCAGCCGTTGTCCCGCCGCCGCGTTCAATCCCATATCGAGGTAAGTGGCCTGCAACTCCGTCAACACCCACTCCATGTCCGGTTCCAGCTCTTCGCGGATTTCATCTGTGCTCGCATAGCGCTGGAAGTAACTCTCGATGTCGGCCTCAGACAGGCGGGATGCGGGTGTAATCACGGTTTGCCGCTGTTGCAGCAGGTTCGAGGTGAAATGAAAGAAGGTGTTCCTGGCGCGCAGGCTCGTGGCGGCGCCGCCCAACAACACGGGCGTGAACTGAATATCGGGTGTGACGCCGCCGCCGCCCTCGACCGTGCGGCCACTGCTGGTATGGAACTCCGCCGAGGTGTCGCCGGCGTTGAAAGCGCCGTTGAGGTTTACCGGCCGGCTACGCAGCAGGTCGTCGTTTTGCGGCTTGTGTATGCAGCGGCCAGAGGGGATGTAGTAATAGCTGGTGGTAAGCTTGAGGCCGCCCTCGGTGAGCGGAAACAACTGCTGCACCGACCCCTTGCCGAATGAGACCTCGCCCATAATCAGGGCGCAGTCGTAGTCCTGCATGGCGCCGGCGAATATCTCCGAGGCGCTGGCCGAGGCTTCATTGATGAGCACGACGATGGGCAGGCTCGGTTGGTGGCCCTCGAAGCGCGTGTAGAAATCCTGATCGTATTCAGGCAGCCTGCCACGGGTGCTCACAACAAGCTTGTCGGGACCCAAAAACTCGCCGACAGTGTCGATGGCCTCGGAAAGCAGGCCGCCGGGGTTGTTGCGCAGGTCGATGACAAGCCCCTTCGCGCCCTCGCGCGCGAACTTATCGAGAGTCGCGCTCAGTTCGCTGGTGGCGTTGGCGTTAAACTGCTGTAGCCGGATGTATCCGATGTCGCTATCAAGCATGAAACTGTAGGGCACGCTGTCAATCTTGATTCTGTCGCGGAGCAGGTCGCAGGAGCGCTCTCCGCCGTTTCCCAAACTCATCAGCGTGATTTGAACGCGGCTGCCTTCTTCGCCCCGAATGTGCTCGACGGCCTCATCCTCCGAGGCGCCGACAAGGTTGTGGCCGTCCACCGACAGTATGCGGTCGCCAGTCAGAATGCCGGCTTCCCACGCGGGGGCGTCGGGGATGATCGACATCACGGTGATGGTGTCGTCTATGCTCTGGATGGTGAGGCCGATTCCACCGAAATGGCCTGCCGTGTCGTCCTGGAAGCGGGTGAACTCGGCGGTATCGAAGTAGCGCGTGTGCGGGTCGAGATTGTCGATTGCGCCTTCGATGGCGTCGCGGATCATCTCACCGCTGGCGATGTCGTTCACATAATGCCGGTCTAACATCACCATGATTTCGTTGAACAGATGCAGGTTGGTGATGATGCTGTCGGCGCTGGAATAATCCTGTCGCTGTGGGACACCGTGGAAGGCCCAGTGTCCCATCAGGAAACTGGCGAGGATTATGGCCAGCAAGCCAAGACGTTTCAGCGTATTGTGCATACCAGGCGCTTTACTGGGTCATGTCGTCGAGGATGGACATGGCCTCGTCGATGTAGATGTCTTTGCGCAGGGCGGCCACCCAGTTATCATACGTTTCCTGGGCGGCTTCGTCGTCGATCTGCTCGCCATTATCGAGCACTGTGATGTAATCATGCTCGATCTGGTTGTCTCGAAAGGCTTTGGCCTCGCGCCGGTTTTCGAGGCGCTCGGCGATCATCGTTTCGATGTCCAGTTCGACCAGCGTGTCGTCGCGGCCTTCCGCCATGCGCTGGTTGCGTTCTGCGATAAGCTGGAAGGCATCGCTGTCTTCGAGCCGCAACTGGCTGGCGCGTGACAGCGCTTCTCGGGCGATATGGTGCCGCCAGGTGGTGTAGGGCACAGTTCGCAGCGAATCAAAGGCCAGCGCGTAGTCGTAATCGCGCTCACCAATGTCGATGGTGTCGAAGGTGTTTGGCAGCACGATTTCGGAGTGAACGCCCTGCCACTGGGTGGTGCCGCCGTTGATGCGATAGAACTTCTGAATGGTGAGCTTGAGCGAGCCCAGCGGCTTGAGATAGTCGAACACAGGGCGCACGGCACGGTCGAGATCGACCAGGTTTTGCACCGTGCCCTTGCCAAACGACTGCTCGGAGCCGACAATGACAGCGCGGCCATAGTCTTGCAGCGCCGCGGCCAGAATCTCGGATGCCGAGGCGGAAAACTGATTGATGAGGATAACCAGCGGCCCGTCATACACGATGTCGCGGTTGGTGTCGCGATAGACCACCGCGCCGCGCATTTTGTCTTTCACCTGCACGACTGGGCCTTCGCGGATGAACAGCCCGGCGATGCTGACAGCGTCACGCAGGGCGCCGCCGCCGTTGTTACGCAGGTCAAAGATTACGCCGTCGATGTCATGTTCCTGCAGCTCGATGAGCGCAGCGCGTACGTCGTCGGTCGAGTTGCGCTCGACGCGGTTCGAGAAATCGCGGTAGAAGCCTGGCAGCCGGATGTAGCCGAAGGTCTTGCCATAGCGGTCGTGGCGCAGGGCGCTATGCTTCGCATAGGTTTCCTCGATGATGACCACGTCGCGGACGATGGGGATCACCACGATGTCGCCGCCCGGCTTCAGCACGGTCAGGCGAACCTCGGTGTCCTTGGGGCCGCGAATGTACTTCACCGCCTCGTCCACCGGCATATCGATGACGTCCAGCGGCTCCTCGTCGCCCTGGGCCACCTTGATGATCCTGTCTTCCGGCTGTAGCTCCCCCTGTCGCCAGGACGCGCTGCCGGGGATGATTTCGGTAATCTTGATGTAGCCGTCAACATCGGTAAGGCGAGCGCCGATTCCCTCGAACTGGCCGGTCATGTCGATGTCGAAATCCTCGCGGTCTTTGGGCGGCATATACACTGTGTGGGGGTCGATGGAGTTGAGTACCGAGTTGAGGAACAGGGCGAACTTGTCGTCGGCATCTTTTTCGAGCAGGCGGGTGAACAGCCGTTCGGTGTTTTTGAGCACTTTCTCGCGGGCCTCGGCCTCGATCTCGGGATCGAGCCGGCCGCCGGGCATGAAGTCGATGTCGAGATCGATCTCGTCGAGGCCGGCGTCAACGGGTTTGTCGCGTTCTTCCACCAGTGCGAAGTAGCGCAGGATGGTCTGATATTTAAGCCATTTGCGCCAGCGCTCCCGCAGGGCGGCTTCGTCTTCCGGCCAGTCGAGGTTGTCCGGCTCGATCTCGATTGCCTCGTCAACTGAATAATCGAAAGGCTGGGCGAGGATTTCCCCGTAGAAGCCGCGCACCTGCTCGACTCGTCTTTCGTAGGCCCCCAGCGCCTGCCGGTAGAAGATGAATTTCAGGTCGATGTCGTCTGCGTCGAGCTGGTCGTCGATGGTGTCGCGGTACATATCCAGCGCTTCGATGTCGCCGGCGAGAAAGAAGCGTTTGCGGTAGTCGAGGCGTTCAAGGTAGAGATTGAAAATGCGCAGGGAGTAATCATCATCATACTCCTGCGGTTCATAATGGGCCTGCCTGATGAGGTGCAGTATCTCCATCATCACCACTTTGTTGCGGTCTGTAATCTCGACGCTCCCCAGTAGCTGCGCAGCCATGACAACAAAGAGCAGCAGCGTCAGGTATCGTTTCATTTCATAACTCCATTTTCTGTAGTAACGGATACACATGGCGCTTGATGCGCAGGTGTAACTCTTCGATTTTCTCCTGGCCATCCACGACAAGATAACGTTGTGGCTCCACTTTCGCTACGTCCAAAAAGCCCTGTCGCACCCGTTGGTGAAAGGCGAGGTCTTCACGTTCGAGGCGGTCGGCGCGAATCGGGTCGATGCGCCCCAGGCCCACCTCTACCGGCAGGTCGATGAGGATGGTGGCAGCGGGAACCAGCCCGAAGGTGGCAAAGGTAATCTGTGCGCGTATTGCCCTCTCGCTGAGCTTACGGGCGGCGCCCTGGTAGGCTAAGGTGCTGTCGTAATAGCGGTCGCACACCACCACCTGTCCGCGGCGCAGGGCCGGCAGAATCCGCTCGCCGGTATGCTGGGCTCGACTGGCCATATACAGCAGCGCCTCGGTTTCGGGCAGCATCTCGGTGTTGGCGGGGTCCAGCAGCAGGGCGCGAATCTTCTCGGCGATGGGCGGGCCGCCGGGTTCACGCGTGCGCAACACGGTGTACCCTTGTGCTTCAATGGCGTCGGCCAGCAGCCGCACCTGGGTGCTCTTGCCACAGCCCTCGACGCCCTCGAAAGTGATGAATAAGCCGTTGTGTTTCATTCATTTCCTCTATATGATGGTGTCACGCTGGAAATTCTCGTCGTCGTGGCCGGGGTGATCGACGACCTGATGCAGACCGCGGCTTTCCCTGCGGGTGAGCGCCGAGCGCACGATGATGTCGGCGACGATGGCCAGGTTGCGGCTCTCAATTACCTCGTGGCGCACCACGTTGTGCTGATAGAAATTCTCGATTTCCTGGTAAATGTTATGAATGCGCGCCCTGGCGTACTTCAGCAGTCGGCGCGACCGCGTGATGCCCACATAGCCTTGCATGATCGACTGCAGGATTTCGCGGTTATAGCCGATGACCACCCATTCGTTCTCGTTGAACGTGCCCACGTCCTGCCATTCGGGAATGTCGGGGAAGGCCACTTCGTCTTTGTTCGAGGGGTGACGCCCCGCCCGCAGCGACATGACCAGCCCGGACAGCAGCGAGTTGGATGCCAGGCGGTTCGAGCCGTGCAGCCCTGAACACGCCACCTCGCCCGATACAAACAGGTTGTGCACGTCGGTAAGGCCGTCGGTGGTGGCCAGGATGCCGCCGCAGAAGTAGTGCGCCGCCGGCACGACGGGAATGGGCTGGCTGGTGAAATCGACATCGCGTTTGCGGCATTTGCCGTCGATGTACGGGAAGCGCTCACGCAGCCGCTCGGCGGGAATGGCGGTTGCATCCAGCAGCACATAGCGGTCGCCGCGCTTTTTCATCTCGAAGTCGATGGCCCCCGCCACGATGTCTCGCGGAGCCAGGCAGCCGTCGGGGTGGTGGCGCTCCATGAAGGTCTCGCCGCTTTGCAGCCGCAGCGCCGCGCCTTCGCCGCGCAGAGCCTCGCTGATGAGAAAGGTCTTGCCTTCGGGGCTGTAGAAGGCGGTGGGGTGGAACTGGATGAACTCCATGTTCACCAGCCTGGCCCCGGCGCGCCTGGCCATTGCATAGCCGTCGCCGGTGCAAATGGAGGGGTTCGTGTTGTTCTTGTACACCTGTGCGCCGCCGCCGGTGGCCAGCATGGTTTTGCGGGCGCGGAAGGCAAACACCTCGTTGGTGCGTGTGTGCAGCGCATAGGCGCCCCAGCACGAGACGCCGGGAACGAAGCCGTCGGCGTTGCTGATGTGGTGCTGCGTAATCAGGTCGATGGCGATGTGATGCTCGAAGATGGTGATGCGCTCGTTCTTGTTGCATGCGGCGATGAGCGCGAGCATAATCTGGTGGCCGGTCGAGTCGGCGGCGTGGGCCACGCGGCGCTCGGAGTGCCCCCCCTCGCGGGTGAGGTCGAGGTTTTCGAGGGCGCGGTCGCCGCTGCTGTTGCCCAGCGAGAAGCGGGTGCCGATGTCGAGCAGATAGGCGATAGCTTCCGGCCCGTCCTCGATGATGGCACGGATGACCGGCAACTTGCCCAGCTCGTGGCCTGCTCTGTATGTGTCCTTGACATGTTTCTCGAAACTGTCTGCTTCTGCCAGCACCGCCGCAATGCCACCCTGCGCGTAGTCGGTGGTGCACTCGATCATCGTGCCCTTGGTGAGCACGGCTACGCTGCCCAGTTTGGCCACCTGTAGCGCATAGGTGAGCCCGGCGATGCCGCTGCCGATAACCAGAAAATCAAACGATTGCATTGCTTGTCTCCCCCGGTTTAACTCGTTTTCCCATTACCACCGCGTCTTCGATGGGGTGGCGATAGTATCCACGCCGCCGCCCCACCGGTGCAAATCCGAAAGCTTCGTACAGAGCTATGGCGGCGACATTGCCTGCCCGCACCTCGAGAAACATCAGCCGACAGCCCGATGCCGCCTGTCGCTCGATAACAAACGCGAGCAAAATGCGGCCCAATCCCTCTCGCTGGCACTGCGGCGCAATGCCGATGTTGGTAAGCTGGAACTCGTCGAGCACGCGCCAGCCACAGGCCATCCCGGCAATCTCGCCGTCCTGTTCGATCACCCAAGCCTCGTGCCCGGCGATTTCCTCGGCATACATCTCGCGAGTCCAGGCGTCGGAAAACAGCGCCCGCTCGATGGCGAGGACGGCGTCGAGGTCGGCCTCACACATGGGACGGATGGTCGGCTCCACTAATATTTCAGTTTCTGGCCGGGCTGGATGATAACAATTCGCTTGCCCCGCTGATTGTGCACGACTAGGTTGTTCAGGTCAATCAGGTGCTTGCGGGTCACCTTGAGCTTGCGGGCGATGCCGTCGATGGTGTCCCCGCGCATCACCACATAGATGCCAGGCGTTGCGCCACGCGGGGCACTGCCTGCGACGGCGGACGTCCCGCCGCTCACAGAGCCGATGAGCCGCAGCCTCTGGCCAACATAGATAACATCCGAGCGCAGGCCGTTCAGCGCCTTGATGCGTGACACGGTGGTGCGGTATTTCAGGGCGATTCCCGAGAGGGTGTCGCCGCGGCGAACGACATGATGCGAGAAGTAACCGGAGTTCTTCTCCAGCAGTTTCCTCTCGTGGGTGGCCAGGGCTACAGAATCTGTCAGGCAGTCGATGGGCAGCAGGATTTCATAGTCGCCTGGTGGCAGCACCACGTCGTTTATGGGCGAGTAATTTCCGCCGCGCCGCCGCTGATACATCTTTATCCACGGGTTCAGATGCCACACCTGGCTCACATTGGTGCCGTGCGCCTGCGCCCAGTCGTCAATCTTGTGGTGGCCCTTGAGCGACACAGTCGCAATGCGGGCTGATTCATACAGCGAGGGCTCGCGCTCGAACGGCTGGCCAAACAGCTCCTTCTCGTGCTCGAAGATCATCTTGATGGCCACTGCGCGCCAGACATAGCGGTTGGTCTCGTCCACCCGCATGATGAGATCGAAGAAGTCGCTGCCGCCCTGCTGGCGGATAGCCTTCTCGACAGCGCCAACGCCGGCGTTGTAGGCGCACATGGCCAGCAGCCAGTCATCGGCGCCCTTGCCGGCCAGTCGCAGCCGCGCTTCTTCGAGATAGCGGCCTGCGGCGGCGGTGGACTTGAAGATATTGCGGCGCTCGTCGATGAAGTCGTCCACCCGCAGTCCGTAGCCTTTGGCTGTGCGCGGCATGAACTGCCAGATACCTCCGGCGCCCACCCAGCTTTCGGCCATCGAGTTGAGGTTGCTTTCGGCGATGGCGAGATATTTCACGTCCAGCGGAACGCCCGTGCCGGCGAACAGCGAGTCGAACACCGGGAAGTAGGCGCCACTGCGTGGAATCCAGCGATGCGCCGACTTCAGTTCCTGCTGGAATATTTCCTCGAACTTGGCGAAAACGCGGTCATTGCGCAGCTCGAACTCGCGGCCTGCAAAGGTGATGGAAAGCGGAATCTCGAACCCCGGATTGACCGCGATGCGGCTGTTGGCGGTTTCGAGCGCCAGATGCAGCGAGTCGAGCTGAAAATAGAGGCTGTCGATGGCGTGCAGCAGTTCCTCGACCTGCGCTTCCTTGAGAGCCAGCAGCGAGGTTTCACTGGTTGTCGCCACTGTGTCGGGGGTGTCGCTTTCAGCCTCAAGCTCGGCAGATACGCCAGGCGAGGCGTAATAGACAGGTATCGGTTCGCGGCTGGCGCCCAGCCAACTGCAACCGGCCACCAGTGTGGCCAGAGCACATATCAGCGGCAGCCATTTCATTCGCGATCCTCGTACATGGTTTTGATGTAATTGCGATAAGCGCCGGTGACAATGTTTTCGATCCAGTCGGGGTGGTCGAGATACCACTCGACAGTGCGCGTCATGCCTTCATCAAAGTCCACTTCTGGCTTCCAGCCCAGTTCATTGCGCATCTTGCTCGCGTCGATGGCATAGCGCCAGTCGTGGCCGGGCCGGTCTGTCACGAACTCGATGAGGCTTTCGGGTTTGCCCAGCTGACGCAGGATAACACGCACAATATCGAGGGTGGTTCGCTCGCTGTCCGCGCCGATGTTATATATCTCACCAGCCCGTCCGCCATGCAGAACCATGTCGATTGCCCGGCAATGGTCGCCCACATAAATCCAGTCGCGCACATTCATGCCGTCGCCATACACGGGCAGCGGTTTGTCGTTCAGGGCGTTGTGAATCATCAGCGGGATGAGCTTTTCGGGGAACTGGTATGGGCCGTAGTTGTTCGAGCAGCGGGTGGTGACAACGTCCAGTCCGTGTGTCTTGTGAGCGACGCGAACGAAGAGGTCGGCGGCGGTTTTGCTGGCCGAGTAGGGGCTGTTGGGCGCCAGGGGGGACGTCTCGCTGAACAGGCCGGTGGCGCCCAGCGAGCCATAGACCTCATCGGTGCTCACCTGCAAGAAGCGGCGCGCTTCATTCATGCGGGCGAAGTCGAGCAGCACCTGGGTTCCCATCACGTTGGTGCGCACAAAGATATCCGAGTCCAGGATGCTGCGGTCAACGTGTGACTCGGCGGCGAAGTGGACGATGTAGTCGGGATTGAACTGCTCGAACACGTCCTGCACGTCACGCGGGTTGGCCACATCGCCATGCACGAAGTGGTAGTTGGGATTGCCGGTCAGCTCGTCAAGATTCTCGATATTGCCGGCATAGGTGAGGGCGTCGAAGCAGATGATGCGCGCATTGGTGTAGCGTTTTATCATGTGCCGTATGAAGTTGGAGCCGATAAACCCGGCGCCGCCTGTGACAAGGTAGATGCCTTGTCCCTGTGTGTCTGTACTTTGCATTACATCTCCTTCCGCGGCGAATATATGCGCCGGAGAATAGAAAAAACCCCTTCGATAATGTCGGCACGGAGATTCTGTCAACCGATTTCTTGCTTTCTTTCTATCGGCTGTGAGCGAGAGTGACGTAAGCAGAGGAAAGGCCGTTTCCGGCGATGGGTGATTGTGTGGGCGTTAGTGCATAACAGGATCGCCGGCGCGTTCTTCACGCTCGTAGAGCTCGGTAATCCAGCGGGCGAAGTCCTCTTTGTCCACGCCCTCGAACTCGACCAGCAGCAACCCCATGCCACGCGGCTTCTTCCAGCGGTTTGCCCAGCGAACCAACGCCTTGGCGCGTAACGGCATGGGCCTGTTGTCCTCGCCATCGAACTCGATGGTGATGATGCTGCCGACAGGACAGGGATGCTTCGTGGCCACGAAGATGCCATGCCGACCCAGGTTGCCGGCAATGCCTGCAAGGTATTCCTGCGTACGCTTACCGACCCTGGGGCCGAGGTAGCGCACCCGGATGTCCGAAGCAATTCGATGATACTCGCGCTTGTCGCTCATAGAGGCCTCCGCTTGCAACGATAATATGTGTAGCGAGCAGGCGATTGTCAATCATTATGCAACGGGCGAGGCAATTATCCTGCGGAGGAACGAGGGGTGCGAGATCGACATCTAAGGAATCGGGATTTTCTGGATGAAGCCGGACAACCCAATTCTGCGATGCCCCCACATGCCGTAAATGTATATTGTGTCATTCAGCAGCGCTCCGGTGGGAATCATGTAACCGCCGGCCTCGAGTGTTCGCACCAGGTTCAGTTCATTGCTCTCCGTGATTTCATGGAAATAGCTTATAGAATAGACTCGCGGTCCTACTTGAGTGTTGGAAAGCGCCTCGATCATTGGTTTATCGCGATAGATAAACATTTCAGTGACACATCCATCTATCGGAATTTCAACAGGAGGGTTGTCAGCTTGTAAGCAATAGAGCTGACTTTCAGTAATGAACTTACTTACCATAGTGTCGATGCTGAGAAAAAACGCATCGTTGTGTTGTAGAATCTCGCCGACATACTCTGGATTGGTTATCGGGATTGATTTGATGAGTCTGATTTCGCGATTGCCCACATCCAACAGCAGGATGTCAGCGGATTCTTCTGTTGTCCGCCCCGCGTAGTACGAACCAGGAGCTTCGGTGTTGGGAATGAACTGATCCAGGGATTGATCGATTATCCACGGCTCTGGATCAATCGAGTCTGTCGTGAACGTATAGATGGCAGTTTGATCGGCCATATTCAAGATCGCAATACCACTGTCACCTGATGTTCTCAGCCTTGTACCGATTATTTCATCGGTGGTGGGTAACGCATGACGGTGGATTTCTCTGCCATCACTATCAAAAGCCACAAGCGAATACAGGTAGGTTTTATCCTCTGTATATATTTGTGTCACAAACCAGAACGTGGATAACAAAGCCGTGGCGCCCTTGGGTATTGCTTTCGGGTTGAGCGGGAGCGGTGTCGATTCCAGATGTTTCATTTGTTGATCAAATCGATACAGTTCCTTTGTGGATTCCTGCTCACCAATCTGAGTCGATACAACAATTGCCGTCATAGAGCTGTCCGGGTTCAGGAAAACACCTGCTATCAGGGATTTCGCCGGGTAGTTTATGTCACGGATTGTTGTATTTGAGACATCAGATTCCACACAAAACAATGCAGTCATGATACACATCATGAAAACAAGCGCGATTACAACAGAGCGACGATACATGATAACCTCCAGAGTTTTCAATGTAACTATGCCTGGTGAGGGAGCGATTGTCAATCATTATGCAACGGGCGAGGCAATTATCCTGCGAGGCGCGAGGGGTGTAAGAGATTAGGATGCGAAGCATCCGCAAAAGTCTTCGGTTTCGCCTTTTACAAAAGGCGAACGGGGTTCAGGGGCGGCGCCCCTACTCTTTTGTTCGGCGTTCCCACCAGCCCACTCTGGCGTCGGGAGAGCCGTCGATGTCGGCGAAGCAGGGCTTGATGTCCAGCAGCGGCGTTCCGTCGACGCAGTCCAGTCCATGCACGGTGAGGATGCGTCCCTTGAGACGCAGCAACTCGCAGGTGGCCAGTGCGATGGGATTGGGGCGATGGGGCGAGCGCAGGGCGAAGGTGCCGTGGGGTTGGTTATCCCAGCGGTATCCCTGGGTGAGAAGATCGCGGCGGGCGAGGTGCATCCAGTAGAGCGCCAGAATGTGGGTGCAGGTTTCAACGCTGTTCAACGCCGGAGCGTATTCGGGGAATACCTCAATGCGGTAGGTTTGCTCGCGGCTCTCGCTGTAGGCGGGGCAGTCCTCTACGGTGGCGTATGGACTGTGGATAACTCCGATGGGTTGGAGCGTCATCTGCTCTCTCAAGTGACACCTCCCAGGCGTTCGCTTGCGGGATTGGACAGTGAGACGAGCATGTCTGCTCCGCTTACTTCAGCAGCAGGCATTTGCCGGTGGTTCTTTCGCCGTTCACGCTCAGTTCATAGATGTATATGCCCGAGCTTGCCGACTCGCCGTTTTGGTCACTCCCGTTCCACTGTGCAGTGTGCTGCCCAGCCTGCAAACGCCCGCGTAGCAGTGTCTGCACGCGCTGCCCGGCGACGTTGAACACCGTCAGTTCAATGTCACCGGCCGTGTGCAAGGTGAACGAGATGGTTGTGTCGGGATTAAACGGGTTGGGGTAGCAGCGCAGGCCAACCATGCTCTGCGGGGCGCTCGCCTCGTCGATGGCGGTGTAGTCGGTTGCGATGCTCACCTCGATGTTCGAACCCGCCGGCAGGTCGGCGCTCACATAGCACACGTTAAACTGACCGCTTCTGTCCACCTGAAGCAACTCGCCGCCGGAGAGCGTGTAGCCGTGGTCGCCGGCAGGCATGATGAATTTGATCCTGGCATCGGTGAAGCTCTGGCTGTAGAGGTTGACGATGACGGCTGTAACCGAATCCGCTACCCCGCTGTTCGAGGGCAGGTAGTCAATCTCGAGACGCTGGCCTTCCGCGCCGGCGTACATCGTATTATGCGGCTGTAGGACGTTGTCGTTCACGCTGATGAGCCGGAAGGCGCGGTTGCCGTCACATACGCTTTCGGTTGCCAGATCGTAGGGCTGGGTGTATATACTGCCGGAGTTACTGTGAATGTGCCCCCACAGGCCCATCTCGATGCCCAGTTGCTGTAGGTCTATCTGGTTGTCGAAATCGTAATGATAGAACAACACGCGGCTCGTGGCCTCTATGTGAAGCTCGAGCTGCTCTTGCAACCACAGCATCTGTAGATTGGTGAAGCTCTCACCGCCGTAGATGTTGTAGCGAAAGTCATCGTAGTTGATGTAAGCTTCCATTCCCAGGAAAACGATGGCGTCATATTCGAAGCTGTAGTTCTGGGTGTAATATGGATCGGCGGGGGGCGGGTCATCCAGCCGGGGCCAGCCGAAGAACTTCCACCAGTTGTAACGGGCGGTTCCGTCGGGTTCCGGTGTCGCGTCCCAGCCGCCGACATCGTGATTGCCGGCGACGATGTACACCGGCACCTCGAATTCTGCGAGCAGTCGTTTCGCCCGCGTGAAGTATCGCCGGTTCTGGAAATCCTCGAGCTCGCCCTCGTTGACCACGTCTCCGGTAAACAGCACGAACTCCGGGTGTATCAGGTTGATGTCACGGATTACCTCGCGCAGGTCATCAACTTCGGTCGAGTCGGTCAGCGATTCAGGCTCATAATAGTAATAATGTGTGGGTAGATGCGTGTCGGTGAGGTGCACGAAGGTGTAATCGGTTTTGTATTCCGGCACGAGGTGAACCGCGTTTTTCTCGGTGTCCGGTTCGATGCCCTCAGCCGAGACGCGTAAATCGTATAGCTCATAGAGGCCGGGGGTAGGGGACTGCACCTCGATGAACCAGCGCTCGAAATCGGCGTCGTGATACTGGGAAACGAGCGTGAGCGGCAGGGTGACGCCTTCATGAACGAGCTGGGCCGACCAGTCCTGTGTAGCGGCAGGCGCGTTGCATTCGATGATGAAGCTTTGCCCCGGCGTAACGATCTGCGGTACGCTGAGCAACGGGCGCTGAATGACGGTGAGGGTGTCACCGATGGGCATTTGGGCGGTCAGCAAGCCAGCAAAGCAGACCAACAAGGTGATAGCGCAGCATCTGAAATATCTCATAGTCTAGTAGGTCGCGCAGGTAGATAGGTGTCAATGAATTAATGTGTGTCGCGATGACACTTGCGTTACGGGTGAAGGAAAGGAGGTGCCTAAATGACTCAGGTGTCGTGGTTACAGAGTTTTCAAACGCTGAACGACACTTCTATCAATAACGTCATTGATGAACTGATTGCAATTCGTAATTCTGATATACTGTGAAAAACGTGAGAAACCGATGTTTGAGATTAGCTTGCCAATCAATTCGTCGGCAAATGAAGAAGAGATTACGCTGATATTGCTGAAATCGACTTCAATTGGTTTATCGGTCTCAATTAATATATTGTGGATTTCATTTCTGAGCATGGCCCCTGACTGTCGAGTTCCTGTACCTCCTTGCTTCTCTGCCAGTTTGAACAGAATTGCGCCGGATCCGTTTTCGAGAAGTTCCATGCGGGATTGAAACGGTGGAGTGTAGATAGTGGATTGTTTCCACGGCAGAACAATTTCTTTGTCAATATCGAGCTGGAAGTCAACAGTAGTGTTCCTGTGCTTCTTATTATAGGACAATATTGGTATGTTACTAGAGGTGTGAGCTTTACCGCGCACAAAGAAATATGTTGCGGAATCCGAAATAATGGACAGTCTGCCCTCATTATTCACTACAATTTGATGCATACCCCATAACCCGTTTCCCTGACCGATGTTCTTATCTCGAGTAACTCCCTCCTGAATGCTTGATGTGATCGCATCGACAGGACTGGATGGGGGAATATTGCTTCGGCGTAGCGACTCATAGATACCGATTCCATAGTCGAAAACGCAGAAGGCGACATGCTTTGCCGAAGTGTGTACCTGGCACATGACAAAACCACGATCCACTTCCGAGTGTTGAATGACGTTGTCCATAACTTCATTCATCGACCATTCAAGGCTGTCAAGCGCGCCACGCGCAAATGAACCTGACTGTGCAATACTGGTGATCAGTTTAGTGACAAGAAAGTTAATATCATTCGAGTCAGTGAATTCCCACACCTTGTTCATAACATGTGCGGTTGGGATTGCAGATGAATTGAATCGCAGAGGATTCAGGATGATATTGTCTTCAACAAGGGGATGATTGGTTATTTCAATGTCAAGTCCGTCGCGCTTCAAGCACTCAACGATACCAGTAATGGGCACACAAGCATTAGGAAAGTACTTATCTGGTTTATCAATAGCAATTGTTAACCGACGCGATTTAATTGACCTAAAGCAACTCAAAGCAGTAATAAAATCACTAACTACTTGGGAGTGATTCAGATTATGAAGAGTAATCGTTGAGTATTTTGTAGTGACATTAGCATTCTTTTTATTAAACGATGTCGTGTGCATAATATCCTCAATAAAATGGTGGGCGCTGAGGGACTTGAACCCCCGACCACCTGCGTGTAAAGCAGGGGCTCTTCCAACTGAGCTAAACGCCCACACTATGTGTAATACATCTGCGACATTCACAAAATTGGTCGGGGTGAGAGGATTTGAACCTCCGACTCCTGGTTCCCAAAACCAGTGCGCTAACCGGGCTGCGCTACACCCCGAACACGGGCAAACTTCCGTTTGTAGTCACAGGTGTCAAGGTTTTCCGCGCAACCCTGTCGTCAGGCCGAGGTGGCCGTGTATCTGCTCAGGCTTACAGAAGCTGTTTTGCGCGTGCTTGTTGGTTCGGCGCCAAATCGGCAGGCACGGCGCTCCTTCCCAATTTCTTGAAAACCATGTAGCGGGCGCAATTATCGAAATCACCATGGCAGTACTTTTTCTTCAGCATGTTTTTCACAGCTTCCAGGCCTTTCATCCTGTCATTGAAAAATGGGCATCCGGTTACTAAGCTACAGTCAGGCATAACATCCTCCTAAGAATTTCCAAGAAGATATTTCAAAAAATGACATATGTCAAGATATTACGAAAAGGAGCAGAACGAGGCTGGGTGATTTGAATGAAAAACCCCGCCGGAACAGCGGGGTTGAAGACGGTGTAATTCCCTGGCTTAGAACGTGGTACCGAACTGGAAGTGCGGCTCCCACTGGTTGGCGTCAAAGTTGTGCGCGTAGTCGAAACCGATGAGCCCGAAGGGGCTGCGCACACGAAGCCCGAGGCCGGCGCCCTTCTTCATCTTCCAGAAATTGAACTCGGTGAGATCGTCGTAGCTGTCGCCGGTGTCGAAGAACAGCAGGCCGATGATCTGATCGCCGGCGATTGGGAAGGCATATTCGGATGACATGATGACAGCGCGGTGCCCGCCGTCATCGGGGCCTATCGAGTGGTCGGGATAACCGCGAACGCCCTCCACGCCGGTACCGCCGAGGTAAAAGCGCTCTTCCGGCGGGACGAGGTCGCTGCGACCGTAGGCGGTTACGTAACTATAGCGCACTTTGGTGCGCAGTACGAGTTTCCAGAAGGTCTTGATGAACCAGCGCATTTCACCGATAACCTTGTAGTAGTCGAAGTCGCCGCCGAGGATACCACCGGCGATTTCCTGATAGATCGTGAATTGCGAACCGGCAGTGGGGTAGAAGACGTTGTCGCGGCTGTCGCGAGAAAAGGTCAGATAGGCCGAGCTGTTATGCTGCCATTTCAGCCCGTCGAGCTCGGTGATATAATCGGAAGCGTCGTCGTTGCTGTTCTGAATCTCGTATTTCTTGGCGCTGTATGAGTAGCCCAGAATGAATTTGGCGTAGTTGAGGAAGTGAACGCTGCGTCCTGCACGCACCGAGCCGCCAGTGGACAGAACCTGGTAGTTGTAGCTGTCCCACTCCTTCTTCGTGTGGAACACGCTGAAACCGGACGAGATATTCGAGTCGAGGAAGTAGGGATTGTTGAAGTCGAACTCGAAGTTGTTGGTACTGCCGCCGAATTCCCAGGAAAGTCCGGCGCGCATGGCGCTGCCAAAGAGGTTGTTCTGGCTGATCGAGAACTGACCGACGAAGCTGTCCTGCGTGTTGTAGCCAATGCCGCCATTGGCCGAACCAGAGGTCTTGTCGTTCACATGGATGACGAGATCGACATCGCCGTTGGCATTGATGGGCTGGATGTCGGGATAGAGGTCGGGCTCGAAGAAGCCGAGGTTGTAGATGTTCTGCTGCGACTTCATCACCAGCGACTGACGGAAGTAATCGCCAGGGTGGATGATGATCTGACGTCGCAGAATCTTCTCTCTCGTGCGGCGGTTGCCCTCGAAGTGAATTTTGTGGATGCGGGCGCGGGTGTTTTCCTCCACAGTCAGCAGGATGTCGATATGGTCACCACGCTTTTCGAGTACATGATCGAAACGGGCGTAGATGTAGCCTTCTTCATAGTACATCGAGTTGACATCGTATAGTTGTTTGTTGAACTTCTCCATGTCGAACAGCTCGTCATCCTTGAAGCGGAAAAACTCGGTGATGGCTTCTTCCGTAAACCGTGCGTTGCCAAGCACCCGCACCTCGCCAAAGCGGTACTGCTCGCCCTCTTCGAGGTAGATGTCGATCTGCATATTGCGGCCTTCGAGAACCTGCACATCGTGACTGATGACGCGGGCGTCAACGAAGCCTTCGCGGTTATAGTAGTCGATAATCGCCTGCAAGTCCTGCTCGAACACTTCATCCTCGAACTTGCCGCTGCGCAACAGGCTGGCCTGTTTGGTCTTCATCCTGCCACGCAGTTTGCGGGCAGAAACCTGGTGATTGCCGTGAAAGCGGATCTGGCGCAGCTTGATCTTCTCGCCTTCTTCTACGCGCAGGGTTACAGCCACTTGCAGGTCGGGCTGCTCGGCCACCTCGAACTCGATCTCGGCGTTATGGTAGCCTTTGCCGGCATATTCCTCGGATACCTTGCGTACTATCTCAGCCTGAAAGTATGGTGACCAGTAGCTGCCCACGCGCAAACCGGTAATCTCTTCGATCTTGTCGTCTTTCAGCTTGCGGTTGCCCTTGATGCTGATGTCGGCGACAACGGGGAACTCGGTCACGCGGATGATGAGCGCGATGCCGTGACTGCGTTCCTCGGCGTCGAGCGCGACGTCGTCGAACACACCCAATTGGTACAGATTCTTGATGGTCAGTCCGACCTGGTCGGGAACGAGAAAGTCGCCGAGCTTGAACGGTACGACCGAGAGGATGAGGTCGCGGTCGATGTTCTGGTTTCCTCTCACTTCGATTTCGGTGATAACTTCCTGCGCCATTGCAGGCGCGAATATGGCCGCCAGCAGCAGCGCGATCAGCAGGATGCGTTTCATCCAACCCCCATGCGGTTGAGTTTCGCCCAAGTCTGTAAAAGGCGTTCGAGGCGTAAAGCTATTTCTTGGTGTTTGTGGTTGGAACGGTCGAGAGGGTCGAGTCGTTACGCGGTTTTGCAAACAAAAACCTTGACCGGCAAACGCGAGATAAAGAGTCTGTCGCAACGTGGGTCGAGAGGCCTGACGAATGGGGCATTAGCTCAGCTGGGAGAGCGCCACACTGGCAGTGTGGAGGTCAGCGGTTCGATCCCGCTATGCTCCACCATTTTTACCCCCAATGGGGGCTTTTTTTTGTTTATCTGTTCAGCCACTACTTCAATAGCAGCATCTTGCGGGTATGGGTTTCGCCGGCGGCCTCGAGCCGCGTGAAATAGACGCCGCTGGCGCAGCCTGCGGCTGTCCAGGTAATGGCGTGTTCACCGGCCTGCAAGTATTCATCAACGAGGGTGGCAACGCGCCGGCCCCGGATGTTGTACACCACCAGTTCCACCTCCGACGCCGCAGGCAAGGTGAACGCCACTGTCGTGCGCGGGTTAAAGGGGTTGGGGTACACGCTCAAACCGCCGGCAGGCAGGATGCCCTCCGTCTCGTCCGTGCCCACGACCGTGTAAGAGTAGATGGCGATGTTGCTGTTGGTGAACACATACATGTATTCGTCGTCTCGCTCGATATACTCGATAGGGCAATGCTGTGGCAATACCGTATCGGGTTCCAGGAAGCCGGAGGGCGACTGAGAAACATCGTAGAAATTGGCGGACATATCGTGTCCCACGCCCACGAAGTCTCCCCAGCCAAATCCGCGCAAGCCGTTGTCCACGGTGAATTCAACCCCATCCCGCAGAAATTTGGCGTACTCAGCAGAGGAGAAATCATATGTAAAGACGTAGTCTCCGGCTCGTTTCAGGCGACCTAATTCCGGTATGTAATCATCGAGAACATGTAGCAGTGCCGGTTCGTCTTCGGCGAAGCCCTCGAACACATGCAGGTCGCGACGGCCCGTGATGTAATCCTGCGCACAATACACATGCCCGTCGCTGAAAACCGGTTCGACAAGGACAGATCCTGTAGGCCAGTTCCAAACGCATTCAGCGACGCCGTTCTGCGCCAAGTATTTTTCAAAACTCATCTCGTCGAAATTCATCTTGTAGAATGTATTCGCTTCATCTGGATTGAAAAAGACAGACGAACCGTAGGTAGGCTCTTGTGAGAACAGAAGTTGAGGATTCTGCAAATCGGTGATATCATAGATCTGCTCCAGGGGGTTGCCGTTCTGATGGTCTGGATAGATGAATGCATACAGCAATGATCCATTAATCCTGATCGACAGGGTCGCGTTGTCGAACAAGCGGAAATCCTCGACAGGGTTGGCGGGATCGGACACATCGAAGCAGATAAGGCCGTCAAAGGTCACTGGCAGCAGGAGGTGGTTGCCATACTTGCGGCCGCTGGCCCATATCGCGTTGTACTCATAGCAGGAAGCGCCGTATTCTATCTGCCCGTCAGCCAGCACAACATAGTTGTTGAAACCAGCCGCGCTCCCCTGCTGAAACACATAGCTGCCACACGCAAACAGATGGGAGTACATACCAAAGAACATCCCCGGCTCTTCCGGGTATAGTTGCTCATTGACTAATACCGGCTGGGCGGGGTTCAGCACGTCATAGACGAAGAACCTGTAACCTTCGGAATAGTCATCGAAAATGAGGTAACGCCCCACATTCACCGCTGGATGCGAACTGCCGTCATCTATCGTGGACAGAAGCTGCCAGTCTGTGATGTCGGAGCAGTCCCAGATGTCCATGATGTGACAGAACTGCGTGACAACACTGTCACCACCAAGATTCACGAAGGCTGGAAAAGAATTTACCTCGTAGGGCAGTTGGATGTCAGTCACATGCGTCAGGCCGGTCGCCGCATCGACCGTGAAGATGTTGAACGCTTCCGCGTGCATCGCACGTGTAATCAGATATCCCCCATCGAGGATAGAATAACGATAGTAATCGGGATATTCATGAAGAACATCGAGCGTTTCGGGGTCGATGAGAACCAGCGCGTTCATATAACCGTTCTGAATACGGTAAGCCATCAGAACATCGTTGACGATTCTGAGATTGCCGTAAGATGTATCGCTCTCTCCGGCGGTCAGTGAACCCGTCATCTGCGGTTGGGTCGGATTGGAGACATCGATTTTGTGGAGCGCTGCCATTTCCGGCGTTACCTGCGTCCATGAGGAATGGCTCACACAAACGAACAGGCAATTGTTCCAGCCAACGATGTCCATCGACCGCCCCTCAAAACCCAGATTGCACACACGCTCGAAGGTGTTGGCCGTGCTGTCCCACAGGCACGCCTGAATTCCATAGGTGTCGGGTAGATACACATATGGGTAATTAACGACTGGCTTACGAGCGCCGCCGCCGTCGTGAGATGTATAGGCGAACCTCGATATTTCCTCGAATTCGAGGGTGTTATGTTGCGCGCCGAGTGACGCCAATAAACAAAGGAGGAGCGCTGAGAGCACATACAGGTAGATAGAATTCATGATCACTCCTCCTGGTTATCGCGTCTTGATTATGGGTTTTCTCGATGCACGTGGTTGGGATCAACCGGTATGCTAACTTGCACGGTATAATAACCAGGTGGGGCTATATTGGGGATCGTGCGCGCGGTACAACCGGTTCTTCCATTCTGATCGACGTAGAAGTAACAAAGTTGATTAGCATACCCAGTAACCCAGAACACATCCGTCCCACAGCAATAAACAGTGGGAGGTTCATTCCACTCACCAATCAGGCCTTCTTCCGGGTCCATTAAGATGTGCACTTCTCCTTGATTATAGTAGACACTCCTAACTTCAAGTTTGACTATGGTGGCAGTTAACAGCCCTGCCATGACCAACAGACAGGCAAGCACTACTATCTTCTTTACGTTCATCATAACCCTCCTTACAGGTTTGTCAAGTGTTTCCGGCAAAATTACCGAGATACTTTTCCATTTTACTGCATACTCTCACAACAAGTGTCGCTGAGGAAAAATCATTTGTCAAGCAAAAAAAAAATAGACTGAGAGGAATTTTTTCGCAAACCTCAACATTGCAGCTTCCACCCCCCCCCTCTTTTTCCTTGACGGCAGCGCACCGCTGGATTTGTTCGTTCATGTGGGGCATTAGCTCAGCTGGGAGAGCGGTTGGTTCGCAATCAGCAGGTCAGCGGTTCGATCCCGCTATGCTCCACCATTTTGCCCCCAATGGGGGCTTTTTTTGTTGGGTGAGGGGTTTGTTTGGGCGGTGTATTCCACTTTCGCCATGCAGCACTAACTTCATAAATAAGTTAGTGCTGCAAAGCTTTCGTTCGATGGTAACGCCCCCTGGGCGTTACTCGGCCAGTCCCGCCAGGTAGCCCATGAACTGCTTCATGAAGTTGTTGCGCAGCTTCTTTTCCATCTCGCGGTAGGAGAACGCGACCGCCTGCGAGCGGTTTATGCTGCCTTCGCGCTGCTTCTCATAGTAGCTCACGAGGCTTTCGCCCGCCGCTCTCTCGACATTCACCGTCAGATGCCAGCGCACGAACGCCTTGTCCGGCTGATTCAAATCGACGTCCTCGAAGCGTACCTCGGCGTTGACTCGCAACAGGCCGTTTTGCCGCAGGGCGAATCCCCGTTGCGACAGCAACTCGCGCAGCACGGCCTCCACCTTCCCCTCGCTATCGCCCGTCACGCGGACATCGATGCCAATCTGCTGGCCGGTCTCGCGTCGCTCGGCCAGGATTTCCTCGTGGCGATAGCCCAGTTCGATGAACTCGTGCATGGTTGGCGAGATGATGGCGAGCTGCTCCATGAGCGTCTCGTTGTGGTCGCTGATGACGAGCGCCGCGCTGATGTAGGCGTAGGCGGCCAGCAGGTCTTCGCTCTGGCGGCCTTTGCGCAGGAAGTTACGCACTTTGCCCGCTCCGCGATCGATCTTTTCCTCATACACCTGGCCGGTGCGCATCCGGTCGATGTAACCGATGATGTGCGTGCGGCCCAGGTTGTCGGTGTGGCTCTCGCCATACTGCACGTTCAGCAGCGTCTGCTGGGACGACAGGGTGATGTCCTGCTGCTGATTGGTGGTGGTGACGGCGTCCGCCTGATCGCCCACCACCAGTTCGTAATAGTGCTCCTCGAACGTGCTCTGTGTCTCAACGCGCGTCTCGAAGATGCGGGCGAGCGAAGCGGCGGCGTCGGCTTCGGCCTGTCGGCGGGTGTCGCCTTCGCCGATGGCTGAGAGGTAGATATTGTCCGGGTACAGCGACTTGGGGTCGTTCAGCCAGCCGGGGCGGGAGTCGTTGCCTCGTCGGGCGTGCACGGCGCAGGAAACTGTGAGGATAACCAGCAGAAGCAACAGGGCTTTACGCATGATCGTCTCCATTATTTCAGGTAAAAGGTCTCTACCAGGTTCAGGCCGTTCTGCCGCACCTCGACCGTTCCGAGGTCGTCGGTGAACAGAAGCCTCCCGGCGGGTGTGTAGTATTCAACTTCAAGCTGATGCGAACCTGCCGCCACCTCGAACTCGCCCACGAGCGCTTGTGAGGGGAAGAACCGGCTGATGCGCAGGTCGGCGTTCTCTGTGGCGTCCACAGCGATGTCTGTGGCTATGCGAGCGGCAAAACCCAGCACTCCGCCGCCAACCTCCTCGGTCATCCTTTGCTTGGCGCGCTCAGCAACCAGGCCTTTGAGGGTGGCGCGGATGATGGTTTTGAGGTAAATGATGGGTTCTTTCAGTTTCCAGGTGTCCAGCGCCACCTGCTCAATGCTCTCGATGGGGGCGAGATCTCCTGCGGGTTGGCCGTCCACCAGCAGGCGCACACGGCCCACGTCGGTGCCAACCGCCTCGAGGTAGGGAAGCTGGAACTTGAAGTGATACCCCTCCTCGACGCCTACCCACGGGAAAGCGTTCAGCTCTTCGAGTTCCTGATGCTTGCGCGGGTTTTCCTCGGTGGTAGCGATGATGATCCAGTCCTCTTCGGTGTGAACGTAGAGCGTTTTGGCCTTCTTGTCGGGGCTGCGGCCCACAAAGGCGATTATGTCGAGCTGGGCGGCGCCGGCGGGGGCGAGGTAGCCATCGAGCGCAGGCTGCGGGAAGGGGTATAGCTGACTTTGGGTCGAGAACGCCCGAGCGATGCCCTCACTGGCGATGCGGGCGTCGTCATACTTGCGGTCGGCGCGATAGAGCAGCATGGACAGCCACTGGGCAAGCGCCGAAACATGAAAGCGCGTGGTTCCGGCCTCCATCTCGATCTTGGCGTCATCCGATTGCCCGTAGCCACTGGCCAGATCGGCGTATTTGTCTTCGAGATGCTGCACCTTGCCGTTGATGCGGCGTATCTCGACCAATGCCCCGTCTAACTGCCCCAGATGGACGTAGTTGAGCGATTTGAACACGTTGAGGTAGATGTCCTCGTAGTCCTCGCCGCAGTAGTCGAGCGCGTTATCGTTCAGCAGCAGCGAAAGCGCCGCCTTGCTCACGCTCTTGGTGAACAGATCCTCGATAGAATATTCGGCGTCGGTGAGGTTCGTGCTCGATGTCTGCCAGTCGCCGCTGTAATGTTGCAACATCCCCAGGTCGAGGTAGAAGGCCACGCGCTCCTTGGGCGTATAGCCGGTGTCGCGGGCTGCCTCGACCAATGACGCTGCCCCTGCGTAGTCGTGCTGTTCGAGCTTCTGCTCGACGCCGACGAGGTGCTCCTTCGAGGTACGAGTGCTGGCGCAACCGGCCAGCAATAGCGCTCCGACGACAACGAGAACCGCCAGTCGTGCTGGTTTCACGTCACGCCTTTACCAGCGGGCGCCGGATTGCTCGATAAGCTTCTTGATCTTCTTTGTGCCCATCCACACCTTTTCGTGTGTCTCGATGTTGATGAGTTCCATGTCGGCCTGGTAGTACATCACCTTGCGGCCATCCGCCTTGTCCTCGATACTGAGCAGTGTGCCCATGAGCATGAAGTCGGCGCCGGTTTGCGAGGCGAGGCGTTTGACTGTTTCCTCGCTGGCGTTGGTTTGCTGGTGCATGATCTCGGCGCTGAGAGCATTGCGCATGTCGTCGCCGGCCACGAAGCGAATTTTGCCGCTGTTCACCAGTTCGCGCTCTATGTCATTCACGAAAGCTTCGATGGAGATATGCTCGGAGCTTTTGTTGCGCACCGGACCCACCACCACCACCGGCTTCTCGCCACTGGCCATCATATAGTCGGACAGCCAGGGACGCGCCAGCACGTCGGTGACAATCTGATTGGCCACTTCGCGGCTGTCCACGTCGTTCCAGCGACCCGATATGTCGATGGTCTCGTCCACGGCGGTGCGGGTGACGGTGCGGTTTGCGCCGCATCCGGCCAGCACGAATGCAAGTACGAAAGTGAATAATACGAAACGTTTCATGAATCCTCCCTATTAGTGTTTACTATCTTAGTATTGTTTGACTTCTGCGTACAAATTTATCAAAGCCTCTCTTCTCAATCGGAGCTTTGCGCCGTTATCGGATTTTCCAGTCTCTTCTGCGCCATTTCACAATATTCAGGAGAAATGTCTATGCCAATGAAACTTCTATTCAGGTTCCTTGCAACTAATGCTGTTGTACCGGAACCCATGAAAGGATCAAGAATTATTCTACTGTCTGTCGATGAGATAATTCGTTCAATCAACGCCACAGGAAAAGGAGCCGGATGAATGTTTTTACTCTCCTGGCAAAACTCCCAGATATCGCCATGGGCGTTAGCCTTTTTTGCCAGTTTAAATTTTGGTTTGGCTATCAAGTATATCACTTCATATGTTGGCAAAAAATATCCAGGATTGAAATTAATCCCGCCTTTCCGTCTCCATATGATTACTTGTCTAACGGGAAAGCCCGAAACAATATCGCTTCTGTCCTGTAGCAAACCAGCTTGCACACGCCATTTATGATTATAAAAAATCGCTCCATCATCAGGAATAACACGTAACATTTCCGCCAGACACTCTCTTTGCCAATTCACATACTCATCGTGGGGTATATTATCATTGTAATGAGAGTAACCATCAACTAATGCTGCGTTTGCCCACTTACCTCCCCTTCCGTCTTTCATTCCATTGCCTGTGGAATTTTTCAAATTGTACGGTGGTGATGTTACAACCAGATCAACGCTGCCGTCAGGTATTTGCTTCATAACATCAACAGCGTTCCCACAGATGAATTTATCAATGAAATCACTGGAATAACACAGCTTTGCAATCATTGCCATTTGCTCTTCCTTTGCTTTCATTGTATATTCTCCACTTCTGTAACGTTTTCTCAGCGTTTTGTTGCGCGGGGTCGCAACGATGTATGTTTATGCGTCTCTCTCCATTATCTAAATATTAGCTATCAAATCAAATTGAACACATATTCCAAGACTTACCATCACTCCTTCCTGCCGAAATCGATGATAGATGATATTTTCTGAACCTGCAACTTGAAGTTGAGCTTTGAATCTCCGTGAGCCATAGCGAATGGTAAATGCAGGTTCAAAGACAGTTCTTTTTCTATGTTCCCGCAAATATTGAATTTCCTCAGAAACGTATTCATTAGTGAAATTTGATTCGATGTGATGGTATTTGATTATACAAATTCCCGTAGAAAAAGCTGTTTCAAAATGCTTTGTCCTGAACCCAATTGATGGTTGAATAAATGGCTTGTAATATTGCACTTCGAGCCTGTAATCAGCTGAACTGCTGAAGCTCATTTCACCCCAACTAATGCCTGGATAAATCTCAAAGATAAAATGTTTATTTGGCGCAAACAATCCAATTCCGATGCTATGCATGTTTCCCTTTGTGCGTTTTGGGGAATCGAAGTGATTGCGAGACAACATGAAAGAATTACCCATAAGAGCAATATTTGATGTGATGGATGTGGACACTTGCAGTCCACTTCCACCCACTTCGCTACCATAAGTAAATCCCGCAAATAGTCTGATTTCGCTCTTTTCCAGATGCAAGGGGACATTCACAGCAGGTAGTGCATAATACGTTTGAGCTGATAATCTGCAAACAGGCACAATCAGAATAAATAGAAGTATTGAAGCTTTGAAGAACATTCCAAGCCTACATTTCTTCATACTTTGCCCCATCGGTAATTATCAATGGCATACGTCTCTCACCGTTTTGTTGCGCGGGGTCGCATTGGCGCTTTGTGTACCGGCTCGAGTTCTTCCGACAGCGGCTTCACGGCTGTGAGCGCATACCAGTTGGCTTCGGAGATGTCGTGCTGATCTGCGTCGCCCAGCCTGCACACGTTGATGTCGGTGTAGCCCATGCCCTCGAGCAGCACGGTTACCGTGTCGCGCTGGAACGGGTAGTAGATGACATAGAACTGCCGCTTCGAGACGATCTTGTCGCCAATCTCCTCGAAGATGAGGAAGTTGAAGGTCATCGAGTCGTCGCGATTATAGTCCCACACCTGGATGTAGTTTACGCGGCCTTTGTCGCGTATGAGCGGATTGAACAGATAAAACCGCTGCTGGCGTTCGAGAATCAGTTCCCAGTTGAGCGAGTCGAAGTAGAGCAGGCCGCCGGGCTTGAGGACGCTGTCCATCTGGCGCAGGGCGGTTTCGAGAGCGTCGGGTTGCACATGCGCCAGCGAGTTGCCGGTGGCTAGCACGGCGTCAAACGTGCCGCGCACTGTCTTGTCCAGCTCGAGGATGTCGGCGCGCTGAAAGGTGGCCATAAGTTCCTGGGCGGCAAAGTTCTGGCGCGCTTTCTTCAGCATGTGCAGGTTAATGTCGCTGGCGGTGACATGCAAGCCCATGCGGGCCAGCGGCAGGCTCATCTGGCCGGTACCGCAGGTGCAGTCGAGCACGCCGCGCATGGTGTGGCCGACAAACAGCTTCTCGAAGAAACTGCGCGTCTGCTCGGTGTAGCTGTCGTTGAAGAACAGGTCGTAGGCTTCGGGAACGTCATAATAGAGCATGCGGCATCTCCCCTTGTGTCATTCGGCAGAGCTTTCAGGCAAGGGCGCGGATTGTCAAGAAAAAGCGTGGGGCCAAACTTTTTGTAAAAAGTTTGGCGGGGTTCGGGGCAGAGCCCCTGAAAACGGGAGACGCCCTTGCGGACGCCTCCCTCTTACTGTATTATCTTTTCGGTTCTTACGCCTTCCCTCTCGCCAAACCCTCGTCGATGGCCTTGAAGTTGGCCTCGAGCAGGGCTGGTTTCTTCTCGGCCAGCAGTTCCTGCAGCGCGTTCTTGACGCTCTCGATTTTGACCACGTCACTGCGACTGAGCAGCGCGCCGATGGAGACCATGTTGGTCACCTTGATCGAGCCGCACTCTTTGGCGATGGTGTTCATGGGCAGGAAGACGATATCGACGCCCTCGCGCTCGAACCCGCCCGGGCAGAGGTCGCTGTTGGCGATGATAAGGCCGCCCTCGCGCACATCGGGACCGAACTTGTCGAGCGATGGCTGGTTGAGCGCGACGAGGATATCGGGCGTGGTAACCAGCGGCGAGGCCACAGGACGGTCGCTGATGACCGTGCTGACGTTGGCGGTGCCGCCGCGCATCTCGGGACCATAGCTGGGCAGCCACGAAACGTGCTTGCCTTCGTTCATGCCGGCGAGGGCGAGGAACTTGCCCACCGTGAGGGCGCCCTGACCGCCAAATCCTGAGCAGATCATTTCGTACTTCATTTGTCGCCTCCCTCGGCGCCTTTGTCGCGGAAGTTTCCGATGGGGAAGTAGGGCAGCATGTTCTCGCGTGCCCATTCACACGATTTGAGCGGATCGAGGCCCCAGTTGGTGGGGCAGGTCGAGATGAGCTCGACGAATGTGAAGCCGCGCTCTTCCTTGTTGTAGCGCATGGCCTTCATCACGGCCTTGCGGGCCTTGAGGATGTCCTGGGGCGACAGCAGCGACACGCGCTCGATGAAGTATGGCGCCTTGAGCGAGTTGAGCATCTCGCACACGGCGATGGGGTAGCCGATGTCGTCCACGTCGCGTCCATAGGGCGAGGTGGAGGTCTTCATGGCGGGCAGCGTGGTCGGGGCCATCTGGCCGCCGGTCATGCCATAGATGGCGTTATTGACGAAGAACACGCTGAAGTGCTCGCCGCGATTGGCCGCATGAACAATCTCGGCAGTGCCGATGGCGGCGAGGTCGCCGTCGCCCTGGTAGGTGAAAACGTGCATGTCGGGGCGGGCGCGTTTCATGCCGGTGGCCACTGCCGGAGCGCGACCGTGAGCGGCCTCGGCCATGTCACAATTGAAGAATTTATAGGCGAACACCGAGCAGCCAACGGGCGCAATGCCCATCGTTTGGTTGCGCATGCCCAGCTCGTCCATGGCTTCGGCGATGAGCCGGTGCGCCACGCCGTGCAGGCAGCCGGGGCAGTAGGTGAACCCGACGTCGGTAAGCGATTTCGGCCTGGTTGCGATTACTTGCATGTTGGTCCTCCTAAACCTTCAACGCCAGTTTGAGCTTGTCCTTCACCTCTTCGGGGGTGAAGACGATGCCGCCGACCTTGCCATAAAACTCGACAGGCGCCTTGCCGTTCACGGCCAGACGCACGTCCTCGACCATCTGGCCGAGGCTGAGCTCGAAGGTATAGACCAGCTTTGTCTTGTCGGTCAGGGCGGCTGCAATGGCCTCGCTGGGGTAGGGCCACACGTTGATGGGGCGAATGAGGCCGATGTTGACGCCCTCTTCCTTCAGGTCGTCGATGGCCGACTTGACAATGCGCGAGGCAGTGCCGAAGGCGACGCAGAGTATCTCGTTGTCGGGCGCGAGGTTATATTCTTCCCAGCTTTTCTCGGCGGCTTCCATCCTGTCGAACTTCTTGCCGAGCGCGATGACGTGCTGCTCGAGCACTACCGGGTCGATTTCCAGCGAATTGATTTCGTGATGGTGGTGGTTCGGCTCGTCCTGGTTGGGGTGCATGCACCAGTCCCAGTGCTGCTTGTCGAGGCGTTCGAGGTCGTCTTCGGTTGCCGGCTCGGCAAACTCGACAGGCTCCATCATCTGTCCCAGCATACCGTCGGAGAGTATCATGACGGGGTTGCGATACTTGTCGGCCAGGTCGAAGGCTTGCGCGGCCATGTCGGCGAACTCCTGCACACTGGCCGGCGCCAGCACAATGATGCGGTAGTCGCCATGCCCGCCGCCCTTGGTCGCCTGAAAGTAGTCGCCCTGAGCCGGCTGGATGTCGCCCAGGCCAGGGCCGCCGCGCTGAACGTTTACCACCACGCAGGGCAGCTCGGCGCCAGAGCAGTAGCTGATGCCTTCCTGCTTGAGAGAGATGCCGGGCGAGGAGGAGGAAGTCATGGCGCGTTTGCCGCAGCCGGCAGCGCCATACACCATGTTGATGGCGGCTATTTCGCTTTCGGCCTGCACGAACGTCCCGCCAACCTTGGGCATCATCTTTGCCATATACTCGATCAGCTCGCTCTGCGGCGTTATGGGGTAGGCGAAGTAATGCCGACAGCCGGCGCGGATGGCTGCTTCGGCGACTGCTTCATTACCTTTCATCAAAACTTTCATGCTTCCTCCATTTATTTCTCGATAGTAATGGCTACATCGGGGCAAGTGGTGTAGCAGAGTTTGCAGGCGATGCACTGGTCGTTGTCGATGCAGACAGCGTAATGATAGCCCTTGATGTTGATCTCGTCGGAAAACTTCAGGATTTTGCGCGGGCAGGCCTCGATGCAGAGACCGCATCCCTTGCAATAAAGGGGGTCGATGGTGACACGCGGCATGTCGTTCTCCTTATGTATCAGGTGATATTAACTGTTAAGATATAACACAGATTTCCGGCGATTTTGTCAACTGAAACTTTGCCTTGCGGGACGAGCGGGGCGAAGGAGAATGCAGAAAAAAGAATTGTCTGAATCAAGATTTACAGGATGAGGGATATTAGCAGGATTATGAGATAAGAGGTAAGAAACCTGCTCGCTTTTTCTTGATTCTTATCCTGAAAATATCTTGAATCCTGTGAATCCTGATTCAGAATATTAGGGATATTAAAAAGAGAAAACCGCGAGTATGCCAGGATTCGCAAAAACCAGTTGACAGCCGACGCGATTGCACCCGATTATAGCGATAACTATCCGGAGGTGGCATGCATCGGTTCCGCAGTGACCTGAAAGACAGAAAAGTCGCTCACATCACCGTGCCGCTCAAGCGGCGTATGATGTGCCTCAACGAAAGCGTCCTCGACCCGTACCAGTCGGTGCGCGAGGCCTTCCTGTTGCGCATGGATCAGGTGCATCTCAACCGCTACTTCAGCGAGGTTTCCGTCGAGTTGGCGCAAGAGCTTGCCGACTATGTGGGACATGGCGTCACCCCTGATATGGTCGTGTGGGGCAATGGCGCCGACGACATGCTCTATCATGTTTTTATGGCTGTGCGCGAGAACGACCGCTCTTTTCTCGCCGCCATGTCGCCCAGCTACTTCGACTATAAATGCTATGCGAACGCCGTTGGCCTGCAAGCGCGATTCGTGCCCCTCGATGAACACTTCGACTTCGACCTCGCCGCCTATCTCGCACTCGCCGCCGACCCCGACTGCAAGCTGTGCGTTGTCTGCCAGCCCAACAACCCCACTGGCAACCTTTTCGACGAGGAGAAGATACTGGCCATCCTGCGCGGCACAACCAAACCGGTGCTGGTCGATGAGGCCTACTTCGAGTTCGCCGGCCAAACCCTGGTGAGCAAGCTGGACGAGTTCCCCAACCTGATGGTGGTGCGCTCATTCTCGAAGTCGTTTTCGGCTGCCGGACTGCGGTTTGGCTATTTGGTGAGCCAACGCGAGAACACCGACCAGGTGCGCAAGGTGATGACCTTCTTTCACAGCAGCATTTTCATCCAGACGCTGGCGCTGACAATGCTCGAACACCGCGCTGTTTTCATTGAGCACACCCGCCGGGTTTGCGAAATGCGCGATGAACTGCTGGCCGCTATGTGCCAGATACCCGGCCTGCGTGTGTGGCCCTCTCATACGAATTTTCTTCTGTTCAGCGCCGGCGACTGCTCGGCGGCATTGCACTTGCATCTACAGGATTGCGGCATCGCCGTACGCGATGTAGGCGCTCATCCGCGCCTTGCCGAATGCCTGCGCGTAACAGTAACATCAGAAGACGATAACAGAGTATTTCTGAAATCTATGCGAACCTTTCTCGATGGCAAAGACAAAAGGAGAACATGAACGTGGATATAGTTATTACCTACGCATCACGCTTTGTTGACACCATGTATGACCTTCATCTTCTGGAGGCCGTTACAAATGTAGAGCCAATCATAATATGGCTCATGGGCATCGTGCTCGGGCTGCTGCTCTACACGTATATCGGCACGGCCGTATCGCAAAGACGCATGCGCTCTCAGATGCGGGACATGATTGGCAACTCCGATCGTCTCAGCCGCGACCTCGCACGTGAAAAACGTATCCGTCTCGGTATCTCGGAGAAGTATCAGACTGTCGTTTCGACGGGAGAGTCCCTCGAAGAGGATATTCATCGCCTCAGGTTCGAGAATGACGCATTGCTGTCGTTCCAGCCGGGCCAGGCATGGTTCATCGACGGTAATGCGAAGTTCATCAAGGCCACCGGACTCGAACTTGGTGAGCGTATCAGTGACCCTGAAATTGTGCAGGGCAAAACGCTGGTCGAGGTGTTTGGCGAATCGGTCAACGATCTACAGCACCTGGTGGTCAAGGCGGTGAACACGAAACAGCCTCTGTTGGGTCATGTGTTCGAGGCCTATCAGATTGATCATCCCGTTCATTACACTTTCGATATGCACCCGGTGTTCGACGAAGAACACCGCTTTCGCTGTCTGCTCGTTATGGTGTATGACAGCTCGTCCATCAATGAGCTGCGCAATCGCGGCGAGCAGATGCTGCAACGCACTCAGGACGGCATACTCATTATCCAGAACAACATCATCCAATATGCCAATACACAGATGGAAACCCTGGCAGGCGCAGGTCACGACGAACTAACCGGCCAGACATTCGATTCGCTGTTTGACAGCAATAAGACCAAGCCCTGGAAGCCGAGTGAGGATGAGGATGTCTGGAATCCGATGAATCTGCGTCTATTCTCGTCCATGCTCCAGCGCGATGGGAAAAAGACGAGGTGCGTTATCTACACCATCGGCCATACACGCTGGGATGGCGCCGAAGCAGACCTGCTGTTTGTGTGTGACCGCGAGGGCAACACGCTCACAGAGCAGCGCCGGCAGGAATCGGTGACTGTGCTCAACACCATGCTGGACGCCATCGACCAGGGCGTCGTCGTCATCGATCATGAGGGTAAGATAAGTCATTACAACCAACGCCTGCTCGATATGTGGGATCTGTCTGAAGCCATCTTCACGGTCAAAAAGTGGGACTCGGTTTCCAATTCGATGAAGACGAAGGTGAGTAATCCACAGGAATACAAAGCCTGGCTACAGAGGAATTCTGCGGGCGAGCCCGTCGGGAGCATCGAGCTGTCTCTGAAGAACGGCAACGTGCTGGTGGGATGCGAGCGACAGTACAGTCTCGGTGATGGGTTCACAGGCCGTGTCATCTCGTTCATCGATGTGTCCGGCAGCATGAAGCGCGAAGCCGAACTCAAGAAAGCCCTCGACCAGGCAGAAGTCGCCACCCAGACCAAGAGCGAATTCCTGGCCCGCATGAGCCATGATATCCGCACCCCCATGAACGGTATTATCGGCGTGGTGACACTGATGGAGCAAACACAGCTCAATCACCGTCAGCACCGCTATATGGACGTCATCCAGGCATCGGCAGACTCGCTGCTGAACCTCATCAACGACATTCTCGATTTCTCCAAAATCGAAGCAGGCTATCTGAAACTCGAAAAGATCGACTTCGACCTGATTGAAACAATCGGCTCGGTAACCAGTCTCCTGGCTCTCAAGGCTCAATCAAAGGGGATCGAGCTTCTCACCTTTGTTCGCCCCAGTGTGCCGACCTTCTTCCGTGGCGACCCCAACCGCCTTCGTCAAATACTCATCAACCTGGGCAATAACGCCATCAAATTTACCAAAACAGGCCAGGTGGTCATTCACTGCGAAGTGGAAAACACCAGTAAAGGCAAGTGCATGCTCCACTTCACAGTCAGTGACACAGGAGTAGGCATCAAGCCAGACAAGCTTGATACAATCTTCGAGAGCTATGAGCAGGAAGATGTGAGCACGGCGCGCAATTACGGCGGTACCGGGCTGGGATTGTCGATCTGCAAGCATCTCGTTGACTTGATGCATGGCCGAATCTGGGTAGAAAGCGAATACGGCAAGGGCGCCGACTTCCATTTCACTCTTCGCATGAATCAGCTCGAAGACAACGATCTCGAACGCGACATCGAGCTGTTTGAAAAGCGCAAGCCACGCATACTCATCGCTGTGCGCAACGATGTCACCAAGCAGTTCATTTCTGAGACCCTGCGCTATTACGGCATCGCGTGCACCGTTATCGAGATGCCGGAGCTTGTCATCGACGCGCTCAAGGCGGCGGCGCAAGCCAAAGAGGACTTCGATCTGCTGTTGATGGAACCTTTCGAGGACGCCTATGCAGATATTGCCCGCGCTCTATCCACCGATCGTAAGCTGATGAGAGTACACCTTATTCTACTGGTCTCGTTCGCCGAGAGCTCCACTTTGGTTGTGCCCGATGACGTGGTTGTCTCCGAGATGATAAATCTGCCGCTCAAGCGCGCCGACCTGCTGCTTACCATCAAGCGTGAACTGGGACTTGTGCAGAAGAACGAGACGCCTGTAGTTCTCCCACTCACAGGTGGTGGGGCATCGGCTGTAACGGAGTCATATCGTATCCTGCTGGCCGAGGACAACCCTATCAATCTGGGCATCGTTACTGAAATCCTTGAATCGGAAGGCCATGCGGTTGTGCAGGCCGGTAATGGCGAAGAGGTGCTGCGACAGATGGACGAGCACGAATTTGACGTCGTTTTCATGGACATACATATGCCGTTGCTGGACGGCTTCGAGGCTACAAGCGCCATCCGCGAGAAGGAGAAGGATGGCCATCACCAGATAATCATCGCCATGACGGCAGACGTCCTCTCCGACGACCGCGATAAATGCCTGGCCGCCGGCATGGACGGATTCATCACGAAGCCGCTCAAGCTCGATGATCTGCGCCTTGTGCTGCATCGGGTCATGTCGGCCGAGCGAGGTGAGGCAGCGGTGATGAAGGAAACGGAATCCGTAGCGGCTAATGTCCTCGATATTCGCATCGACCTGGCTCACGTTCGCGAGACTCTGGGCGACAATGTCAAGGTCATCGCCAAGACGTTTGAACTGATCTACAAGAAGTTTCCGCGGTCACAACAGGAGATCGAGCAGGCGCTGAAAGATGAAGATACCGAGAGCATTCATCGCGCCGCGCATGGGATGAAAGGTTTCATGAATTACTTCGACATTCCCGATATGACCGAGCTGGTCGTCGATATGGAAAACGCCGGCAAGAACGGCGACATCAAGCGTGCCCGCCAACTGTTCATAGACCTTGAACCGTACATCGAGGCTTTCCTGGCCGCCCTGAATAACGCCCGCAAAGAGCTGTAATCGCTTAGCTCTTTCGAGAAAAAAGTAAGCAGGGCTCAGGAGCAATGCCCCTCTATTATATATAGAAAGGCCGCAACCTGGTTGCGGCCTTAAACATGGTGCAGAAGGGGGGACTCGAACCCCCACACCCTTGCGGGCACAAGATCCTTAGTCTTGCGTGTCTGCCAATTCCACCACTTCTGCGCTGTATGGGTGTCTTGAGCTATTCGTCGCTGGCGGGAGCGGGAGCGACATCGATTTGCACGGGTGCGTCCCCGGCTTCTTCCGCCGGCGCCTGCTCATCGAGCGCTTCGGTTTGCTGCTCGTCCTGTTGCAGCTGGCGTTGCACGTCAGACTGCGGGGCGTCGGAGGTGTTGATGTTCTTCACGACAACGGCCAATAGAATGGACGAAAGCATGAAGACAAATGCCAGCACGCGGGTGGTCTTTTTCATAAAATCGCTGGCGCCCTGGCTGCCAAGTGAATTGGTGGCCATTCCGCCCAACATACCGTCAAGAGCGCCGCCTTTGCTCGACTGGGCCAGAATCACCAAAACGAGGCCCAAGCTGACGATGATATGAAATCCAAGCATTACAAAGTATAAAATATCCATTGAGGTCTATCTCCTATCAGAGCTTGAGACACATTTAAGAAGGACAGTTCGAGTGTCAATGAAATTTATGATGTGATCTGAATTGAGGCAATGGAAGGCCGGTGGAGCAGCGAGGGTCACTCTGTGCTGACCCGGATATCGTCCTCTGTTTTGCTGAGGAAGTACCACGGATTGCGGTGCTTGCCGTAGTGGATCACCTCGTAATGCACATGCGGCCCGGTCGTGCGGCCGGTTCGACCCATCAGCCCGATAATCTGTCCCTTCTTCACTTCGTCGCCCTTGGCGACATTGAACGAATCGAGGTGGCCGTAGCGCGTGACATAGCCAAAACCGTGACGCAACTCGATGTAGTTGCCCATGTATTTCTGGAATGTCGTTCTGGTGACGACGCCGTCTGCGGTGGCGTAGATGGGAGAACCTGTGCTATTGCTGATGTCGAGCCCGCGATGGAAGTCTCGGCGGCCGCTGACTGGATGTGTGCGCCAGCCGTAGCTGCAACTGAAGCGACCGAAGGCGGGATAGATGGACGGGGTGCTGTGGAATATTTCGTCACGAATGCTGATCTTGTCTAACACCTCGCGGTGTGTTTCCAGGGTGTAATTGGTGATGCCGCCAATCTGACGCATACGCTCGATTACGCGGTTATAGGTGTGGTGCAGGTCGCTGTCGCAATCGGCGAAGGTGCGATCTTCGCGGGGCACGCCACCGATACCGGCGGCGCGAAGGGTGGGGTCTATGGGGCGCAGGTGCTCCTCATCGCGCACGCGGTCTTCCCAGTCCTGCATGAGGCAGAGGCGGTCTTCGATGGAGTCGAGCTGGGTGAGCATGCCGTCGAGCCGATGGCGGAGAGTGGAGTTGTCATGGTTCATCCGGTCCCAGTGGCGCAAGCGAAGCAACCCCTGGCCACTGGCCAGCGAAGCCACCAGAAGACCTATGACGAACAGGATGGCGCTCAGAACCAGCACATTGCCGACAGAGCGACGCACACTGAAACACCGAACACTACAGGAGTCGGTTCGTGTGCAGGTGACATGCCACTTTCGTGTAACAAGCATATTTTAATCCCATCCAAACATTGTTCTCAGTTAACTCACACTTTATTTCGAGCGATGGTTGGTGTCAATCAATTTCTTGTCCATCAACGCTCTACGGCGTTTTCGTTGTGAGCGGGCTGCGCCGGCTATGAGACGATAATGCGCTGCAATAACAGGGATAAGGGGATAAAAGCGAATTTGCGAGGCTACAGTTGACGAAAATCAAAAAAGGAAATAAAAATCTTGATAAAAAACACTGGTGCAATACATGTGAGCATATGGAGGTAGCATGATTCGTACCGTCATTGTTTTGTTTCTGGCAACCTGCATTCCATGCGCCTGCGCTTGGCTGCCCCCCAATCCTGCATACATCACCCCCAGCGCGCCACCTCAGACCGAAATCGCCGCCGAGCAATCCACACAGCCGCCACTCGCCACAGCGAGCGAACAAGTCCCGCCAGAGCCGCTGCCAGAAGCCAGCGAGCCGCCGCCGGGGACGGAACCACCCGTTGAGTACGAACCGCCGCCAGAGCCACCCCGTCATCTCACTGTGGCCGCCGTGGGCGACATCATGCTGGGAACCGACTTCCCAGAGGCGCACTATCTGCCGTCCGCCGATGGCCGCGGCCTGCTGGACAGCGCCCTCATCGAATTGCTGGCGAGCGCCGATGTGGCGCTGGGCAATCTCGAAGGCGTCTTTTGCGATGGAGGAGAACCTCGCCTGCCCAACAAGACCTACAGCTTTCGCATGCCGCCGCGCCTGGCGCCGCGACTCGCCGAATGGGGCTTCGATTTTGTCAGCCTGGCCAACAACCACGCCCGTGACTTCGGTGACGACGGCTGCGCGCAGACAATCGCCGCTTTGCAGGCGGTCGGAATTGTCTATGCCGGGCTTGAGGAACACCCCACCGCCGTGCTGCGCCGCAATGGACTGCGCGTGGGCTTTGCAGCCTTCGCGCCCAACGCAGGAACGGTGAATTTTCATCGCCAGGCGGAAGCGCGGCGCATCGTGGCCGCTCTGGCAGACAGTTGCGACATCGTGCTGGTGAGCGTTCATGGCGGGGCCGAGGGCGCCGACGCCTTGCATGTGCCCCGTGAAGAAGAGATGTATCTGGGCGAGAACCGCGGCGACATCTACGCCTTTGCGCGGCTGGTTATCGACGCGGGCGCGGACGCCGTGTTTGCGCACGGACCGCATGTGCCCCGTGCCCTCGACCTCTACAACGAGCGCATCATCGCCTACAGTCTGGGTAACTTCTGCACACCGGCGCGGTTCAATCTGTCGGGCACAGGCGGCCTGGCTCCGCTGCTGCTGGTGGAGCTGGACGAGGCGGGGCGTTTCGTGTCGGGCCAGCTTGTCTCGTGCAGGCAGGCCTATGGTCGCGGCCCGCGCCTTGATGACACCCGCGAAGCCGCCGCGCTCATTGGCGACCTCACCCGCGAAGACATCCCAGAAGCGCCGCTGCGCATCGAGGCGGACGGGCGTGTCTGGCCGGTGGTGGAATAGCTTGACTGTTTCGTACGAGATGCAGTTGACTGAACACATACTTTGAGTGGAGGACGACAATGAAGAATATCGCAATGAGTTGTTTGGTATCGTTACTGATATTGCTGCCGGTGACACTTTCCAGCAATGAGGAGCCACTGAACGCGATAGAGGTTTTTCATAAGAATCAGCCCCCGTCTCTACAGACACTGGAGAAGGTAAACGGCCTTCTCGACGAGTATAGCGGCGAATATGAAATGACATTCTACAACATAAGCGATTCCGTAAATATCGCCCTGATCAGGGAATACAATCTGCCGGACACTCATTTTCCGTTTGCGGTTGTAGTTAACGGCAACTACTCGGCAGAAATCGATGGCAGGAAGGTGGATTTTGTCCATTTCCCTTTGTTCATGCACGGTATCGGACGACATGAGGGTAACTGGTCGCTGAATGACTTGAGCGCTGTACTGGACGATAACTCGTTGCTGCTTGAAGAAAACATTCTGCCCGTTTTAGAGGATGACGAGGACAGCGAAGACGAATGCCTCGAGTGAGATTTACGAGTAAACAGTCTTAAGGGCTTCCAGCCACAGTTAAGTTAACGCTATCATTATTCGGAAGTACTACACATTACCCAGCTTGTACCACCTTTTTCACCCCCCTGTCAAGGGGGGAAGCCGCGAAAGCGGCAGGGGGGTATAATCCGCCTATTCTATATTCCCAGCTCACATTTACGATTATTGATGCGTCTCAGCAGATCATCGCAAACACCTTCCAGATTCTGCATCACATCCCGATTCGAATAGCGTATAACCGTGATGCCCTGCCGATGCAATTTATTTTCTCGTGACGCATCATAATCTTGTTTTTCTGCATGGTTATCCCCGTCGATTTCCACAGCCAGTTTCAAAGCAGCACAATAGAAATCCACGATGAAATCACCGATGGGTCGTTGCCGGGTGAACTTATAGCGTACAGTCTCTCGCCTGGATAATAGCTGTTTCCACATACGGACTTCAGGGAGACAGCCCGAACGACGATTTTGTCGTGCATAATCTACGAGTTGTGGTCGGTATTTGAGATTTTTCTTTGGCAAAAATACCCCCCTGCGGCGTTGCCGCTTCCCCCCCTTGACAGGGGGGTGTAAATCGGATGCAAACCGGTCACACCGGGTACATTACCGTAATCTCACAGCCTTTGAACACCCCATCGATGTTACCTATGTCCCCGGTTCAATCTGTAACCCATGTGAGCAGTTTGTTGCAACTTCAAATTCACAATGTACTTAGCAATTGCATGTAGATATATGTGCTGGTTTGTTATTTTCTGCTACTCAGGACTAATGTCGATGGCAACGGGAATGAAGTAGGCAATAATTCGATTCTGAATGGTAATCCCATATTCGATAATTCTTCCATCTTCATATTCATCAGACTATTTACTACACAATAATTATGAACCAGCTTCAAGTAGCGTCGAATAATCATCAACGGCAGGAAATGGTCTTTATCTTTCATCCACTCCATCAAATCTTTTTTTCCCTTTGAACTGTTACAAGATTTACAGGCATAGACTAAATTATCGGCATTGTCTGTTCCCCCGTATTTCTTCGGAAAAATGTGGTCCATAGACAGATTGGAATTTGAGCCGCAATAGTTACAAATTTGCCCTGTTTCCAATTTAATTTTTTCGTCATCAAATATTGTTCTCATGTTCATAGTTCCATTTTTCAGACCTTTGAATAATTTAGCTCTTATCATAAAATTCAACCTTGAATATCTATCTTGTTTCTTTTTAACTGCCATATGAGCCATAGCTAAATTCGCATACGACCAATATATTTTATCGCAGACTATTTCAATATTCTGTTTTGCCATTTACTTCCTCACGATATATGTAATTGCCCACAATGTTTCTCACTGCCACGTTCTTCGACATGCGACTTCTACTTTGTCCCAGAAACTCAAACCTGTTACCCATGTCATGATAATAAACTGAGTACCATGTATTGGACTTGACATGAATGATACCCCCCTGCGGCGTTGCCGCTTCCCCCCTTGACAGGGGGGTGAACCCCCGGTACAAACCGGTCACACCGGGTGCGCTACTTCAAACTCCCCACATCCTCCACCCCATTATACACCCCCAGCATCTCGGCGGCAATGGCTACGGCAATCTCGGCGGCGGTGGTGCGCGCCACGTTCAGCCCGATGGGTGCATGCACCCGCGACAGCCAGTCGGCCGCATCATCCACTTGTTCTTCGATGGCCGCGAACGTGGCCGCCACCTTGCGTTTGCTGCCAATCATGCCGATGTATGCGCAGTCAACGCGGCGTGCGCAGAGCGTGCGCAGGATGTCGAGGTCGGCGCCGTGGCCGTGGGTGAAGATGATCACCGCGTCATGCGAGCCAGGCGAGAACGTGGCGGCGTAGTCGGCGTAATCGACAGTGTCGAAGGCGCTGGCCTGCGGGATGCGCTCGATCGTGGCCATGCCGGGGCGGTCGTCGAGCGCCACCACGTGGAAGCCGACGCTACGCAGAATGGGCGCAAGCGCCTGGCATAGGTGCCCCGCGCCGAACAGAAAGGCCCGTCGCGCCGCCGGGATGTGTTCGAGGAAGACGCGGATGTCGCCGCCGCAGGCCATGCCGAGTCCATCTGCGTCCTCTGTGAGGGTGTAGGTGAGCAGCGCCGTGCCGCCGTCTTGCAGCAACTCGCGGGCTTTCTGCGTCACCACACGCTCCACATTGCCGCCGCCAACGGTGCCGCGTGTTTCGCCGTTTGCACACACCAGCAGCTTGAATCCCGGCCTGCCGGGCATACTCCCAGCCGCTTCGACGACCGTGCACAGCACATAGCCCTCGCCGGATTCGCTCAGTCCGGCGGCCAGACGCAGAACGTCGGCGGGGTTCATGCGTCGGCCCCGTAGCGTATTCGCATAACGTTCAGCAACTTATCGAGCCGGTGACGGTAGGTGTGCGCCCGCAGAATTGATTCCCGCCCCGCCTGCGCGATGCGCCTGCGTTCGTCCTCGTGACCGAGGTAATAACTTACAAGGTCGGGTATCTCGTTCACATCGTTGAAGAACACGACGTCGCTGCCGTTGCCCGTGAAGATTTCGTCGAGCTGCGCTTTGTAGTCGGTGAGCAGGAAAGCGCCGCAGGCCGGCGCGTCGAACACGCGCTGATTGACGGCGTTTTTCATCTGGCGACTGGTCATGTTGAAGTTGAGGCGCGACTGGTTATACAGCGTGGCCAGGCCGTCGTAGTACATCACCTCGCGGTGGATGTGATAGCGGCCGTCGCGCAGCAGGTCGTCCCAGTTTGGGTCGCCGAAGATGTCGGGATAGAACGGCGCCAGCTTGTCCAGTCCGCCCAGACGGTAAACCTGCGTGGCGCGCCAGAGCACGGCGGCCAGGAAGTCCTCGCGCTGGTCGTCGCTGTCGAAGCGGTAGGTCTCGCCCTCGCGTTCGAGCGCATCCATCGCGTCGGGCACATAGCGCGTGTCGAGTTCGAGGAAGCGCAGCGCGGTCGGTTCCAGCTGGCGCAGCAGGTCGGGCCTGTACACCAGTCGCCGCAGGTTCTTGTGTGTGCTATAGACCATGCTCGAACCAACGAAACTTATGTCATAACGCTGCGGCAGTTCCAGCGGACGGAACAGCGATGGCAGCGTAGCCAGCGGCAGGTAGTCCACGTGCGGGTAGCCGCGTTGGTGCACGTCGTCGATGTAATCGCGGTCCCACACGAAGATGCTGCACCAGTCGCTGACGTTGGTGCCGCTCTCGGACAGGACGATGGTGGGGCTGTCCACGTACCACGAGGCGTAGGGGATTTCAAGCTCGCTCAACAGCTCGGTGAGGCGGCCTTCCTGGTCGAAGCCGAGGTGGTTGATGGTGAGCACGAAGTCGGGACGGAACTCGGCGATGAGCGAGAGAAAGCTGCGCACAAACTCGGCGTAGTCGTAGTTGTCGCGGTCGATGTGCACGTAGCGCACTTGCTGTCCAAGCCCGTTGAGCGTTTCGAGGCATTCTTTGGTCAGCACGTAGCCGCTGTCGATGAAGATAATGCGTGCCTGCGGCGTGGCGAACTTGCGGTAGCGCCAGCGGTCGCTCAGCTCGTAGGCGGGGCGGCCCTCGAGGCGTTGCTTCACCTGGGCGAAGTAATCGGGCAGCAGCCTGGTGCGCGCCGTCAGCTCGACGATGTCGTACCCGCCCGGGCGAACAGCGGCCAGTCGCGGCGCCTCGAAGCTCTCGTGTCCCACGATGTAGGTCACGCGCCCGCCCAGCGCTCGCAGGCTTGTGTGATGCAGCGCCAGGTTGAACAGGTGCTTGTCCGGCTCGATGACCACCAGGCACCCCAGGTGCTTCTGCGCCAGCGACTGCAAATGGTAGCCTAAACCTATGCCCAGCACGACGAGCGTGTCGTGTGCGGGGACGAGAGCGGCGGCGAGTTTGGCAGCGTCACGGACGGGGTAGTAGGGCGAGTGGACGGTCTGCCGTTGCTCGCCGAATTGCAGCACGAGCGCGGGCAGTTCTTCGCGGCTGGGCGGTGTTTGCCAGTCGGCGTCCCAGCGGCACCAGCCCGGCTTGATGTGGACGTCGGTGCGCATTTGCAGGTAGGCGTGGTTGTCGTCGAAGAGGTTCATGTTCCATCCCGAAGCAGTTTTCGTTAGATAGCCGAAGAGCGTTAGTTTTGTCAAGTATTCCTCATATTCAGTTGCCTTCCGACGACACAGTTGACGAAATCATTGTAACGGTGTTCTTCGAATTTAGTTATTTCTAGTGACTTACACAAAAAGGAGGCAATGATTATGTCTAAGAAATCGCCAATGACTGGGAAAGCTTCTTCTAGAATCCAAAGTTCTGGTGCGAAAAATCCAGGTGGAGCTACAAGCAAAACCGGCTTTGCTTCCCGTGCACAGCGAGGTGCTGCAAAAAACAGTGGCAATTCTTCAAAGAAATGAACACTGGGAGGTCTGTCCCTCACACTGTTGACAAAGGCTCACTGACGTAGATATTTGTCTACAGTTTTTCATCGAGAAGTGCTGTAAGCCTGTTAGAAGGCTTACAGCACTTCACTACATGACAAGCTCGCTTTTTGTAAAAAGCGAGACCAAAAACTTTTGCGGAAACTTCGTTTCCTATGTACACAATAATTCTCTTGTGCCCAGGATGCGTTAGCATCCACCAAAAGTTTTTGATCCAAACTTTTTACAAAAAGTTTGGGTTTTTCTTGTCCCGTGTTCTTTGCTTGACACCCCGCGCCCCTGCCTGCTTCATGGTAAACAAATTTTGCTTGAGAGGTATCTTATGGTACGCATCGCGGTAGCAGGCGTAGGGCATCTTGGTCAGCATCACGCACGGGTTCTGCACGGCATCGACGGTTGCACGCTCAGCGGCGTGTTCGACACGGACAAGAAGCGCGCCCGTGAGATCGCGCAGCGCCACGGAGCGCCGGTGTTCGACACCTACGAAGCGCTGCTGGCCGCCAGTGACGCCGTCGATATCGCCGTCACCACCACGCACCACCACGCGCTGGGCAAGGCTGCGCTGGAGGCCGGGCTGCATGTGTTTGTCGAGAAACCCATCACCAGCGAGCTGTGGCAGGGCGAAGAACTGGTCGCGCTGGCCGAGGCGAACGATCTGCGGCTGGGCGTGGGGCACATCGAGCGGTTCAACCCGGTGGTGCTCGAGGCGCAGGCGGCTATCGACAACCCGATGTTCATCGAGTCGCACCGGCTGGCGCCGTTCCAGCCGCGTGGCAGCGACGTGCCGGTCATCCTCGACCTGATGATTCACGACATCGACCTGATACTCGCGTTCGTGAACAGCGAAATCAGTGGTATCCACGCCTCGGGAGTGAGCATCCTCACCCCCAGCATCGACATCGCCAACGCGCGGGTCGAGTTCGCCAACGGCGCCATCGCCAACGTGACATCGAGTCGCGTGAGCATGAAAACCGAGCGCAAACTGCGATTCTTCCAGAAAGACGCCTACATCTCGATGGATTTCCAGGCGAAAACCGTCAAGATTCTACGCAAATCGGCCAATATCGCCAAACTGCTGCCCAAGATTCTCACCGGCGGCCTCGGCAAGATAGACCCCGCCGAGCTGGTTGACATCACGGAGGTGGATGCTTCCACCCGCGACAAGGATGCGCTCACCTGTGAGCTCGAAGCCTTCGTTCTCGCGGTCGAAGCAGGTTCGAATCCGCTGGTGGACGGTCGCGCCGGACTGCGCGCACTGCGCGTGGCGCACCAGATCATCGACCGGATCATACCTGCAAAAATGTAAGGAGAAAACATGCAGACTATTCAGATATATCAGTTAAAGGACTTTGTTGGACAGGAAGTGAAACTGCGCGGCTGGGTGCGCAACTGGCGCAAGCAGTCCAGCAAACTGCGTTTCGTCGTCCTGCGGGATGGCACAGGCGAGGTGCAATGCGTGGCGCACAAGCCCGACATGGGCGAGGAAGCGTTCGAGGCCGTGAAGGCGCTCAGCATCGAGACCTCGCTCGAAGTGTGGGGCACTGTGGGGCGTCACCCGCGCCGCGAGGGCGTCTTTGAAATCGCCCTGAAGCGCGTGGTCCCCATGCAAGTAGCCGTTGACTACCCCATCGGCAAGAAGGAGCACGGCCCCGATTTCCTGCTGGGACAACGCCACCTGTGGTTGCGTTCCAGCCGGCAGTGGGCGCAGCTTCGCATCCGTCACACGGTGTACAGCGCTATCGAGGGATTCCTCAACGGCCAGGGCTTCATCCGCTTCGACTCGCCCATCCTCACCCCAAGTTCCTGCGAGGATACCACAACGCTGTTCGAGGTGCCCTACTTCGACATGGGCAGCGCCTACCTCTCGCAGTCGGGGCAGCTCTACCTCGAAGCAGGCATCATGAGCCTGAGGCGCGTCTATGACTTCGGGCCGGTGTTCCGCGCCGAGAAGAGCAAGACCCGCAAGCATCTCACCGAGTTCTGGATGATGGACGCCGAGGCGGCCTTCGTCGAGCACGAGGAGAACATGCAGATTCAGGAAGACCTCATCCGCCACATCATCCGCACCGTGCTCGAACGTTGCGCGACAGAGCTCGAGACGCTCGAACGCGACACAGACACTCTGCGCCGGGCAGACGCGCCATTCCCCCGCTGGACTCACCGCCAGGCCATCGACTATCTCAAGTCGAAGGGCTGCGACATCGACTATTCAGACGACTTCGGCGCGGCTGAGGAAGAGATGCTCACCGCGGAGTCGGACACGCCGGTGTTCATCGAGCGATGGCCGGCGGAGATCAAGGCGTTCTACATGCGGCGCGACCCGGAGTCGCCGGGACTGGCGCTGTGTTCCGACCTCCTGGCGCCGGAGGGGTTTGGCGAAATCATCGGTGGCAGCGAGCGCGAGACCGACCACGACGAGCTACAGAGCCGCATGAAGTCGCTGGGTATGCCCATGGACGAGTACCAGTGGTACCTCGACCTGCGCAAGTATGGCAGCGTGCCGCACAGCGGGTTCGGCATCGGGCTCGAGCGCACCGTTGGCTGGATGGCCGGCAGCCGCCACGTCCGCGAGTGCATCCCCTTCCCGAGGATGATATCGCGGGTAACGCCGTAAACGACCCTAACCGCCAAGATATGCAGAAGCGCCCCCGGAAAGGGGGCGTTTACTTTGACTCCCTCACCCGGTTTCGCTGAGCTCAACCACAGAATGAAGGCCTTTCACGGCTCAGCTCACATACTCACCTCACGAAACAATCCCAAGATGTAGAAGACCATTGAAAAGTGGGGATTGCAGGGATTGGTGGAAGGTTTGGGATGGGTGGAATTGGTGGGATATAGGGTATAGGTGGAATAGGTGGAATACACGGGACAGGAAGTATTGGACCACCAGTTGCTCCTTTGATAAAAGCAACAGCTGCACCTTGATGATCACGGAAGAATCCCTTGTTGAAGATGCCTAAATGGTTGCCATTATAGGAGAATAGGTTGGATCTGTTGATAAACGCAACATGCTCTCCTGACATGCTCAGTATTGCATTTTCCTTCAGCCAGCTTACAACAGAACCGTTTCTATTGTATATAGGTTGCATATAACCTCCAAGCAGTGAGTGATGTGCAGATTAGTCTGAAATATCCAATATATGCTCTCTTGCAGCTTGAGCAACGATATCTTTTAAGCAAAGAACAGATGTTGGAAGATGTTCATCATTCGTCTCATCATGCTCCCAGCAAATTAGGACATCTACTTCATCAGGTCTATGATTCCCAATGAAATCGCGAGACCTAATCTTGAACTCTGCAATGAGATATTGAGATGTGTTCCGATCAATTAATATTGCATCTGGTTTTGCTCTGGATGACCCATCATCTCTTTGCTCTCCATAGTAATTGGGGAGCAGATTCTGAATAAGTGATTCAGAGGTTCCAGCGCAGTATTTGAATTCGGTGAGATCTTGGATACTTCCAAATATCATGTATAGATCTGTCTCATATCGAGGCATCCAAGTCTCGTGAAGCAATGGAGTATAATGCTCTATGTGTATATGCTTTGCATGTTGTCTATCTAGCACTGTTTGGGCGGCTTCTGGTTTTTCGTATTGGACTATTTCAGGTAGAATTATCAAAATTAAGTGATTTGATTTTGAGTACTTAACTTCAACTTTGTTTTTGTCCTTAAGATCTGGAAAAGACTCATAGAGCTTGCTTAGTCCAGTAATGACATGAGTGTAAATAAGTTTCCCCTTCATTTCTACGTCTTCCTCATGGCCTTTGACTTGGACATTGATTCTACCAGGCTCAAGATTGTACTTCCGAACGAAACTTGCTCCTAAATGAAGTGACATTATTTCCTTATACAATTTGGCCATCTCACCACCTCCTGTCCAGATTTCAACAATCCTGCTTTTCTCTCTTCTTTTCGTCAAGATAAAACTCGTTTCTGGACAAAATCAACTATAGTTAATCCAACAACTTGCGCCATTCCTCCTCTCCTCGTTGCTAATTACTACCTGCTAATTGCTAATTGATATTGACAGCTTTCCCTCCACGCGCAAACTTAGTTTGTACGGGGGTGCTCCGGTTGGGGCTGAGAACATACCCTTTGAACCTGTACGGGTAATGCCGGCGTAGGGAGCAGCATTTCTCAACCACCAGCCCACCCTCTCGAGTAGTATGCACAAAATACACATAGAGGGGGACTTAATGGAACTCAAGGTATCAACCGCTATCGTCGAATCATTCTTTGCCAAGCTCAAGAAACATCTCGAAAGCGACGTCATCATTGCCGGGGGCGGCCCCAGCGGACTCGTCTGCGCCACCGAACTGGCCAGAAAGGGTGTGCGCGTGTGTCTGTTCGAGCGCAACCTGGCGCCCGGCGGCGGCATGTGGGGCGGCGCCATGCTGTTCAACCAGATAGTGGTGCAGCAGGAAGCGCTCCACCTGCTGGACGACTACGGCATCAACCACGAGCTTTTCTGCGACGGCCTGCACACCGCCGATTCTGTCGAGGCGACAGCCGCGCTCATCTACCACGCCCGTCACGCCGGGGCAGTCATTTTCAACGGCTTTTCCATCGAGGACGTGGCGTTAGACGGCGAGCGCGTGAGCGGCGTGGTGGTCAACTGGTCGCCGGTGCACCGTGAAGGCATGCACGTTGACCCGCTGGTGTTCCGCGCGAAGGCCGTGCTTGACGCTACCGGCCACCCCTGTGAAATCGCCGCTGTGCTGTCACGCAAGAACGGCGTCAAGCTGAACACTCCCACGGGCGAGGTGATGTGGGAAGGCTCGCTGGACGTCGAGCGCGGCGAGCAGGCCACCGTCGAGCACACAGAGGAAATCTACCCTGGCCTGTTTGTCTCCGGCATGGCGGCCTGCGGCGTGAGCGGCAGTTGTCGCATGGGACCCATCTTTGGCGGAATGCTGCTGTCGGGCGTGCGCGCCGCGAAGATCATCGGTGAGGCAATCGGCCTGTGAGCCGCGACTTCGGCCTCTACGTCATTTTGACGCAACCGCGAGCGGGGCATATCGCCGTGGCCGAGGCCTGCGTGCGACTGGGTGTGCGCATGATGCAACTGCGCGAAAAACACCTCGCCGACCGCGAACTGTTGCGCCTGGCGCGGGAGCTGCGCACCGTCACTCGCGGTACCGACACCGCACTGTTCATCAACGACCGCCCCGACATCGCCGCGCTGTGCGACGCAGACGGCCTCCATCTGGGACAGGACGATATGTCCCTGGGAGAGGCGCGCCGCATCGTGGGCGACGACATGCGCATCGGCCTGAGCACGCACAGCCTCGAGCAGGCCAGCGCCGCCCTGGCGCAGCAGCCCGACTACATCGGGTTCGGCCCGCTGTGGAGCACGCCGACGAAGGCGAATCCCGACCCCATTGTGGGCACAGGATTGTTGTCGCAAGTATTGGCCATCGCCGACGTACCAGTGGTAGCCATCGGCGGCATATTCCCCGAGCGAATCCCCGAAGTTCTGGCCGCCGGCGCACGCAATCTCGCGCTGGTGCGCCATTTCATGGATACAGACGACCCCGCGCCGCGCATCGCCGAGGTAATGGCGATGCTGGCCGGACAAAGGAGCAAAACATGACACAAATGCAAGCAGCCCGCAAGGGCGAAATAACCGAGATAATGAAGCAGGCTGCGGCCTATGATAAGGTCGAGCCGGAGTTCATTCGCGCCGGACTGGCCGACGGGACTATTGTCGTGCCGCGCAACGTGCACCACAACTTTTCTGCGCGTGCTATCGGGCGTGGGCTTTCCACCAAGGTCAACGCCAACATCGGCACATCGGCCGAGCACTGCGACCTGGCCGAGGAGGTGCGTAAGCTCGAAGTGGCCGTGAAGCATGGCGCCGACAGCGTGATGGACCTATCCACCGCCGGACGGCTCGACTTCGCGCTTTCCACCATCATCGAACGGGCAGGGGTGATGGTGGGCAACGTGCCCATCTATGCCTGCATAGCCAAGCTGGCGCAGGACGGCAAGACCATCCTCGACATGACCGCCGACGACCTGTTTGCCGAAATCGAGAGCCAGGCGCGTCTCGGCGTCGATTTCATGACCGTTCACGCCGGTATCACCCTGCGTTCGCTCAGCTTCCTCGAAAACGACCCTCGCGTGATGGGCGTCGTCAGTCGCGGCGGCTCGCTGCTAAAGCGCTGGATGCTGCACCACGACCGCGAGAACCCGCTGTACGAGCATTACGACCGCCTGCTCGACATTTGCGAAGAGCACGACATCACACTCAGTCTCGGTGACGGGTTCCGTCCCGGCGCGCAGGCCGACGCTACCGATCGCGGACAGGTGGCCGAGATGCTGGTGCTGGGCGAGCTTGTTGACCGCGCTCGCAAGCGCGGCGTGCAGGTGATGGTCGAAGGCCCCGGCCATGTGCCGCTGGACGAAGTGGTGGCCAACGTGATGTTGGAGAAGAAACTGTGCAATGACGCGCCATTCTACGTCCTCGGGCCGCTGGTCACCGACATTGCGCCAGGCTACGACCACATCGTCGGCGCCATCGGCGGGGCGCTGGCGGCGGCGCACGGCGTCGATTTTCTCTGCTACGTCACCCCGGCGGAGCATCTCTGCCTACCCACCGAGGACGACGTGAAGCGCGGCGTCATCGCCAGCAAAATAGCCGCGCACGCCGGCGACATTGTGAAGCGTGTGCCGGGCGCTATCGAGCGTGACCATGCAATGTCACACGCCCGCCGTGAGTTCGACTGGAAGGCGATTTATCGCCTGTCGCTCGACCCTGAGCTTGCCCGTGAGCGCAAGGAAAACTCGGAGAGCGGCGGCGAGGATTACTGCTCGATGTGCGGCGAACTCTGCGCTGTTCGCACCGACCGCGAATCGGAGAAGGAGCGGCAGTGACGTTCGTGCTGTGCGTCTCGGCCAGCGACAGCTCCGGCGGCGCGGGTATGCAGCGCGATGTGGCTGTGGCGCGGGCGCATGGCTGCCACGCGCTGTCAGCGCTCACCGGCATCACCGTGCAGACGCACAGCGGCCTGCTGCACGCCGAGGCTGTCTCGCTTGCCCTGCTGCGCCGGCAGCTCGAAGCCTGCCTGACGCATTATCCGGTGGCGGCGGTGAAGGTGGGCGCGCTGTGCGACGTCGAGCAGGTGGGCGTTCTGGCCGATGCCCTGTCCGGCGTGACCGCACCTATCGTCCTCGACCCCGTATTCGCCCCCACCGCCGGCGCGGCTTTCCTGCACGATGTGGCCGCCTACCGTGAGCGCCTGCTGCCACTGGCGGCGGTTGTCACGCCCAACCGGCAAGAACTGGCGCGGTTGGCCGAGCTGCCTGTTGACACACCGGAGCAGGTTGAGGCGGCAGTACTATTGCTGACTGTGCCAGTGTTTGTCACCGGCGGGCACTTCGCGGGCGAGGAAATTGTCGAGTGGCTGGTGCGTAGGGGAGAGGTCGACGTGTTTCGCAAACCGCGCTTGTCCCTGCGCGAGACGCACGGCACCGGCTGTGCGCTGTCAACGGCGCTGGCCTGCCGCCTGGCGCAAGGCGAGCCGCTGTCCGTCGCCTGCCGCGCCGCCAGCGCGTGGGTGGGGGAGGCACAGGGGCGTTGCCCCTCATGAAGGCTCATTTTGCTTCGCTATAAACCAGAAATATTTGGTTTAACTTGTAATTTGAAAGAAGCTCATGGCGAGCATGGGGTGAAACATGCATTATCCTGTTGATCCTAATTCACCAACATATTCGCTTCATTTGCCAACTTGGTGATACTATTTGCCACGAAAAGATCAGGACGTACTAACTGCCGGAGACCAGGAATCATCTCTGTCGATAAATCAATCGGAGCTTCACTATCGCTACTATCGCCTGTTCCGGTGACTTATGGCTATCTTGCGCTATGAAAGGAACTTAATGTGCCGTCAAAGTGGAACCATTGTGCCATTATAGTGATACCAAAAGAACCGATAGTAACCGTTCTTGCCAATAAGCTACTATCGTTACTATCGACTTAACTCTTAATGTGTTCAACCCTTGCTCAAGAATGGGAGCGATAGTAACTCTCGCCAAGGGGGGGTGAGATTTTATAGCGGCCGTCTGCCTCGATACGCACGAGATAGACGCCGTTCGGTCGGTTGCGAAAGTCCAGTGTCAACTGCTGTAATCCTGATGACAATGAGGTTTGTACGGTCTCGCCGCAATGACGCCCGCGGATATCGTACACATCGACTTCAATCTGTTGCGCCTGCCGAAGCTGTAGTTGCAGCGTCGCGGTATCCCGCACAGGCTGGGGGTATATCGTGATATCGGCCATCTTCGCCAGTTCGTCTTGATCGACGGAAACACCGTCCCAGTAAGTGAAGTAGAGCCGGGGCCAGTGCTCTGGATTCGATGCATCTGAGGTGGAAAAATCAATCCTATCCAGTAGGTCATCGTAATCGGTGTCAATCTCGAAGGCGATGCGGTATTGTGTATGTATGTTATCCAAGACGTAGTCGAGGAACACACAGTAGGTTACATCAAGATAACGGTAGCCTTGCTCTCCGTGGCTGTTCGGCACGCTCATTCCTTCGGCGGTAATAACGCCTACGTTATGCGTGTATGTAAAGGAGCTACCGACATCTCCCTTGGTCCAGTCATTGAACCAAAGCTCATCGCCATAGTCGATATGACTGACGATGCAATCTATCGTGTCACCGCCAGCGACGTTCCACACAGGATACGGTAGGGGTGTCCCCATGAAATCCAAATTCCCGATGCTGCCAAATTGAAAAACGCACAGAGTGGAATTGGTCATCACATAACCGCCGGGAATTGGGGGTAGGCTAAAGGAAATGTAACCTCGCAAAATTCTGTTAGAGCGGATCATCCCAGACCTCATATGTGTCTCCAACAAATATCTTAGAGCTTGACGTGTTTAAACTGAAGGGAGCGCCACCAGATGTAAAGCATATGTCTCCATCCAATTCAGGGTCGGCGAACACGCTATCCATGTAGGTGTGGCACAGGGCCAGCGCGGGCAGGAGGAGGAGAAAGAGAGCGAGGCAAGCGTGTTTCATGGGTATTCGCTATCGCTCCGGTAGGCAGGGGGGGATGGGAACCTCGTACTCCTCGCATTTGGCGCGAAGCTCGCTGTAAAACGATGCGAACAGGGAGTCGGCATCGGCCATTGACTGATTGTAGGAATCCATGCGTATGACCAGCTCGGGGCCTTCATACTGGCCCAGGAAGTCGTTCCAGGCGAACAGCCTGTGCTCGTTAGCCGCGACAAAGCGTTCGTGCAGCGGGCGCAGGTCTTCCGACTTCGGCTGTATAAGCTTGAGCAGCCTGATGAAATGCTCGTAGTTCTTTGTTTGCCGGGCAAAGCCTTCTGCTGTCGAGTCCCACTCGTCCAGCGGGTTGCCGATGCGATTCTGCTCCATCAGCGGAATCTGTTCGAGATACCGCACCAACCGCTTCGCTTCCGGTGTCACCTTCTCGCCGCAGGAGGCCAGCGTCAGCAAGAGGATGAGCGCACTACTTACTGCCAAGAATTTCAAGGATGTTTCCTGTTGGGTCATAGAACTGGAACCAGTAGTTTTCGTCGCCCATGTGGAGCGGTTCATCGTGCACGAAGCGCACACCGGCGGCCTTGAGCCTGCCGTGCCATTCTCCGGCAGAGTCAACCGATAAAACAAAGCCGCACCGTTGCGTGTCGTGGTTATGCTCGCAGGGCTTGTTGCCGCCTTGCAGATACAGCCCCGAGTCGTCGCTGAGGCTGAAGAAGCAGGCGTTGTCGCCCATGTCGAACTGCTTTTCGAGACCCAGCGCCTCGCTGTAGAACTTGTAGGCGACGGCGAAATCGGTTGTGTAAACAGACGCGAAAGCGATTCCTTTGATCATAGTGTTCTCCTGGCTATATCCTGTTCTTTTTTCACATTCCTGGCGATGTAGAAACGCATGGGGCAGGTGCAGAAATTCTTGTAGCCGAACCCGACCGAAAAACGGCACTTGGCGGGATTCTCCTCGAGGCATTCGAGATACGAATGCAGCCCTATATCGTGTGATTTACACAGGGCCTCGAACCCCGAGCGGATGCAGACGAAGTCCTTGGGGCAGGACATCGTGCGTACAATCTCAGCGATCTTCTCATGTAGCGTTTCGTCGCTGATCGAGTCCAGCAGTTTGTCATCAGACGACATTATTTCTCCAACGGTTGTATATGGCGATTTCCGGCAGTTTCCGGCGTTGTCATAGCTCAAATACAACTAAGAGTATAAGCGATTCGATGGCCAGGGCATTCACTTTTTTATGTTTTTGCTGCTGCGGGCGCCAGAATGACACCGCTAAGGGGGGCGAGCGACAGTTTCAGGCCGTTCGAATCGGCCAGGTGCTCGCCGCCGTTGAAGATGTCTTCCCATATGCCCGGCGCGAGCGGCAGAAGCGCCTCGCGTGGGTTTTCCTCGTTGTTGAGCGCCACCACCAGCTTCTCCTGCCCAAGCTGTCTGCGGTAGGCATAGAGACGGCCATCTGTGAGCAGCGTATGGAATTCCCCGCGAGAAAGAACCTTGCGCTCTTTGCGCAGGTGGATGAGCTTCCTGTAATAGCGATGGAGGTCGATGGCGGCGTCATCCTGCTGCCAGCGCCAGTTGAACGGACGGCGGTTGTCGGGGTCGTGGCCGCCCTCCATGCCAATCTCGTCGCCATAATACACATGCGGCGCGCCGACGTAGGTCATTTGAAAGAGCACCACGAGTTTGAGACGGCGAATGTCGCCCTGGCAGGTTTCGATAACGCGGTGAGTGTCGTGGCTGTCCAGCAGGTTCATCATCGCCTGCACGGCCTGCTGCGGATAGACCAGTCGCCCGGGCTTGATGTCGCGGTCAAAGGTGCGGGCGCTGCACACGCGCAGGCAGAAGAAGCGCAACGCCGGATCGCGGAAATAGGCGTAGTTCATCACGGCGTCGAAGTACAGGCGATTGACCCAGTCGCTGGCCTGATGCCAGATTTCTCCAACGAGGTATGCGTCGGGCTTCACATGCTTCACGCGGCGGCGGAACAGCTCCCAGAACCACCAGGGTACTTCGTTGGGCACATCCAGGCGAAAACCGTCCGCGTCCATCTCGCCCAACCAGAAATCGGCCAGCCCCAGGATGTACTCGACAACCTGCCAGTTCGGGTTGGCGTCCGAGATGTCGCGGATGCCGTTCTCGCACCAGGCGGGGTGGCTCTTGTCGAAGTCGAGATCGGGCATCGTGCCGTGCCCCCACCAGCACTGGTAGTAGTCGGCGGGATTGAAGTCCTTGTCTGGCAGCGGCCACTGCTTGAACTCATACCAGTCCCAGAATGGCGACGAGGGGCCGCGCTCGCGGGCGTCAACGAAGGCCATGTGCGTGTCGCCGGTGTGGTTGAACGCGCAGTCCAGAATGACGCGGATACCGCGCTCGTGGCATTCCTGCACCAACTGGCGGAACTGCTCGTTGCCACCGAGGTGGGGGTCGATGCGGCGATAGTCGGCGGCGTCATAGCGGTGAGTGCTACGCGCCTCGAACAGCGGATTGAAGTAGATGACGTTTACGCCGAGGTCGGCCAGGTAGTCGAGCTTCCGGCGGATGCCCGGCAGGTCGCCACCGTAGAAGGCGGCCCAGTCCCCCCGGCCCTCTGGATGCAGCGGGTTCTCCCGCAGGATATCGGTATCGTACCAATCGCCCACGAAGTGATGCCACACCTGGCCATATGCGAGCTTGCCGTCTGTCGGGGGAGTGCGCGTATCGTTGTAATACCATTCGGAAAAGTCCTGGTTGAGGCTGGGATCGCCGTTGCAGAAGCGATCGGGAAAAATCTGGTAGATGATGGCGTCGCGGGTCCATTCGGGAACCAGGAACGCCTCGGTGTGTTTCGGGTCGTAGGCGAACAGGCGTTGCTCGTCCCATTCGGCGCAGAACCCGCCGCGCACCAGAAACAGCTCGATGTCGCCGTCATGGTAGATGAAGGCGAAGCGAAAGCCGGCGCCTGGCTCTGGCAGCTCAACGACACATCTCCAGTACTCCCAGGCGTTGTCACGTTCATAGCAGTGCAGAGGCAGGCGAGCGCCGTCCACCCACGCATCCACCGACTCGACATCGTCAACGTGGCTGCGACATTTCAGCTCGATGCGGGTGGGAGACAGCGGATTGATCATGCCCATGTCGGGCTCGATGGGCAGTCCCCAGGTGAGGATTTTGCCATCGCAGCGTTCGAGGCGAACCCGCGGGTGGTCGAGCGTGACCTCGAAAGTGGCGTTCTGGCCGCCAAAACCGTCTGGAATCAACTCGTCGGCCTGCGGATCGGGCAGCCAGTTGAGGCCATCGATGACAAATTTGTATTCGTAGATACCGGCGCACAGCAGCAGATCGACAATCCAACTGCCGTCGTCGAGCCGGTGCATGGGGCTACCGGTTGGATTCCAGGCGTTGAAACTGCCGGCCACTGCTACGACGCTGGCTTCATACGGCGGGTCGAAGCGCAGGACGATCTTGCGCAGCGCCTCGACAGCTTCGGTGTCGCCCACAACGACAACAGCGTTCTGCCCGTCGAATCCGGCGCCGGCCAGTTCATCGGCGCCTTCATCCACCAGCCAGAGACCATTGACAACGAACTTGTAGGCATAGCGCCCGGCAGGGAGTTCCAGAACAGCGCTATACACTCCCTCGTCCGACTGCATGGGCGTGGCTGCGGGATCCCAGCCATTGAATTCGCCAGCCAGAAACACTTCGTGGTGTCCCCCGATGAGCGGCTGGTATTCAAACCGGATGCGGAACAGGTTGGTGTCGGCCAGCGGTGATGAGAAAGTCGGCATCCTATGCCTGGTTCCCCAGCGTATTCGGGGCGCTGATTTTGGTCTGCATTGGGTTCATTTATTCACCTCGCAAGTTTGGGATAAAATAGCATAGCGCACCTTATTCGACAACGGAATTCCGCGTTCAACGTCTTTTTTCTTTACACCACAACGTTTCTGGCGTATATATGTAATATGTGAATACGATTTATATCTGCGTCAATATTAGATTGCGAAGTGCTTAACAAAAGCATTATTGCTTGAAGGGGTTTATCGAATGACAGAAGCGCTGCTTGGACAATTGCAGAGCAACTTCCTGTTCCACAGCATCACGCCGGATGTGCTGAAGCAGATCGACGAAGCCTACTTCCGTCATCAGATATTTCACAAAGGCGACATACTCATCCGACCGGAAGACGCCAGTTATGAAATCTTTCTCATCATCGAGGGCTTTGTCGAAATTATCAAGAGCAAATCTGACAAAACGCGTGAGCAGTTGTTGCAAAAAGGCCCTGGCGAATTCCTCGGTGAGGTCAGCCTGCTGCTTTCCGTGCCGCGCAACGCTACAGTCACCTGCATTACCGACGTAGAGGTTTTCATTGTCTCGGCGCAGGATATGAGGAGCATCATCCGTCATATTCCCTCCGTACGCAAGAACATACTCAAGAATATAATAGAGACGGTTTTCAGCGAAGACCAGCGCGTGGTGCGAGAGATTATCCAGGGCAACCTGATGGCCGAAATGTTCAATGCCGTCAGCCTTTCCACCAAGCAATTGGAGCGACTGAACAGGAAGCTGAAACAGACAAACATGGAGCTTGACCGCAAGAACAAGAAGCTCTATGAGTTGGCCACCTACGATTCGCTGACGAAGATATACAATCGCGCCTTTGTGATGGACATGTTCAGCCGTGAGTTCAGCAAGAGCCAGCGTCACAATCTCAACCTCACCTGTTTGCTGATCGATGTTGACAACTTCAAGCTTGTCAACGACAATTTCGGCCACCTCATTGGCGACATCGTGCTGAAGCAACTGGCCTCGAATATGCTCAGTTGCCTGCGTGAGCAGGACATCATCGGGCGTTACGGGGGAGAGGAATTTCTGGTGGTGCTGCCCAACGTAGCGATTGAGGGCGCTGTCACTGTGGCCGAGAAACTGAGAGCCAAAGTGGAAAACTCGATGGACAAGATCATCGAGGACATCGATCTCGAAGTGACCATCAGTATCGGCGTCTCCGACAACTTCCTGAGCGAGCCGAAAAAAGAAGACGACATGCTTTTCTGTGCCGACACAGCCCTGTATGTCGCCAAGTCCAAAGGAAAGAACTGCGTCGTCGTGTTCACTCCGAGCTGAACAAAGACCAGTTTCCGCACGGAATTGCTTGACAGGCCATCGTTCATCCTCTGTTTTGAAGAGATGGGCGTCATAATAAAGAAATTCGGCGGCTCCTCTGTGGCCGACATTGACGGCATCCGCCGCGTAGCGGCGAGAATCGCCGAGGACAGACGCACCCAGCCCGACATCGTGGTGGTGGTGAGCGCCATGGGGCAGACCACCGACGAGCTGTTCGCCATGGCCTATGGCATCTCGCGCTTTCCGTCTCAGCGGGAGCTCGATATGCTGCTCACCGCCGGTGAACGCATCTCGATGAGCCTGCTGTCGCTGGCGCTGCATGAGCACGGCATCGATTCTATCTCGTTCACCGGCTCACAGAGCGGCATCATCACCGATGCGCGCCACGGCAACGCCCGGATACTGCGTGTTTCGGCCTTTCGCCTCCGCGAGGAACTGGCCAGGGGTAAGGTGGTCATCGTTGCCGGGTTTCAGGGTGTGAGCACCACCAAAGAGGTGACGACTCTCGGTCGCGGCGGCTCTGATACCACTGCGGTGGCGCTGGCTTGCTATCTCGATGCCGAACGCTGCGAAATTTGCAAGGACGTGGATGGTGTCTATACCGCCGACCCGCGATTTGTGCCTGCGGCCAGGCGACTGGACAGCGTCACATACGAGCAGATGCTAACGCTTTCGTGCACCGGCGCCGGTGTGTTGCACTCGAGGGCGGTCGAGTTCGCCGACCACTATCGTCGGCCCATCGAGATTACTTCATCGCGGCAGCGCACACGCGGTACCAGGATTGTTCCTGGAGAAGCCGCCATCGCCAGGCCGCTCCCACAGGGAGACGACATGGAAGCGAGACGCATACTCGCCTTGACCAGCAAGAAGAATCTGGTGTGTTACACCTGCTCCGGTGAAGAGTCGGCAGGCTTCTGGGACGATCTCAATCGCGATGAGCTGGATATTTTCTGGTATGAATTCAGCGGAAGCGGCGTTATATTGTATATCGACAATGCGTTCAGCGAGTGCCTCGAACGTGTGCTCGCAAAACACGACATGACATATGAGTGCATCAGGGAGCTTGCGGCCATTACGCTTGTGGGCCACAACATCTGGAACGATTTTTCTCTGGTGGGCGAGGTCAGAGAGTTGCTTCGCAATTGCAGCGTCGCCAGAGTGACGCACGGCACTATGCACATAACTTTCTTCTTCGCAGAGACATATGAGGCAGAAGCGCTATGCTTGCTACACGAGAAGTTCATAGAAACAAACGACAGTGATTAGAATGGTGAACACTATGGCCAACAAGAAAACGATCATGCTGGTTGACGACGACTCGACATTGCTGGGCCTTGCTGTCGAGATGCTCGGTTTCTTCGACATCTTTGTTCATGGCGCAGAAACCCTGGAAGAGGCCTGCGAAATCTATTCACAGAACCGCGAAGCGATAGCGCTTGTAATAACAGACATGAATCTGGAGAATGCCAGCGGTATCGATGTGTTTGAAGCGTTGAGAGACATCGATGACGACTTCATCTCTGTGCTCGCCTCTGGCATGATCACCGACATGGATATAAAGAGTTACAAAGAAAAGGGTTTCGACGAAGTCATTAAAAAGCCATACAGCTTTCAGTCGTTGCAGGAGATGATTAACCGGTATCTCGCCTGATATCGAATCCCGTAGAGACTCAAGATTTCAGCAAGGAGACATCGTGGAGAAATACCTGGTTACAAGCGCTCTGCCATATGCAAACGGACGGCTGCATATTGGTCATGTGGCAGGCGCCTATCTACCGGCAGACATCTTCGTCCGCTTCCAGAAACTCATCGGCAACGAGGCGTTATACATCTGCGGCACAGACGAGCACGGCACTCCCGTGGCGCTCAAGGCCGAGGCCGAAGGCACCACGCCGCAGGCAATCGTTCAGCGTTATCACGACAGCATCAAGGCCAGCTTCGAGGGCCTGAACTTCTGTTTCGACAACTTCTCCGGCACATCCAGGCCGCAGCACCGCGAGCTCTCTCAGAAGTTTTTTCTCAACCTGTACGAACGCGGCTACATCACGCAGCACACCATCAAACAGCATTTCTGCCCCGTCGAAAATATCTTTCTCGCCGATCGCTACGTTGAAGGCGTGTGCCCTCACTGTGGCGCCGCTGGAGCTCGCGGAGACCAATGCGATGCCTGTGGCAAGCTCATCGACGCCATCACGCTGGCCAACCCTGCCTGCAAGCTTTGTGGCGCAGCGCCCGAGGTGCGGGAAACCACCCACTGGTACATCGATCTTCCGAAGTTCGAGCCTGACCTGCGCGCCTGGCTCGAGACCAAGAGCGCGTGGAAGGACAACGTGCTCAACTTCATCCTCAGCTGGCTTGACCAGGGGCTGAAAGAGCGCTCGATCACCCGCGATATCTCGTGGGGCGTGCCCGTTCCGCTGCCGGACGCCGAGGGCAAAGTGCTCTATGTCTGGTTCGACGCTCCCATCGGCTACATCAGCAGCACAATCGAATGGGCCGAGCAGCGTGGCGAGCCGGATAGCTGGAAGGATTACTGGCTCGATCCGCAAACGAAGCTGGTGCACTTCATCGGCAAAGACAACATTCCCTTTCACACCATCATCTGGCCGGCCGTGCTCATGAAGCAGGACGACGACTATATTTTGCCCCACGATGTGCCGGCCAACGAGTATCTCAACCTCGAGGGCCAGAAGATTTCCACCAGCCGCGACTGGGCTATCTGGGTCGAGGAATACCTGAAGTATTTCGATGGCGACCTGTTGCGCTATGTGCTCGCGGTCAACGCCCCCGAAACCCGCGACAGCGACTTCTCCTGGAGTGACTTTCAGGCGAGGGTCAACAGCGAACTGGCCAATGTGCTGGGCAACCTGGCCAACCGCGTATTCGCGTTCGCCGCCAAGTTTTTCGACAGCGGCATCTCGCGTCCCGACCAGCTCGACGCCGAGGCGCAGACCACCCTCGATACGGCCACGGCCATCTGTAACGAGGTGCGTCTTAGCTATCAGGGCTATCGGGTGAGACGCGCCGTTGGACTGATCATGGACATCGCCCGCCTGGGCAACAAGTACTTCGATGAGACAGCTCCCTGGAAGAGCGTGAAGACCGAGCCGGAGCTGGCCGGCCAGACGCTATATGTTTGCGCCGAGCTTCTGCGTATCATCAGCATTGTGTTCAATCCCGTGCTGCCGCATAAGATGCAGGTGCTTCGCAATATGCTCTCGATGGTGTCTGCTGTCTCCTGGGAGCGCATTCACGAACCCTGTACACACTATCAGATACAGGATGTCGAGCCGCTGTTTCCCAAGATAGACGACGCGGCCATCGAAGAGCAGACCCGCCTGCTGATCGAGCAGTCAAAGGTGGCGGTCGAGCGCCGGAAGGCAGCGGAAGAGGCTGTTCGCGAGAAGGCTGCCGCGCAGGCTTGCAAGGATGAGCTTGCCGCACAGGCTCACAAGGACGAATCTGCCGAGCAGACGCAGTTCAAGGCCGAGATTGAATACGATGATTTCGCTCGGCTGGATTTGCGGGTGGTCGAAGTGCTCACGGCAGAGCGGGTGCAAAAATCTAAGAAGCTGCTTCGCCTCGAGGTGAAGTGCGGCGCCGAGCAACGCCAGGTGGTGGCAGGGCTGGCAAAGCACTATACACCCGAGCAGCTCATTGGCCGCAAGGTATTGATGCTGGCCAATCTCAAGCCCCGCAAGCTCATGGGCCTCGAATCGCAAGGCATGATTCTGGCGGCGGAAGACGACAGCGGCCTGGCCGTGCTGTTGCCGGAGCGCGATGTGCCCGACGGCAGCTCGGTGGAATGAGGTTATTGCTCGACAGCGAGTAGAATACACAGCGATGCGTCCGTTACGGTACTGACGTTATCAGGAGCGACTGCATGAAACATGTGCTTGAATTGACCGAATTCGAGATCCGCGCCATCCTGGGGATTGTTTATCCGGCGTGGGATGATGATAATTATGAAGTGATGAAAGAGAAACACACCGCAGATACGCGCACCATCATTTTTCGGAGTCTGTTGACCAAGGCCAGCCGCAGGAAATACGATGTCATTATGCATTTCAACCACGACATTGATATTTGGGAAACCTACATCTCCACCGGTTCTCGCGGTAAGATCGAAATACGTAACGTGGCGGCCTACATTCAATTCCTGATGACGCTGGAATAAACAAACGCCGCAGGGCGCCAGGCTGTTGGTTTTGCCAGAAATATGTAGAGGAGAGCGCTGCTCTCCTCTTTTCGTTATTAAGAATTTGTCGAATCAGGATTTTACAGGTTTCCCAATACTGTCAATCCCTCATCTTGAAAATCCTGATGCTGAAATATCAGCGAATCGCCTGGAAGCTGTAGCCCCTCGCCGCCGGCTCGTGCCCCTGTCTGTCGGGGTCTGGCTGTAGCCAGGCGGGACAGGTCTCGCCTGCTTCGAGCAGGGGGATGGGGCGCGGCCCCATCACAACGCGCTTGGGGTGGTCGTGGATGTAGCGGATGTGCAGCACATCGCCCAGCGCCCTCGCCGAAGAACAGCGATAGATGGTGGTGACCCGTACGGTGGCGTCCACCGCCGTCTGCTCGGGCCCCAGCGACTCGATCTGCACACTCAACACCTCGATGCCGTAGTGGTCGGGCGCCTGCTGCTGACGGTCACGGTAGAATTGCGGAGACAGTTCTGCTGTGAGGCAACCACTGAGCAGCAATGCGATAACGGCCAGTAGAGCGTGTCTCATTATTCCAGCACTGCCTCGATTTTAGCGATGCGCTCTCTGATGCGTTCAACGCCCCGCTGCACTTCCGCCAGCTCCAGGTCGAGCGTCTCAGTGTAGCTGGTAAAACTGGCGTTTCCCGCGATGGGCACATAGAAGCTATAGCGATATGTGGCGAGATATGCCTGGTATTCCTGCCCTCGTTCGACCAGTGTGATAGGCGTTGATCCGGTCCAGCCGTCTGGAGGATTGTACCGATCGTATTTGATAGTGATTCTGTCGCCAACCTCGAGGTTGGTCTGCGTCTTGCGCACTTCTATTACCTCGGCCCTGACTTCGATATCGCAACGCGTTCCCGTTTCGCAACCATTGTCATCCGCAGATATGACTCGGATGATAAGTTGCTCGGGAGCGAATATCTGGTCGGCCAGCTTGCCCATCATCTCCTGCGCCGATAAAGCGCCGACAATGATGATCAGGACAAACAGCAGCATCCCCTTCTTGCCCATGAAAGCCTCCTATACTATTTCAGTGTTGTTTATTGTCGAATCAATTTCCAGTCGGTGTCGATGGCGGTGACGAAAAGCAGTGTGTCGCCTGCAATGAAGCGGTAGTCCACCGTTTCGATGTCACCCTCATCGTCCGGTACGAACGAAAGAGTCTGTGGTGTGAAGCTGTATGATCCGATGATGTGGCCGGTGTGCAGAGAATCGCCAGTGTCTGGATGCAGGGTGATGGTGGAAGAGGTATAGCGCAGGTGTTCATCAAAGGTTATTCGGTTGATGTAGTTCCCCCGCTTCTCGAACTGCCACACTCCCGTGAAGGGATTTTCGGGCACAGTTTGCCCGATGGCGCAAGCAGACAGCGCAATGACCAACGCTATGGCCGATACAACGAGTTGCAGCTTTCGTGTACGTTCCATTTGTGATAAATTAGCGAAAAACCGGCTGTGCGCAAGCCAAATCAGAGCTTGCGGACATCATAGCCGCCGTCACTCAGCAGACGGACAACGCCGCGGTCGCCCACGAGGTGCCCGGCGCCGACGATAACAAACCAGGTTTCTCCGCTCTCCAGATACTTCGCTATTTTGGCAGTCATTTCATCATTTCGTTGATAGATGAGCGTTTCGTACAGCTCGCTCATCTCCGGGTCGTTCGATTCCTCGAGAATCAGCGCCTCCAGCTTGGCTTCGTCGCCGTCCTGCCAGGCAGTGGCCATCGTCTCGAGCATCCGTAGCGCCTCGGTCTGGTTGTCGAGTATATCGAGCAGAAATTTCTCTTGCATCTCATCGTCAAAATCGTTGAATAGATTGATCTGATACTCGAGGCCCTCGATCTCGACAATTTGTGTGCTGTCTCTGGTGGCGCGTTCGAGGAAGTGCATGTCGATGCCGAGGTTGGCGTCGAAGCCGAGCTTCTGCATTTCAAGGCTAATGATGGTCATGCCGACCATCCACGGTTTCATGCCGGCCATCATCTCTGCGTTCAGGCCGTATTGGCGCAAGCGTTTGTCCGCTCTGGCGATGGTCTCCTCCGACAGATGGTCGGACAGCGTCTCATCGCCCTGATACATGGCCATCATGGCTATCTTGCCGGCCAGTTCCATCTGTTTGGCTTCGCTCACGTCCGCCTCGACAACGAGGTAGTCGGCGGTGGCGTAGGCGTCTGTGATGACCTGCGGCAAGGGATAAAAATCCTCGATGCCGGCGTGCAGCGACCCCAGCAGATATACGCTACTGGATTCAGTTTCGACCAGCCAGAAGAGCTGTCCAGCGCCCAACGGCGCCAGCAGCGTGAGAATGCCGAAGAAAAGATAGAACCGTTTGTGCATATTATGCTCCATTTTTTAGTATTCTAATTCAATGATACCATGCAATAACGTCAACTTATTTCTTGTCTGGGAGGGGTAATCTCACAGATGTACATAATCAATCGGCAAGGTCTCTGTCGATTCAGGGTATAGACGAATCGCAGACTCGCATCATTTCAATGAGTTACAGTAAAATAATTTGACACCGATTGCAGAATTGTACACATTTAGCATGATTCCAATTCACCCGTATGGCAAACCACTTCGGAGGATGTATGTCGCTGTCGGTTGCCCCTCGATTGTCGGTGTCCCACATATTCCTGTCAGTTCTGTTGTTGTTTTTTCTTGTTCCAGCTCTCAGCGCACATGAAGGGCATTCGGATGTCCTGGTGCTGCATGCATATCACCAGGGCTACGACTGGACCGATTCTATCCACAGAGGGATAGTATCTGCGCTGGAAGAGGACAATATTGAACTCTTTGTCGAGCACATGGACACCAAACGACACTATTGTGACGAATACTACGACTTTCTTGAAACCCTCTATTTTTGCCGGTACGTGGAGAGCGGTATTCACTTCGACGCCATCGTCTGCTCCGACGACAACGCGCTCAATTTCCTTCTCGACCGGCGCGACAGGCTGTTCCCGGGTGTGCCCATCGTGTTCTGTGGCATCAATCGGTTTACGCCCGAGCGCATTGCCGGCCACGAGGGCATCACCGGCGTCAACGAAGACATCAGCATGCGCGCCACCATAGACCTTGCCCTGCGTTTGCGCCCCAATGCCCGGCGACTCGGCGTCATCACCGATGACGTAGTGACAGGCCGTCTGCACCGGAAATCGGCTGAACAAGCCGTGCCCTTCTTCGAGGACAGAGTGGAGTTCGTTTGGCTTACCAACATGGAACCAGAGGATATCAAAACGGCGGTGGCCACTTTCAACGAGCAGGACATTATTCTATTCCTCAGTTATTTCGTCTCGCCGTCAGGCGATGCATACCCCATTACAGAAATTGCGCAGATGGTCAGCGAGGCATCGCCTGCGCCAGTGTTCAGCCTTTGGGATTTCATGATGGGTTCCGGTACGCTGGGGGGCGAGATGCTTTCTGGTGAGGAGCAGGGCGCTACGGCTGGCCGGCTGGCCCATCGCGTCCTGAGCGGTGAAGATGTGTCCACCATCGACCCCGTGCTGGAAAGCCCCAATATGTTTATGTTCGATTATAGGTTGCTCCAGCGCTTCGGCATCACGCAGTCAGAATTGCCAGAGGACTCGGTCATCATGTTCGAGCCACCACAATCCATGTGGCAGAAGTACAAGCTCTGGATAATCTTTGCTCTGTCCTTCATTTTACTTGAGGCCTTGCTCATCCTAAGGCTCATCATCGGTCGTCATCGGCGCATTCAGCTCGAACACAGCCTGCGCGCCAGTGAAGAATACAACCGCGTTCTGTTCGAGAACATCCGTGACGCCGTTATAGTGGTAAACACAGACAGGCTTATCCAGTATGTCAATCCAGCCACCGGAGAGTTGTTCGGTTACGATGTTTCCGCACTCATTGGGCAATCTGCCCGTATGCTGTACAGCAATGACTTCGAATATGAAAAAATCGGCAAGGCAATGATATTCAGTGGCGGCGTAACTGCCAGGCTGATAGAAGCGCGCTTTTCCAAGAAATCGGGCTTGGTATTCGATGGCGAGGTGCATTTCAGCGAATTGCTCGACGGTGGCGGTGTCAGCGTTGGCTATCTCGGCTCCTTCCGCGACATCAGCGAGCGCAAACGCGCCGAGAACCACCGCTTCGAGATGGAGCGGCAGATTCAGCAAACGCAACGGCTGGAGAGCCTGGGCGTGTTGGCCGGTGGTATCGCGCACGATTTCAACAACATCCTCATGGCTGTGCTCGGCTATGCCGAGTTGGCTCTCGAACAGATTTCACCGGTGTCCCCAGTGCGTCATAACCTACAGGAAATAACCATTGCAGCTCACCGCGCCGCCGAGCTGTGTCGCCAGATGCTCGCCTATTCCGGCAAATCGACCTTCATGATGGAGCGTACTAGCCTTGCCGAGCTCATTGAGGAAATCGCGCATCTGCTGAAGATGAGCATATCGAAGAAAGCCGTGCTCAACATGCATCTCGAACACAACCTGCCAGACATCATGGCCGATGCAAGCCAGATTCGCCAGGTTATCATGAACCTCATCATCAACGCCTCAGAGGCAATCGGCGACCGTAGCGGAGTCATCACCATTCATGCTGGCGCCACCCGTTGCGACTACGACTACCTGCGCAAAACAGAACTGAGCAATGACCTTGTTCCCGGACTCTATATCCACATCGAGGTTATCGATACGGGCTGTGGCATGGACGTTACGACCCAGGCTCGCATCTTCGAACCCTTCTTCAGCACCAAGTTCACCGGGCGCGGACTGGGACTGGCTGCCGTGATGGGCATCATCCGATCGCATAAGGGCGCCCTCAAGGTGTACAGCGAGCCAGGTAAAGGTACCACTTTCAAGATACTCTTTGCGGCGCTCGAGACATTGAGCACAGCAAACGACAAGAGGGAGCACGAAATACCGTCCACCTGGCGCGGCTCTGGCACCATCCTGCTGGCCGACGACGAGGAAAGCCTGCGAGCAATGGGCGCGGAAATCATGGAGAATCTCGGCTTTTCGGTTATCACAGCCTGTGATGGCCAGGAGGCAGTCGAAGTATTCACTCAGCACAAAGACGATATCGACGTCGCCATGCTCGACCTCACCATGCCGCACCTGGACGGTACCCAGGTATTTAGTGAGCTGCGCCGCATAAACCCGGAACTGCCTATCATCATCGCCAGTGGCTATAGTAAGGAAGATATCGCCTCACGCTTCGTTGGCAAGGGTCTCACCGGAGTTTTGCAAAAGCCGTTCACCATGAAGTCACTGCGCGATGTATTGCAACAGGCAATGGATCCCTGAGAGAACGTAAGCCAATAAAGAAGCCCCCGAATGGTCGGGGGCTTTTCTTTGTGCGGAAGCTTATTTGAGCAGTACCGCTTTGCGGATGGCTGTCTTGTCGCCTGCTGTGAGGCGATAGAAATAGACGCCGCTGGCAGTTGGTGCGCCGCTGTCGTTCCGGCCATCCCACACAATGGCGTGTTCGCCGGCTTTGCGGGGTTCCCGCAGCAGCGTGCGCACGCGCTCGCCCCGGATGTTATACACCTCGAGGCGGCAGTCGTCGGTGGCGGACGCCAGGCTGAAGGCGATGGTGGTCTCCGGATTGAACGGGTTGGGGTGGTTCTGCCGCAGCCCGAACACGAGCGGTGGCGTGTCACCCTCGGTGCCAGCGATCTCGAAGGAAACATGGTTCGACTCGGAACTCATGCTGCCACCCACATGCCGCGCTTTTATCCAGAACTCATATGTGCCCCAGGAGATAATATCTCGCGAGTATGTTGTCTCGGTGGTATAGGCGTGATAGAAGAAGGCATCGCGATAGTGCAGCGTGACGTCGAAGTAATCGAGCTCGCGGGGCGTTTCCTGGGTGCGCTGGGCGGCGTTTACCTTGCGTGTGAACAGAGCGTCTTCATACTCCCAGGTGAGCGTGATGGACTCACCATCGAGCTCGTATCCGAGATTGTATGGCGCAGAGAGATATTCGAGCGTGGCGTCAATGACGGGCGGATTGTCGTAGGTAACGTTCACGTTTTCTACGAAGTGCATCGTATAGCCGTCCAGGGTGTAGTTGATATTGAAAATACCCTCGTAGAGCGGCAGTTCGTAGTAACCGGTTTCGTCGGGGTGCACGGTTTGCCCCTCAGTGGAGATGTTGACCTCTTCCACGTCGCCGTCGCCGCCGTTGAGAGTGACAACACCGGTTACGAGGGCGGGATCGTGACGGATGACGCTGACATTGATGTCGTCCAGCGCCCAGGTTTGCTCGCTACCGGGTTGGATTGGATTGAGCACGAAGGCGAGTATCCAGTCCTGTTGAAGGCTGCTGGGTGGTATGTACTCGATTCTCAGATGCTCCGGTTCAGTCATGTCCAGAGTATTAGCGTAAGGAAGGAATATCTGGCCGGTGTTAACCTCTTGTATCACGATGAGATAGAAATTCCCGCCACCAATGGAGCGGTGGTTGAAGTCGATGACGAACTTCTGGATGTCCTGAGCCGGCATGATATGCGAGACCAGCAACTGCTGTTGTGTGGCGTTGCCAATCATCAACGCCTCCTGGCCTGTGCTGCCGGCGAGGTTGTCATTGCCGAGTGAGGCGAGGTACAGATCCCACACTGTATCATCGAAGCCGTCGTTGAAGTCGTCGAAGATAATCTGCTCGAGGACGCCTACGATGAAGGGGACGGGGGCGCTTTGCTCGTAGTAGTCGTCATGGCTGACGGTGATGACGATTTCTATGTGGGTGCCATTCAGCATTCCGTCAGCGGCGCTGATGTCGGTTGTCACCGTGAAGGTCGTGTCTGTGATGGTTCCGAGCGAGACGCTTTCCGGGTCGAAGCTGATGTCGGGGGAGTCGCACCCGAAACTCACCACCACGTCTGCGAGGTTTTGATAGCTGATTCGCTCGAAGGTGCAGACCATCGTGCCGGTTTCGCCCGGGGCGAGCTGGTCATCATTGCCGTCGGTGAAGCTGTGGCCGGTGAAGCGGGCGTCGGGAGCGTAGGTGCGCAATTGCAGCACCACTTCGCGTTCTCCCTGGTCGCTGCTGATGCGCAGCATCAGGTTCAGCAGATGCTCGTTGGGGCAGTTGTTGGCAACGGTGAAGCTGAAATCGTCGGCGCCAAATGCCACTTGGTCGAACACCAGGTCGGGGTAGGCGGCGCTGTCTTGCTGCAGCGTGATGTAGGGGTCGTTGGCGATAAGCTGCGCCGACACGCCGGTGGCCGTTTCGAGGCCGAGATTGCGCAACGAGATATTCAGCTCGATGCTTTCGCCGTTGTCGATAAGCTCGTTATTGTTGCCTGCGCTGTCGTCAATGACGACATCCCCCAGAACGACATAGACGCCGGCGGGTGGGGCGGGCGGACCGCTCACCATCAGGGCGAGTTCGTTGGCCAGCGGTGTGGCGCCGGGAGCGTAAACGTTGCTGCATGTGTATTGCAATCCACGCAGACCGGTGTGGTCGCCCACGCCTACGGTGGCGTACTCGCCGTGGTCGATATTGAAACCCTGATAGGTTCCCTGATCGACGTTGGCAATGGTGTCGTATTGGAAAAGAATCTTGCTGTCGCCCAGATAGGTGGCGTTGTATTCCGGGTCGTGAATGATAACCTGGAATGTCTCGATTGAGTTGTCGTGGCGGTTCAGCATCTCGCTCCACTCGATGATGAAGCGGTGGTTGGCGTCATCATACCAGGTGCACACGCGGCTGTTCGCGTCGATGATGAGGTCGTCCCAGAAGGGCGCGATGATTGGTCGCGGCACCATCGGGCCGGGGATGGGCCAGTTCATCCACTCGAAGCTGTATCGGTCGCCCGGCATGATGAAGCCGTTGGATGAGACGCTGATCTGGTCGTAGCCGATTTCATAGAACCGGAAGGTGAACGGCAGATCGACCAGGGCGATGTCGCCGGAGCCTTCGTAGTCATTGTCAGTCATGGGGTGCACCGTGCCCAGGCCGCCCTGGCCGGGATCGATCTCGACCCAGTCATAGACGGGGGTGTCGATGTATCCGACGTCAGAGCTGTCGTAAATCCAATATCCGTAGTCGTCGGGGCCGGTCGGTATGTTGTCCAGGCTGGTACCGAATGTCACATCGCGGATGTGCACCACCTGGTAGAATTCAGGCTGGCTTTCCAGCGTGACGATGAAGGTGAGCGGAGCGCCCGGGACGTAATCGCTGTCCAGGTGGAAGGTGATGTCGCTCGCGCCGGTGGCGGTTTGGCCTGGCGCGATAGAGCCACCAAAGTCGGTGGTGGCGTTGAGCAGCGTGATGTCAGCCGAGAGGCATTCGACGGTGGCCAGCGGGGACGAGGCTGTCAGAGCGCTGTCGTTGGTGAAACTGAGTGAAAGCGTGCCGTCTTCGCTCGGCGCCGGGTCGCTGAAGCTGTGCGTCAGCGTACCGAATACGCGCTCGACCGGCATTTCGAACCATGTGCAGTGTGTTTCCCAGGATGTCGTGATGTCGAGATCGAAACGGATGACATGGTCGCCGGGGGTGTCGGTGGCGAGTGTGCCACTGAACGGATCAGACGCGACAACTGTCTGCCCGGTGGCGAGAGCGCCGAAGCTCGACAGGCTGTCGGTGACGGTAAAATATGGGTCGCTGGTGCGAACCGTCGCCAAAGCGCCCGGCAGGGCGTTGGCGCCATCGTTGTGCAGATTGAGCAGCACATCGTGGTCGCCGGCCCAGAAGGTGCCGCCAACGGTGTATCCGGCGAAGGAGAGGAAGTCGTCTTCCTGTGCTACGGTAATCTCGCCCAGCCAGGGTACGCAGTCCGGCTTGCCGGCGGTCAGCAGCGCCTCGCCGGCGGTAGCTGCGTCGAAGAAGAGCACGGCTGCGCCGTCGGGGCCTGTCCATGCCGAGGCGACTGCATCATCGCTGCGGGCTGTTACCCACACATCGTTCACGGGCTGGCCGTCGATGTCAATGACAACTACCTCGAATGCGGTGCTGCCCAGCGGGATGGTGGCGGGAGCGCTCACGAAGAGAGAATCTGCGGAGCGAGTGCGCAGCCAGGTACCTGGGTCGCCCAGGAAGCTCTTGCCGATGGTGTACCAGTCAACGAACTCGTTGGGATTGCTTGGATAGGCTTCATAGAGCGCGAGCTTGCCGCGATTGAGCGCGGCGGCGAAGCTGCGCATACCTTCTACATAGATGCTCTGTGCGATACCGCCGGTGATGATGTTGTTGAAGCAGGTGTGCGTGGCGCTCGAAGACCCAATAACACCCACCGCGCCGATGCGCTGCGACGGGGTACCGGCTTTCAAGAACACCTCGACATCGCAGTCGTTGCCGTTGGCGAAGTCGCCCGTGTAGCAGGTGAGGGCGCTCATGAAGGGCGTCATGTCATAGTTGACCAGGTCGTGCGTGTACTGGGAAGTCCAGTTCGAGAAGTTGCCGAATCCGCGATAGAAGTAGGCGCCGACGCCCGTGTTCAGCTCATTCCTGATGCGGTTCACCAGCGGATGCGCGAGGACCAGCGGATACTCGCCGCCTGGGTTATAGTCTTCCAGCAGACCCAGGATGTAGAGCATCGTGGTGATGGTGGAAGAGCCTGAATCATACGGGTCGGCCAGAAGCAGGGCGCGGTCGAGCCAGGGATTGTCGGTCGGCGGATCGATCTCATAGTGCAGAATCTTCATGACGATGGTCTGAAGCTGCGTGAGACTGCTGAAGGTGAGGCGGCCGATGAGAATTTCGGGGAAGACATCGTCGCCGTCGAGCAGAGTGTATGGGTGATCACCATAAACGGTCTCTCCCGTGTAGGACTCATAGAACGTGGGCACGGTGTAATTCATAGAGCCGTCGCCGACCAGACAGACAAACTCCGGCGGGTTCGACCATGTATCGTAGGCGGTCTGGAGAAAGCCCTTGATGGCGATGTTCGACGTACCGATGCTGTCCATGCTTATCAGGTGCACCTCGTAGCCCTGGCGCTGGCGCCAGTCGAGCAGCGGCTGCAGCCAGGTGACGACTCCCGCGTCCCCGTTGTATATGTAGATATAGCTGCCGGGGTTGTTGTATGAGCGGCTGGCGGGAAGTGGATTGACGATAACGGCGTCGAGCAGTTCAGTGAAGGCCTGCGAGCTTCGCCCGCTCACCTTTGGCTGTGCGCCGCGGCCAGCATAAGTATATCTGAGCGTGAGCTGCATCCGCCGGGCCACATGCAGTTCGCGGGTGGCGGCGCGATAGCGGAACGGCTGTACGGTGATGCGCACCAGCGCGGCTTCTCGCATTATCCCAGGTTCGCCCACTGTAGCCAGCTCGACGGGCAACAGATCTGTTGATGTGTAGGCGGAATCATCGAAAGGGTAGTCGTTGTTGCCGCTCTTGATGGCATCGAGATCGCGGCAGGGCAGCAGCAGCACGTCGTTCAGCGTCTCCTCATCGAGGATGTCCAGCGTCAGCTCGACCGAGGCGCCCGCCGGGATGCGCACAAGACGCGAGAAGAGCGGCACATCGGGCTGGCCGGGCAGTCCGGCGCCATATGGCGGGTAGTCCTCACCCAGGTCGATGCGCATACCCTGTGTCTCCGGGGTGAGCTTGAATGCCGGCGTGGTGAATTCGATTGTGGTTGCGGTGTCGGTGTCATCGAGGCAAGTGAAGAGAGAGGCTGCCCCCAGAGTGGCCATTAAGGCCAGGATTACGACAGTCATGCAGATTTTCATGAAAGCTCCTTAGGGAATAACGTAATTATAACATTTTAGGGGGGTGAATCCCATTTTGCACAAGCAATCCATCGCGTCAACTTCTTTATTCCGGCTTTTCAGATACAAGAATTATTCCAATCCGGGCGCAAAAAAACGCCCGAGTTTGCCCGGGCGTGAAATATATGCTTGCTGCGGTTAGCCGTTCAGCAGCTCCTGTGCTCTGGTCGAGCCCATGTTAACACCCTGCTGGTAATAGCCGTTTGCTTTGCTCCTGTCGCCTTTGGCTTCATGGCATTGCCCCAGAAAGATGATTGCCTGCACGTTGTCCGGTTCGCGCCGAGTGATCTGCTCGAAGTAATACAGCGCCATGTCATACTGGCCGGTTTCCAGGTAGGAAATCGCCAGGGGGTAGTGGGCGTCGAACAGTTTCGGATTGAACTCGAGCGCTTTCAGGAAATGCCCGATAGCTTCCTGGTGACAGGCTTGAATCCGGTTGTCGATGGCCAGCAGGGAATCTCTGTCAACTGTCACCTCGCTGTTATCGACGGATGACAAAGCGCAGTATTGAGTGCGCTGGATGAGCAGCATGTTGGTTTCCCTGTTCTTGTTGCGTCCCAGCAAATAATGCAACTGAGCGTTCTCCGGTTCTTTATCGAGAGCTTTTTCATAGTATTCTTCGGCTTTGTCTGGGTAGTTGTTGGCCTCATACCACTGGCCGTTTTCGATCATCTGTTTGGGTGATGAGCATCCAGCCAGCAACACAGTGACAATGAACAGAAGCGCAAATGTTCTCATATATCCTCCCTGAGCAGATTTGAGTGTTCAATCTATGGGCAGCCCTTTTGTTCCGTCAAGAACTTCTTGCCCACACGGTTTTGCCATCGGCTGCGCCAGCGCCTGGCGAGTATCCCGCTCCGACTGTTCGAGATGCGAGCGCAGGGGGTCTTTCTCCATATCCGTTGCGAACGAGGTGGGGAGGATGGCGTAGCGCCAGCTGCCGTCTGTGCGCCTGCGACGGTGCACCCAGGTGGGCAGTGTGTCCACAGCGGCAAGGCGCAACCCGTCCGCGCTCTTTTGCAGCGTCAATACGAGGATGACGCCGTCCTCGGTCCAGCGAACGCCGGGGTTGCCCTCCCGTTGCGCCGAGATGAAATTGCCCAGCGAGTAGGCGACAAGTCCGCGCTCATCGTGGCGCAATGGCTGGATGACGTGCGGGTGGCTGCCGATAATCGCATCTGCGCCCCAGGCCAGCAGACTGTCGGCCAGGGTAACCTGCTCGGCGCTGGGACGGCGGCGGTATTCGACGCCCCAGTGCAGCATCACGATGCGGTAGTCGGCGACAGCGGCGGCGAGATCGGCGCGGATGCGTTCTGCATCGAGCATCGCGGGCGCCACGTCGCCTTTCGCTGCAAGGTTGCTGCCGTAGGTGTATGCCGCCAACCATATCCACGCGCCGTTCACTTCGACCACCAGGGGCTGGCGGCCATCCACCCCGATGGTGTGAAGCCTGCGCTCTGCGGTGGCCGCCAGCGTCTGTTCGAGGCCTGCGCCGCCCTGGTCGCACGAGTGGTTGTTGGCCAGGCTCAGCACATCGAACCCGGCGTCTGCGAGGGCGTCCAGCAGCGACACGGGTGCGTTGAAGCGCGGGTAGCCTGTGGGCGGCGACGTTGCGCACACGGTCTCCAGATTGCCGATTGCGAGGTCGGCGGCAGACAGGATGGGCGCCACCTGCCGGAACGACGGCCCGAAGTCGTAGTCGCCCGAGGCAGTGAGCGCCCCGGATATCTGGCTGGCGTGCACCATGATGTCGCCAACGAACGCGAGCCTCAGCGTGTCACCAGCGGCTACTGTTTTTGTTGGCGCATCGATGGCAAATAGCAGAGTGGACATCATCAGCAATAACAGGACAGTGAGCAGTCGCATAGTTACCTCGCACAGAATTTGCTTGACGAATTTGCGGGATATTCCGGTTCTATGTCCAGTCATTTATCTACAGAAGGAGTTACCCATGGGTAAGACACATCGCGGAAAAGGTTTGCTGGCCGAGCATTCCGACAAGGCGCGCGGCATTTGCCCCATCTGCGGCCGCACCGGCGTCAAGCTTCTGCACGAAGTGAAAGACGGCGACACCAAGATCATGGTGTGCAAGCTCTGTCGCAAGCGCACTCCGGCCAAAGCGGAATAACCACGAACGCCGAGTAATATTGAAGCTGCTCCCGATGGGGCGGCTTTTTTTGTTGGCAAACAGTGTTTAGGCCGGTTTTTCCTCACAAGCGAGCAAGCCATTACGGCTTATATTTGTGGGCTTACTCCTTTGGTTGCACAGCCATGCGGAAAAAGACATGAAACGGGCAAAAAAAGAGTTGACGTTCTGCGTATGAGTCCCCAAAATGCCTCTATTCATAAGTGATTGACACAGCAATTCTTAAACTCAAGAGGTTGCAAATGACAGATTCCAGCTACACAGCGCATAACATCAAAGTTCTCAAAGGTTTGGAAGCAGTACGAAAAAGACCGGCCATGTACATCGGCGGCACAACCGAGCGAGGGCTGCATCATCTCGTCTATGAGGTGGTCGACAACTCCATCGACGAAGCCCTGCGCGGCGTGTGCGACCGCATCGAGGTGGTCATTCGCAAAGACGGATCTGTGAGCGTGGATGACAACGGCAGCGGCATACCGGTGGACTTGCATAAAGACGAGAACATTCCCGCCGTCCAGGTGGTGATGACCATGCTGCACGCGGGTGGCAAGTTCGACGACAAGACCTACAAAGTCTCCGGCGGTTTGCACGGCGTGGGCGTGTCTGTCGTCAACGCGCTGTCCGAGCGTCTCGATGTCGAGGTGTTCAAGAACGGCAAGGTGTATCACCAGTACTACGCTCGCGGCATCCCGCAGATAGATCTGGAAATCACCGGCAAAACAGATCGCACCGGTACGCGGGTCACTTTCAATCCCGACCCCGACATCTTCGAGGTAATCGATTTCAGCTTCGACTATCTCAGCAGCCGTCTGCGCGAGTTGGCGTTTCTCAACAAAGGAATCACCATCGTTCTCGAAGATGAAATCACCGGCAAGCGCCACGATTTTCTTTACGAGGGCGGCATCGTTTCGTTCGTACGGTTCCTTAACGAAAACAAGAAGCCGCTGTTGAACGACCCCATCTACATCCTGGGCACTCGAGACGGTCTCGAATTCGAGACCGCCATTCAATACAACGAGGGTTTTCAGGAGTCGATTCTGAGCTTTGCCAACAACATCAACACTATCGAGGGCGGTACGCACCTTTCCGGCTTCAAGAGCGCGCTTACGCGTGTCGTGAACACATACATCAAGAACGAGAACATGCTCAAGAACGAGAAGGTCTCGCCGCAGGGTTCCGACATCCGCGAAGGCATCGTGACGGTGATTTCCGTCAAGCTGTCCGAGCCGCAGTTCGAGGGGCAGACCAAGACCAAGCTGCAAAACAGCGACGTCGAGGGCATCGTGAACTCGGTGGTGTACGAGAAGCTGATGGAGTATTTCGAGGAGCATCCGGCTGAGGCGAAGAACATCTGCAACAAGGCGATATTGGGCGCCCGCTCACGCGAGGCCGCCCGCAAGGCTCGTGAACTCACCCGCCGCAAATCGGTGCTCGAAAGCGGCAACCTGCCCGGCAAGCTGGCCGACTGCTCGATTCAAGACCCCAGCCAGACCGAGATATTCCTGGTCGAGGGCGATTCGGCCGGCGGCTCGGCCAAGATGGGGCGCGACCGCACATTCCAGGCCATTCTGCCACTGTGGGGCAAGATGCTCAACACCGAGAAGGCGCGCATCGACCGCGTGCTCAACAACGACAAGATTCAGCCCATCATCCTGGCGCTGGGGGCCGGCATCGGCGAGGAATTTGACGTGACCAAATTGCGTTACAACAAGGTCATCATCATGTCCGACGCCGACGTGGACGGACAGCATATCGCCACCCTGCTGCTCACCTTCTTCTTCCGCTATATGCGCCCGCTCATCGAGTGCGGCCACATATACATCGCCAAGCCACCGCTCTATCTCATTCAGAAGGGACGCCAGAAGCGCTATGTCTATTCCGACAGTGAGCGCGACGAGATGGTGGTCGAAATGGGTGGCCGCGGCCTGCACCTTCAGCGTTACAAGGGCCTGGGCGAGATGAACCCCGACCAGCTCTGGGAGACCACCCTCGACCCCGATCGCCGCATTCTCATCGCCGTCAAGATCGAAGACGCCATCGAGGCCGACCTGATGTTCACCATCCTCATGGGTGACGACGTGGAGCCGCGCCGCGACTTCATTCAGGCGAACGCGCGCTACGTCACCGTGAACGTGTAGCAACGTTGATGCACTGTTGTGAAATGTTTTGTTGGAGGTGAGATATGAGAAAGAAAAGATCCGAATCAAGGTCACGATATTTTATTCGAGATCAATCTGAGAAAAGGGGGTGGAATCTACAACATCCTGCGCGAAATGGAGATTGTTTAGAAGAACAAGAGATTGTTGATTTTTTTCCTGATATCGGACTGGGGCTTGGCCGCCCCGATTTCTTGCTATGCAGAAATGGTTTACCCGCGTTAGTTATCGAAGCAAAAAATGAAGCTGGTAAAATTGAAAAAGCAATCAATGAAGCGATAGATTACGCGAACACAATCAACACGGCAGGAAATTACACAATCAAGATAGCAGTTGGGGCTGCAGGGGAAGAAAATCATGGATTTGTTGTGGAAGTGCGATACTTGCAGGATAATTTGTGGAAACCACTTAAATACAACGGTTATGAGATAACAACGATCCCCTCTAAAAGAGAGGTTGATAGAGCTTTGCTTGCTGATGACGCTACAACAAGTGTAGAACCACCGTCGGTTGAAGAATTCATTGCTACAGCAATCGAATTAAGTAAAATCCTGCGATTATCGAAAATAGAGGCATCCCTTAGGCCAAAAGTTATTGGGGCTCTAACTCTCGCTATGTATCAAGGGGATATTAATACAAGAAGCGAAAGGTCTCTACATAGTATTAACAAACTTTTAGAGGATGCTATTAATGGATTAGTAGATTTAACTGACGAAAAACGAGATAGACTCTCTGAATCTCTCAGGCTTCCGAGTGCCGATTATGATAGGCTTAGTTCTTATATTGCTAAAATAGTGCATTTGCTTCGAGGTTTGAATATCTGTGCCGTGCTTCAAACTGACACTGATTTCCTTGGTTTATTTTACGAAGCATTTCTTCGTTATGGATATGATAATAAAGCACTTGGTATCGTTTTCACGCCAAGGCATATCACAAATTTCTGTTCTGAACTTGTCAGTGTGAAACCGACAGACAAAGTGATTGATATTGCATGTGGCACAGGTGGTTTTCTTGTTGCAGCTTTCGACAGAATGATGGCTGCTGCTCATGGGCCTAAAGCAATACTGAAAGTGAAGAAGAGTCTTTGTGGTTTTGATACAAACCCAACAATATGGGCATTGGCAACTCTCAATATGTTTTTTCGAGGTGACGGTAAAACGCACATAGAATATCAAAGTTGTTTTAATGAACAATCAAAGAAGGCAGTTGCTGATTCTTTTACGAAAGCATTTCTGAATCCACCATTTTCACAGGAAGGTGAGCCGGAGCGAGACTTCATTGATGCATCTATGCAGGCCTTAGAGCCAGAAGGTATTCTCGTTTCGGTTGTAAAGGCGGGTATTTTTGCAGATGATGAGCATAAAAAATGGAGAAAAGAATTTACGCGAAATCATACCATTCTTGGAATGATAAGTCTCCCTGAAGATCTTTTTTATCCAACGGCTGCCCAAACTACGATATTAATTGCATTGGCTCATGTTCCACATCCCACTGACGGAAGAATCTTTATGGCCAGAATATGGAATGATGGATTTGAGAAATTGAAAGGAAAACGAGTGCAAGTTGAAGGTAGTCAATTGCATTCAACAGTGGAGGCTTTTCATAAAGCAATGGCGGGAGATTGTGTAGAAAGTGTTAATGCCGTTACAGTTTCATCAGAATTAGTTGTTAGTGGAAATGAATGGAGTCCTCAGCAGTGGCTACCTCAACAAGAAGAGTCAGAAATGGGGATGGAAAAATTGAAAAAAGATGTTCGCATTTCGATATTCAGGGCTGTTACGATGTTGCCAGAACTTGCTGATTGCGTTATAGGTGGTTTTAGTGAATCATGGGAAAATAATGGGAAACTTGAGCTTGATAAATCAGAAGCTGTAAGTTACTTTTTTCATGTAATAAATGGAAAATCTAGAGGAGAAAAAAACTATCGAGAAGGCTCAATCCCCTATATATCTAGTGGTGACACCTCAAACAGTATTATTAGAACAATTGACCCAGAAGACGGTGAGGTTTTTGAGAGTGGTGGTATTACTGTTACAGCTTTTGGGCAAGCGTATATGCAACCTTGGGCATTCATGGCAAGGGGTAATGGTGGCAGTGCGGTTCGTGTCCTGATTCCTAAATTCGACATGACAGTAAATGATCTGATCTGGTTTGCAGCTCAGATAAATTCACAGAAATGGCGTTTCTTTTATGCTCGGATGGCAATTAAATCTCGCCTTCAGAGACTAGTAGTAACTAGCCCACATAGCAGATTGAAGGATAGCGGAAAGAAAATTGAAAACAGAGTGCGTGAATTTAAAAAACTACTATACAAACTTAGTGAAACATGATGCAAGTAATATGATGCGTAGTGTTTAAGACACTCATACATAGCTTTTCTATAAGTTAACGCATCGGTTATCATCGGAGGACTCTTATGATACACGACAGATCGCGGATTGAGACCGTCGAAATCGAGGACGTACTCAAGAAGGCGTACCTGGAATATTCTATGAGCGTCATCGTGTCGAGGGCACTTCCCGACGCACGCGACGGCCTCAAGCCATCCCAGCGGCGCATCCTGTACGCCATGCACGAGCTAAACCTGCAACCCGGCAAAGGCTTCCGCAAATGCGCCAAGATTGCCGGCGACACCTCGGGTAACTATCACCCGCACGGCGAGCAGGTCATCTATCCCACGCTGGTGCGCATGGCGCAGCCGTGGAGCCTGCGCAACATGCTCATCCAGGGCCAGGGCAACTTCGGCTCGCAGGACGGCGACCCGCCGGCGGCCATGCGTTACACCGAGGCTCGCCTACAGGCCGCGGCCGTCGAGCTTATGGCCGACCTCGACAAAGACACCGTTGACTTCCGTTCCAACTACGACGACACCCGCAAAGAGCCGGTCGTATTTCCTTCCAGGTTCCCCAACCTGCTGGTCAACGGCAGTTCGGGCATCGCCGTTGGTATGGCCACCAATATGCCGCCGCACAACTGCGGCGAGATTTGCGACGCCATCACAGCGCTCATCGACAACCCCGAACTCGAGCCGCTGGATCTGCTCGAATACGTGAAAGGCCCCGACTTTCCCACCGGCGGCTACATCATCGGCAGCAAGGGCATCCGCGACTACTTTCTCACCGGTCACGGCCGCATCATCATGCGTGGCAAGGCCGTCGTCGAGACCAAGAACAACGGCACCGAACTGATCGTCATCAGTGAAATTCCATATCAACTGAACAAGACGCTGCTCATCAACCGCATCGTGAACCAGGTGAAAGAGCGCCGCATCGAAGGCATCTCCGACATCCGCGACGAGTCTGGCCGCCAGGGCATGCGCCTTGTCATCACCGTCAAGCGCAACTACGAGGCCGGCGCAGTTCTCAACAAGCTCTATAAATACTCGCAGCTCCAGGATTCCTTCAGCGTAAACAACCGTGCGCTGCTGCATGGCGAACCCAAGGTTGTCGGCCTCAAGGAGCTGATACAGTATTACATCGACTTCCGCCACGAGGTGGTGGTGCGTCGCACGAAGTTCGAGCTTGACGCAGCCGAGAAGCGGCTGCACATCCTCGAGGGTTATCGTATCGCGCTGGACAACATAGACGCTATCATCGCCACCATACGCGCCAGCAAGACCACTCAGGAAGCCAACGAGAACTTGCAGAAGGCGTTCAAGCTGTCCGAGATACAGGCAAAGGCTATCCTCGAAATGCGTCTGCAAAAGCTTACCGGCCTCGAACGCGAGAAGGTCGAAGAGGAATATCGCAGCATCGTGAAGACGGTCGATCACCTGCGCAAGATACTGTCCGACGTGGGCATGCGCATGGGCATCATCAAGAGTGAAACGGACGGGATTCGCAGTAAATACGCCGACATGCGTCGCACAGTCATCCTCGAAGGCTCCGCCGACATCGAGACCGAAGACATGATTGCCGACGAAGATATGGTCGTCACCATCAGCCACCAGGGCTACATCAAGCGTCTGCCGGTGGATACATACCGCAAGCAGGGTCGTGGCGGCAAGGGCCTGGCCGGCGGCAACCTCAAGGACGAGGACTTCGTCGAGAGTATCTTTGTGGCCAGCACCCACGCTTACATACTGTTCTTCACCGATTTTGGCAAGTGCTACTGGCTCAAGGTGCACCGCATTCCACGCCTGGGGCGCCTGGCGCGTGGCAAGGCTGTGGTGAACCTGCTGCAGCTCGAGCAGAGTGAGCGCGTCGAGGCGTTCGTGACCGTACGCGACTTCGAGCAGCCGCACTTCATCACCATGGTGACCAGGAACGGCATCGTGAAGAAGAGTGCCCTGAACGCATTTGCGCGCCCCCGTAGCACCGGCATCATCGCCATCAGGCTCATCGACGGCGATCAGCTCATTGACGCCCAGATTACCGATGGCGGCAACGACATCATCCTGGCCACCCGCGACGGCTTCGCCAACCGCTTCGCCGAGTCCGATGTGCGCTCGGTGGGCCGTGCTTCGCAGGGCGTTCGCGGCATCCGACTGCGCGAGACTGACCGTGTTGTGGCGATGGTTGTGGTGCGCCGCGAGGGCACGCTGCTGTCCATCAGCGAGAACGGCTTTGGCAAGCGAACTCTCATCAGCAGCTACAAAAATACGCATCGCGGCTCGAAGGGCGTCATCACCCTGAAAACCACCGATCGCAACGGCCACCTGGTGTGCCTGCTCGAGGTGGTGGACAACGACGACCTCATCATCGTCAGCCGCGGGGGCATGATCATTCGCCAGGCAGTCGAGAAAATATCCGTCATCGGGCGCAACACCCAGGGAGTGAAGCTCATCGAGCTGCGTGCTAACGACAAGGTTTACGACGTCACGCGAATCGCTTCGGAAGAAGAAGATGACGACGACGAAGAATCAATTGACGAAACCGCCGCGACAGTGGATGCTGACGGAGAATCTTCCGGCAAGGACGGTGGCGCCGATGAAACGACAATGCCCGACACAGATGTCGAGGACCAAGAGTAGCGCGGTCTCGAATAACGCCCCCTGGCGAGGCGGCAGGCGCATTCTGGTCTCTGTGCTGGCTACGCTGGCGCTGTTCCTACTGGCTGGTTGCATGGCGCGCTATCTGCCTGTGCCCGAGCCGGGCATCGAAGTGGACGACGACCACGCGGTGTTCACCGTCGATGGCTTGCGGGTGATTGTGAGCAAGCGTTCCTGGCTGCGCGAGCCAGACAACCTCAACGACTACTTTACCACCTTCTATGTGCAGGTGCGCAATATGTCCGCTCAGGACACCTGGCGCATTCTGCCCGGCGAGTTCAGCATGCTCGACGAGTTTTCCAGCCAGTTCGACGCCGTGTCGCCGCTGGATGTTGTCGGGCTGCTGCTTGACCGCGACCCCTATGCCCACTACGTCGGCGACCTGAACCAGTCGCTGGTAGAGCGGGACGCGCTGGTGCGCAAGCAGACAGAGGGCAGAGCGAACATGCAGGCCTACGCCTTTTCTTTCGGAGACATCCTGCCCGGCGCTACCAAGTCGGGATACATCTTCTTCAACCGCTTGCCCTCGAGCAACCAGTCGGCCACCCTCGTTTTTCGCGGACGCCGTGTGCGTTTCGTGCGCTCGAAAGACTGACAGGACGGACTATGCAGCATCAACAGTGCCTCATCATCGATTTCGGTTCGCAATACACCCAGCTTATCGCCAAGACGGTGCGTCGCCTGAACATCTTCAGCGAGATTGTGCCCTGCACCATCACCTGGGAGGAGTTCCAGCAGCGCAACCCCAGGGCGGTCATCCTGTCGGGCAGCCCCTGGTCCATCACCCGTCCCGACGCTCCTGTGCTCGATCCGCGCATCCTTGCAGCCGAGATGCCGATGTTAGGCATCTGTTACGGTATGCAGTTGCTTGTCCAAGCCGGTGGGGGCAAGGTGATTGCCGCCAAGAAAAAGGAATACGGGCGGGCGCGCATACACATAGAAGACCGCGACTCCATCTTTCGCGGCCTCGATTCTGAGGAAGAGGTGTGGATGAGCCACGGAGACGCGGTGCAGACATTGCCGGAGGGATTCCGGCGCATTGCGCGTTCCGACAACAGCCCCTTCGCCGCCATTATGCACGAGAGCCGTCCGGTGTGGGCGCTACAGTTTCACCCGGAGGTGGCCAACACGCCACATGGCGCCATCATGATCGAAAACTTCTGCGACATCGCCGGTTTCTCGCTTGACTGGACGCCAACGTCCTTCATCGAATCGACAGTGGCTGACATCCGCGCTCAGGTGGGCGAAGACCGCGTCATTCTCGGCCTCTCCGGCGGGGTGGACAGCTCGGTGGTGGCCGCTCTGCTGCACAAGGCAGTCGGCGAGCAGCTCGTGCCCATCCTGGTCGATACCGGCCTGCTGCGGCAGGACGAAGCCGGCCAGGTGCGCGAGGCGTTTCAGCAGGCATTCGGGATGGAGCTCATCGTCATCGACGCCGCCAGCACATTTTTCGAGCGTCTGGCGGGCGTTGCCGACCCTGAGTATAAACGCAAGATTATCGGCAAAACCTTCATCGAGATTTTCGAGGCGGAGGCGGCGAGGTATCCCGATGCCCGCTTCCTCGCCCAAGGCACGCTCTACCCCGACATTATCGAGAGCGTGAGCTTCAAGGGGCCATCGGCCACCATCAAGAGCCACCACAACGTGGGCGGCCTGCCGGAGCAGATGAACCTCGAGCTGGTCGAGCCACTGCGCGAACTGTTCAAGGACGAGGTGCGCGAGGTGGGGCGCAAGCTGGGACTGCCCGGCTTGCTGGTCAATCGGCATCCATTCCCTGGCCCTGGACTGGCCATTCGCATCATCAGCGATGTTACCAGAGAGAAGGCGGAGTTGCTGCAGCGCATCGACGTCATCTTCATCGACGAGCTGCATGAGGCAGGACTGTACGACAGCACCTGGCAGGCCTTTGCAGTGCTGCTGCCCATCCAGTCGGTCGGGGTGATGGGCGATGAACGCACCTATGAGAACGTGTGCGCCCTGCGCGCCGTGTGCAGCACCGATGGCATGACTGCCGACTGGACAGAGTTTCCGCACTGGTTCCTCAAGCGGGTGTCCAATCGCATCATCAACGAGGTGCGCGGGGTCAACCGGGTGGTCTATGACATCTCGTCCAAGCCGCCGGCCACCATCGAATGGGAGTGACCATGCGCCGCTTGCTCGCTCTTGCGCTGTTGCTGGTTCTCGCTGCGTTTCTGTGCGCCCAGCCAGTTGCCCGCGTGGGTGAACACGACATCACCCTCAGCGAGCTCGAAGAGCAGATGGACGTGCTCTACGACAACTCCGAGGAGCCTTACGCCTACGATCAATTGCGCGAGGCGGCGCTACAGAAGCTCATCGACGAATCTTTGCTGATGCGCTATGCAAATGAAGCGGGCATCATGGTTTCTGCCGGCGAGGTGGACAGCTATTTCATCAATCTTTACGGCAGCCATGAACGGCTGATGACCAATGGCCGCTTCGACCGGACAAAGTATTACCAGCTCAAGCGAACGCCGGAAATCCAGGCGATTCTCGTCGATTTGCGGCGTGAACTTCTCGTCGGCAAGACGCGCTCGATACTCGAGACCCAGTTCCGCATCGGCGACGAAGCCCTGCTCGAACAATACGTCCTGGATAATTTCCGTTTCGATATCGGCTATGTGATTATCAACGAGAATCTGGCCGACGTGCCCCCAGAACTGCGCCCGCAAGACGCCTATGACTGGTGGCTACAGCGTCAGGACAGTTACCAGTCGCCGCGGCGCGTGAGCCTCGAACTTCTCATCGTCGCCGATGAGGAAATGACGGATCGCGTGTCGGTGAGTGACGCCGCTCTGTTGCAGGCGCACATCAATCTTGGCCTGACGCGCCCGTTTGAAGAGGTGAAGGACAGCCTGGCAGTAATCATGCGACACGATAACCTTCGCGCTCTGGCACAGCGCGAAGCCAAGACGTTGCGAAGCCACTTGCAGCGCGGCGACGAAGTGAACCACGCACTGCTGCAAACCCGCCTGCTAACCTGGGAAGACTCGATCGGGCAACTGCCGCAATCCCGCCGCATGCTCGAACGCGCCTTCGATATGCGCCCGCACCGCTGGTCAGAGCTGTTCGACCTCGGCTGGGGCTGGGCCGCGTTTCAGGTGACGGCAATCAAGCAGACCGCGCCCGCAGGCCTGAACGAGACAGGGCACAAGGTGTGGCGCGACTACATCGACTGGCAGGCCATCAACCCGGAGGACGACACCTACCGCGACTATTTCTACACTCATATCGATTCGTTTATCGTTGCCGCCGCCGGTATCACCAGAGTCATCATCAATTCCGACTCGCTCGATGTGGGCAATGTCATTGGCGAGGGTGCCATGCGGCAGTATTACAATGACAATATCGAACGCTTCACGCGGCGCACCGGCGTGTTGCCATTCGAGGACGCTGCCCCCGAGGTACGCCTGGCGCTTCTGGCTCTCGAACAGCACCGTCTGGCCACCGAACTGCGTCAGAACGTGCGCGGGGCGCTCTATCGTCCCGGCGAGCTTGTTCGCCTGGCAGACACCTACAATCTCGATGTCAGCCGACGTGTGGTTCTGCTGGACCGCTTCGAGAACGCATCGGAAGTGGACGACCAGATTTCCTACAACATTGACATAGACTCCGCCGAAAACACCGGCGAACTGGTGCATGGCAACTCTTTCGTGCTCTGGCGCATCAACTCGATATTCCTCAACTACATCCCCGATTTCGACGTAGTGCGCAACCAGGTGTATCGCCTGGCCGGTGGTGGCGCTCAGGATGAGCTGGACATCGATTACGAGGCTTACTTTCAGCAGAACAGTTCCAGCTTTCAGACTCCCGACAGCCTGGCTCTGGCCGGGGTGGCCGTTCCGGTGGTCGCCGACACGATTCAGGTGAACGAGTGGGAAATATCGGGCTACTACGACGCTCACGAGGCCGAGTTCTATACATCGCCGCGTGTGCGTGCCGACTTCCTTTACTATGAAGACCCCGACGGCCTGCACCGCGATTATGTGCTCGGCCTGCGCGAGCAGGTGGAGAGCGGCATGTCGCTCTCATTCCTGCAACGGGTGTTTGGCTCACGATGCGGCCTCTCCAACAACGCGCCGGTTTCGTTGGCCGACCTGCCGACGCCGGTGAAGAGCGTTCTCAACCGTTTGCCCGCCGGCGAGCTATCCCCGCCGGTGTTTCATGGGCGCGGCTGGTACATTGTTCGCAAGCTTGCCGATTACCCGTCGCATCTACAGCCGCTGGAAGAAGTGCGCGACCGCATTCGTCATAAACTGGCGGCAGCCACCGCACAACGCAATGCCTATGCGATTGCCCGCAGGGTCTTCGAGCAGGCTGCCGGCTATCGCGAGTGCGCCGCGTATGCCGATAGCGCCTTGCTGTTCGAGACGGAGCTGGCGCCTGTGAGCGACAACTATCCGCCTCTTGGCAATATTTTATCCTTCAAAAGCCAGCTTATGCAGCTTCGGGCAGGCGAGAAATATTCATCCATCGTGCGCACCGACAGTCTCGTCGCCGTCATATTTCTGCGCCAGAAAGCCCATGCTCACCCCGTCACATACGAGGAAGCCTTGCCGCGCCTGAAACAGGCCTACGCCGAAGAGAACCGTCAGCGGCGCATCAAGGCCTATCTGAATCGCGTCATAGGCTGGCTGCGCGAGGGTGAAGACCCCGCCCGCGTCATGCCGTTCTTTGGTCGCTGGCGCCAGATGCAAAACCTCACCCTCGACAGCGATCTGCCCGGCGTCGAATTCTCGAGCCTCATCCTTGCAGAAATCCCCGACCGCCGCACCGGCGAATTCAGTCCGCCGCTACGCATCTCAGAAGATGAATACCTGTTCTACCGAGTCGGGCGGGTGCAGCATGTTCACAAAGAAGAGTTCGAGCGCAACAGGGAAGCGTATCGTCGCAAACTGCAGCGAAACGCCTTCAATCGCTGGCTACTGGATTACCGCACCCAGGTCGGAGTCGAAATCTTCTGATGCCGCGCCGAGCACCATGAGCAGCAAGCTTTTCACAATTTGTCTTGACACGCTGTCAGAGGTTTTCTTTGTTGCTATTGTCACAGTTGAAGTAAGCAGTGAGGCGGGATAGCTCAGTTGGTAGAGCAGTGGACTGAAAATCCATGTGTCCCCAGTTCAAGTCTGGGTCCTGCCACCATTTTCAGCGCTCCGGTGGGGCGCTATTTTTTGTTCATCACGGAATACCGGTGTCCCCTGTTTAATCTGTAACCCATGTGATCGGTTTGACAGCCTGAGCATCTGCTGAGACCCGCAGTACGTCAGTTTGCGCCGGGGCAAAAGATTTTTCGAGTGACATGCTCTGACAATTGATTACTTTTTTTATCAAATACTCTCTATCGAGATACCATGACAGCAAAACAGATAATCGAAAAACTCGAAGCCATTTCGTTGCGCACCGTCGATATCGACGAGCTGAATGACACAGAATGGCAAGCATTCCGCACAGAGATGAGCGAGATGCTGCGGATTCTTGGAGCCGCCAGGAAACCGGTTGTTCAGAAGGCGCGTAAGGAACTGGCGAAAGCGTTCATGCAGCTCAAGCATGACGATTACGATACTTACGAGCCATTCTCATTGCAGCTTGACGCCATGCAGCAGGCCCTGCTAAAAGCCAAAAGGGCGCCTGTCGCCGTCAGTCAGAGTGACCAGGATACCGACGACGACATCTTTCGCGACTATCTGGCCGAGATGAGCGAGTTTGTCGAGCAGCTCGAAGAGGCGGTGCTCGATCTCGAAGCTTCTCCCGACAACCCCGAAAGCATCCACCGCGTGTTTCGCCTGTTCCACACCGTCAAGGGCACCTCGGGTGTGATGAATCACATGCGATTGAGCAAGCTGGCGCATCAGACGGAGAACCTGCTCGACTATGTACGCGACGGCGAGCTGAAACTCATGGGCGAACACATCGATATCTTTCTCGCCTCGCTCGATCAGATTCGCATCATTCTTGGCGGACTGAGCATGAGCCAGCGCGAGGAGCACATCGAGGAAGACGCCTATCAAACGCAGATGGAGCGCCTCGAAGACGTTCTGAGTGACATCGCACAGCCTGCGGCTGCTGAACAGCCTGTGGCTGCTGCACAGCCTGTGGCTGCTGAACAGCCTGTGGCTGCTGAACAGCCTGTGGCTGCTGCCGAGGTAGTTGAACAGCCAGTGGCTGCCTCTGGCCGCCGAGAAGGTTCTATTCGCATCGACACAATGAAGCTGGATTCTTTGATCGATCTGGTTGGCGAGCTGGTCATCAGCGCCAACCTGGTGCGTGAGGACAAGCTTGTGCGCCACAGCGGCAATCTTGAACTGCGCAGGAAGGTGGGACAGCTTTCGGCAGTCGTCGGTGACTTGCAGCGTAGATCGATGGGCATGCGTATGATTCCGATTGGCAGTACATTGCAAAAGATGAAGCGCGTGGTGCGCGACATCGACAGCAACTCGAACAAATCAATCGACCTGAAGATAGTGGGGCAGGAGACCGAAATAGACCGCCATATCGTTGACAAGCTCTATGAGCCGCTGGTGCACCTTGTGCGCAACGCCTGCGATCATGGACTCGAACAAACACCCGAGCGCAGGAAAAAGGGCAAAGCGGAAATGGGCACAATCACCCTTACCGCCTCGCATCTGGGCAACAACATCGTCATCGACATCACCGATGACGGGCGCGGCCTCGACCCTGCCGCCATTTGCAGGAAAGCCATCGAGCGCGGACTGCTGCGCGAGGGCGAACAGCTCGACAGCAAAGACGCCTGGCGGCTAATCCTGTTGCCTGGCTTCACTACGGTCGAGGAGGTGACCGACATCTCGGGACGCGGTGTTGGCATGGATGTCGTCAATCGCGCTGTGAGCAAGCTTGGTGGCCACATTGAAGCGTTCTCGGAGTTGGGGACAGGCACTACGTTTCGGGTGTCGCTGCCGCTCACGCTGTCCATTATCGAGGGTATGCAGGTGCGTGTGGCTGGTGAGTTATTCATCATTCCGGTGGTGAACGTACGCCGAATCATTCATGCCGGCAATGATGCGCTCAGCCATGTGTTCGGTTCCGGCGAACTGGTGAAGGACGGCGAGCAGCTTATTCCCCTGACACGGCTGTATGAGGTGTTCAATCTCGACAATGCCTGCACCGAGTTTGACAAGACGGTTCTGGTCATCGTATCGGGGATGCGGCGCACTTTCGCGCTCATGGTCGATGAACTGATTGGCATACAGGATGTGGTCGTCAAGAGTCTGGGCCCCAAATTCCGCAAGCTGCGCGGGGTTTCCGGTTCCACTATTCTCGGCGATGGCAGTGTCGGCCTCATTCTCGATATCAATAGCCTGCTCCCCGAAGACCTCACATAGAAATATGCCCCCTCAGACTCTCGTTCGCAACGTGATGTCGCCGCTGGTGAGCGAGCCAGACCTGGCAATGGCGCTGGCGGCCAAGTTGCGCTTGCCGTCATCGGCGTTCGAGCACATCGAGCTTCACCGCCGCTCCATCGACGCCCGCCATCGTAACCGCCTGCGATACAATTTCACTCTGCTGGTGCGCTTCTCAGGCGCGTCACCCGCTCATCCGGACGTTCGCCCCTGGAACGCTCCGCAACCAGAGTCGCAGACCTCGGTCAGCCTCACCGATCCGCATCCATACGTCATCGGGGCGGGGCCGGCCGGTCTTTTCGCTGCCCTGGCGCTTGTCGAGCGGGGGTTCGCGCCGTTGGTGTTCGACCGCGGCGACTCCATCGAGGAGCGGGCCGCCAGTGTCGAACGATTCCGGGCGGACGGCACGCTCGACCCTGACAGCAACGTGCAGTTCGGTGAGGGTGGGGCAGGGGCGTTCTCGGACGGCAAGCTGACCGCGCGCGGGCGAAACCACTATGCCTGCGAGGTGTATGACAAACTGGTGTCGTTTGGCGCGCCGCCAGAGATTGCCATCGACGCTCGCCCACATCTTGGCACCGACGGTATGCGAGCCGTTGTTTCACGGATTCGCGCCTGGCTCGAAGAGCGTGGCTGTCGTTTCTTCTGGCGGCATCGCCTCGAGGACATCACCATTTGCGACGGCCGACTTTCTTCGGTGAGCATCAACGGCGAGAAACATTCGCCCGGCGCTCTTGTGCTGGCGGTGGGCAACGCCGCCCGCGACACCTTCCGCCTTCTGCATGACCGCGGCGTGGAGCTACAGGCAAAGCCGTTTGCCGTTGGGTTTCGCCTCGAACACACGCAAGCCTTCCTCAACGATTATTTCTATGGCGAGCGCAATGACTTTGCGCTGTCGGGCCCGGCGGTCTATCGCATGGCCACGAAGTCCGGCGGACGCGGTGTTTACAGCTTTTGCATGTGTCCGGGCGGCGAAGTGATTGCGGCTGCCTCGCAGCTTGACGGGCAGGTTGTGAACGGCATGAGCGCCTCGATGCGCGGGGGAGCCTGGGGCAACGCCGCCATCGTGGCCCAGGTTGGCCCGGATGACTTCGGTGGCGCTCCTTTGGACGGCCTCGTCTTTCAGGAGGCCATCGAGCGGCGCTGCTATAGGCAGGGGTTTGCGGCCCCGGCGCAGGCGGCTGCGGCGTTTGTCGGTGTGGGCAGGGGCGTTCGTTTCGCGGGCAGCTACCGTCCCGCCATAGTCCGCGAAGACCTGTCGGTTGTTTTTCCGCGAAAGGTGAACGCGGCGCTACGCGGGGCGCTGCGACGCTGGGATGCTCGTGGCTTCACGCGAGAAGGCCTGCTGTTGGCCGCCGAGACTCGCACGAGTTCTCCATTGCGTATCATGCGGCGCGAGCAGACGCGGGATTCGCTATCCTGCGCCGGGCTGTATCCTGTCGGCGAGGGCGCCGGCTATGCGGGCGGCATCATCAGCAGCGCCGCCGACGGCCTGCGCACCGGCCTTCAGTTCCGGCGAACATAGCACGGCATGTGACTCAAATCACAGGAGATGCCTTTTCTGGCCTGTATTGATGAGGCAAATTCAATAAACAGCGGCGATAGGAACTATTGTCGATCTTTGTAGAGAAATGCAAGAAAAGCAAAAAATAACTTAACACATTTGTGCCCTTATAAAATAATGAACTAATATTCATATTCTTATTAAATGGTATATATTAAGGAGGCAAGGTGAAGATAAGCTTGCAACACACTCGTGGTGACATACGTCATGCAATTGTGCTCGCACCCTCGTCATTTACCTTCGAGATGACACTCCCCGGCCTCGATGAGCCGCTTCGCAAAGCGTTGCAGGCATACATCGAGCGGGAAAACTGGGAATGGAAGGCTGACAAGACGGCAGTCGTTTCCTTTGCAGACAGCGCCGACACAATTATCCTCGCCGGTTTGGGCAAGACAGACAGAATCACCCCGTCCGGATTGCGCAAGTCGGCAGCCGTTGCAATTCGCAAGGCCTGTCAGCTCAAGGCAGGCAGGGCCGCGCTTTGGTTGGCGACGCTGCCGAAGCTCGACAATGTCGCTGGAATCGTTGCCGAGACCGCTCTGCTGGCCGATTACACCTTTGACACATACTTGACCAAGAAAAGCAAAAACCGGCTCGATGAGCTTGTGCTGGTGGGCGATGCAGACAAGGCCGCGCTGGAAGAGGCGCAGCTCACGGCAACGGCGACGATGCTTGCTCGTGATCTCGTGAATGAGCCTGCCAACACATTGCTGCCCGAAGAACTGGCCAGTCGTGCACAGCAGGCAGGGGCCAGGTTTGGTTTCGAGGTCGAAGTCTTCGATGAGAAAGCCATCCGCGACGAGTTCAAGATGGAGGCGTTCTGGTCGGTTGCCCAAGGTTCCGACAACCCGCCCCGTTTCATCGTAATGCGCTGGAAGGGCGCTCCCTCCGGCGACATCACTGCGCTGGTGGGCAAGGGCCTCACCTATGACTCCGGTGGCTACGCGATGAAACCCCCGGTCGGCATGGTAAAGATGAAGTGCGATATGGGTGGCTCGGCTGCGGTTATCGGCGCCATGTGCGCCATCGCCGGAGCAAAGCTGAAAGCCAACGTGACAGCAGTGGTGGCCGCCTGCGAGAATATGGTTTCCGGCCATGCTTTTCGCAACGGCGACATCATCGGTTCGATGGCCGGCAAGACCATCGAGGTCGTCAACACCGACGCCGAGGGCCGTCTCACGCTCATTGACGCCATCACCTATGTGCTGAACTACGAGAAGGCCAGCCGCGTCATCGACATAGCTACCCTCACCGGCGCTGTTGTCTCGGCTCTGGACGGAGTGCGCCTGGGCGTAGTCAGCAACGACGATGAACTTTGCGCCCAGCTCGAAACCGCCTCCGAGGCATCCGACGAACGCATCTGGCGCTTGCCGCACGACAAGGAATATCTCGAATTGATCAAGTCAAAAATCGCCGACCTGCGCAATTCGGGCAAGGGCGGCGCCGGCACAATCACAGCCGGATTGTTCATTCGCGAGTTTGTGCAGGACAAACCCTGGCTGCATCTCGACATTGCCGGAACGGCTTTCGCCGACAAACCAGGAGCCTATTGGCCGGAAGGCGCCACCGGCTCTGGTGTGCGTCTGCTGTATCACCTCATAAAGCAACGGCAGTCTTAACAGTATCTATAACAAAACGCCCGACATCAGTCGGGCGTTTTTCTGTATAAATTCTTGGTGGCGCTGGAAAAAGTGTACAGAAGCCAGCCCAATCCTGCTATTACATTCGTATCAGCCGCAACGATTCGTATTGCAGTTTCCAGCCGTCCCTGGCATAGGTGGCTCCGGCCAGCAGGATGGCGTAACGCCGGTTGTTCCAGGAGAATATCACCCGCACATCGTGGCGGATACGCTGTATTCCCGACTCGATCTCGTCAGCGTAATCGATGCTCTCGAAAGCGATGTCCGCCCAGTCGATGCCGTACATATCGCTGCCTTTGGACAGCAGCTTTTCGAACTGCTGCTGTAGCTTGTAGAGCTGAAACTCGAACTCCTGGCGGGTGGTGTGCTTGGCTTCAGCCAGCCAGGCATCGACGAGGTAGCGTTCTTCGGGAGACATTCGTATATATTCTTCGCTGAGAGTCGTTTGATTGAGAAAGCGGGCGACGTCGTCTGCATCGAGCAACAGGGGGCGCAGACTGGCGAAGTCCTGGCCGGCGAATGCCGAACAGATGGCCTCGCCGAGTTCTTCCATCGTCATCTCTTCGGCGTACATCGCCGTCATCGTGATTGTGATAGCCAACAAAAGCACCGCTTTGCGCATTGAGAAACCTCCTACAGAATGACGAAAATCACCAGGCTGTCGGGGCCGAGCCGCCAGCCGTATCGCGTGTGGAAGAGCCGACCGAAGGCCAGGCGATATTGTACGCCTTCCGCCTCGAACACCACCACAAGGCCATCGTGCATAGACAGCCCCATCGACGACCATTGCCTGCCCTCGATGTATTCGATGTAGCCGGCGTTTTCCCAGTCGAATCCGTACAGGTTGCTGCCACGCACCAGAATACTGTCGAAGCAGCGGCGCAGGCCGCGTCGCGCTTCGGAATCCGTCTCGATCAGGGCGGCTTTCAGCCCTCGCAGCTCTTCTTCGGCCGTTATTCGATCAGAGTAGTGCATGTCTGCCCATTCGCTGCTTGCATGCAGGCTGTCAAACAGGCTGGGAATGTCTTCATCCCCAAGCTGCAACTGCACGAATCGGGAGAAACGCTCGGCCTTCAATGCATCAACGGCGTCACGGCCAAAACGTTCCAGCCCGTCCTGGGCAAATATCGGCAACGCCAGGCAGGCCAGAATAACGATGATAACGGTTCGCATGAAACTCTCCTCGTAACGGGGGCCGCCCCGCTCATTTCTTGATTGTTTTGTTTTCGCGTTTGCGCTTTGAGAGCAGCATCATGGCGCGCAGGTCTTCGGTGTCGCGGGCGTTCAGCCACCGCTTCATGAAGTCCTGCTGCTGCACAATCTGGGCGATGGCCATGAGGGCGCGAAGATGAAAGTCTCGCTGGTCCATGCTGCCCAGAAGCACAAACACGGCATGCACCGGCGGCTCACCGTCTGTCCACATGATGCCCTGGTGACTGCGCACCAGCGCCACCTCGAAACGGTCTTTGCCTCCAACGAGGATGTGGGGAATGGCGAGTCCGCGGCTGATGTTTGTGTTGCTCATCGCCTCGCGTTCGCAGAACAGGTTCTGCACGTCGTCAGGGGTCAGGTCGAGACCGGGGGCGAGGTCGTGCGCGAGGGCGTCGAAGAACTCGCGGCGGGTGACCGGGCCGTCCATGTCGCGCACGAGGGCGTTTTTCAGCAGGCGGTCGAAGCGATCTTCCTGGATGTCATCGCGATCCTGGAGGATGCCGAGCAGCTCGACTTCGAGCTCCTCGAAGTGACCATCGAGCAGATTGCGGTTGAGCATTCGGGCGCTCAGCTTAACCAGCGCCGAGTTTCGCTTGTCGTGCTTGTGAGCGAAAAGCGAGTACCACCCGAAGGCGAACATGATGAAGCCAAAGGTGATGAACAGCGGCACGCGGCCCATCTGCGCGATAAGGACGCTGTAGGCGATGATGGCGGCGATTTGAATCCAGGGGAACAGCGGCGAACGATAGGTGGGACGATAATATCTAACCCGCGAGTAGCGCACCACCAGCAGCGCAAAATTATCGATGATGAACAGCAGAATCATGAAGGTCGAGGCGACTTTGGCTAACATTTCAATGTCGAGCAACAGAACCACCACCACCATGAAGAGGCTTGTCCACAAGATGGAGACCCACGGCGTTCCGGTGCGGCCCACTTTGCCGAAGAATCCAGGCACCAGGCTGTCGCGGCCCATGGCCATGGGTACTCGGCTGGCCGAGAGGATGCCGGCGTTGGCCGTGGTGATGAACGCCAGCATGGCGGCCACAGCCAGCGCAATGCCCCCAACCGGGCCCACGATAGCGGTGGCGGCGGCGCTGATGGGTGTGAGGCTGGTACCCAGGGTTTCGCTGTCCAGCACGCCGATGGTGACCGCCACCACAAGCAGGTAAAGGCTGGTGACTACGCCGAACGCCCATAACATCGCACGGGGTAACTGCCTGCCCGCGTCCCGAGACTCCCCGGCTACGCTGACGATCTTGGTGAGCCCGCCAAAGGAGATGAACACCAGCCCCGTCGCCTCGAGCACGCGGCGCAGAAGGTCGTCCTGGGCGCTTGATGCTGGATCGAATACATGCAGTACGCTCACGAAGCGAGCAAAGTTCACATGGCGCCAGCCGATGATGACAAACAGCCCCAGGATTGTCAGCAGGCCCACCACCAGGGCGCTTTGCATCCCGCCGGAGGTTTTGACGCTGACGAGGTTGAGCACGGTGAACAGCAGACAGGTGCCTGCCGCGATGAACTTTATATGCTCAAAAGTGAGATGAGGAAACAGCATCACCACAAAGGCGCCGATGCCGATGAGCGCGAAGCTGCTCTTCAGCGCAATCGAGAACCAGTCGGCAAAACCGGCTATCAGCCCGACGGGGGTACCCAGAATGCGCTTTACATAAAAGTATGTGCCGCCCGAACGTGGCATGGCGGTGATGAGTTCGGCTTTAGTAAACACGCTGGGCAGCATGAGTACCCCGGCCAGAAAATAGCTGACCAGGCAGGCCGCACCGGCCTCGCTGTAGGCGATGGCGGGCAGTACGAACAACCCCGATGAGATCATGGCGCCGGCGGCCAGACTGAACAGGGCGAAGAAGCCGAGGCTTTTTTGTAGTTTGGCGGTCATATCATCCCCCGTCGAAGAACGGATTGAGTTTGTCCACTTCTTCGTTTTGCAGCAGTTCGTACACTTCTTCCGGCAGGCGGGCGTTGATTATCTTTTCCTTGATGATGGAGTGGTGGCCGAATATCTTGGCGACATTGGCCAGCACCTGTAGGTGCATCTCGTAGTGGTCTCGCGGGGTGGCGATGAGGATGATAATCTTGACGGGCTTGCCGTCAAAGCTTTCAAATTCGATGCCGTTTGCGCAGATACCGATGACGCCGCGAATCATGGGCCCGCCGTCGATGATGGCGTGGGGGATGGCGAGGTTTTGCCCGACGCCTGTCGTAATCTCGTGTTCACGCTCTCGCACCGATATTTTCAGTTCTTCGAGGCTGAGCTCCTTGATGTTGTGCGTCATATACAAGAACTCGGCCATCTCGTCGAGCACCTCCCATTTGTCCTCTGCGTCCAGGCCAATCTTGATGTATTCCTCCTGTAGGAAGTCGAGCAGGCGCAGGCGGTTCTTGTGGGCTTCCCCCGAGCGTTTGATGGCCACGCCGGTCAGCACCGGGCCCATCAGCTCGAACACCACGACGGCTGTGAGCACTATGGCCGTGAGCAGTGAGGCGTGTCCGGCGAACATCTCCGAACTGCCTGCGACGAGCACAAGGCCGATGGCCACCCCTGCCATCGGGAACAGCGAGATGCCAATCAGACGACGGGTGGTCTTTGTGCTACGGGCAAAAACAGCGCCCAGGCTGGGCCCGGCGAACTTGCCCACCGAACGCGCCGCAATGAGTGCCAGCCCTGCCACGCCTGCCACCTTCATCGCGGTGAAGTCGAAGTGGGTGCCTGCCAGCACGAAGAACAGCGAGAAAATGATCTCTTCGAGGTCGTGGAAGGCGGAGAAGAATTCCTCGCGGTAGTGCGAAAAATTGGTGATAATCATGCCGAGGATGAGACAGGAAAGCAGGCCGGAGAAGTGCAGCGATTCCGAAATGCCCACTGCCAGCACCACCGACAGCAGCACCATGGCCGGGAACGAGAAGTGCAGCTTCTTGAACTTTTCGGTGAGCAGGATGAGTCCCAATCCCAGCAGCCCGCCGTCTAACAGTGATTCGCCCAGATAACGCAGCGGCCCCAGCGCAAACATCCACCAGCGCAGCTCGCCCGCCGCGTGGCTCTGGATGATGTTGAGCATCGTGTAGAACAGCAGGATGATGAGCACGTTGTTCAGTGCCACCACCGCCAGCACGGTCTTGGTGAACATGCCGCGCGCCTGCCGGTCTTTGACCACATGCAGCACGCTGCCCGGCGCCGTGGCCCCGGCGATGACGGCTACCAGCAGGCTGATGTAGAGGTCGAGCCGCAGCATGTAGCGCATCGTGACGAACACGAGCGGGGCGACCAGCAGGATGTCGATTACGGTTATCCAGATAATGCGACGGCCTGCGTTGTGCAGCTTGCGGAAGTCGAGGTGGCTGCCGATGATGAGTCCGATGAAGCCGAGCACGAAGTTGGTGATGGGGCGGAAGTTGAGCAGAATCTGCTCGTCGAAGATGTGCAGCACATACTGGCCGATGAGGATGCCGCCCAGTATCTGGCCGGTGACGGCCGGCAAATGCACCCGCCGCGCCAGCCGCGTAAACAGCAGGCCCGTGAGCACCAGCACCGCCAGCACGAACAGCTCGCTGCTGCCGCGCACCAAGGGCGCTTCTCTGTGAATCAGTTCGTAGAATGCTTGCATGTATCCGCCGTGGTTTACAGATAATTTAATGTGGCGAACAGCTTCACGCTACTCATTATCCAATGCTTCACCGCGCAACGTCCAGCCGCTGGCCTCGGTAATGCGCACCTTGACGAAATCGCTGATGCGGCCTGCGTGACCGGGGAACACCACAATCTTTGAATCGCGACTCCTGCCAGACAGCTCCTCGTCGCTTTTCTTGCTGGTCTGTTCGACAAACACTTCCTTTACCGTGCCAATCTGCTCGCGGTAAACCTCGGTGGTTATGCGGCTTTGCAAGTCGATGAGCCGGTTGAGGCGTTCGAGGCGCACTTCTTCGGGTACCTGGTCGCTCATATCGGCGGCGGCTGTGCCCTCGCGGGGTGAATATTTGAAGGTGTAGGCATAGTCGAACCGTATCTGCTCCATGAGATCGAACGTGCGCTGGAACTGCTCCTCGGTTTCGCCGGGGAAGCCGCACATGATGTCGCTGGTGACGGCGATGCCCGGCGCCGCTGCCCGCAGCTTCTCGACCAATCCCAGGTAATGCCCCGAGGTGTAGCCGCGATTCATGCGTTGCAATATGGTGTCATCGCCGGCCTGCATGGGCAGATGGATGTGCTCGCACACTTTGTCCAGCTCGGCCATCGCCCCGATGAGCACGTCTGAAAGGTCTTTAGGATGCGAGGTGATGAAGCGGACGCGGCGGATGGTGGGTACCTTGTTGACACGCACCAGCAGCTCAGGGAAGCCCACGCCGTCATAGCTGTAGCTGTTCACGTTCTGTCCCAGCAGGGTGATGTCTTTGAACCCGCCCTTGCCGGCGTGATGGACTTCCATGAGGATGTCTTCGGTGATGCGGCTGCGCTCGTGGCCCCGCACATGCGGTACGATGCAGTAGCTGCAATAGTTGTCGCAGCCGCGCATGATGGTGACAAAGCCGCTGTGCCGCCCCTGGCGCAGGGGGTGGGCGTCGAAGTAGAGCTGCTTGGGGTTGGTCTCGACGCTGTCGCGGGCGCCCCAGTTGTCGAGCATACTTAACATGCGGGGCAGTTGCAGGTATTGGTCGGTGCCCACTACCAGATCGATCATCGGGTAGTCGGTCAGCAGGCTGTTGCCCAGACGCTGGGCTACGCAGCCCAGGATGCCGATCTTGAGATGCGGCTTGGCGTGTTTGCGGCGCGCCTCGCTGGTGATGCGGCCCAGTACGCGGTCTTCGGCATGCTGACGCACAGTGCAGGTGTTGAACAGAATCACGTCGGCCTCGTCCATGCTGCGGGCTTGCCCCCAGCCTTCTCGAACGAGGATGCCTGCCACCAGTTCCGAGTCGGCCACGTTCATTTGGCAACCGTAGGTTTCGATGTAGAATTTCAATGGGCGCTCCTTTCACATTCCACTACAGTAAGTCGTTCAAGCGCGTGGCTTGTCAATCGAAAAGGGGCAAATGCGTTGACAAAACGCGCCCTCCAACCATTATGTGGCCATGTTGCGCATAATATTCCTGACGCTTTTCATCCTGGCGATGTTCGCGGCATGCGGTCGGGCAGACGCCAGCGGGTTCAACCGCGAGGGCGAACTGAGCTTCGTGCGCGCAGACACAATTCTGGCCACCATCGACATCGAGATTGCCGACGACATCCCCCAGCGCACCCGTGGCCTCATGTATCGCCAGAGCATGGACGAGCGCCACGGTATGCTGTTCATCTTCGAGCAGGCAGAGCCGCGCCGCTTCTGGATGAAGCACACCGCCATCTCGCTCGACATCCTCTTTGCCGACAGCGCCGGCGTCATCGTCGCCATCGAGACCTACACGACTCCCTTCAGCAAAACCGGCATCCCCTGCAATGAGGACGCGCTGTATGTGGTCGAGGTGAATGCGGGCTATGCCGCAGCACGCGGCATCCGCCTCGGCGACCGCATCGAGTGGGCGCGGGAGGACTGAGGCGGCGGGTTCCTCGGCGCTGACGCAAAAAACTTGACACGCGATTATCATCGGAGTTATCTTTTCTTTATAGATTGTGTACGTTTGCAACTGAGGAGGAAACATGTTTCGCTTACTGCGCAGGTCGGCTATACTCTTATCGCTTGTTGTTCTCAGCGCCTCATTGCTTGCCCAGGATCGTTTTCTGAACGGCATGCTGTGTCACGAGGAGGGCGATGTGCGGTTGAGAATGACAAACTACGGCGTCATTGGCGCCTGCTCAAACGAAGTACCAGGGCTCGAATACCCTGCTGGTTCCGGCGTGAATTACCTGGGCTATGGCGCTCTGTGGTTCGGGGCCAAGAAGTATAGGCTGAACGAAGTCGGCCAGCGGCTGTTCTGGCTCACCTTCCCGCCCACCGATCCAGATGAGATAGTGGCCCAGGGGGAACCAGGCTGGACATCCGAACTCGTACCGGTCATCGATACACTAACGACGGTGGGCTATGATGGTGACGGGGATTTATATGAATGTCTGCCGGCATACAACCCACTGGAGCAATCGACGCTGGGTGCCCTGTACACTGCGTGGAATCTAACGGACACGCTGATGCGCTCAGTCGGCCTGCTGCCCGAGGTGGATGACGACAGCGACGGCCTCGTGGACGAAGATCCTCTCGGCAAGCCCTGGCAGTATCCCGATCCTGATGAAACATATTGCTTCACGATGCAATGGGATGACGACCAAGACGGGCTGTTTGACGAAGACGGCGTTGCCCCAGGCTATGAAACCATGCTGGGATTCAGCTACGACTTCAGTCCGTTCGAGACGCCGGGCCAGCGTGACTGGGGTGGCCGCAGAACTTCAAACGATCATGTTCCGTTGCAGATCGCGATTCGCCAGGAATCATATGTGTTCCCGTACGAAGGCTATGAACAGATGGTTTTTCTCTGGTTCACCATTACCAACCTGAATCCGAACGAGGCGCTCTACGATTACTGTGCCGCCTGGTTCATAAATCCATCCATAGATACATGCGACCTGTTCGCATCGGGAACCGACGAAATAGTGGCCGCCTGGGATGTGAGCTCCAGTGGCGGCCTCGCGCCGGACTACCTCGGGCTGGGTTTGATCGAATCTCCCGGCGAATCAATCCACTGGACATGGGTGCGCGGAGATGGCCCCGACGACGAAGACCCGCTTGACATCACTCCCAATGGCCCAACCGCGAACGAAAAATATTGGCTGATGACGGGCCTTAATCCCGATCCCGATGATATCTTCAGCCTTCCGGTGCAGCAGCCTCTCGATGGCGATATCCGCTTCCTGACGGGCTATCACGGCGACCAACAGGGCATCGACAATCCCAGCGACGAGTCGCTCATTCTGGAGCCGAACGAATCTGTCACCTTCAAGACTGTGCTTGTCATGGGCGCATCGCCGGACGAGCTACTCACCCTGTACGCCTCCGCCTGTGATTTGGCTGCCAGCGGGTTCGACTATGACCTGTTCGATGTGGACCCTGATGCCATCCCGGCGCATCCGGCGACGCTGTCCTGCTATCCCAACCCGTTCAACCCCGAAACGAAGCTTCGCTTCACACTGGCGCACCCCGAGCAAAGTCGGCTGGATATCTACAATCTGCGCGGTCAGCGAGTGGCCACGCTTGTCGATGAATACTTGCAGGCGGGTGAACATACCGTCATCTGGACAGCCACAGACTGCGCCAGCGGGGTCTATTTCTGTCGGCTTGATACCGGAGACGATACGCTCGTCGAGAAGATGCTGCTACTGAAGTAAAGATGGGGCGCTGCTCCCACCCCATAGAAGGCTCACTCCGCTTCGCTACACGAAAGCTCGCTTTTTGAAAAAAGCGAGACCAAAAACTTCTCAAAAGGGTCACTCCGCTTCGCTGCATGACTGGAACCTACGTTTCCTATGTATGTGAAAAATGTTGCATATCAATGAAATACTTGGTTTATGCTTCTGTACATAGGATGCGCAGCATCCGTTAGAAGTTTTTGATCCAAACTTTTTACAAAAAGTTTGGCGGGGTGTCAGGGGCAGCGCCCCTGCTCTTATAACCCATATTTCTTCATCTTCTTATAGAGCGTGGTGCGTTCGAGGCCGAGTTTGTCGGCGGTGGCGGAGCGGTTCCAGCGGTTGGCTTCAAGGTGATGCAGCAGGTAGGCGCGCTCAAAGGCCGCCACGCTCTGCTTCATCTCGCCGATGTCCAGCAGCGACTGTAGCGAGGCATCGGCTGCGGGCTGCATGCGGCCGCGCCGCATACGGCGAGCGAGTTCGGAACGCACGTCGTCGTCAGTTACCGCCTCGCGGGTGATGCACAGGCTTTCGCACAGGTTTTCGAGTTCGCGCACGTTGCCCGGCCAGTCGTAAGCGGCGAGATCCGTGGCGAGAGCGGCGGTGTCCACCTCGACGGGCGTGTTGAACGTTTTGCCATGCCGCGACAGAAAATACCCCAGTAGCAGCGCGGCATCGGCGCCGCGTTCGCGTAGAGGTGGCAGGTGAATCACATTGCCTTCGAGCCGGTAGTAGAGGTCATCCTTGAAGCCGCCCTCGTGCACGAGTTGCAGCAGGTCGCGGTTGGTGGCGAACAGCAGCCGCACATCCACCCGTCGCGGCACGCCGCCCACCGGCTGAATCTCCTTTTGCTGGATGGCGCGAAGTATTTTGCTCTGGGCGTCGAGGCTGAGGTTGGCTATTTCGTCGAGAAAGAGGGTACCGCCCTCCGCCAGAGAAAAGTAGCCGGGCCTGTCATTGTCGGCGCCGGTGAACGCGCCCTTCTTGTGTCCAAACAGCTCGCTGGCCAGCATCCCGTCGCTCATGCCGCCTACGTTGACCGTGAGAAACGGCTTGCCGCGCCGTGAGCTTGCGTGGTAGAGTTGCCCCGCCACAATCTCCTTGCCCGTGCCTGTCTCGCCGACGGTGAGCACACCGGCGTCACCTGCCGCGCCAAACACCTCGATGAGCCTGCGCACCCGCTTCATGGCGGCGCACTCGCCCAGCAGGGCGTGGGTGGGAGCAAGCGCTTCGGCCAGAGCGGCGCTGTCCTGTTCGCTACGGGCCAGCGCCAGCGCGTTCTTCACCTCGATCAGGAACTTCTGGCGGTCGAACTGCGCCTTGTCGATGAACGAATATGCGCCCAGCCGCACCGCCTCGACTGCTTCGAGACGGCTGGCTTTGCCGGTGATGACGATAACCTTGGCGCTCAGACGGCTCTCATCGCTCAGGCGGCGGAGCACATCCAGGCCGGTCTCGCCGCCCCCCAGGTCAACATCCAGCAGCAGTAGGCGGGGGCACAGCGCGTTATGGATGCGTTCAAAATCGGCGATGCTGCCGGTGGCCGCCACTTCCCAGCCGGCCTCGTGGAGCATTTTCTCGTAGGTCTCGCGTGTGCGCGCATTGTCTTCTAATATCAAAATGTCCATGCGTCGTCCTTTTGGTTTATTCTGTGTGTCGCAGTCGCACCATAGCATGCACCTGGCCATCGCTGGAGGTGAGCCGCAGGGTGCCTTCGTGACGGCGGATAATCTTGCGCGCTACGGGTACGCCAAGCCCCGAACCGCCGGGACGGGCGCTCCAGCCGGGTTGTTCGATGCGGGTGAGGGCTTCTTCGTCGAGGCTGCCGGGGTTGACTATCTCCCACTCGACCCAGTCGCCCATGCGGCGAAGCTCGACGCAGACGTCGCCCTGCTCACCGGCTGCTTGCAGGGCGTTGCGGATGAGATTATCTAACGCCATGCGCATCAGGGTGCGGTCAAGCATGAGCTGGGGCAGGCCCTCGGGGGCGATAAAGCGAAGGCGCTCTGCGCCTTGCATGTGTTCGAGGCCTTGCAGCACGTCTTCAGTCAGCTCGCCAGGAGCGACAGGCTCACGGTATAGCTTGTGCAGATGCGCCAGGCTTGACAGTTCGACCATCCGCCGCCCGATGTCATCGGCGCTGTGGCGCAGGCGGGCGAATTCTTTGCCGCACAGCCCGTTCATGTCGTTTTGCAGAATGCGTTCGTCGAGTTCATCCAACGCCACGCCGTGTTCGAGGACGCCGTTCTTGAGGTCATGGATGAGCGCCTGTAGCACGGCCATCTCGTGGTAGCTTTCCACCTGAAAGCTTTCGCGGGAGGCGACCAGCCAGTCGCGGCGTCCAGTGGGCCGCACCTCGTCGGCCACCTGCCGCAGGGCGCGCTCGAGCGAGGCTCTGCCGAGGCCGCGCCGCACATGCTCGCGGCCAGGGGCGCTCTCGGTGCGCAGCGTCCATACGGGCAGAACGCCCAGCAATACCCACAGCACGGCGCCGTCGCCGAGATCGTCGGGATAGCGGTTGAGGGCGCTCAACAGCAGCCACAACAGCGCCAGCGCCGCTTCGATGGCGATGAGCCACCAGAACAGCGGAACCAGAGGGTCTGGACGGAACCGCCATTGCAGCAGAACGGCAGGTTCGTCGTCAAACAGAGCCACTGCCGTGCGCCCGCGGCTGACAACCTGTATCGCACGGTCGTGGTGCAACGACTGGCTGAGGCTGCGCATTCGATTGTCGAAGAACTGCAGGCGGTCGGTGAGCACGACTTCGTCGGCTAGGGGCCACACCCGCTGCACGATGCCGGAGCTGATGCCGACGTGCTGCTCGATTACCCGAAGGCTGTCGTCGAGAACGTATTTGCGAAGCTCGTTGCCACTGGCGTCGATGAGCACGAAGCGGGCGCTGTCGCGGTACCAAGCCACAGGCGTGGCAAAAACCAGCGGGGTGTCCTCCACTCGCTCTTCTTCCAGAAACAGGCGACGAAGTACTATCTTGCCGGCTTGCCACGTTGGATACACCAGGCTTTTCTCATGTCGCAACGGGTTTTGCACCGGATTGCCAGGCAGGCGATAAGCATCACCGCCTGAAAATGGCATCAGGAACTGCCGTTTGTCGGCTGGATAATGCACAAGGCGAAGATACGGCGCTTCGCCAAGTTGAATAAGGCCGGCGGGTTTCTGCAAGCCGCGCCACTTCCATTTGATTGCCCCGGAGGCTGCCGATATGGCCAACATACGGGGCGGCAGGAACGGCGCCCCGCCCCAGGCGACGTATAGCAGACTGTCTTCTGAGGTTGCGCCAATGATATAACCGGTGGGCGAGCCTTTGCTGAGGACATGTTCGTGGAAATGCATGCGGGCAAAGCCTGACAGAATCGCACTGCTGTCATCAAAAGAGTCTTCGGGCGGTTGATAGCCATCTTCACTGTCTATACGGGGTAACTGCCTGTTCAGCCGGTTATGAAGCGAGCGCTCGAATTCCGAATTGCCCGACCATCGATTCAGGTATGATTCCTGAAAGTATTTTCGGAAGGAAGAGGCGATGAAGTCTCGACGATCCCAGGGCAACAGCGCATCAAGGACGCCAGGCGTAATGCGACAGAGCGATACGTGACCACGAACTGGGGGATATATCTTCACCACCGGGTCATTGCTTCTTCTGTCGATTTCGAGGTAGAAGCGGTGTTCCTTTCCATAGACGTATGGGTCCAGCATCGACTTGATAAGGCTGTCGCGTGGTATTGGATAAGTTTCGAGGGTCAGAGTCGTGTCAGCGTCTATGGCGACAAGGGACGGATGACCTTCAATGGACGAGACAACCGTCCACCACCTGCCGAATGCCGGCGTCAACAGGCTGGCGTTAACCGGCAGGTCATAGCCGTAGCGTCGCTGCCAGTTCAATCTAATCGCGCCACCTCCAAGAGGCTTGCTGCACAGTGAACGAAGGCTGTCGGCAGAATAGCGATAGAGGTCGGCATGGCATAGTTCCTGGTAATCATAAATGACCAGAGCCGTGCTGTCGGAGGGCAACGCCGCTGCCAGCGCCGGGGTTTTGCCCAGTTGGTGCATGGTTACATCCACTGACTGCGGGCGCAGCCAGCCGCCCAGCAGCAGCCAGCCGCCCTCAAAGGCGATGAGCAGCAGCAGCAGCCAGATGAACGCAGGAATGCGGCGCAATAGAACCTCCCCAGCAACGAGTGAATCGAGATTGCGGGCAAGGCGGCGGCTTGTCAATCAATCTATTGTGATGCCGGCATCAGTCTTATTGCTCTCGCTGTGTCATATATATAGGACAAACCGCCACATAAATCTGACAGATTTTGCAGACACTGGCAGTGCTTGCGTGGCGGATTCAGCCATTTGTTGCGGCTTGAGAAAAATAATGCGGTGATGTAATACACGGGAATTGCACGAGATAGGCTTGCGCGGGAACACGGAAAACGATGTTGGCGGGCATGTGTGGCACAGGGGTTGCATTTACATTTGTCAAACCCCAAACAAAAGGAGAATATCATGGGACAACAGCAAATTCTGCTCATCGTGCTTAGTGTAATCCTCGTCGGTGTGGCCGTGGCCATCGGTATCAGCATGTTCCGCGACAACGCCATCAACTCGAATCGTGACGCCATCTACAGCGACCTCAGCAACCTGGCAGCCAACGCCTACAAGTACAAGATGTCGTCTGCCAACATGGGTGGCGGCGGTGGCGCTTACACCAACCTCAACGACACCTTTATGGGCGCAGCCGTAACCTCAGGTAACGAGAACGCAGATTATGCGTATGTTATTGACTCTGCAACCCAGGTGACGATTACCGGCACCGGCGTTCAGGGCGCCACCGTGTGGATCATCGAGTGCATAGTTGACGGCTCCGGCAACACAGCTTATTCAGTTGACCAGGTCGGCTCCTACTAAGCCAAACGTTTATAAGCGAGGAGTAATCCTCGCTTTTTTTTTGAGTTTTCGAAATCTAATTGAGCCGGGCAGGCAGTTGCCACCTTCACGAGCTAATCGGAGGCAATCATGGGTCAGCAACAGATTCTGCTAATCGTTCTGGGTGTTATCCTCATAGGCATTGCACTCGCCATTGGCATCAGCATGTTTCGCGACAACGCCATCAGCTCTAACCGCGACGCCATCAGCAGCGACCTCAGCCAGTTAGCCGCGAACGCCTACAGGTACAAGATGTCGTCCTCCAACATCGGTGGCGGCGGCGGGTCGTATGCGGGCATGGCCGCTCACGACGTTGGTACGCTCGTGAACGAAAACGCCACCTACACCTACGTCATCGACAGCGCAACCCAGGTGACGATTACCGCCACCGGCGCCCAGGGCGCAACTCCCTGGATTATCGAGTGCGAAGTTGATGGCGCTGGACGCATCACTTTCACTGTAACCCAGACGGGAAGCTACTGACGAGTCGTCGCAGCGCGTACTCACCGTTTCTGATAGATGAAGGAAGGCCGTCATGGGCCAGCAGCAGATATTGCTCATCGTTGTCGGGGTCATCATAGTCGGAATCGCTATATCAGTCGGTTTCACGATGTATCGCGACAGCATGAAAATCAACAACCACGACGCTGTTATCAAGGATGTGCATTATCTCGCCTGGACGGCCATGCAGTTCTATTTGCGAACCGGCCATCTCAATGGCTGGGACGGCGAATACCCCGCCGATGTCGATATTCTCGATCTGGCGCCAGGGTGGCCGGGAGGGCAAAACGACAATGGCGTTTACGCGGTCATCTGGCAAAGCGTTGACATCATCGTCATCACCGGTTCATCGACGCATTTCGATGACATCAACAAGCAGGTGACTATGAATCGAACCATGATCGGCCAGATTATCGACCAACCGTAAGCGCTTCGATGCTATGAAGCCCCTGCAACTGCGGGGGGTTTTTGTTTCGCATTCTGGCGATTCAAAAAAAAATGAAGGGAAGATGGCGTGCTGTCTGTCAGATGAAGTCAGTTGCCTGCCGGCGGTTGGGGATTTCCGTTGACAAAAACCACGCCGGTGCAATTCTCATACAAAGTAGAATAACTGGCTCGCCAATTTCACGGGCGGGCGCTGGGAACGGAACGTATGTCGCGGATAACGCTGCTGATACTTGCTTTGCTTGTCACCTCGCAGGTGGCAGGGCAATCGCTGTTTGTCGTTTTTGACAGCGGCCCGGCTCCAGAGCCGGTGCAAGTGGCTACGATTGGTGGCGTGCGCTGTTTTCCGGCGCTGGCGCTCAACCGCGTATTCGGCGCCAGTGTGTCGGACGACCTGCCCGACCGCAGGCTGCGCGTCACGCTGTATGGCGAGCAGTTCATTTTTCTGATTGACAGCCCCTATGTGAATCACGGCTCCAACCGCTTTAACTGCACCTGGCCGGTGCGCCGCCAGGGTGACCGCTACTATCTCCCACTCACGTTTCTCACGCAAATTCTGCCGCTGGCGCTGCCAGATAAAATACGCTATGACGTCGATGCCCGTGAGCTGCACGCCGCATTGCCGATGGACAACACGATCAGCACCATCTACATCGACCCCGGGCATGGCGGCAAAGACCCAGGGGCGCTGGGTTACACCAGAGGCGTATTCGAGAAGGACGTGGTGCTGTCGGTGGCGTTGATGCTGAAGGAACGGCTCGAGCGGGAACTGGACGGCGTGAAGGTTGTACTCACCCGCGACGACGACACCTTCATCCCCCTGAACGCCCGCAGCCGCATGGCCAATGAAGGCGGTGGCGATCTTTTCATCTCGCTGCACTGCAACGCTCACAGAGACCGCAGTTGCAACGGGGTCGAGGTATATTTTCTCTCTACCGCCAAGACCACTGATGAGCGCGCCGTGGAAGCTCTGGAAAACTCGGTGGTGTACAAGTATGAGGGTGGCGCGGAGGCGTTGCAGCGCTATGACGACCTCTCGTTCATTCTCATGGATATGGCGCAGACCGAGCAATTGCACGAGAGCAGCGAACTGGCCTACAAACTGCTGGCCAACATGGTCAGCACCACCAGCATGAACAATCGCGGCGTTCGCCAGGCCAATCTCTATGTCTTGCGCGTGAGCTACATGCCGGCTGTGCTCGTAGAGCTGGGATTCATCAGCAACAGGAGCGAAGAAAAGCGCCTGCTGGATGCCGAGATGCAACAGAATCTCGTCGAGGCTTTGGCCGAAGGAATCAAGAGCTTCAAGTATAAATACGACCAGGTGCGTTGAGCCTGGCCAGATTGTCGCCGGGACGGGGTTGTTTTGCCCGCCCGCATCACATAAGGAGCGAGTATGCAGACTCTGGAAGGTAAACTGAATGGCGAAAGCGTCAAGGTAGGAATCGTCGTCAGCCGATTCAACGAATTCATCAGCCGCAAGCTGCTTGATGGCGCCCTGGACTGCCTGCGGCGTCATGGAGTGGCCGAGGACGCCATCGATGTGGCGTGGGTGCCGGGGGCGTTCGAGATTCCCCTCACAGCGCACCAAATGGCGGGCACAGGCCGCTACGACGCCGTGCTCTGTCTCGGCTCAGTCATTCGCGGCGCCACGCCGCATTTTGACTATGTGGCCGCCGAAGTGAGCAAGGGCGTTGCCCAGGTTGCCCTGAAGGCCGGGCTGCCAGTCATCTTTGGCGTTCTCACCACCGACAGCATAGAGCAAGCCATCGAGCGCGCCGGCGCCAAGAGCGGCAACAAGGGCTGGGACGCCGCGCTTTCGGTCATCGAGATGGTGAATCTGCTGAGGCAACTCGGCTGATGGGTATGCGACGCAAAGCCCGCGAACTCGCGGTGCAAACGATGTATGCTCTCGAATTCAGCGGAACTGAGCCGGAATTGGGGCCGCTTGGTTGGCTCAGTCATTACCGCGAAGAACTCGACAACCTTGCCCGCAACGCCGGAGTGGAAACCGACAGCCGCATCTTCACCTTCGCCGACGAGCTGTTGCAGTCAACCCTGCGGCATGTGGGCGAGATTGACGAGCAGTTGAGCTCGCACGCCACCAACTGGTCGTTCGACCGCATCTCGCCGCTGGACAAGAGCATCCTGCGCGTGGGCATCAACGAACTGCTGTTCGCCGATACCGCCGCGGCCATCATCATCAACGAGGCGATTGAGGTGAGCAAGAAGTATTCGAGCGAGAACGCCGGCAAGTTCATCAACGGTATCCTGAACGCCGTATCCAAGGAGAATGATGCCAAATAATATCCACTGTAGCATCGGCGTTATCGTCTATAACGAGGCGGCCAACATCGGGCGATTGCTGCGCGCTCTGCATTCGCAGCGGTTGCGCACAGTCGTCATCGACCGCATATTTGTCGTCAGCAGCGCCTGCACCGACGGCACCGACGACATCGTGCTGGAATACGCCGTCATGCACCCAGACGTGACACTGATTGCCCAAAGCGAGCGGCGCGGCAAGTCCAGCGCCATCAACCTCTTTCTCGAAGCCGCCGACAGCGAGGCGCTCATTATCGAGAGTGGAGACACTCTGCCGGCGAAAGACACGGTCGAGAAGCTGGTGAGCGCGTTTGCCGACTCGAACGTGGGCATGACAGGCGGCCGTCCCCTGCCCGAAAACCCCAGCGGCACGTTCATCGGCTATGCCGTGAACCTGCTGTGGAAGCTGCACCATCGCATGGCGCTCATCAGTCCCAAACTGGGTGAGATGGTCGCTTTTCGCAACGTGATTGACAGCATTCCGGCGGACAGCGCGGTGGATGAGGCGTCTATCGAAAAGATAATAACAGACCGCGGCCTGAAGCTGCGTTACATTCCAGGGGCCATTGTGCACAACAAAGGCCCCGAAACCGTGCGCGATTTCATCTCGCAGCGCCGCCGCATCGCCACAGGCCACCAGTGGCTGGCGGCAGGCCACCACTATGTGGTGCCATCGCAGAAGCCGTCCATTCTGCTGCGCATCACTGCCGTCGAGGCGCTGAGATCTCCGGCGCGACTTCCCTGGCTGCTGGGCGTTATCGGGCTCGAGCTGTATTGCCGCGCCCTGGGCTGGTATGACTTCAAGGTGCGCAAAAAGAACCCCTTTGCCTGGGACATCGCCGCCTCAACCAAGAAACTCGAGATAGACACATGATCAAATTACTGTTTCGCATCGTGGGCTACAGACTTTTCCAGCGGTTCGGCTTCCCGCGGCTCATGCCCATGAACTACACGTTCAGCCTCACCTATCACTGCAACTCGCACTGCAAGACCTGCAATATCTACGAGCGCAAAACCACCGACATGACGCTCGATGAATGGCGGAAGGTGTTCAAGAATTTGGGGCGCAGTCCGTTCTGGATCACCATCAGCGGGGGAGAGCCGTTCCTGCGCAAAGACATCGCCGACATCTGCATCGAGGCAAGCCGCATGTGCCGCCCGGCCATCATCAACATCCCCACCAACGGCATTATGAGCGAGCGTATCGTGGCTGCCGTCAAGAGGATAGTCGAGGGTTGCCCCAAAACTCAGATCGTCATCAATCTCTCGATTGACGGCATCGGGGAGCAGCACAACCAGATACGCGGCGTACCCCGCAACTACGAAAAGGCGATTCGCACCTTCAACCAGCTTCGCAAGCTCGACGCGCCAAATCTGAGCCTGGGCATCCACACCGTTATCTCGCGGTTCAACGTGGGCAATTTCGCCGCCATCGCCAACAAGCTGCTCTCGCTCAAGCCAGACAGCTACATTACCGAGATTGCCGAGGAACGCGAAGAACTGCTGACCGTCGGCAAGAACATCAGCCCGCAGATGATTGAATATCGCTCTGCGGTTGACTGGCTCGTCCATCGCATCAAGAACGAGCGGTTCAAGGGCCAGGCGCGCATCACGCAGGCATTTCGCGTCGAGTATTACAACCTCGTCAAGCGCATCCTGCGTGACCAGACGCAGGTCATTCCATGCTACGCCGGCATCACCTCGGCCCAGATTGCCCCGGACGGCGAGGTGTGGGCCTGCTGCATCAAGGCGAAGAGTTTTGGCAATCTGCGCAGTTTCATGTATCGCTTCAAGCCAATCTGGTGGAGCCACGCCATGAAGGCCGAGCGTCGCTTGATTCGCAATAAAGAGTGCTACTGTCCGCTGGCGAACGCAGGCTATACCAATATGCTCATGGACATGCCCACGCTGATGCGCGTTTTCTGGCGCAGTTACATTCGCTGGTGGAGATAGTATGATTCGACTCGCTGCGGTCAGCCGGGCCGACGACCGGCGCATCGTTTACCGCGACTTCTTTCGCACCCAGCGCGACAACCTCATGCTTCTGGCGGAGGTGCAGACACCGCTGCCCTTCTTTGACCATGTGCAGCGCACCCTCTACCAGGCCATATCGAGCCTGCCATCGAAGCTGAAGGAAGCCGCCGACCCCGAGCCACTGCTACAGGAGTTTTTCGTACAGCTCAACTGGCAGTTGCACACGCTGTTGGGCAAGACGCTGTCTGCCAGCGAGATGAACAATCCAGAGCATGGCCTGTCGCTGTTCTTTGTCTATGTGCGGGCCAACAAGCTCTATGCCGTGCAGTTTGGCCGTCTGTTGAGCTGCCTGGTTACGGCGAAGCAAACCATCACTGTAGGGGAGGAGTGGGACAACTTCGCTATCCGCACCCGCGACCAGATGAATCTCATTGGCAGCCGTGGCGAGGACATATCGGTCAAAGTTCACGTCCATGAGTTGCCGCCCGGTTCGCGGTTCGTGGTGGTTTCATCGTCCCTGGCTGACGCTGTGCGCGAGCATGGCCCGGCGGCGGACAATCTCGCCGGTATGCTGCGTCGGCGTCAGCGGGCCGAAGCGGCCAGCTTTGCCGTGTTTGAAACCGAGCGACTGCATCATCGTCTCAAAAGGTCGCTGTTTGCCGGCAAGCCCTTCCGACTGACGGCGATGATTCTGCTCACAATCGTTGTCATCACCTCGCTATACTTTTTTCAGTGCAGCAATCAGGTCGAAGACCAGCTTGCGGTGATGCGGCAGTTGCGACTGTACATGGAGAGCAATCAGGATCCTGAGCGCATCCCTGAGCTGCTGGGCGAGATGGCGCGGGAGATGCTGCCCGACGCCGATACGGTGCAAATCGCCCGCATGGTGGAAGAAGCGTGCACGTTTATCACCGCGCCGGCTGCGTCCATCAAACTACAGCGCACCTGGAGCATGAGCCTGCCGGAGGGCATCTCGCAGCCACCGTCATTTGACGACCGCTACCTGTTCATCGTCTGCGGCGCAACGCTGCACGCCTACGACAAGCGCACCCGTGAGTCGCTCTACAGCGTCACCTTCGAGCGCCCCGTGCACACGCTGCTGCACTCTGACGCCAACCGCCTGCAGGTGACCACCATAGACGGCGCCACCCATTCGCTCAAGCGGGACACGGGCGAGCGCACATGGACGATGAACGGCTCGCCGCTGGGGCAGGTCTGCCAGGCTGGGGAGTCCCCGCGTCATATCTCGCGGCTGCACGACCGCCGACTCATCTCCAGCGTACTCGCGTTTGTTCATGATGGCCAGGTGCAGATCGTCAACATCCACACGGGCGTTGTCGAGGCCGGCTATGCGCCGGAGGGCGAGGGGGCGATCACCATGCTCAGCGCGTTTGACCCGCTGGAGAAGGCGCTCTACGCCGTCAGCGGCGATGTGCTGGTGAAGCTGCGGCTGGTGGTAAGGTAGGGGGCCGTTTTTCTGGAGGTGATATGAGAGGACTCACGCTACTTGTGGTGCTGATGCTGTTGACCGGGCTTACCGCCACTACGCTCAACGTATCCTGGGACGGAACGCAGGACTACCTCACTGTGCAGTCGGCGGTGGATGCCGCCCAGAACGGCGACACGGTGCTTGTTCACCCCGGCCACTACTTCGAGAACATCTTCATCAATGACAAGTTCATCACTCTGGCCAGCCTCGAGCTGACGACAGGTGATCCGCAGTATATCCACTCCACAATCCTCGACGGTGACTTCAGTGGCTCAGTCATTCGCATCGAGCTGGACACCGTACCCTCACCCGCCGACATGATAATCCAGGGTTTCTCTATTATCCGTGGTAGCGGGTATATCAGTAATTATTATTGGCCCCAATATGGGGGGGGGGGGTCTACATACGTGGCGAATGGAATTACCATCATGATGTCCAGATCACCAACTGCCAGATAAAATACAATCGAACCACTTATAGTGCCGGGATATCTACCAGGGATATAGCACTTCATCTGCGCAATTTAAGCATACATCATAACGAAGCTCATAATGGCACTGGCGGAGTGAGTGTTACTAATGGAAGATTAATTACCTACAGCAATTCCCCAAGTAATATATACTCGAATGTTGGCAGTAAGGGTCACGATATTAGCATCATCGATACTGAGTACAACAATGAAATCTATGCGGATACGTTGACGGTTTCCAATCCTGGAATGAGCTTCATCTATTTCAGGCCTGATCCATCCATTTCACCGCCCCCTCAATTGACCATTGTCCAACAGAATCACGTTTTCGAGGAGATTGATCACAATATGTACGTGTCGCCGGACGGAAACGATGCTAACAGTGGCCTGTCTCCAACGGAGCCGTTACGCACTATCTGGCAGGCAAACTATATCATTTCTTCCAATCCAGACCAACCCCGCACTATCTATCTCGCGCCCGGCGAGTACTCGAAATTACTTAACAGACAACGTTTCGGCGTGGGAATCAAGCCTTATGTATCAATCATCGGCGCCGGTGTGGACGAAACAACGGTGAAGCTTGAATCTGCACCAGGTTTGTTTGGGGTGTACCATCCAAATGTTCGCTTGAGCGGGATGACGCTTACTTCAGACTATCCCGTCAGCCACTCAGGATATACTTGGTCACCCACGGTGATACGGGGTACATATCCAACTGATATAATCCTCGACAATCTGCGAATAACGGGCGTGGAAACCGGCAGGTTGTCACCGCTGAATGTAATAATCGCAGAGCGTGTGAGTATGCGCAATGTCGTTGTGGAAAACAACCTGGGTTATACCATGTCCGGCATGCAGGTCGAAAGCCTTGATCTTGTTATGGAGGACTGCATCGTCCGCAACAATCATGTTACCGCTGATGATCCCGATGGACATGTTATCCCGGGAATTCATCTTAGCGCTAAAGGACAGTCACGCATCAACGGGCTTATCGTGATGAACAACGTGAACGACTACGGCTATGACTGGAATCGTACGGGCATGATCCTTTCCGGAGCAACACAAGAAGAAGTCTACAGCGACGTGCGCTTCACAAATTGTCTTTTTGCAAATAACACCTCTCTGAGTGGGACAAATTTCCGAATATCACCATATAGAGGCAGACTCAGCTTCATTAATTGCACTTTTGCCGACAATTCATCGGCTGGCTCGACACTCACTTTCGAACGTCTATCCAATTATGAGCCATTCGATGGAATCTATTTCATCAATACAGCGCTATGGGATTCAACAGCGTATGAGATTAGAAATGTCAGCTATGTGCCTTGTCCTATAGAGATAAACTACAGCCTGGTGCGGGGCGGAATAGACGGCATATATACCCCCAACCACGAGCTTATCTGGGGCGAGGGCAACATCAACCTCGACCCAATGTTTTTGAGCCCGGAGTCCTACTATGAAGTGGCGTTGGGGTCACCGCTCATCAACGCAGGAACCCCTGACACCACCGGCCTCGGCTTGCCCGTGCACGACATTTTCCACCGAGCGCGAGTGTGGGACGGGCGTGTAGACATCGGCTGCCACGAATTCGGCTCAGTCGGCATAGCGCCAGAGGATGAACCGATACCACCACTCGGCCTGGCACTGCACAGCTTCCCAAACCCGTTCAATCCCGAAACGACGATACGTTTCAATCTTCCAGAGAATGGCCACACCACTGTGCGCGTGTATAACGCCAGAGGGCAGTTGGTGTGCACGCTGTTGGATGGCGAGATGCCTGCTGGTTATCACGATATTGTCTGGGATGGCAGGGACAATTACGGCAGCGCGATTGGCTCTGGTGTCTACCTCTGCCGTATGCAGACTGGAAGCGCCACCAGAGTTCGCAAGTTGCTGTTGCTGAAGTAATTCACCACCACAC
>JAIOQZ010000027.1 GCA_021108395.1 Candidatus Cloacimonadota bacterium
ATAATCGAACCTGATCAAGGTCGTTTTAGATGATATGACGCTCATTCTGGTGTGTCATCTGCCGAAAACCGGAAAATGTCATGTAACTTGCGGAAAACGTGATTTGTGCAAAGGTCTTTTCTTGTTATGGAAACGAAACAAAGGCCTGAATATCGTTATCAAGACGATTGAGAGCATTATGGCTGAGTATCCCGATGGAGACCAGGTTGTTCCAGGTGGATTGGGGATTCAAGACGATGCAGGATCAATCAGGCAGTACTTTTTTGAACAATACATACACCTTGGACTTGTATATGTCTTGCTAGTGGGGGATAACAGCGTATGCCCAATGCGAATCGGATTCTTCAACGATAACGATCCAAGACCACCTTTTCAGATTCCCTGCGATATGTACTTCGCTGAATTTAACGGTGATTGGGAAGTCGATGGGGACAATAATCATGGTGAACCTACCGATAATGTGGACTTTGTGCAGGAAATTTATGTGGGCAGATTACCAGTATCTTCTACAACCCAGGTTGGAGAGGAGCAAATCAACAACTGGCTCGAGAAATTATTGACATATGAAATCAATCCTGGCTACGGTGACGTATCCTACTTGAATCGCATTGTTTATACGGCTTCTGACCAATTGGCTATAGGGGATCCTCTAATCTGCATAGAAAATCAGATTTCGGAATTTATCGACCATGGTTTTTCGACAACTTTTCTAGTTGAAGAGGATCCGATGCATGGCCCCCTGTCTGAACCATCTGGAAATCAGGTGATTATGGAATTGAATGAGGGATGTGGTAGTGTTTTTCTGAATAATCATGGTAGTATTGCACGGGCTGCGGTTGCAACAAGAGCCCGTAATTATGCTCCGAAATACGGGTTGTGGAGTTTGAATAGCTATGAGCATCCGGACTATGTAAGCGAAAGTGCGAATGGACTTGATGATATTCTCATGAATGGTAAATTATTTAACCTGTATTCCATATGTTGTGATGTAGCATCCTACGATTTAGAAGAGGACGAGATATGTATGGCGAGAGCTTTCACTGTATACTTGAGTGATCAAGGAGGTCCTGCTTTTCTAGGAAACACGCGTATGGGCTGGTGGGATTACTCACCAATACTCGAAGCTTTCTTTGTTCAACACCTCCTGAACAATGAAACTGTGAAAAACATTGGTATCTTGAAAGCAGAGGCAGACAATGACTATTCTGGCGAAAAGAAGCGCTATCTCTCATACACATTGAATCTTTTTGGCGACCCCGAGATGGAAATGTGGACATCGTGTCCTGCGGAGCTGGACGTTGCCTTCAACCATACGAATCACTCGGTGAGCGTCACCAGCGATGGTTCTCCCGTCGCAGACGCTACCGTCGTGTTCACCTACCCCGGCGGTGAAAACACATTCGTCACTTCGACAAACACAAGTGGTATAGCCTCTTGTTCTTTCGACTACCAGGATGTATGCATCACCAAGCACAATTATTTACCTTACATCAGGCGTATTGGACGAGTCAATGAGATAATCGATACTTCCACAGTTTTGAAGTGGGACATGATTATCCCCACAGACCGTACGATGACGTTGGAAAGCTCCCTCATCCTTGGCGGCTTGGGCGGGCGCAATGCCAGGATTATCGTCGAGCAAGGCGCCACGCTCTTGTTGACGGATGGCTCAAACATCAGTGGCCTGAAAGAGACGTTTTATCCGGATGAATTCTCTGCGATACAAATCACGATTCCCGGTAACAGCGTCGAAATATATGGGACACTGGAAATAGGAGAAGCTACAAGCATCTATTCCAATACTGCCTGGGACGGGCTGCACTTATACGACACAACGGCTTCATGCAACAATGTGTTGTTCTTCAACACTCCCCTATTTCTGGATTACTCCACATTCAGTGGAACAAACCTGACATTTCTGAATTCACCCATCGATATACGCACCAGCAATCTAACGCTTGACGAATGCCATCTGGATGATTCTGCGGTATATGCGTTCTATGCCAATGGACTGGCTGACTACCGGCAGATTACCATCAGGAATTCTACAGTCACCGGGGTACAGCATCAGCCTGCTGTCAAGATCTCGAACTACCCCAGATACGAGTTTGTTGGCAATACGATCGAGAGCAACAGTTCGGGATTGTACATAGAGGAATCAGGAACTTCCTGGCCGCGAACGATCGAAGACAATATCATTCAAGATAACTCATATTGCGGCTTGATCCTATATCACTCATACGCGGATATTACCGGTCACAATCGCATTGAGGAGAACTATCGTGGCATGCTCATCTGTCGCAATAGCTACTGGAAGATGATCGGAGACGAGGAATATCCAATCCAGAAGGTGCATAACAACACTCGTGAAGAGATTCTCTTCACTGCCGACAGTGCGGCTGCGGAGGCTGTCTTCTACTACAATCAGGTCAGCGATACCGATACCGGGCACAGCTATGCGTTGTTGAAATGCAGCAGCACTCCGACTGAAACCATCGATGTGTCGAACAACTACTGGGGGTCCAATTTCACGGCGAGCAGCGACTTACTGCCAGAGAGCTCCTACTATTATCTACCGATATGGAATCCCGGTCAACCGGGAATATTGGGTGGCGAGGGTCCCGAAGGACTGTACGAGATGTCGGGCAACGTGCTCGAGTGGTGCGCCGACTGGTTTGACCCGCAGACATACGCCGGTGATACCACCCTTGACCCGCGTGGCCCGGAGCAGGGCACACTCAAGGTGGTGCGTGGCGGTGGCTGGTGCTTCCCGGTGCGGCGCATGCGCACCTATTACCGTGGCTCGGCCAAGCCCACCTCGCGCACCAACTTCATCGGCTTCCGCGTGGCGAGGTAACGCCTTCGGGCGTTACACAGTTTCTTCTTGACAGATTGAGTATAGTCTTCTATGTTCCAAAAGTGATATCCAAGGATATTTATATGAATAAGAAACAACGAATCGTGATATGGATTGGCATCTCCCTCATAGCTGTATGTGGTTTACTTGTTCCCTATGAAGGAAATGTTACAGTGGGTGGAATAAACGTTGGTCAATTCATAGGCTATCGTCTAATTTTCTTGCAACCTTCAAGTCGTGATATTTACAAAGCCGTTTGGGGAGAACCACTTCCGAGCACAATTACTGAAAATGCGGATTGGCGATATACAGCACATATCATCACCTCCAAGGTGTTGATTCATTTCAGCACCGTTATTGTTATCACCATAGGGCTTTATTTCTTACTTGCGGATAAACCTGGCACTTCTCCTCCCAAGAAACCGGATTTGAGTGACGAGTAACCGTATAAGCTTACCCCTCTCCCACCCAGTTTCTGCTTGACACCACTCCCAGTCATATCAAAGGTAACTTCAGTGTGGAGTATAATAACGCCACCGGGCGTTGAACACCCCATCCCCAGCCCTTCCCCTGCATATGGGAAGGGTGACCGACGGTGCAAGCTGGACGTTTCTCTCCCTCCCTTAGGCAGGGGAGGGAAGCCGCGAAGCGGCAGGGAGGGGTGCTGTAAAGCGCAACGGGAGGACCGATGAACCTGGAAGCACGCATCGCCGCAGTGCGACAGCGCATAGCAAACGCCGTGCGCGACGCCGGACGCGAGCCGGACAGCGTGAAGCTGGTGGCGGTGAGCAAGACCCAGCCGCCGCAGGTGCTGGACGCCGCGCTGGAGCTGGGACTGCGCTGTCTGGGCGAGAACAAGGTGCAGGAAGCCGCAACCAAGCTGCCGCTCCTCACCCGCGCTATCCCTGAATTCCACTTCATCGGGCATTTGCAGTCCAACAAGATAAACAAGCTTATGCCACTGAATCCGGCGCTCGTCCACTCGATAGATAAGCTGTCCACCGCACGCAAACTGCACCTGTGGCTCGAACGGCACGACCGAACGCAGGACGTGCTGGTGCAGGTAAACACGTCGGGCGAGGCGAGCAAATCCGGCATCGAGCCGGACGAGACGCACAGTTTCTGCCGTCAACTGGCGGAGCTGCCGCGACTGCGCCTGCGCGGCCTCATGACCATCGGCGCGCTCACCACCGACATGGAGCGCGTTCGAGACTGCTTTCGCTTGTTGGCCGGTTTGCGAGCACGGCTGTTCAACGACGGGCTGCATATGGCCACCGAGCTCTCGATGGGCATGACCAGCGACTTCGAGCTCGCCATCGCCGAGGGCGCCACCATCGTCCGCATCGGCAGCGCGATATTCGGTGTACGCCAGACACAATGAGAAAGAGGTACAAGTGAAATCCATCACCACGCTTTGTATGCTATTGCTCGCCGTCTCGATGATGGCCTTCCCCGTCACCAGCTACGACTTCCAGCTCCCCTGGCTACAAGTCTCGCCCGTTACAGCGGGAATCGGCGGCCTCAATCTTTCTCTCACCGGCGACCCGGGTATCCTGTATTCCAACCCGGCGATGCTGGCGCACAGCGGCACCTCGGTGGTCTCGCTGGGGATGAAGCTGCAAGACCGCGACCAGATAGACGTCGTAGAGATGTTTAATGCCGCCAATGTGTTGCGCAAGAACCAGATCGTCAGTCTCCACATGGCCGCTGAGGGCGGTGGATTCGGCATCCGTTCTCTGGCCGCCATCGACGAGAATCGCACCTGGACGGATGGCGAGGGCAACAACCTACGCGAGCACGAGGACTACCGCCTCACCGCCTACCAGATCGCTATGGCGCAAACAGAAGGCCGCCTCACTTACGGCCTGGGCTTCAAGTATCTCAACGGGCGGCTGGTTTATCTGCGCGAGCAGCAGCAATCTGGCGGCTGGCTCACCGAAGATTTCGTAGACGACCGCCTGCACGGCCTCTCCTTCGACTTCAGCCTGACGCTGAAATACGGCGCCTTCGTCTGGGGGTTCACCGCCTGGGACATCTACTCTCATCTGTGGTGGATGAACAACTCCAACCGGGCAATCACCAGGCGGTTGGGCAGCACCGTAGGCTGGCAGAGCGGCAACACTGCGCTCATTACCGGCGCCCAGCGCAAGTGGGGCTGCGCCAGTGACCAGACCTATCACATCGGTGTGCAGCAAGCTATCCCAATGGGCGGGAACCCAGAGCAGCCCACCGGCTTTCTGTTACGCGGCGGCGCCTACAGCCACGACTTCGACCATGAGGAAACGACCTGGACATCGCTGGGTGTGAGCTATTACATCAAAGCGTTCCGTGTGGATACATCAATGGCCACCCACGATCTCGCCCTGAACAAGACAAGGTTCCTGCTCACCGTCTCGATGGGCATGTAATGTTGGGACTTAACACCCCGATGGGCGTATAATGTTCGGGTTAAGTTTTCTGAACGCAGGCTCGCTGTTTCTGCTGGCTGCCGTGGCCATCCCGCTTCTGGTGCACCTGCTGGCGCGTCGCCGACCCCGCCGCATCGTCTTCAGCAGTCTGCGCTTCATCCGCCAGGTGCAGCAGCAGCAACGCCGCCGTATCAATCTGCGGCAGCTTCTGTTGCTCATTCTGCGCACCCTCGTCATTCTGCTCACCATCCTGGCAATCTTCCGCCCCGTCATCAAGCTGCCGGGGCTGCGCCGCAGCGACCGTCATCCGCGCACCGCCGTCGCCATCGTCATCGACAACTCATACTCGATGGACTGGTTGGTTGACACGCGACCGGCGCTCGAGCTCGCCTTCGAGCGAGCGGGCGAACTAAGCGCAATCCTCGACGAGAACGACATCACGCTGCTGCTCACCCGCGACCGCGCCTGGAACCGCCTGCACGGCCACCTGCGGCAAGGGCCGCTGCCGGCAAACGCCCTGGACGACATCGCCATCACCCCGGCAGCCATGCCGCTCGACTCACTACTTGCCGAGGCACAGCGACTGCTGGCCGCCAGCGATCTGCCCAACCGCGAAATCTATCTTTTCTCCGACGCGCAAACAGAGCCGCTGCCCGCCGACCTCGATACCCCCTGGTTCGTGGTTCCGGCAGGGCACAGCGCCCAGCGCGGCAACCTGAGCTGCCAGAACGCGCGCCTTGAACAAACCCTGACCCAGCGCCGACTCGAACAGGGAATAGCCTTCGATGTGGTCAATCACAGCGCCGCCCCCCAACGCGACGTCCTCTGTCGTCTCGTGTTAGACGACCGCACCGTAGCCGAAACGGTTGTTGACCTCGAACCGCACCAGCGGTTGCGCACTCGGCTCGGCGCCTGGATCGAGCGCTCTGGTTGGCATCAGGGCTATGTGGAGGTGAAGAACGAGCGCCTGCTGTTCGACAACCAGGCATGGTTCGCCTTCCGCTACGACCTTGCGCCTCGCGTCGGCGTCATCACCGGCGAACCCCGCCTGCCGTTGCCGCTCGAAGCCGGACTCGAGGTGTTCGTGGACGAGGGTGACGTAACACTGCTCTCCGGCGCTGAACCCCTCGACCAGCTTCGCGGGTTTGACGCGCTCATCGTCTATAACGCCCACTTCGACACCCGCCTACAGTTCGCACTCGAATCGATGATGGACGACGGCGAGGGCATTCTGTTTCTCGCTCACCGCGCTTTGGATGAGCGCTGGCGCGAGTGGCTGCGCGAGCGATTCGACATCGACCTGGCCACCCCGCCCACCGGCGCAACGCACAGCGTGAGCGCCATCGGCGCCAACCACCCGGTAATGCGGCCGTTCGATGGCGCCGGACTCGAAGGCGTCGCTGTGAGCGGCGTCTGGCGAGGGCAACCCGGTGACGCCGTGGCGCTGCTGGCCGCCGGAAACAACCCGCTTGTACTGGCCGCCGAAGAAAGCTTTGTCTGGACGTTCGACGTCGGTGCGCTGGACTCGCCCCTGTTGCTCGACAGCGCTTTCCCCGTGCTGCTTTTTCGCACATTACAGTCACTTGGCGGCGCCGAGATGGCCGGTTCGCGCACAGTGGGCAACAGAATCTACACCGCCGGCAAGCCTGTGCGCCACCCAAGCGGCCACATCGTGAACGTACCCTCGGCCTCGGTGGTGGCCGGCGAACCCGGCGTGTGGACGCCAGGCGCCGCTGACGACGCCCGCCGCGTGGCCGTCAACCTCGACTATGCCGAGAGCGACTACGCTCCGCTCTCCGACGACCACCCCCACCTGCTGCCCGCAGACGGCTGGCTCGATCTCGCTCTGCCGGGGCGCTATGGCTTCGAGACCTGGAAGCTGCTGCTGGCGGCGGCGCTGCTGTTGCTGGCCGCCGAGATGCTTCTGGTGAAGCACGGTGAACGTCGTACGGGAGAAGCGGCTTGAGCGAGAAATTCCTGCTGTTGCGCACAGTGTTCACTCCGCAGCGGCTGTGGAACACCGTGCAGGCCGCCGGCGCCTATGGGCTGTCGCTGCTGCTGCGCAAGCCTGTCGTTTGGGGCATGCCGCCCATCGTGATGATGGAGCCGACCAACCTGTGCAATCTGAAATGCCCGCTGTGTCCGTCCGGCACGGGCACACTCAAGCGCCCCAGGGGCTTCATGGACATGGACATCTATCGCAAGATAATCGACGAGATAGCGCCGCACAGCTCGATGCTCATCCTGTGGAATCAGGGCGAGCCGTTTTTGCACCCGCAGTTCCTACAGATGGTGCGCTATGCCGCCGATCGGCGGCTGTTTACGCTGGCAAGCACCAACGCCGGTTGCCTGCCCGACGCCGAAGACATCGTGCGTTCGGGACTGCACAGCCTCATCGTTTCACTTGACGGCGCTACCCAGGAAACCTATAATAAATATCGCGTCAACGGCGACCTGGCGACAGTGCTGGCCGGGGTTCGCGCTCTGGTGGCGGCCAAGCGCCGACTGCACAGCCCCACGCCCATCATCAAATGGCAGTTTCTCGTGCTGAAGCACAACGAGCACGAAATCGAGCAAATCCGCCGCCTGGCGCGTGAGATCGGGGTGGACAGCCTACAGTTCAAAACCGCGCAGATATACAGCAAAGAAGATGTGGACACCTATCTGCCGCTCAATCCCAAGTACCGTCGCTACAAGGTGGTGGACGGCGACTTCGAGTTGAAGTTCGGCATTGCCAACCGCTGCCGCCGATTGTGGACGCAGCCGGTCGTCAATCAGGATGGCCGCATGGCGGTGTGCTGCTTCGACAAGGACAACGATGTCAAGGTGGGCGATGTGCACAGCCATTCCCTGCGTGAGCTGTGGCACGGCCCGGCGTTCAAGCGGATGCGGCGCATTATACTCACCAATCGGGCTTCTGTGCCCATGTGCCGCAATTGCGGCGAGGGCGTGCGCATCCAGTTGAAACAACGCACCTGAAACCCGCATCACAAGCCAAAGTATTTTCCCTGCCCCAGCGTGACTGTGGGCAGGACAGTCTGGAGGAATAATGAGCAAAAAAGCCGCTGGATACCCATCAGCGCCGGTGCTGCCGCTACGCAACGCCATCATGGTACCCTACATCATCACCCCCATCCTCGTGGGTCGCCCTGGTTCGCTCGAAGCCATCGAGTCGGCCTATCTGGGCGAGCGCGACATAATCTGCATCGCCCAGCGCAAGAACATGAACTCGGACGATGATCCCAAGGCGCGTGAGCTGTACCGCGTTGGCACAGTATGCCGCATCCTGCAGATATTCCGCATGCCCGACGGCAATGCGCGGGTGCTGCTCGAGGGCAAGCAGCGGGTGCGCGTGAAGCGTTTCCAGCGCGTTGGGCAGATTCTTGAAGCGCGTTACGAGCCAGACCCGTTTCGCTTTGAGGTAATCGACCTGGAAGCGGAAGCGCTGCTGCGCTCGCTGCACAAGACCTTCATCGAGTATATCCAGCTCACCAAGTCGATTCCTGAAGAAAGCCTGCTGCCCTTCCAGGAGATTCGCAAGCCCGACGAATTTCTCTACTTCGCGCTCATCAATCTCGAAACAGCGCTGGATACTAAACAGCGTATCTTCGAGATTCAGCGGTTTGACGAGGCGCTACAGCGGTTCTATGAGATGCTCAGCGGCGAGATCGAGATTATCAAGCTCGAACGCAAGATCGATTCGAAGGTGAAGGGAAAACTGAGCAAGCTGCAACGAGAATACTACCTCAACGAGCAGCTCAAGGTCATTCACAGAGAGCTGGGCATCACCCAGGAGGAGAAGGAAGACCTGCTGGCCTTTCGCAAGCGCATCGCCGACACTCCCCTGTCCGGAGAAGCCCGCAAACACGCTGAAGAAGAGCTTAAGAAACTCAGCCGCATCACTCATCATTCCCAGGAATACACTGTCGTCTATAACTATCTCAACTGGATTCTGTCCTTGCCGTGGAGCAAGCCCGAACAGGCAGAAATCCTCATCGGCAAGGCGCGCAACGTGCTGGACGAGGATCACTACGGCCTCGACAAGGTGAAGGAGCGCATCCTCGAATATCTCGCCGTGATGAAGGTGGCTGGTCGCTCACGCGGGCAGATACTGTGCTTCGTGGGCCCCCCTGGCGTGGGCAAAACCTCGCTGGGCAAGTCCATCGCCCGCTCATTGAGCCGCAAATTCATTCGCCTGAGCCTGGGTGGGGTGCGCGACGAAGCCGAAATTCGCGGCCACCGCCGCACCTATGTGGGCGCGTTGCCGGGCGTCATCATCCAGAGCATGAAGAAGGCGGGCGCGCGCAACCCGCTCATCATGATGGACGAGATTGACAAAATGAGCGTCGATTTCCGCGGCGACCCCTCGGCGGCGCTGCTCGAGGTGTTAGACTCCGAGCAGAACCACAGCTTCCGCGACCACTACCTCGACTTCGGCTACGACCTCTCGGATGTGCTGTTCATCACCACGTGCAATACATTGTCCACCATCCCCGCTCCCCTGCGCGACCGCATGGAAATCATCCACCTGCCCGGCTACACGGCCTTCGAGAAGATGCAGATTGCTCAGCGCCACCTGCTGCCAAAGCAGCTCATCGAGCACGAGATTATCGGCAAGATCGAGGTGCACTTTCAGCCAAGCGCCATTGAGAAAATCATCGGCAGCTACACCCGCGAAGCCGGCGTTCGCGAGCTCGAACGCAAGATTGCCGCCATTCTGCGCAAGATCGTGCGCATTTGGGTGGAGAAGCCGGGCAGTAATCGCTTCGCCGTCACCGCACGCGGACTGAGCAAGTTCCTGGGCGCGGCGCAGAGCCTGTATCCCGAAGTCAACCGCGACGACGCGGTGGGCATCGTCACCGGTCTGGCGTGGACCAACCACGGCGGCGAGACCTTGCAGGTCGAGGTGGTGCGGCTGGCGGGCGAGGGTAAGATCAAGCTGACGGGCAAGCTGGGCGAGGTGATGAAGGAGTCGGCGCAGGCGGCGCACAGCTATGCGCGGCACAACGCAGCCGACTGGGGCGTCCCCACCGACTTCCACAAGAATTTCGACCTCCACCTGCACATCCCCGAAGGCGCCATTCCCAAAGACGGCCCCTCGGCAGGCGTCAGCATTGTCACCGCCATGATCTCGGCGCTGTCGGGGCGCAAGGTGCGCGCCGGACTCGCCATGACGGGCGAGATAACGCTGTCGGGGCGGGTGCTGCCCATCGGCGGACTCGAAGAGAAGCTCATCGCCGCCAAGCGTGCCGGCATCAAGACAATACTGCTGCCGGTGGCCAATGACGCCAGGCTGAAAGAGATTAAGAAAGAGGTGACGCGGGGACTCGATCTGCGGTTGGTGAGCAGCATCGACGAGGTGCTCGAAGCCGCCCTGGTGGACTGACCCCATGCGCCTCGACATACGCCTGGACAAGGAAACCGCCCTGCCCGACGGCAGCCGCGAATGGCTGCTGAATGTGCCCTCGGTGCAACTCGTGCGCCTGGGCTACATCCTCGAAGCGCTGGATGGCTGGTGCAGCTTCACCACAGTACAACGTGGTTGCACAATCCGCCTGCGCGTCGTCGCCCCGCTCGACTGGGCCGGGCCCTGCGCCAAGCTGCTGCGTCAGTTGTCCGCCGCCGCTACGCCTTGACGTTCACCACCACATCGCGGAACCGCGCCGGGGCCACGCCGTGCGAAAGGTGCATCGCCTGACCGGGTTCGCCCTTGCCGCAGTTGAACGTGCCGTGATAGCTCCATTCCTCAGGGCCGCAGATGCGGTCGCACTTGCCCCAGAACTCCGGTGTGATGCCGAAGTAGGTGGGTTCGCGCACGATGCCCGTGATGCGCCCATCCTCGATTTTCCAGCCTATCTCGGTGGTGAACTGGAAGTTGTAGCGATTGTCGTCGATGGACCACGTTTTGGTGAAGTCGAGCAGATAGCCGCGCTCGGTGTCGGCGATGAGATCGTCGAGGGTACCGCTGCCCGGCGCCAGGCAAAAGTTGCTCATGCGTATCAGCGGGAAGTCATCGGCGGAAGTTGCAAGCATGTTGCTGCTGGGCGCCAGCCCCAGTTGCGGAGCAATCTCGCGGGATGTCTGCTGGTTGACCAGAATCCCCTGGCGCACGATGTCCACCCTGCGGCCCGGGATGCCTTCGTCATCGACGATATGATAGCCGATTCCGGCTTTGTCGGTGCTGTCGGAGTAGATGGTGACGGCGTCGGAACCATAGCGGAAGCTGCCAAGCATCTCCGGCTTGATGAACGTCTTGCCGGCGTAGGAAATCTCCATGCCGAAGATGCGGTCGGCCTCGGTGGCGTGGCCGACTGATTCGTGCAACTGCAGCGCCAGGTGGCCGTTGCCGATGATGATGTCGGCGCGCTCTTCGGTGATGGTGGGCGCTGTCAGCAGATCACGCGCTTCCTTGACGATGATGCCTGCCCAGCGCTCGAACTCGTAGTCGCGAATGACCTCGAAGCCGCCGCGACGTGCGGCCATGTGCCCCGGCCAGGTGCGATTGAACACCTGTTCGCCGTCCGAGGCCAGCACGCTTATCTCGCCTCGCGTATCATACACCAGCGAATCGACAAAGGCGCCCTCGGTGTTCGCGTATATCTTGTACTGGCGGTAAAAAATGCCCAGCACGGTCGATTGCACGATCTGGTCGTGGCCGGTGAGTTGTTTTGCGATAGCGGCGAGGTAGCCGATCTTGGCCTCATCGTCCATGAGAAACGGATCCTCCTGCGGACGAAAGAAATAGCTGCCGGTAGTGGGTTCGTGAGCGGCAAAGCTGATCTTGTCGCGACGGAAGCGGCTGCCATGCTCGGCGGCTGTGATGGCGCGCTGCACCGCTTTGTCTATACTGCCGCGAGTGAGGTGATTGGTGCCGGCAAATCCCCAGCAGCCGTTAACAAGCACACGCACGCCCAGAGAAACAGCGTCCAGGCTGCTGCCATAGCGCTTCAGCTCTCCGCGTTCAAAGCGGATGACCTGCTCGTCGGTGGATGTAAGGCGCACATCGGCAAACTGAACCTTTGGATGCTGCAAACGCTGTATGGTGTCGAAAACGAGTTTTTTCATGGTTGTCTCCTACACTGTCCTGGTTGACGACGATATTTTGAATCCGTCCACCAGCACATGCGGCATGCCGGCGGTGAGGATGGCGAAGTTGTCATAGTTGGTCGAGAAGGGCACGACGACGCTGGTGTCTTCTACGCAGACGATGCGTTCGAGCACCTCGGTGATGCGCTGGGTATAGCGCAGGTTGTTCACCACCCGCGTCAGTTTGCCGTCCTTGATGAGGAAGGTGCCGTCCCGCGTGAGACCGGTCACCGAGGTCTCCCTGGGATTCATGAAGTTCATGTAGTGCAGGCTGGACACATACAGTCCCCGCTTGACACCGGCAATCATGTCGTCGAGGGATGTGTCGCCCGGCTCGAACTCGAGGCACATACCGACATTACCGTTCTTCGTAAGGCCGGTTTTGTGGGCGTAATAGTTATCGACGAGGAAGTTGCGAAACACGCCGTTCTCGATGATGTCCAGCGATTGATAGAGATGGCCTTCGCTGTTGTAGAGGCAGCGAATCAGCCCGGGATGGTGCGGGTTGTCGCGCACGGTGACATGCTCCGAAAACAGCTTCTTGCCCACCTTGCCCTCGAACGGGGAGATGTTCTGGTCGAGGGCGCGGGCGCTCATGAGCCAGCTCAGATATTGCAAAAACTCGGCCAGGCAGCGCGGCGAAAGGATGACCTGGTATTCGCCGGGGTCAACGTCCACCACTTCGCGTGTGGCCGCCTGCACCTTGCCCACAAGCTGCCGCGTGAACTCTTCTTCATCGAAGCGGTCGAGGCTCTCGCCGCCATAGCTTTGCAGCACGGTTACTTCGTTGCTGTCCGAAACTGCCTTCACCTCGAGCATGACGGGGGAATGCGCCATGCTTTTGTCCACGCCGTTCGAGTTGATTACCCTGTCGTGCGAGTGGTTGCAGATGAACGTGCCGTAGATGCGAAAGCCCATAGGCTCGACGGCGGAAGCTAGCCGGGCAAGGATATTGACCTTGGTCGCCAGCGGCACCGCGTCGATGTTGTTCACATACTCGAACTGCGGCACGGTGCGCAAATCGTCTTCGAGATCGACGAAGTCGGGGTCGGGCGGAAGCTGGTCGATGATGGCCAGCGTTTCGCTCAGTTTCTCGCGCACAGCGGCCATATCGGGGTCTTCGATGCTGAACGAGCAGGAGCGCTGTCCTTTGTAAACGCTTGCCGTCAGGTGTGATGATTCACGGCGCACGTTATAGTTGACCTGGCTGCGAAAGAAACGCAGGAAATCGGTCTCCCAGTTCTGGTGGTGGAATTCGATTTTCAGCTCCGGGTGTTCTCGGCACAGGGCCGACAACTCGGCATGCATAGTGGTGTTCATTGCGTCACCTCGGTTGATGGATTATCGTCACAGTGTATCATTGCGTACATCTTTGTCACTCATTTTTTTGCTTATGGCTCGCATGTGCGCCCGCCGCCTGCGCATATTTCTCAAGCATCCTTTTCAATATCGATGAGCGTTATTCTTCAATAAATGGCTCTGTCCGTGGAAATTCGACATAAATTTCAATTTTCTCAATATCATCAATAGCAACCTCTCCAACCAAACTTGTGATTATTCTTGACCTAAGACCAACAATCTTGTTCCCGACTAAAAATACAGTGTCAAAGTACATCTTAACAACCTTTCCATCAGACTTCCTCTTTATCTCCAATACAGTGTTATTATTGGGAAGTAGATAGACCTTATTTCCGTCTGAGCCATAACATAATATCCTCTTGATCTGGTTGGATTGATATTTACTGCTCAGAAACATTGAAGCACTTCCGCCCACAGGAATAAATTGAAACACTTCTATCTTATTCTGATTCTCCTCAAGTTGCTGAATCAATTCTACCCTTGAAATTGTAAAAGTTGAACAACCGGTAAGAAACACTAACAACACGATTATGGACAATAACGTATATTTCATATTTCTCTTCCTATATCCCATGAGCCTGCATGTCGCTTTTTCTTGATTGCTTACAATCATGGCTTCCTCCAAAAAAACAATTACGGCACAAGAAAAATCGTTACATGAAGGCATCTGTCAAGAATAATCGTTACGAAACGCGGTGTTCGGGGTTCTCGGCGGCTCGATGCGGCGGCGAAGGCTATCCTGCGCTGACGAAGCTGATCACTCCGGCTCCAGATAGACAGCGGGAATGGGATGGTAGGGCGGTATCTCACTGCTCATCTCGATGACGTCTTCTTCCGGCTTCTCCACTCCGCGAACGCTCTCCACCTCGAGCCAGGCCGCCTTGATGCGCAAAGTCGGCTCCATTTCCTGAAAGGGGAATGTGCCATGCTGTGGGTCCACCCGCAGCCGCCCGGTAATCTCATACCAGCCGCCATTCTCCATCAGTTTCGCCTCGTCAGACGATGCGAAACGCAGCAGCACGCCGGTGGGAACAATCGGGTTGTTGGCGCTTCGTTTGTGAAACATCGCCAGAATGCCCTCGTTATCAGCCATGGGCACCTTGTGGTCTTCCATCCACGAGCCTACAACGCGGAAACGGTCGGTGCCCACCTTCTCGAGGTCGATGTGGCGAGGGCTGGAACTGAAATGCGGCTGCTGCACGTTCCATTCGTTGGCGGCCAGACGACGCAATTCATACAGGTTCATCTCGCAGATTTCACCGGAGGCAAAGAACGGTGGCTCTGGCCTCTCGCTTGTCGAAACAGTCCTGTAGGACGACAAATCGACGCTGTCCCTGATGATGGTGACGCTGCCCACCCCGCCTTCAGACAGCCTGACGCCCGAAATCGAGCCGGTGTTTGTCGTGAACAGCGTCACTGCCGCGGCCACCAGCAATGCACAGGGCATAATGATGGCGAACAGCGGCGCTCTTTTGCGCACGAGATTCATCGTTTCAATCGCGGCAAGCAACATCAGGCCACCACCTGTGGCCAGCAGAGGAAATGGCGGGGCGGAAGGCTGTAGTATGAGAGCCCAGTAGAGCAAATAGATGCCGCTAAGCCAGGCGGCTACCACCATAATGTGTCGGAACGCGCTTTTTTTATTCATCTTGGTTCTCCAGTAGCATACCTGTGTCCCTTGTCTAACGCAGCGGCGAGGAGCGTCAAGTATTTCTGCGATGAAAAAGATTGACCCCTCTGGAGCCGGTTGCATCTTGAAGACAAAGGAGAGACGATGCGACTTGCGTTTCTGTCCACATTGCTGTTTCTGATGGCCACACTGTCGGCGCTGCGGCTCAACGTGCTGGTTCACCCGATGCTGAGTGACAGCCTGGTGTCTGCGGGCGACAGCTTGCTCGCCCTGGTGGCGGACGACAGCGCGCCACTGTTGTGCGCAGGGCGAACGCTTGCCCGTGATGTGCGCGCCGACACCACCCTCACCCCCGCTGCCGCCGACAGCCTCGTACTGGCCGCTCTGCGGCGCGCCGGTTGCCTCTGGTCAGCGCCCAGCGATTACCACTGGCTCGTGCGCAGCGATGTCATCACTGCCTGCAACATCGCGACAGCCTGGGGCACACCCGCGTTCATCGTACTGCAAGGGGACTCGCTGCGCCTGGGCGTGGCGGCGCTCTATTCGCCGGACACCGCGGTGCGCTATCCGCCAGGGCCGCAGGCGCGCTATCTGTTCGACATACCGACGCTGCTGCCGGACGTGGTGGACAGTCTGCGCACCCGCTGCGACCTCGTGCTGCTGCTCACCAATCTGCCTCGGCATGTGCTGCGTCCGTTGCTGGCCACGCTGATCGTGGACGGCATTGTCAGTTTCGACTACATGGCTTCGCGCAGCAGCGATCTGGATGGCGTGCCATACTTCAGCGCCGCCGCACCCACGATGTGGACGCTGTGGACGGAAAACACTGACGGCCGCACAGTGTTGCGCGGGGAGCGGCTCGAACCATGAGCGCATCGCTGGCAGAGGGCATCGCCGAGTTCCTGCGGGTGCAAAAGACTCGCGGTCTGTCACCCCAGACATTGCGCGCCTATCGCAGCGATCTCGAAAAACTTCACGCCTTTCTGCGCCGCTACTTCGACCCGCAGCCAGTGGACGCCGCCCAGGTGGAGCACCTCTTTCTGCGCGACTACCTGCGCGACTGCGCCATGAACGGCTGCGGCAACCGCAGCCTGGCGCGCAAAGCAACCACTTTGCGTGTGTTCTTCACCCACCTGCACCTGCACGGCCTGCTCGAAGACAACCCCGCCGCCAAGCTATCCGTCCCGAAATTCGATCAGAAGCTGCCGCAGCACTTCAGCGAGAAAAAGATTGAAGAATTGCTGGGCATCCCGGAAACGAACACGCCTCTGGGGCTGCGTAACCGAGCGGTGATGGAGCTGATGTATTCGAGCGGGTTGCGCATCAGCGAAGCGAGCGGATTGACGCTGGGACAGCTCGATTTGCGACGCAGGCAGGTAAGAGTGCTGGGCAAGGGCAACAAAGAGCGCGTGGTGCCGCTGGGTGTTCCTGCCGCCGACGCCATGCGCCGCTGGCTACAGGTGCGGCATTCGCTGGCGAACGAGAAAAGCGGTGACGCCGTGTTTCTCTCGCGTACGGGCAGGCCGGTGTCATCCGATACGCTGCGCCAGATACTCGACCGCTTTCTGCGGTTGGTGGCCGAGAGCGAGGGCTACTCGCCCCACGCGCTTCGCCACAGCTTTGCCACACATATGCTTTCGCATGGCGCTGACCTCACAGCCGTGCAGGAAATGCTTGGCCACGAGCGGCTCACCTCGACCGAAATCTACACGCATACCACGCTGGAGCAACTGCGCGAGCAGTACGAACAAGCGCACCCCCGCAGCAAGAAAAAAGACTGAGCGCCGCGACTACAGCCGCAACTCTCTCAGTTTCTGCAAATACGCCAACGCCGACTCGCGCAGCTTGTCGAGAGGAGTCTGTTCATCCAGCGCTCGACGCGCAGCCAGCCGTCCCACCTCGATAAACCGCTCATACTCGTTAAAATCAGCCTCGTCGAGGTCATCCACATGCGCATTCACCACCAGGTCAACATCAGCCGAGAACAGCGCTTTGGAGGCCAGATAGTACTGGTTGTTGGCGGTCCATTCGAGGGCGACATGCACGAGACTACGCTTGCCGCTGCCCAGATTAGCCTCGGAGCCGAGGTCGAGGGTGACGGGATTGTGCGGCACGGGCGGCAGCACATTGACAGCGATGGTGAGCAGGTCTTGATCGAACAGGCCGCTGAATTCGATGGGTATCGGGTGCTCGGTGCAACCGTCAACCAGTTCGTAGTCATTCCACACGAAGGGCGCCAGGATGAGTGGCATCGAGCTGCTGGCGCGCATTGCCCAGGACAATCTGCCGCGATCGATGATGACGGTGCGGCGGCGACGCATGTCATATGCGATGGCGACAAACCCGATGCGCAGGTCTTCGATCTTCACCTTGCCGGTTACATCGTCGAGCCATTCGATGATGTTACGTCCGCTCATCAACCCCTTGAGCCTCCAGTCGAGGTCGAGCATCGAAAAGATGTCGCGTGTACTGAGATTGTCGAGCATTCTGTGCATTTCACGAGGCGAGAAGCCGCAGGCATACATTCCACCCACAACGGCGCCCATGCTCGTACCGACGATGGCGCGAATGTCATATTCCTCGCGCAGCACATCGATAGCGCCAATGTGGGCGAGGCCGCGAGCGGCCCCGCCACCCAGCACGAGTTTACACGGTTTCTTCTTAATCCTCATTGTTCTCAAGTAACGCCAGGCCGGGCATCTCGGTCAGTGGCTCCTTCGAACGATGCGTGGTGAGCAGATAGAATGTCGGTATCACCACCAGCGTTAGCACCATCGAGACCATAATGCCGCCGATGCTAACCACGCCCATCGGCTGACGCATCTCGGAGCCGGCGCTGCCGATGCCAATCGCCATTGGCAGCATGCCCAGCATGATGGCCAGCGATGACATGACGATGGGGCGAAGCTTGGTGGGACAGGCGATGAGCAATGCCTCACGCGGGCCCCTGCCCTCGCGCCGCAGTTTATTGGTGTAGTCCAACATGAGGATAGCGTTGTTCACCACGATGCCCACCAGCATGATAATCGACATCATGGCGATGAGATTGAGGGTGGTGCCGGTGACCCAGCAGGCGCCAAACACGCCGATTAGCGCCAGCGGCAGCGTGGTGAGGATGAGCAGCGGCTGAGTGAAGCTTTCGAGGATGGCCGCCAGCAGCATATAGGTGAGAATGATGGCCAGGATGAACGTGCGCGCCATGTCGATGACGGTCTCCTGCATCATCTCGGCGTCACCGCCCCACTTGACGTTATATCCGGCGGGCATGTCAATCTCATCGACCACGGCATCCAGCTCGTTCACCACCTCGCCCAGCGGTACGCTCGGCGTGGTTTCGCCGGTGAAGGAGATGGTGAGATACTTGTCGCGGTGGATGATTTTGTTCACGCCGGAGGTAAAGACCACATCGGCGAGCTGCGACATGCGATAGGTGCCGGTTGGCGTCACCACCGGCAGCGCGGCAATCTTGCCCGGCGAGTCGGTCGAGGCTTCGGTGAGCACGACGCGCAGGTCATACTCCTCGCCGCCTTCGCGGTATTGCGTGGTCACCAGTCCCTCCACCGAGGCGCGCAGCGTCATGGCGAGGTCCAGTGGCATCGCGCCCACTTCGGCCAGCTTGACGCGATTGGGCAGCAGCACAATCTCTGGCCGCCCGGCGCGGGTGGAGGAGGTGAAGTTGACCAGTCCGTTGATGCGTTGCGACTTCTCCATAATCTGCTCGCTTATCTGCACGAGCGTCTCCATGTCCTGGCCGTTGAGAAACATCTCGATGGGGGCCTCTCCCCCGCCGCTCGAGTTGCGAACGCTGACGCGGATAGCGGCGTTGGGAATGTCGGACAGCTCGGTGATGAGGATGCCCGCCAACGCGCTGGTGCTCATCTCGCGCTCGTCCACATCCACCAGCTTCACGTCGGCGCGTCCCAAGTTGCTGCCCTTGTCGAGGTCGCCCAGCGAGCCGACGGTGGTCAGGAAGTGGCGCACCTCTGGATGCTGCGTCACCCGCCCTTCGATCTCCTCCATCAAAGCCATTGTCTCATCCAGCGAGTAACCCACGGGCAGCTCGACCTCGATGCCGATGTTGCCCTGGTCGAGCATCGGCATGAACTCGAAGCCGACGCGGCCAGTGGCCACGAGTCCCAGCGCAAACGCCAGGAGCGCCAACGAGACAACCAGCACCAACGACAGATACCAGCGACTTTTGGACAAGCCCCACAGCAGCATCTGGTATCCCCTGTCAAAGCGGTCGAACACGCGGTCGAAGGCATGGCCGACGCGGCCTTTCTTCATCTTGCGGGGCAGGAAACGGCTGGCCAGCATGGGCGTGAGCGTGAAGCTGACGAGCAGCGAGAATATGGTGGCGTAGGTGACGGTGAGCGCGAACTCACGGAAGAACGCGCCAACCATCGAGGTCATGGACGCGATGGGCAAAAACACCACGATATTGGTCATGGTCGAGGCGATAACCGCCACGGCTATCTCGCTCGTGCCTTTGCCGGCCGCCTCATGCCGTTCCATGCCCTGCCGCTTGAAGCGGAATATGTTTTCGAGCACCACCACCGAGTTCGTCACCAGAATTCCCACGGAAGTGGACAGCCCCATGAGGGTGAGGATGTTGAGCGAGAAGCCCGAAATCTGCATGAACAGGAAGGTGGCGATGATGGAGGTGGGCATGGCCACCGCCACGATGAGCGTCGAGCGTATGTCGTGCAGGAAGAACATCAGAATGATGCCGGTGAAAATGATTCCCAGCAAGATGTTGGTGAGTGTATCGTCCACCGAACTCTTGATGAACACCGATTCGTCGTCGATGATTACGATGGTGGTACCCTCCGGCAGGCCGTCGCGGATCTCCGGCAGCGAGCGCGCTACCTGGCGCGCCACATCCACGGCGTTACCGTCGGCGCTCTTGATGAGCGATATGCGCACCACGCTCGTCTCTTTGTGCTTGTCGATATTGTTGTAGTAAGTGGTGCGCTCGGTGACACGGGCGCCGGTATCGAGAACGCCGGCCAGTTCGCCCAGCCGCTTGGGGCCAAAGGCCGTGGGCACCTCAGTGTTGCGGATGGCCTCGATACCATCATACTCGCCCTGAAAGCGCACGGTGTATTCCTGATCGGCCTGCTCGAAGCTGCCGCCGGGGACGTTGGCGTTCTGCGCCGCCAGAATCCCGGCAAGCTGTGGCAGACTGATGGCGTGGGAATAGACGACGCGGTCATCCAGCTCGACGCGAATCTCACGCTCCTCGCCACCACTGATGTTGACCATCGCCACGCCCTCGATTTGGGCAAAGCGGTCGCGCAAATGGCGCTCGGCGAACTCGCGCAGCATTCGGGGGTCGTCGCTGCCGGTGAACACAAGCTGCATGATGGGAAACGCGCCGGTCTCGAACTTGCTGATGACAGGCAGTTCGGCATCGCTGGGAAGCTGATTGAGAATGGCGTCAATCTTGTCCTTCACTTCCTGGTTGGCAATGTCGATGTCCTTGCCCATCTCAAACTTGATGAAAATGAGGCCGACCGACTCCATCGAGTAGGACTGCACCCAGTCGATGCGGCTCACCGTTGACACGGCGTCCTCGATCTTCTGGGCAATCTGGGTTTCCACCTCGGCGGGGCTTGCCCCCGGATAGATAACCTGGATGGTGACGAAAGGAACATCCACTTCGGGCATCATGTTGAGAGCGAGCGAGAAATATGCCAGCCCTCCAAAAACGAGAAACACCAGGATGAGCATAGTAATCATCACCGGGCGTTCGATTGAAAGATTCGATAGGAACATATGGCGCTCCCTCAGCTCTGTATCTTCAGCTTGGCGCCGTCTTTAATGAGATTCAAACCGGTCGTGAGAATGCTGTCGCCTGCCTGCAAACCCGCTGTCACTTCCAGGTTCAAATCGCTCTGGCGGCCTACTTCGATGTAACGTTTGGCCGCGTTGCCGCCTTCTGCCACAAACACATAGGTTCCGGTTTCGTCTGTGCGGGTGAGCTTGCGGGGAACCACAATCGCGCTGTCGTTGCGATATGCTTCGACACTCACCTGAGCGGTCATGCCGCTGCGGAACACACGGTCGGGATTAGCGAGCACGATATCGACGCCGAAGCCCTGCATATCGCGGTTGAGGTCGTAGGCCACCTGCGAGATGCGGCCCGTGAAGATGTGCTCCTGCCATGTGGCGGTGACATCCTGTCCCCGCTGGATCATGCCGATGTCGGCTTCGGGCACGAAAACCCTGGTGCGCATGCGATCTACCTGCGAGATGGTGAACAGCGGGTCGTCGGGGGCCACGCTGTCGCCCAGCCGCACGTTCATGGCGGTGACGATGCCACTGAACGGCGCCTGGGGTTTGACCATCTTGCCGGCGGCGACAAAGCCTGCCTCGGCCAGCTCGAAGCCGGTGCGAGTGTTGTCCATTTCCAGCTCGCTGATACCGCCCACCTCATAGAGCGAGCGCATCTTTTCGTATGTCTTGCGGGCGTTCTCATAGGCGGCGCGCGCCTGCGTGTATTGCGAGGCGGGGTTGTCTTCGGCGAACTCGACGAGTACCTGGTCGCGCTGCACTCTGTCACCCACGCGGGCGTGAACGACCTGCACCTTGCCGCCAATCATGCTGCCCTGCACTGTGCGCCGAATGCCCTCGAGCCTGGCGGTGTAGGTAAGTTGCTGCACGAACGGTTGCGGCTGCAATAGTTGCACCGTTACAGGCACCCCCTGCTCGCGGTGTATCTGGTCCATGTTCTTTGTCTCGACTTCCTCGCGCCCACCGCAGGCGGCCAGCAACAGCACGAGCGCCACAAACATCACTGTATTTCGCATCGTCAGCTCCTTATATTGCATTATAGAGTTCTCCCCAAAGATTTTTGCAGCGCTTCCCAGCTCATGATGGCGCGATAGACCGACTGTAGATACTGCAACCGTGTGGATTTGTACAGCATCTGGGCGTCGAGCACCTCGAGCTGGATGCCCACATTGTTCTCGAACCGCGCCTCGGCGATAGTCAATCCCTTTTGGGCCAGGGCGATGTTGTTTTCCTGCGTGGCCACGTTCTCGAGGTCGTGCTGAAGCTGTTGCCACGAGTTGCGCACGTCCAGCTCGATCATCTCCTGCAACTCGCGCAGATCCAGGCGGGACTTGTTCAGTTCATGGCGGGCGCCGGCGCGCTTGGCTGTGTTCGACATGCCGGTAAACAGCGGCATCTGGAAGCCGATGCCCACCTGCCACATATCGCCAAAGTCGTCTGCCTCGATGCTGAAATCGCTGGACGCGGTAAACTTGCTGTACATCGCCGAGATAGCGATGTTGGGCAGATAGTTGCCCCGCTCGGTGTGATACAGCACCTCGTTGATGTCCACCTGCACAGACGCCAGCTCGAGCTCGGTGCGATTGGCCAGGCCTTCGGCGATGGCAGCCTCCAGCGCGAGATGCTCGACAGCCGGCATGGCAATCTCGCCTTCGAGCGTCAGCTCGCCTTCTTCCCAGCCAATCTGGTCACGAAGGCGCTCCATCACCAGCCTGTAGTTGTTCTCTACGTCGGTAAGCTCAGGACGCATCTTGGCCACCTCGAGCTCGGCGCGAAGGCGGTCGTATTCGGAAACGACGCCCTGGGCGAACATCTGCTGCACCAGGTCATAGTGCCGTTGCGCCGTATCGAGAGCCTCGCGCTGTATATCGACCACACGTCGGGTCAGCAGCGCGGCATAGAACAGGTCGGTGGTCTCGAAGACGACCTGCTGTTCGAGAACGAAATAGCTTCTGCGCGTTAGTGTCTTGACCTTGGCCACCACGCGCAGCCCGTTGATGAGCCTGCCACCCATGAAAACAACCTGGTCGAGCTTGAGTTGCGCCGCCAATGACGCCTCCTCCTGCTCGCTCGCAGGGGTCAGCCCACCCAGTGCGTCGTCCAGGAAACCGGCGATGGCCTGGTCGTTGCTCATCAGCAGCGTGTCGTTCAGCCCGTGCGGCTGCGCCAGGTCGTCGGAGTTATAGAGCATGTCGGTGACGGACGGCAGAACCGGCACGGCGGAATCGGGCAGCCAGGTCTTGCTGAGCTGATAGCTGCCTGCGAAGCTGATCTGCGGAAACAGGCTGCCGCGTACGTTGCGGTATTCGGCATCGATGGCCGCTATGTTTTCTCGCGCCTTCTGTAGAGCGCGGTTGTGCTGCCGAGCGCGTTCAACCGCCTCCTCCAACGTCAATGCAGACATCAGCAGCGGCAGAATGAGCAGCAGCGTAAGCAGTCGAAATCTCATCGAACCTCCCCAATAAGCATACCGTGTAACAATAAATCGACAATCAGTTCGTAGTCGGTGACGAAGCGGGCGATGCTCTCGGGCGACAGGTCGAAGTCGGTGCGCTTGCAGCCGGAATCGTGCATCCAGAAATGCAGCCAGCGATGCAGCACCTCAGTCACGAGGGCTGCGTCGAGCTCGGCGCGGATGACGCCCTGGCTCTGTCCGCTCTCGATCAACTGCTGAAATGTGAGAAGCAGACGATCGTGATAACGTTGCTTGAACGCCATAATCTTCTGCTGAAAGATGTCGCACTCGCCGGAGAACACATCCATCAACAACGGTGCGCTCTCGCTCAACAGCTTCACCGGCTTGATGAAGAGCAGGCGCAGCTTTTCCCGCACATCCTTCTCTTGGCGCAATTGCTCTTCGAGACGCCGAAAAGTGGTCTCGGCCTGATTGCCCAGGATTTCGACGTAGATGTCTTCCTTCGAGTCGAAGTAGTAGTAGATGGTACCCTTGCCCAGTCCCGCTTCCTTCGCAATATCGGCGATGGAAGTCTTGTGATAGCCGTATTTCTTGAAGACCTCCAGCGCGGCCTGCGCAATGCGTTCTTTCTTGTCTATCTGTGTGGTTTCCATCAGCCCTCCATATGCACTCGCTGTGTTTCTTGCGTGCGCACATACCATGTTCCAATCATTCACTTCGACCATTATTCTATTTTAGTCGAATATGTCAAGAAAATGTTGCGCCACTCGCTCCGCGCAAAAGCTTTCTCCAACAAAAAAGCCCCCGCAAATGCAGGGGCTGTGCTGTCTATTGGTTGGTTACTGAGCCATTATCTCGTCGATGAGCAGCTCGAAGGCCGCTTGCATTTCTGTTGGCTGCACCACCGCAAGCGTGTCTGTTGCGAGCATGTAGCAGGGCGGGAATGACCACAGGCTGTTGATCTGCGTCATGCCGGGGTACTCGATGACCGGCCGCTGGTAGCTGACGGCGCAAATCTGGTTGTTATGGAGGTCATATTGTTCCTGTGTCGGAGAGTAGTCATCTGTGCCGGGAAGTTTCAACCCAGTCCGGTATAGCCTTCTGACACCAGTTCTGAAATACTGCGGGTCGAAATACCCGATGGCGCCCATGCCGCCGCGAGTCCCAATGAGGTTACCAAGCTGATCTGTCAGTCCGCCGAAGTTGAGGTGAATGTCCTCATAGCCTGGTTCCTGCGCTACCGTGTGAGTGAACCACGGTTTCTCGATGACGCTGCCGGGGATGAACCCGAACGACGATGTGGCGTTCAGGGTGCTGGTAGAGATGCCGAAGTAGTCATACAGTAGCGGGAAAGCGTTGTTCTTGAAGCCGTTGAAAGAGTCAAACAGGTTTGCCCCGCCGGTCACGATAACGTTGCCACCGTGACGCAGGTAGAGATTGAACACATCGTATTCTTTATAGAAGTTGTGCTTCTCGGATGCGGACGGGTTATCGGAGTGCCAGATGATGACCTTGTATGTCTGTAGGTCGGTGGGACTGAGCACATCCCAGCCGTAGTGGAGATTCGAGTCCCACACTTCATCCTGCAAGGTCTGGCGATTGAGATAATCGACGCGGGCGTTGTATTTATCGGTTACGTCCGCATAAAACTCCTGGACTTCCGGCTCGGGGGCAAAAGCTGCCACACTCTCATCATCAATGATGAGGATGCCGTTTTTTTGATCGGGCGACTCCGGTTCGTCGAGCTTGAATTCGTAGCGCGCCGGCGTCACGTCGCCCACGTTCTGCAGGTCAACGGCACGCACTTCAAAGACGTGATAATCTTCCGGATCACGCGGGTCTGTGGCCGCTATGTTGTTGATGACCACCTCTTGTGCGATATCCGAGTTGATAGGTACGCGCAACCATTCGGTGACGCCATCATCGTCCATATGATAGTATTCGGGGATACCCTGATAGGGCGGGTAATCGAACGGAGCGCCATTGAGCCGCAGGTCGAAATACTGGATTTCGGAGAGGTAGTTCACGTTTGTCTCTTCATCCATAACGTTGTCATATCTTCTGTCACGCGGGTTGTCACCGGCAAATTCGCCATGATAGCCCCAAGACATGAAGATGCGAATGTCGCTGGACCACAAGGCCACCTGACGCGCATCCTTGTCAATGAAGAATGGAGTGGAAAAAATAATGCCGTCAGCTGTCATCTGCGTGGGAATGGTGATGTTGAGGCTGACGTCCTGATAGGTGACGAAGTGGTTGGCGCCAAGCACATAGATGTTGTAGTCGTAGATGAGCGTTCCCGGCGAGTAGCCTTCCTTGACCCAGAATTCCTTGGTCTCAGGCTCGGAAGCAATGCCTGCCTGGTCGTAAACGACAACCGTTATTTGCGTTTTGCTGACCGGATCGTCACTCCCTTCAACATAGTCGGTTGACAAAGCGGGGTCGGTTTCAGCGCTCAACAGAACACGGGCGCGCCGACCGAAGTCCTCCAGCCAGTACCAATCGGTTTCGGTGCCTGGGATAACATTGCCGTCGGCGTCAAGTTTGGCCAGCTTGTACTTATACTTCCACGCCTCGCTAACAACATAAGGATCTTCGTCGATCATGGCGAACTCGAAGCGAATGCCGGTGCCAGTGACTTTGTCGGCAGGGTCACCCTTAGTGGAGGTGACTGTGGCCTGCGGGGTAACCGATTCCGCTATGAAGAAGCGGCGGGCGATTTCGCTTTCGGCGCTTCGATCGTCAATGCATTTCAGCTCGAACACGCTGGGGACGTTGATGCTGACGCCACTGCTGTCGGCTGCGGGGAAATTGATGATGGCGTATGGCGCGTCTGTCCAGATTGTGCGGACATTGGGGCTTTCTGCATGCCCCGTCAGCGGAATTGTCTCATCAGCGCCTGGCTTGTAGTGATAGACCCAGCCGTCGGCATCAATTTGGAGGTTGCCCGGTGTTGGCAGGGGAGCCAGGTCGTTGTCGAGCACACGGTAGGCATAACCGACGACCCAGCCGTCGGGGTCGGTGCCAAACCAGTAAATCTTCTGCTGAAACAGCACGGTGTCGGCGGGAGCGAGGGTGTCGGGATCGACGTTCACTCCGATGGAATCGCCGTTGTAGGATGTGATCTGCACTGTGGGGGACTGATTGGGCAGCAGGCTGCCCTTCTTTCCACAAGACATCATCAAGATGGTGGCGGTCAGCACGATGAGTGCGATGAACGCGAGTTTACCAAAGGTGCGCATAATCCTCTCCTCCAGTTCTCTATCAAGTACTTTTCATGTTATGGCGCATTCTCACTTTAGAAATCATTCCGTCAACAAAAACTTTACTCCGCAAGATAAACAATGCATTCGTTGACAACATGGACACCTGTGCATAAGATAAACAGAAAGGGATTATCGGTCAATCTTTTTCATGCGCTGCCAGGCATAATATACGTTGCGCACAAGACAAGCGGTGGTCACAGTACCCACGCCACCAGGCACGGGGGTGATGGCCGACGCCTTTATTGTCACCGTTGTATAGTCAACGTCACCTACGTAGACACTTGCTCCGCCCTCTTCAATCTGGTTCACGCCCACGTCGATGACAACGGTGCCCTCGCGCACCATGTCGGCGCTCACGAAGCGCGGCCTGCCGATGGCGGCCACCAGGATGTCGGCGCGGCGCGTTTCGGCGGCGAGATCGCGGGTGCGGCTGTGACAAACCGTCACCGTCGCATTGCCCGGCTCGTTCTTGTACAGCAGCAGGTTGGCCAGCGGTCGCCCGATGACGGCGCTGCGCCCCAGAATTGTTACGTTGCGTCCAGCCGTGTGGATGCCGTAGTGACGCAGTATTTCCAGCACGGCCTGCGCCGTGGCCGGCACGAGTGTCTCCCGATCCAGCGCCAGTCGTCCGACGTTGAGCGGATGCGCGCCGTCCACGTCTTTGGCCGGATTCACCGCAGCGTCAACAATCGCTGTGTCGATATGGGACGGCAGCGGCTTCTGAACCATCACGCCATGCACGGCGGCATCGGCGTTCAGGGCTTCGATGCGCTGCAACAGCGCCTGCCGGCTCACATCGGCAGGCAGGCTTTCCACCTCGACGTTGATGCCCACTTTCGCGGCGCGCTTGCTAATGTTGCCCACATAGTATTGCGATGCGGGGTCATCACCCACCATCAGCACATGCAGGCACGGGGTCGTGGCGGCTTTTTCGAGCGCAGTGCGCACCTCGTTGTATATGGCTTTCGCCACGGGGCGGCCTTTCAGTTGCTCGCTCATGTTCGTCTCCGTCACAGATTCACCGTCCGTCGGATGCGCTCTATGCGCACGGCGCGGCCTGTGTCGTCGTCCACCTCCACCACCACGGCGTTGATCTGTAGCCCGTCTCGGGCGACTTCATACTGGCGTGGCATTCCGGTGGTCATCTTGTAGAGGATTATCTCCTTCTCGACGCCAATTACGGAATCGTGCGGGCCGGTCATGCCGACGTCGGTGATGTAGGCGGCGCCTTGCGGCAGGATGTGCTCGTCGGCGGTCTGGATGTGCGTGTGAGTGCCAATGACCGCGCTCACGCGGCCATCAGCATAGAACCCCAGCGCCCGCTTCTCCGCCGTCGATTCGGCGTGGAAATCCACCAGGATGCACGGGGTTTGCTCTTGCAGCTCCGGCAATATCCTGTCGAGTGTGGTAAGTGGGGAGTCGGCGCCGGGCATGAAGCTCTGCCCCACCAGCACCACGAGAGCCAGTCGAGCGCCAGAAGGCGTCTCGGCCATAGCCCAGGGCGCGCCGGCAGCCTTCTGCGGATAGTTCAGCGGCTTGACGATGCGCCGCTCGCCGGTGATGTATTCAATCGACTGTTTGCGATCCCACAGATGGTTGCCGCTCGAAAACAGATCGATGCCGGCGTCGAACAGCTCCTTGGCCGTTTCGCGGGTCACGCCACGGCCGGAAGCGAGGTTCTCGCAGTTCAGAATGCTGATGTCGATGCCGAACTCGGCCTTCAGGCCAGGTAACGCCTGCTTAACCACGCGCCTGCCTGGCCGACCGAACACATCACCGAAGAACAGAATGTTCATGCTGCCCGGCTACTTCGCCACTGCCGACTGGCGTGTCTCGCGGATAACCACCACCTTGATCTGGCCGGGATATTGCATCTCTTCCTCGATCTTCTTGGCGATGTCGCTGGCGATATATGAGGTGCGGGCGTCGTCCACCGATGTCGGATCGACGATGATGCGCAGCTCGCGGCCTGCCTGGATGGCAAACGACTTGTTGACGCCCTCGACAGTGTTGGCAATCTCTTCGAGTTTTTCGAGACGTTGCATGTAGGTCTCGAGCATCTCGCGGCGAGCGCCGGGGCGGGCGCCGGAAATGGCGTCGGCGGCCTGCACCAGCACAGCGTATGGACTGGTAGGCTCCACGTCTTCGTGGTGCGCCTCGATGGCGTTGACAATGAGGCGGCTCTCGCCGTTTTTGCGCGCCAGGTTGGCGCCCAGCGCGGCGTGTGAGCCTTCAAATTCGTGATCGATCGCCTTGCCGATGTCGTGCAGGAAGCCGGCGCGGCGGGCGATGTCCTGCTTGAGGCCAAGCTCGGCGGCCATGATTCCGCAGATCCAGGCGGCTTCGAGGCTGTGCTGAAGCACGTTCTGGCCGTAGCTGGTGCGATATTGCAGCCGTCCCAGCAATTTGACGATGTTGGGAGAAATGTTGTGCAGGTTCATCTCGATGCAGGCCTGCTCGCCAATGCGCATCATGTTCTCGTCCATCTCGATGCGCGTTTTCTCGATCACTTCCTCGATGCGGCCCGGATGGATGCGGCCATCGAGAATGAGCTTCTCGAGTGAGATGCGCGCAATCTCACGGCGCACCGGGTCGAAGCAGGATAGCACGACGGCCTCTGGCGTATCATCGATGATGAGGTCGGTGCCGCTGGCTTTCTCGAAGGTGCGGATGTTGCGCCCCTCACGGCCAATGATGCGGCCTTTCATCTCATCGCTGGGCAACGAGACCACCGAGACGGTCGTCTCGGAAACGTAGTCCACGGCGATGCGCTGTACGGCGGAAGAGAGGATGCCGGTGGCTTCTCTGGTGGCGTTGGTACGCGCTTCGTTCACAATGCGCTTCACCTCTCCGGCGGCTTGCGTGCGAGCGTCATCGTAGAGATCATTCTTGATGATTTCCAGCGCCTGCTCACTGCTGAGTCCGGCAATCTGGGTCAGCTTGGCCTGCTGCTGCTCGATGAGGTCGGCCACCTTCTTCCGCTCGGCGGCAATGTCGTCCTCGCGCTGCTTGTTGCGCTGCTCCCAGTCCGAGAGGTTCTGCTCTTTCTTGTCCATCGCGTCCAGGCGACGGTCGAGATTGGAAAGCCGGTCGTTGTATCGCTTGTCGAGCCCGCGAAGTTCCTTCTGCCGTTCGAGCAGCAGTTCTTCTTCTTTCTTCTGAACCTTGTACCACTCATCTTTGGCTTCCAGAATGGTGGTCTTCTTGAGGGTATCCGTTTCTTTGCGAGCTTCATCCACAATGCTGTCGGCAAGGCGGCGGTTTTCCACCAGGTCTTGTTTGACCTTGTTCCTGCGGATGATGTAGATGAACATGATGAGGCCGAAACCGACTGCGGCTCCGACTGCGAAATACACAAGGGCTAAGATGTTAAACAACTCCATGATTACCTCACTTTTTATAAAGCCCGCGGTACCGTGTGACCATCGTAATTGCTGAACTTTCGTTCAAGTGGGTGTCTGCCGCTTCCGCTTCACACTTCCTGGTAGGCCAGGCTTGTCCGCCACGGCCGACACGACTCCCGGTAGGTCATCAGTTCATAAACAAACAGTCATCACGCATACCGCAGGCATTAATTTACCTGTCTCAATCTTTGGGCGATGTCGCCCGAAATCTGGGCAATGCCGCCCAAACACTCTATTCTGGGAAACTCTCCATCAAATTGCGGAGACGGTCAATCTCTTTCACCAACTCGGCGTGTTTCGCTCGTTCAGCGAACAACTGCTCCGTCACAACCATAGCGCCGAGAGACAGAACGCGGACGGAGTCGGTAAACTCCATGCGCTCAGACAGTTTGTCCAACTCGGCGTTCAGGTAATCGGCATACTGGCGAATCGTCTCAGGATCATCGCCACGCAGGCGGTATTGCCTGCCAAAAATCTCGATGTCAACCGGCGCCATGATTACAGCTCTTCAATCTGGTTGAGTATCTCGTCGAGACGGCCGGCCGCCTCACGGTTATTGCTCTCCAGTTCGTCCAGTCGCTGCTTCTGGCTCTGGTTTTGCGCTTCAAGCTCGGCCAAGCACTCGTCTTTTGCGGCCAGGCTGCTTTGCAGTTCCTCGATATTGCTCTGCGCCTCATCGAGACTGCGCTGTTGGCCGGTCATAGACTCATGCTGCTGGCTGCGTTCGCTCTTCAGCGTGTCGAGCTCCTGCTGTAGCTTGCGGTAACGCTCGATGAGCGAGCGAATCTTCTCTTCCAGGGCGTTGATCGGTTGTTGCATGCTTACCTCATCTCAATCTCGAAAGCCTGTTCGAGCCGCTTCACAACACGGGCGAACAGGGGATCGATGTAGTCGTCTGTCAGGGTTTTCGCATCTGAATGGAAGTGCAGCCCGAATGAAAGGCTGCGCTTGCCGGCGGCAATCTGCTTGCCGGTGAACTGGTCGAACAGCCGCACCTCGCGGATGATGTCCGGCTGCACGGCGCGCATGGCTTTTGTCACCTCCTCCACCGAGAAGCGGCGGTCGAGGGTGAACGAGATGTCGCGCAGCACAGGCGGGTATTTCGAGATGGGGCGAAATTCTTCATGGCTGCTCGGCTGGGACTGCCGTAACGCTTTCACGCTCAGGTCAAAAGCAAACACCGGCGTCTCGATGCCGAAACGCTCTAACACTTTGGTGTCGAGCCGGCCCACGCTGCCCACAGTTACGCCGCCGATGGCAATATCCGCCGCCATGCCCTGCATGTAGAACGGCTCCTGCGACACGCTCCACTCGGCATCCTCGATTCCAATGTGCTCCAGCAGGCCCTCGACAACGCCACGCATGTCGAAGAAATCGACGGGAGCGGGGTCGCCATCCCAGTGCACAGACTCACGGTTGCCGCATATGAGGCCACTGAGGCAGTATTCCTCTTCGGCCAGATGCATATCCTGACGAAAGAACACCTTGGTCATCTCGAACAGCCTCAGATCGCGGTTACCGTGGTTGACGTTGTAACTCAGGCATTTCAGCAGCCCGGGCAGTAGCGTGGGCTGCATGAGAGCAAAGCGCGCCCCTACAGGGTTGAGCAGACGCGGAGCAAAGCGCCGCCTGTCCTCGTCGGCGAGGTTGAGCCAATCGAGCGCCTCAGGGTCGCAGAACGCCCAGTTGACCACCTCGAAGAATCCGTCGGCCACCAGCCCGTCTGCAAGAACGCGGCGCAAGACAAACCCGACGCGATCCATGATCTCCTGGTCAACAGTCTGCCGCGGCACGTTGTTGTAGCCATGCAGACGGATAATCTCTTCGATCAGGTCGATCTCGCGGGTGAGGTCTTTGCGCCAGTATGGCATCTCGAAGTTGAGCGCCGCTTCGTCGCGTGACAGCAACCGGCAGCCCAGGGCTTCGAGGTAACGGATAAGACGGCGGTCGGGGATATCGACGGCGAGGAAGGCGCGAACACGCTCCGGGCGCAGACTGACACAATGCGGCTGCGGCTTGCTGGGCCATGAATCCAGCACACCACTGTAGAGCGTTCCGCCGGCCACCTCGATGAGCAATTGGGCACAGCGTTCGCTGGCTAGCATGGCGCTCTGGTCGCTCATGTCGCGCTCGAAACGGAAAGCTGAATCAGTGAAAATCTTGTGTCGGCCAGACGTGCGGCGAACGCCACTGTACAAGAAGCTGGCCGACTCGATGACAACGTCGCGGGTCGCGCTGGTAATGTGCGAGTTCTCGCCGCCAATGACACCGGCCAGCGCGATGGGCTTCTGTGCGTCGGCGATGACGAGATCATCAGTGGCAAGCTTGTAGGTTTCGCCGTCCAGCGCCGAGAATTCCTCACCCTCGTCGGCGCGGCGCACCACAATGGTCTTGTCGGCCACGAGGTCATAGTCGAACGCATGCAGCGGATGCCCCATCTCATACATCACGAAATTGGTAACGTCAACGATGTTGTTGATGGGACGCAGGCCGACGGCGCGCAGGCGATCCTGCAACCACTCCGGCGACGGGCCTACCGTCACGTTGCGGATGAATCGCGCCGTGTAACGCGGGCAGCGTTCGGGGTCGCGGTTATCCAGCTTCAGCACTTCGTGAATGCTTTGCCACACCTCCTGCACCTCGCCAAAAGGCAGAAAACTGCCCTGAGCCGCGGCCAGCACCTTGCGCCCGATTTTATCAACCCTGAGCAGGCTTTCGGGATTCTCGAAACCGGTGGTCCGGCGATATTCGGCAATGTAGTTTGCCCGCCTGGGGCCGATGTCGGGGATGGTTTGTAGCTGCTTCTCGTCGGCAGTGCGCAGGTCGAGCTTGCGGCCATAGCCATAGCGCATCACACGGGCGCCGCCTACGTCGATTTCGGGCAGCTTGAGCGGTTTGCCAAGCTGGGCGGCGAGGTCTCGCGCCACGCCGATCATGCCCAGCAGGTCAGCGCGATTGGGGGTAATCTCGACCTCGAAAACAACATCGCGCAACTTCAGAACATCGGCGAGGCTCTGCCCCACCGGTGTGTCTTCCGGCAACACCATGATGCCATCCTGGTTGTCGCTCAGGCCCAGCTCTTTCTCCGAGCAGATCATCCCGAACGACTCGATTCCGCGCAGCTTCGCCTTCTTGATGACGAAATCGCCCAGTTGCGCCCCAACAGGCGCCAATGGCACAATCTGTCCGGCGGCGCAGTTGGGTGCGCCACACACGACCTGAAACTCCTGAGCGCCGTCGAACACCTGGCACACCGACAGCCGGTCGGCGTTGGGGTGAGGCTCTTTGCTCTGGATGCGGGCGGCAATGAACTGGCCGAGATGCTCTCCCAGCCGCTCCACCGCCTCCACCTCGATGCCGGAGAAGGTGAGGCGTTCCTGAAGTTCTTCCGGGGTGAGCGCCAGGTCGATATACTCTTTCAGCCAACTGTAACTGATTTTCATGATGATGCCCCGCTTCCCTGATGCACGCCCTTGTACGAGCGGAACTGGCGCAGCATACGCACATCGTTCTCGAACAGCATACGCATGTCGGGGATGCCAAGCAACAGCATGGCTACCCGCTCGATGCCAAAGCCGAACGCATAGCCGCTATATACTTCGGGGTCGATGCCGCAGGCGCGAAAGACGTTGGGGTCAACCATGCCCGCGCCGCCAAGCTCGAGCCATCCCGAACCCTTGCACACGTTGCAGCCAGAACCCTTGCAGGCGCTGCACAGGATGTCCAGCTCGGCGCTGGGCTCGGTGAAGGGAAAGAAATGCGGACGGAAGCGGCTTTCTATCTGCTCGCCAAACACCCTCTTGGTAAAGATGTCAACGGTGTCGCGGAAGTCGGCGAAGGTGACGCCTTTATCGACCACGAGCGCTTCGAGCTGGCTGAACACCGGCGAGTGGCTGGCGTCGTTGTCGTTGCGATAGCAGCGCCCGGGAGCGATGATGCGAATGGGCGGTTTGTGCGTCTCCATCACGCGAATCTGCACCGTCGAGGTCTGGGTGCGCAACAGCACGTCATCCTCGATGTAGAATGTATCCGAGAGGTCTCGCGCCGGGTGGTCGTCGGGAGTATTGAGAGCGTCGAAGTTGTGGTACTCGTCTTCGATATCCGGGCCTTCGGCCACCTCGAAACCCATGCTGATACACACGTCCTCGATGAAGCGGGTGGCCAGAGTGATGGGATGCAGAGCGCCAGCCTGACGGCGGCGGCCCGGCATGGTGATGTCGAGACGGCGTTCTTCGAGAGTGCGCAGGTAGTCGGCTTCCTTGAGGGTTTCCTCGCGCAGGCGCACACACGCCCCCACCTGGCTCTTGGCCTGGTTCACTCGCTGGCCGAATGCCGGACGCTCCTCCTTCGGGAGGCCGCCCAGCAGCTTCATCAGCCCTTGCAGCTCGCTTTTTTTGCCCAGCCAGCGCGACTTGACCAGTTGCAGGTCGTGCAGGTTGGCGGCCTGGCCGATTTCTCCCTCGGCCCGTGCCACAATCTCTTGCAACTGCCTATTCTGGGGATTCATCGTCCCACCTTCAGGCTCAACCTGTCACTCACGGCTCCAGCAATGATCTTTTGCGACTGCCGGCTACTCTCCTGCTGGTTCATCGACCTCACCCTGCGGCTCGTCCGTCTCGGTGGGGACAGACTCGACGATGGGGGCGGGGACATCTTCGCCTCGGGCCGCGGCGCAAAGCTGCGCAAAAGCCTCTGGTTCGTGCCAGGCCAAATGGGCCAGAATCTTGCGATCTACGGCGATGTCGGCCTTGTGCAGGCCATTGATGAGCTGGCTGTAGGAAAGGCCATTGCTGCGGGCGCCCGCATTGATGCGGATGATCCACAGGCGGCGCATCTCGCGCTTGCGAACGCGGCGATCTCTGTATGCGTATAGCCAGCCCTTCTCGACGGCCTGGCGTGCGGTACGGTATAGTTTACTGCGGCCGCCCACATAACCACGGGCTGCCTTGAGATACTTTTTCTTGCGGCTCTTATGAGCAACGTTATTTACTGAACGTGGCATGATCACACTCCTTACATATTGTCGTTTCGTCCAACCGGCAAACCGGTGATGCGGCGCTCGTGGCCATTAGATTCCAATCATCTTCTTGACGCGGGCCATGTCGCTCTTGGCCACGAGGCCAGACTTGACAAGGTTGCGCTTGCGCTTGGGCGACTTCTTGGTCAGAATGTGACCGTGACAGGCATGGTTGCGCTTCAGTTTGCCGTTAGCGGTTACTTTGAACCGCTTCGCGGCGCCCTTGCGTGTTTTCATTTTAGGCATTATTCCTCCTTGCGAAATTTCTCGCGCTTCGTTGTCGGCAAAGCCGACCATCTATGCTCTATCGAGAGTGAGGGCAGTGCTCGATGTTATTCGAGATGCTCTTCTTCCCAACTTTCGATCAGGTTATCGATGTCTTTTTTAGGCGACATGACCATCGAGATGGACCGTGCCTCGTTCTGGATGTCGCGGTCGAGGTCGGCGATATCCTTGAGGTCTTCCTTCAGGCGATTGAGCAGGTCATAGCCCAGGTCTTTGTGGGCAAGCTGACGGCCACGGAAACGAACCGTGAGCTTCACTTTGTCGTGATGCTTCAGAAATTTCGACGCGTTCTTCTTCTTGAAGTTGAAGTCGTGCTCCTCGGTGTTGGGACCAAACTTCACTTCTTTCAGCTCGACCGTGTGCTGCTTCTTGCGGGACTCACGGGCGCGGCGTTCTTTCTGATAGTGATACTTGCCAAAGTCGAGGATGCGGCAGACAGGCGGGCTGCTCTTGGGCGCCACCTCGACAAGGTCAAGCCCCGCCTGCTCGGCGCGAGCCAGGGCCTGCTGCGTAGTCACGATGCCAACCTGGGCGCCCTCTTCGTCGATGAGACGAACCTGCGGAACCCTGATCTGGCGATTGATTCTCTCTTTGGGAACATCGGGGTTGGTTCTTGCCTTCCCTCTTCGTATCCGGATTATAAGCGCCTCCTTTCTGGGTGAACGTCAATGATGCCGGTGGCCCCCGCCACTTGCGCATCGCCATAAAAAAAACGGATGCAAGCATCCGCTGTGACGCCGGTTGCCCGACATCATTCACGCCTTGCCGCACAAGCGGCCCAAGACGCACTATCAATAATAACCTTGCCGGTGTCTCCGCCGGTGCAAACCGGAATCATCGAACCGCAAGGCAGAAGCGGATGCTTCTTTTCGCCATCAGGCGCAATTAAACGCCTTCGGGCACAATAAACATAGTTTTTGCAGCTGGATATGTCGTCAAGCCTTTTCTTGCTCTGCGACTACGCCTGCGCCGCGATCTTCTGCCGCACCGTGTGCTCCACCGCCACGGCCACATCCTCGGTTTGTTTCAGCAGGCCGTCGGCCTTCGCACTGATGTCCCGTTTCCAGGCCTCGTCATCCACGCCACTCATGTTGATCTGAATATTGAGGTGTGCGCCCTTAGCGGCGGCGCATGCGTTGATGGCGGCCACTCCGGCGTCGGAGAGAGCGTTGGCGTTGCCAACGGCGGCGATGCGCTCTGCCAGTTGCACCCCTTCCCAGGCAATCTGCAACGTCTCGAGCGGCGCCAGGATGGCGTTCTTGGTGGACTGCTGGATGGCGGCGTTTCTGGCAGCCTTGTCCGCTTCGGTCTTCTTGGGCAGGCGGGCAGCGTCCATCATCTCATAAAAGGCGTCCGTGTCGCTGTCGATGGCGGCCAGGGCGCGATCTTTGATGCCCTGCCCCTCGACGGCTATCTGCTTCACCTCGGCGTCAACGCCTTCGTAGCCCTTCTTGCCGGCGGTAAGGTTGCCCACCATGGCCGAAAGCCCACCCGACAATGCGGCGCACAACGCCGCCACCGAGCCGCCACCCGGAGCGGGAGAGTCGGTCGAAAGCTCGTCGGCGAAATCGTTGATCTTCATCGCGACCAGGGCGTCCTTGCGGGCGATAGCGTATTCGATGATCTTTTCGTCGAGGTCGAACGGCCCCAGGTCGTTCAAGCCCATCGACTGGATAGTCGTTTCCATGAGCATGCGTTCTGGCAGGCCGCAGCTCTCGCCCAGTCGTTCCAGGTAGTACGTTGCCGCCAGAATCATCGCCTCTTTGGGGATGAGACCGACCAACTCGCTGCCGGTCACCTGAATGCCGCTTTGCGCGGCCAGATCTCGCACCTTCTCCAGCACGATGTGCGGTGGCGTAATCTTGAAATTGGTGAGGTTCATGGAAATCTGGGCGCGCATGTATTCGTCGATGAACCAACCCACAGCCTTACAGTTGGTGAACAGTCCCTGCACCCGCAGCTTTTCGCCATTGGCGTCGCGTTTCACCTTGCCCTTGCTGTCGCGCTCGAAGCGGCCGCTCTCGCGGATGGACAGCGCGATGTCGTGCGCCTTCTTTTTGTCGCGTGTGTTGAGGTTGATGTTGTATGCGATTAGGAACTCCCGCGCTCCGATGGTGACCACGCCAGACTTGGCGTTGAACACCTGCGGGCCGAAGTCGGGCTTCCACTGCGGGTCTTTCATCTTGGCGGGCAGGGCTTCATACTCGCCCTTGCGCACCACTGCCAGGTTGCTCCATTCGGGCTTGCTGGCGGCGTGCTCGTAGAGGTAAACAGGGATGCCAAGCTCGTCGCCGACCCGCCGGCCCAGCTTGCGCGCCAACTCGACGCACTCGTCCATCGTCATCTCGGACACGGGCACGAACGGACAGACGTCGGTGGCGCCATGGCGGGCATGCGCCCCGCTGTGCTTGCTCATGTCGATGAGCTCCGCGGCTTTAGCTATACCGCGGAAGGCCGCTTCCACAGCGGCTTCGGGCGGGCCCACAAAAGTGACGACGGTGCGGTTGGTGTCGGCGCCGGGGTCAACATCCAGCATCGTGATATTCTTGACGGAAGTGATTGCCGCGGCAATCGCGTCGAGAATTTTTTTATCCCTGCCTTCGCTGAAGTTCGGAACGCATTCGACCAGTTTCATGTGTCCTCCTGTATGTTTGTTATATATGGTTATTTAACGCGCCGGCCAGCCACAAAAACGCTGGCCACCGGCATTTCCGCAGACAAGTAAACCAATCGCGACAGCAGGCTGTCAAGCGAAGCCTGCGCCGCGTCGGGAACGGCCAGAAACACCAGGTCGGCGGCCTTGCCCGGCTCGATGCTACCAATCTCGCTATCGAGACCCAGCACACGGGCGCTGTCCAACGTTGCGCGACGAAACAGCACAGCCGGCGAGGGCTTCCAGCCGTCCTGGCGATAGGCAGCCATGCGCATCATCTCGGGCATGGAAAGCGTGGTGCCGGCGCCTACGTCGGAGGCGAGGGCAAAGCGGATACCCGCCTGCTCGATACGCTTCCAGGGAAAGACGCCGCTGCCCAGAAAGAAATTGCTGTCGGGGCAATGAGCAATCGCTGCGTCATGCGCGGCGATGATGTTGGTTTCCGGCTCGCTGAGATGAATGCAATGCCCCAGAATCGTCTGCGGGGTGAGTATCCCGCAACGGCGATAGACATCGGTATAGCTGCTCGCCTGAGGAAAAAGCTGCGCCACCAACTCAATCTCGTCGCGGTTTTCCGACAGATGAGTCTGGATAAACACGTCGTGCTCGCTGGCAAAGACGCCCACACGGCGCATGAGCCGCTCGGAGCACACCAGCGCAAAGCGTGGAGAGAAAATGTAGCGCAACAGCGACGTGGCACGATCCCACTTGTGATACAGCGCCTCGCTCTGCCGCATGGAAAGGCTCGTGTCTTCGACCAGATCCTCGGGACAGTGCTGGTCCATCATCACCTTGCCGATGAAGGCACGCACGCCCTTCTGCCGCGCCGACTCGAAGGCGGCCTCGACCGCCTGGGCAAACACGCTCACATAGCACACGGTGGTGGTGGTGCCGCAATGCAGCATGGCGTCGAAAAAGCTGTCGGCGGTGGCGCGGGCGATGGCAGCGTCACGGCTGCGCATCTCCTCAGGGAAGATGATGTCGCGCAGCCAGGGCAGCAGGCCGTCGCTGGCGCGGCCACGCGCGTTGTACTGCGAAATATGGGCGTGGGTGTCGATGAAACCTGGTATGCAAAGCTGATGAGTGCGGTCTTCGGCTGGGTCGTCGCAGCGCTCGCTGATGGCCTCGATGCGGTCGCCCTCGATGCGCAGGAACACGCCGGGGCGGAATGTTACTTTGCCCGAAGCCTGCGCCGAAAGGATATTGGTGCGAACAAGAGGCATGTCAGCGTATTACCCGTGTGCACTTCACCCGCTGAATCTTACGCCGCGTAACCTGCATCATCTCGAGATCCCAGTCCCCGACGCGCAGCTTCTGCCCGCGAGTCGGAATGCGCTCCAGCTTGTCGATGATGAGTCCGGCCAGCGTTTCATAGTTGCCGTTGCCTGGCAATTGTATATCGTATTCGTCATTCAGGTCATCCACCTCGACGAAACCCTGAATGAGATAGGTGTTCTCGTTAATCTTCTCGATTTCCTTCTCTTCCTCAGTGTCATACTCGTCCTCGATCTCACCGACGATTTCTTCGAGAATATCCTCGACTGTAAGCAATCCCGCGGTGCCACCGTATGAGTCAACCACAATCACCATCGTTTTACGGTGGGTCTGCATCTCGCGCAACAGAGCATAAACATCCATCGTCTCCGGCACATAGTGCACCTCGCGGATGAATTCCCGCACTGTCTGCGCCTGGCTGGTATCGCGCTGTAGCAAATCGTAGATGATGAGGATGCCGATTATCTGGTCGAGATTGTCGTCATAGACAGGAAAGCGGGTGTAGCCTTCCTCTTTGGCCAGGGACAGCACGTCATCCAGAGAACTGCCCGCCTCGACCGCCACAATCTCGGTGCGCGGAATCATCACGTTCTTCGCCCGCAGATCGCGAAACTCGAGCGCGTCCTCGAGCATCTCCTTCTGGTGCTGCTGAATCTTCGTCTCCGATTTGCTCTGAGACAGGATGTAGGTCAGTTCATCGCGGGTGAGGATGTTGTAGCCGCTCTCGACCTGCAACACCCTGGCAAGCCAATTGTTGTACATATTGAATATCCCAATGAACGGCTTGAGAATAACAGTCATCACGCGGATGAAGGGGAACGTGCGCGAGACCAGAGTATATGGGAACTCGCGGAAAAGCGTCTTGGGCAATATTTCGCCAAAAATGAGGATGAGGCCCGCCAGCGCCAGTGTATAGAGCTGCTGCGTGTTGGTGTCGGTCTCGCCGATGATGGCCGGCAGCAGATAGACGGTGAACAACGTTGAAAGCACGACCTGACTGACGTTTGTGCCGGTGAGAGTGAGACCAAAGATAACGTCGGGCCTGCTGATGAGGTTGACGATACGTCTGGCTTTCGCGTTTCGTTTCGCTTCGTTCTCGAGGCGCAACCGGTCAATTGAGATCAGGCCGGTTTCCAGCCCAGAGAACAAGCCCCCCAACGCGAACATCAGCACAAACAGCGGCAGGATTAAAGCGAGTTCCATTTCAAGATGTCATTTGCTCATTTTTGTATGCCAGTTTCAAGGCGTCGATGTATTCATCCAGTTCGCCGCCAAGAATCTCGTTCAAGCGGTACGATGTCAAGTTTATCCTGTGGTCGGTAACACGAGACTGCGGAAAGTTATAGGTGCGAATCTTGGCGCTGCGGTCGCCGGTGCCCACCTGAGCGCGGCGCTCGCGGCTGATTTCGGCTTCCCGACGAGCTATCTCGAGGTCAAGCAACCTCGAACGCAGCACTTTCATCGCCTTGTTCTTGTTCTTCAGCTGGCTCTTCTCGTCCTGGCAGGTGACCACCAGTCCAGAGGGCAGGTGGGTGATGCGGACGGCGCTGTCTGTGGTGTTCACGCTCTGGCCGCCATGGCCGGTGGCGCGGAACACGTCGATGCGCAGGTCGCCATCGTTCACCACCACGTCGATTTCATCTGCCTCTGGCAGCACAGCCACGCTCACGGCCGAGGTGTGAATGCGTCCGCTGCTTTCGGTTTGCGGAACGCGCTGCACACGGTGTACACCGCTTTCAAAGCGCATCGTGCCATAGACGCTTTCGCCCGAAAGCTGAAACACCACTTCCTTGTAACCGCCGATGCCGATACTGTTGACCGACAATAGCGCCAGGCTCCAGCCTTTCTTTTCGGCATAGTAGCCGTACATACGGAAAAGGTCGGCGGCGAAAAGGGCGGCTTCGTCCCCGCCGGTTCCGGCGCGAATCTCGACGATGGCGTCCTTGTCGTCGTTGGGGTCACGCGGGGCCAGCAGGTCTCGAATCTCCTGGCGTCTCTCCTCGAGCACAGGTGCAGCCTCGCGGCTGTCTTCCTGCGCCATGAGGATGAGTTCCCTGTCGCTCTCCTCGTGAATCATCTCACGATTGTCGGCTATGCGCTGTTCCAGTTGCCGTATCTCGTCCAGACATCTGTGGATGGCCGCCAGTTCCTTGAAGCGGCGCATAAGCTTGCGATAACCACGCTGGTCACCCATCTCCGCCGGGTTGACCACGCGCTTCTCAAGCTCCTCGTATTCCGCCCGCAATGATTGCAGTTTCTCGTCTGGTATCATCTCAATCCTCGATAAAGTTGATGTTGTCGTGTTCCAGCGGCAGGTCGAGAGCGGCTCGCAGGGCCAGTATAGCCACTTCACACTGTGCTTCGTCCGGTTTCTGTGTGGTGATGCTTTGCAGCCACATGCCAGGCGCCGACAGTATGCGAAGCAAGATATTGTTGCGCTTTCTACCCGCCGCCTTCAGCACTTCGTAGCTAAGCCCCGACACCAGCGGTACCAGCAAAAGATGGTATAGCCGCACATAGGCGTTAATCTCGATATCGAGCCACAGCATGAGAGCGGTGTCGGCCACAGAGAACACCAGAATCGAGACCAGCAGTACCAGAAAGATGAAGCTCGTGCCGCAGCGCGGGTGCTTGGTGGAGAAGCCCAGAACGCTCTCCGGTGACAGCGAAGCGCCGTTTTCCCAGGCGTGAACCGCGCTGTGCTCGGCGCCGTGATAGGCGAACAGGCGCCGCACATCCTTCATCAGGCTGATGCCCCAGACATACAGTACAAAGAACACGATGCGCAAGACACCGGCGGAGAGGTTCACCCAGATGTTCTCGTAAGCCATGCCGCCCGGAACGATGAAGTCCGCCAGGCGCAATGGGAGAAAGAAAAACAGGGCGATGGCCAGCACAAAGGCAATCGCGTAGCTCATGGTGTCCTCGAAGCGTTCACGGGTCTTCGACTTCTTCTTGATGTCTTCCTGGTCGAGCTCCCAGCGCTTGGCCGAAAAGCTCAGGCTGCGAAACCCGATAATCATCATCTCGATGAGGGAGACAAACCCACGAATGATGGGCAACCCCAAAAACTTGCCGCTGGTCGCTTTGCTCACAAACGGCTGCCTGTCTATGTCGATCGAGTCGTTTGCGCGGCGCACGGCAGTGGCGATATGCTCGGGGCCGCGCATCATCACGCCCTCGATGACGGCCTGGCCGCCAATTGCAATCTCTTTCTTTTTGTCCATAGTCACTCCAAACAATAAAAAGAGGCACCACTGTCCGTGTGGATGAAGTGGTGCCTGAAAGGGTTCGCGCTAGTTCGATTGCTTTTCGTACTTACGCTTGAATTTCTCGACGCGACCGGCAGTATCGAGAATCTTCTGCTTGCCGGTGTAGAAAGGATGGCACTTCGAGCAAATCTCGACCCTGAGATTGGCGCGGGTCGATGTTGTGGTAATCTCGTTGCCGCAAGCGCAAGTCACTTTCACTTCTTCGTACTTCGGATGTATCCCTTGCTTCATAATTTCTCCTCGCAACGCCTTTCGAGAGGCGTCAACCGATTTGGTAACTTCATTGAACGGACATCTTTTCGGAACCGCTGCATCTGTCAAACAATTTCTGGAGTCCACAACAAAAACGAGACCGGAGCAAAGCCCCGGTCTCGTGGGATGTCTGAATTGATCTACCGCATCAGGATCATCTGCTTCGTCTCGACGAAGCTGCCCTGAGTGAGGCGGTAGAAGTAGATGCCAGAACCGACGCCACTTCCGTTGGTGTCATGGCCGTCCCATACGATGCGATAGCGCTGATCCGCTGTGGTGTTCTCATTGAACACGCGGCGCACCAACTGGCCTTTGACGTTGTAGATGTCGAGGGTCGTGGGACCGTCCAGCTTCATCACGAACGAGATGGTGGTCTCGGGATTGAACGGGTTCGGATAATTCTGATGCAGGCCATACTGCACGAACTCCGGTGCGCCGTTGTTGCCGCCGGGCTGTTCGGGAGTGAATGGCCAGGCAGCGAAGTAACCGCTGGTGCCATTAAGGTCGATGGCCTCCAGCCAGTAGTAATAGGTAATGTCGTATCCGATACGGTATTCGTCTTCATAGCTGTACTCGACCGGCTCGGTGCTGTTGACAGCGCCGGCAATCATGTTCGGAGTGAGCAGAATCGCCTGCTCGGTTTCCAGGGCGTCCAGGCTGAGGCCGCGATACAGATTGAAACCGGCGTTTTCCGTCTCGGTTTCCGTCACCCACGCCAGTGTGACTGTGCGGGCATTGTTGCTGATCTGGTAGCTGGACAACTCGACCGGCAGCGGATGCTCGTCACCCGTGATGGGGAACACGCCGCTTATCGTCGTCTTGAAAGCGAACGGCGCCGTGAACGTCATGTCACTGGCTGCAGTCACCTCTGCCTGTGCTGTGTGGTTCAGGGGAGCGCCCGCGGCCACTTCGACCGACACCAGATAGTAGGTGCGTGTGGTGGGAACGTTCACGCCGGGGCTGAAGGTTATGGTCGAGCCTGGGCCCGGGCTGCTGTCACTGTCAAGCAGCGTTGCGCCGGTGAGAGTGTTTGACGTGTTCGAGTACAGGTGAACCGCGTCGATGTCGGTCCAGGCGTCAACTGTCATTTCTACATCGACAGCAGTGAATGGGCAGGTGCCCTGGTTGGCGGTAAGATACCACCACAGGACTGCTTCTTCGGTGCCGGGCAATATGACGCCGTTACCGGTGCCGCCACCCGCCACCTCGGTGACATAGCCGTCGAGGTAATGCGAACGGCCTTGAATGGGGAAGCTGTTATAGCTGGCGGCATCTGATGTGACACCAGATTCATTCAGAGTGAGGCGTATTGTGTGCGTCTCGTCGATGGTTGCATCGAGATCGCAGTGGACGATGAAATAGCGCGGGCTGTCGGTGATGGTGATCGCTGAACCGCTGAACGCGACGGGAGAAGCGAAGCTGACGCTTGACCAGATCTGCGTGTTCGGGCTGCCGTCGTTGTTGGTGTCTTCCCACAGATCGAAAGCGTTTGCCGGGAAGTCTCCCGTAGCAGCCGAGCCGGAGAAGGCAAACGACAGAGCAGTCATATCAGCAGTCTGAGCACTGTTGGCGACGAGCGAAAAGCGAATCAGATGCTGGTTCGTGGCCGAGGGGCCGGCGAGAGGCTCATTGGCGAGCGCGATATTGCCCACAGTAACCACCGCCGTCGATGTGTCGTAGATAACGCCGGTGTGTGAGTTGCTCTGGGCGGCATTGCCTGCCAGGTCTTGGGTGTGGATGCTGACTGTGTATGTCTCACCCAGGGTAAGGCCGGTGGAGCCGAGGCCAAACAATGACAGGCTCGCGTGACCGCCGATATTGGTCGGGTCAACGTTGCTGATGGCAATGTTTGTGCCCGAGGCGTGGCTGCTGATGGCGAATGTACGGTCTGTCTCCGCTGCGCTGGTGCACACGAACTTGACATACAAGCCGTTGTTGCCGGCCAGAGCCGTTTCCTGTAGGTCATACTGTATCGTGAAGTTGCCTGTAATCGTCTCGTCCACGACTGGCAGGTCGAGGTTGATGGCCAGGGTTGACTCGTCGAAGTAGAAGGTGTGCCAGACGGAAGTGGCGGCAGGGTTGCCATCATCGTCCTGATAGCGTACCGCAACGTAGTATTCCTCGGGTTGGCCACTGTTGTCGTTGAGAGCGTTGTTCGGTGAGGATGTCGTAATCTCGGCATTGTTCGCGATGTTCGTGCTCATGGTCTCGAGGGTCACGGTGTGGCCGCCGGAGCTTTCGTCGTTGACGAACGTCATAGTCTCGTACACTGCGGCGTGGTTTGCATCATCGTCGAACAGAATCTGAACGGAACCGGTACTGCCGGTTTCGGGCAGGTTGAACGTGAATGTAATGGTGTCGTTCTGGTAGCTGCTTGCAGACGGGGCGGTTATCGTCGGGGTCTGCGTCGCGCCGTCCCATACGAAGCTCTGCCAGGTTGTGCGGGCATAGTCGTTACCGGAAGCGTCTTTGTAGCGAACGGCGTAGTAGTAGGTAACGCCATCCGTAAGGCTGGCCGTACCGGTCACAGAGGTTACCTGATCGCCGTCGCCGCCGTTGTCGGCGGTAACGAAGGGCACGCTGAGGATGAAGCTGTGTGCGCCGCTGGCTGTTTCGCCATTGAGGCTGACAATGCACTGCACGTTGGTGCCAGCCACTTCACTGCCGGCGGCAGGGTGCGTGGCGTCATCGTCTATGACGACGTCCACGATGCTGCCGGCTTCGGGCAGGTTGTAGCCACAAGTGAGGGCGGGGCCGCCGTCGGTGCTGTTATAGGCTTCGTCAACCGTGGGGGCGGTGGGCGTCTGGGTGCTTGTGTCGTTCAAGTAATTGAACGTGCTCGGGCTGACAGAGGTGATTGTGTTGCCGGCCAAGTCGTCATATTCAATCTTGACAGCGTAATTATGGCCATCCACGAGGCTTGCGAAAAATGAGCCATCGATTGCAACCAGTTGATCGCCGATATCGTTGTTGAAGTCGGAGCCGTCGAGATCGGTGATCGTGCGGGCGCCTGTCAGATATGTCGAACCGTATGCAGAGCGCACCTGAAGACGGGCGCGAGTCAAACTTGCATCATTGTCGTAGAAGATGAGCCAGAGGTCGTCGGCGTCTTCCTGCAATGTGTAGCCGGCATTGACGTGGCCGGTATTCGTGGCGTGATTTTCCCCGGAGATGGTGTTCACCGCCAGAGCGGCGGTGTCGTAGGTCATCTGGTTGGTTGTTGAACTGGTGGCCTCTGTGTTGGGCACTGCGTCCTGATAGCCAATCACGAAGCGATAGGCTGTGCCGTTGGTGAGGTTGGCAATGCCGGTGCCGGACGCCACTGCCGCGGCGGCGTCAAGGTCTGAGCCGTCGAGGGTGAAGCTGTGGTTGCCGGATGTCTCGTATGTGCTTGTCAAAGTAAGCGTGGCCTGATTGACATCGCTGGTGTTGTTTATGTAGAGCTTCACGGTGCCGGACGAGGCTGCCTCAGGCAGATTGAACTCAACATCGATGGTCACGTTGTCACGCGAGCCGTTTACCGGCTTGGTGATCGTGGGTGTCTGCGTCGATGTATCTGCGGCATAGGCCATGTATTTCTGCCAGCCTGCCGCCGGGCTGCCCGCAGGCGGGTTATATGTATTGCGAGTGATGTAACTCGTGTAACGTGTACCATACTGTGTATCAAAATCTACATCGTCGCCATAAAGGCCGAAAAAGACCTGGAATGACAGTGCGCTCGAGGGAGCCGAGGGAAGAGTGAAGTCGCAGGTGAAGGTTCTGTTGCTTCCGATGCCGCCCTGAGTGACATTGGCGACCGTAGTATTGCTGCTTCCGAGGTATGTGGAAGTGTTCGGGTCTGCTCCGTTATACCAGTAAATCACCACTTTGCCGGTGTTTACTGTTGTGTAGTAGCAGCTCGTCACATTATCCATTGCCGGGGCGCCGCTGTCGGTGTCATACTGCGCCGTGATGTAAATCGCTTCGCTCGGCGAAGCCGAGAAATCGCTTGTTCCGCCAGCGCCATGCAGGCCGACATGGTCGAGCGTAATCCACGGCGAAGCCGCCATCAAACTACCGATACCGAGTGCGAACAACAGGAAAAATAATCCAGTTCTTCTCATGTTTCCTCCAATGCTTATGTATGTTTTCTATCTATCATTTCTATGTTATGTTCAAAACACATACCCCTACACATGCGTGAAAGTACCTGTAGGCTAATTATTGTCAATCTTTTTTTGTTCGTTGCTGCCCGTTTTTTTTCTCAGAGCTTCTGCACCATAGAGCACTTCATCGCGGCACTCTGTTTATGGGCAATTCTGAACCTGATTCGATGCCTGGCTTCTTACTGCAATGCCAGTGCGTTCCGGCTCATATCGCGTAAATAATGGTGCCTTCGCTGAGTTCTGTCAATATTATTCTTTACAATGTCTGCGCACGCGAAAATGGTGTGTCCACGACTCGCCGACTCGGAGGATAAATGAAGACACGCATCATCATAAAAGGCGCCCAGGAACACAACCTCAAAAATATCGACGTAATCATCCCACGCAACAAACTCACCGTCTTCACCGGCGTTTCGGGCAGCGGCAAAAGCTCGCTGGCGTTCGACACCCTCTACGCCGAAGGCCAGCGCCGCTACGTCGAGTCGCTCTCGGCTTATGCCCGCCAGTTTCTGGGACAGATGGAAAAGCCGCGTGTGGACTACATCGAAGGCCTCTCGCCTGCCATCAGCATCGAGCAGAAGGCCGCCGGCAAGAACCCCCGCTCCACCGTCGGCACCGTCACCGAGATATACGACTATCTGCGCATCCTCTACGCCCGCGTGGGCAAACAATATTGCTATAAATGCGGCGACCCCGTCGGCTCACAGACCATTGACCAGATGGTGGATCACATCCTGCTAAATCCCGAGGGGTCTCGCGTGCAAATTCTGGCCCCCATCGTGCAGAATCGCAAGGGCGAGCACCGCGACGAGCTCGAGGAAGCGCGAAACGAAGGCTTTGTGCGCGTACTCATCAACGGGCAGATGCGTGAGTTGAGCGAAAACATCACCCTGGACAAAAAAAGCAAGCACACCATCGACATTGTCGTTGACCGCCTCGTGCTCAAGGAGGGCGTACGCGGTCGCCTGGCCGACAGCATCGAGACCGCCCTGCGCATCACCGACGGCTACCTCAAGGTGGATTATGCCGGCCAAGACCGCCAGGAGATACTCTCGGAGGCCAACAGTTGCGCCCGCTGCGGCATCGGCTATCCCGAACTCTCGCCCCAGCACTTCTCGTTCAACAGTCCGCTGGGCATGTGCCCCACCTGCAACGGACTGGGCACCACCGTCGAGTTCGACCCCGAGCTTATCGTACCCAACGAAGACCTTTCCATCCTGAGCGGCGCTGTTATGCCCTGGGGGCCGATGGGCCAAAAGCGCACGAGCTGGCGCTACCGCATCCTGTTGCGGCTCGCTGAGGAGTACGGCTTTGCGCTGAAAACGCCCTGGAAGAAATTGCCCGCCGACATTCGCAACCTGCTGTTATATGGCTCTAAGGGCAAGCGCTTCAAGCTTACCTGGAAAAGCAAGAACGGCTCTGGCGAGTTTATGAGCCGCTATGAAGGCCTCATCCCCGTACTCAAGCGCCGCTTCCGCGAGACCAAAAGCGAGGGGATGCGCCGCTGGTATTCCGAGTACATCAGCAACCGCCCCTGTCCCGACTGCGGCGGACGCCGCCTGCGCCCGGAAAGCCTGGCGGTGAAGGTGGGCGGACGCACCATCGACGAGCTGACGACCATCCCCGTGAACAGCACGCACGACATCTTCACCAACCTCGAACTGAGCGGCAACGATGAAGTCATCGCCCACGAGGTGCTCAAGGAAATCTGTGCCCGCCTGGGCTTTTTGATGAGCGTCGGGCTGCATTACCTCACGCTCGAACGCCGTGCGCCGACGCTGTCCGGCGGCGAAACCCAGCGCATTCGGCTGGCCAGTCAGATTGGCAGTTCGCTGGTGGGCGTCATGTACATCCTCGACGAACCCAGCATCGGCCTGCACCAGCGCGACAACCGCCGGCTCATCGACATGCTGCTGCAACTACGCGACATCGGCAACACTATCATCGTGGTCGAGCACGACGAGGAGATGATGCGCAGCGCCGACAACATCCTCGACTTCGGTCCCCGCGCCGGCGTTCTGGGCGGCGAAATCGTGGCCCAGGGGCCCATCGAGAAGATTCTGGCCAACCCCGCTTCGCTCACCGGGCAGTACCTCAATGGCAAGTTGAACATCGAGGCGGCGCCACGACGCAAAGCGGTGAAGACGAAGTGGATTACGGTGAAGGGGGCGCGCCGGAACAACCTCAGGGGCATCGACGTGAAACTGCCGGTGGGATTGTTCACCTGCGTCACCGGGGTATCGGGCAGCGGCAAAAGCTCGCTCATCAACCAGACGCTATACCCGGCGGCGGCCAACGCGCTCAATCGCGCCAGTCTGCAACCGGGCAAGCACAAGGCCATCAGCGGCCTCGACCACGTTGACAAGGTCATCGCCATCGACCAGCAGCCCATTGGTCGCACCCCGCGCTCCAATCCAGCCACCTACATCAAGCTGTTCGATCCCATCCGCAACCTGTTTTCGCAGTTGCCGGCTTCCAAGATTCGCGGCTACAAGCCCGGACGGTTCTCGTTCAATGTGAAGGGCGGACGCTGCGAGGCCTGCAAGGGCGCCGGCGTCAACCGCATCGAGATGCACTTTCTGGCCGACATCTGGGTGACCTGCGAGGTGTGTGGAGGCAAACGCTACAACGCCGAGACGCTCATCGTGCGCTACAAGGGCAGGAACATCAACGAGGTACTCGATATGGACGTGCAGGAGGCGTTGGAGCTGTTCCAGAACGTGCCGGCCATCCGCAACAAGCTACAGACGCTCATCGATGTGGGGCTGGAATACATCAAGGTCGGGCAGCCATCGACCACGCTGTCGGGCGGCGAGGCGCAGCGCATCAAGCTGGCCCGTGAGCTGAGCCGCGCCAGCACCGGCAAAACGCTCTACATCCTCGACGAGCCGACCACCGGTCTCCACTTCGACGACATCCGCAAGCTGCTGAACGTGTTGCAGAAGCTGCTGGACATGGGCAACACCGTCGTCGTCATCGAGCACAACCTCGACGTCATTAAGTGCGCCGACTGGATCATCGACCTCGGCCCCGACGGCGGCGACGCCGGCGGCGCGGTGGTGGTGGCCGGTCCGCCGGAAAAGGTGATGAAATGTGATGAGAGCTATACCGGGCAGTATTTGAAGAGGCATGTGGAGGGGGAATAACAACCTGCGACTGGCCAACCACTCGCGTCCTGAAATGCTTGACAATCAGTCTGTTTTAGTATTTCCTGCTACAATTATTTCCAAGGAGTTACGGATGAAGTGGATGATACTGCTGTTTTTGTTTGGCTTTTCTTGTGCTTCGTGTGCCGAAAACTGGTGTACCAATGGAATGGAAATGTTTGGAAATGGCGACGTTGACGGGGCGATAGAATGCTTCCTCAAGGCAGTCGCGGTTGATTCCACAGACTCTGCCTCCTATTACAATATGGGTATTGCCTATACAGCAAAAGGTGACCAAGGCAAAGCGATGGAGTGTTATCGCAATGCAGTCGAGATTAATCCGGATTACGCTCATGCATACCACAATATTGGAGTTATCTATAGCGAAAGGGGCGAGGACGACAACGCGGTTGAATTCTATCGCAAGGCAATTGAACTTAATCCCGCTGACGCAGAAGCACATAGCGCTATCGGAGTAACCTTTGAAAGAAAAGGCGACTATGCCGAGGCGATTGAGTGGTATCGCAAAGCGATAGAAATCGAACCCGAGCTTGCCATGGCCTACTTCAATATGGGGTTTGCCTACGAGAATCTCGACAACATCGCCAAGGCCCTTGAATGCTATCGCAAGTCGATAGAGATTGCCCCCGCTGTCGCAGACGCATACTACAATATGGGGAATATCTATTTGGTACAAGGTGACTGTGACACTGCGATCGAGTGTTATCGCCAGCAGACTGAGATTGCTCCAGATTTCGCAGGGGCGTATTTCAATATGGCAATCGCCTATAATCAGAATGGTGAAAGCGAGCAGGTGCTTGAATGTATGCGGACAGCGGCAAGACTGGGGCTTCAACAGGCACAAGACTGGATGCGCGATAACGGGCATAGCTGGTAGTATCTGAGAAAGCATGTGGAGGGGGAGTTAGGGGAAATGATTGACAAAATGCAAGCATATTACAACAAATGTAGAAGTTATGTTACAGGGGGATGAATGGCAGACTTTTTCATTAGTCAATCTGAAGCAGATATTCTGCTCAAGATGAAAAAGCAGAGCGCAACAGAAGATGAGCATGAATTTCCGCAAGCTGGAGAGAGAATGGAAATCCCATTGCTCTCCATTAATATGCGCGAAAAATTCATACTTGACCTTTCCCGAAGACAAATTGATCGAATAAAAATAACATATCAGAATCGCGCTAAACAGATAGTTGTCTTAGCACGATTGGATATAGGTGGCAGCCCTCACAGAAACCCAGATGGTGAAGAAATATCATGTCCCCACCTACATATCTACCGTGAAGGCTATCATGATAAATACGCTTACGAATTACCACCAGAATTATTTGATAATCCCTCTGATCCCTGGCAAATGCTACATGATTTCATGAAATTCTGCAATATTGTGAAGCCCCCTACCTTTACAAAGGGATTACTTTATGATTAATGAAATACAGAAGATGCTTGATGATTACGCAAAGTGGCTCCGAAATAAAACCACTCTGAAACAAGTTGATGCTTGGGTTCAGATAACATGCCCTTTTCTTGATCGACACAATGATTATCTTCAGTTCTATGCAAAAAAGGTTGGAGACACGTATGTGCTTACGGATGACGGCTATACAATAAATGACCTGAAACAATCAGGTTGCAAAATTTCTACCCCAAAGCGAAAAGCACTACTTAATGTCATACTTGGTGGTTTCGGCGCTGTTATGAAAGGAGCAGCTATACAACTTACTGCGAACTCGGGAAATTTCGCCCTGAAAAAACACAATATGGTTCAGACTATGCTGGCAGTTAATGACATGTTCTACTTGTCATCGTCAATTGTTTCAAGCCTGTTTTATGAAGATGTCGTCGAATGGCTGGATCAAAATGAAATTCGGTACACAGCACATATTCAATTTTCTGGCAAGAGTGGCTACCTTCATTCATTTGATTTTGTTATCCCAAAATCTAAATTCTTTCCAGAAAGAATAATTAAAGCTTTAACGCATCCAGATCGAAACACAGCAGAAAGCCTCGCTTTTGCCTGGCTTGATACTAAAGAAGTTCGTCCTGATGATTCAAAAGCATATGCATTCCTAAATAATACAGAACGTTCAGTGTCCCCCTCAGTGATGACCGCCATACAGAATTATGCTGTCAATCCAGTTCTATGGAGCGATCGAGATCAAGTATTACAAGAACTAGCTCAATAACCACTAACCAATCATCCCCCTTTCTTCCCCAAAAATCTTCTGGACAGATTCCGCCGCCTGTGCGAGAATATCATGTTATTTCATAACCCCCTATAGACCATACAGAACCACTGACCCCGAGGAGGTATTACGTGGACGTATTGAACCGAATGACAACTGAACGTGACATCCTGCTGGAAGTGGCGATGGAGGCGGCGCGCTCGTATGGCGCACAGTACGCCGACATCCGCATCCAGAAAACCCGCTCCGAGATGATCTACCTGCGCAACCTGAGCCTGAAGAACACCTCGAGCGGCGTCGTTGACGGCTACGGCATCCGGGTGCTGAAGGACGGTGCCTGGGGCTTCGCGCACAACAACGTGTTCAGCAAGGACGCCGTGCAGGCCACCGCGAAGAAAGCCGCCGAGATTGCTACGCAGTCGGCGCGGGTGAAGAACGGCCCCGGCATCCGCCTGACCAGCGAGCGCAGTTACCTCGACACCTACGTCACCCCGATGGAATGGGACCCGTTCGAGATTCCGCTACAGGAGAAGGTCGAGATGATGCTCGAGGTGAACAAGACCCTGCTCAACTTCACCGACATCAAGATGGCGATGTTCTTCATCGTCTCGCAGACTGACCACAAGCTGTTCGCCTCGACGCTGGGAACGCGCCTCGATATCACCACGACATTCGTCTCGCCCTACCTACAGGCCACCGCCGTGACAAACGGCGACAGCCAGTCACGCGGGGTGCGCTATGACGGCGGCGCCGGCGGATGGGAAATCATCGACGACGCCGACTATGTGAGACAGGCGCCGCGCATCGCCGAAGAAGCCATCATGAAGTGCCACGCCGGCACGTTAGGCGACGAACGCCGCATGAGCCTCATCCTCGACCCGTCCAACCTCGGGCTGACCATGCACGAGAGCATCGGGCACCCCACCGAGCTTGACCGCGTACTGGGCTGGGAGGCCGACTACGCCGGCATCAGCTTCGCCACGCCGGAGAAGCTGGGCAATTACAAATACGGCGCGGACATCGTCAACTTCCTGGCCGACAACACGCTCGAAGGCGGGCTGGCCACCATGGGCTACGACGACGACGGCGTACCAGGCCAGAAGTGGCACATCATCAAGGACGGCATCCTGGTCTCCTACGGCACCACCCGCGAGACGGCCCCGTTCATCGGGCTAGACTACAGCCGCGGCTGCAACCGCGCCACCAACTACTTCAACTTCCCCATCAACCGCATACCCAACCTCTACCTGGCGCCCGGCCAGAAGCGGATGTCGCCCGAAGACCTCATCACCGATACCGAGGACGGCGTGATGGTCGAGGGGCTGGGCAGCTTCTCCATCGACCAGCATCGCGTCAACTTCCAGTTCGGCGGCGACCTGTTCTGGGAGATCAAGAACGGCAAGCGCACGCGTATGCTGAAAAAGGTGCTCTATAAGTCGAACAACCCCGAGTTCTGGAACGCCTGCGACGCCATCTGCGACCACCGGTTCTGGAAGCCCATCAGCGTCACCAACTGCGGCAAGGGGCAGCCCAACCAGTCGGGCCGCATGACCCACGGCGCCGCGCACACGCGCTTTCGCAACATCCGCGTAGGAGGCTCACAATGACCATCGAGCAAGCACACGAATACATCCGCAAACACATCGAGGCCGACGACTACACGCTGTACGCCAGTTCGCGGGACATCCTCCAGACCCGCTTCGCCCAGAACGCCATCACGCAGCACATGCACGGTGCCCACCAGAACATCAGACTGAGCGTGGCGTTTGGCAATCGCACCGGAGTGGCCACGGCCAACAACCTCGAAGAGGACACCATCTCCTGGCTGCTCGAAACCGCACAGAACATCGCTCGGCTCAACCAGCCCGATCCCGAATACGTCCCCAGCGAGGGCCATCACGAGCTGCCCGAAACCGACAACTACGACGAAGCAACGGCGGCCTGGCCGATCCAGAGCATGGTTGACGGCGTCGAAGCCTGCGTTCGCAACGCCGAGAAGCGCGAGGCGAAGGTGGCGGGCATCAGCAGTCGCTACATCATCGGCAGCCAGGTGTTCACCGCCAACGGTTTCGTCGGCGCCGAGCGCTACACCGAGTTCAGCCACTCGATGACGATGAAGAAGGAAGGCGCCGAAACAAAGGTGAGCCTGGGCGTGAAGCGCATCGGCGCGTTCGACATGACTGCGCTCATCGACCAGATGAACGGCCAGTTCGACAGCCTTACCGGGCTGTTGCCCATCGAAGCCGGCAAATACACCGTCATCATGCGTCCGCAGGCGGTGGCCAGCCTGTTCAACATGCTGAGCTACTACATGCAGCGCCGCAGCGCCGACGAGGGCGTCAGTCCCTTCACCGACCAGATCGGCAAGCCCATGTTCGGCGACCGCTTCAACCTGCTCTCCACCTGCGACGACCCCGAAATGTACACCCCCTCGTTCGACTACAACCTGCGCCCGGCGCACACGGTGTCCTGGGTGAAGGACGGCGTGGTCGAGAACCTGCCCGCTGACCGTTACTGGGCCAAGAAGCAGGGCGTCGAGCCGGTGACGAGCTTCAACTCATACATCCCCGGCGGCGACGTCACCGAGGCCGAGATGATGAAGCAGGCCGGCAGCGGACTCATCCTCAACGACCTCTGGTACATCCGCATGGTTGACCAGAAGCGCGGCGAGTTCACCGGCATGACCCGCGACGGCGTGATGCGCTTCGAGAACGGCAAGATTGTGGGCGCGGTGCATAACCTGCGCTGGAACGAGATTACCCACGAGGCGATGCAGCGTCTGCTGGCGCTCGGCCCCGCAGTGCTGCTCAGTCCCAACAGCAAGGTACCCACCATGCTCATCAAGGACTTCAACTTCGTCGATACCACGACGTTCTAAGAGGCGATATTGTCCCCCCAGGGAGCCGAGGGGCTTGCTGGGGGGATTTTTTGTCTGAAGCAGGGGACTTGTCTGAATCAGGATTTACTGGATTAGGGATATTTACAGGATTAAGAGATAAGAAAATGCAGCCAGGCTTGTTGTTCTTTATTCCGAATCCTGATAATATCTTACATCCTGTAAATCCTGATTCAGACATTTAATTTTCCGCTTGACACGGCCAAACCTCTGACAGACGATAAAATAAGCTGACACAGCAAGCACAGGAGAAACAAAATGAGTGAAGCAATTGTTCAAAGTTACCACCCCTCTATTCAAGTGAATGGCCTGAATTCTATTGAACCGAAGGAGAAAATTGTCTGCTGGTTGGACTTAATGGGGATTGCCAAACGATTTATGCTTTCCCTGGAGTCTTCTGGATATTACATAATGAAGCTTCACATTGCGCTTCACCATTGCCTGAATAAGCTCGACGCTAATGTAATGAATAAGTTTCGATTATACCCCCTTCTTGACGGCGCGTATATTGTTTGTTCAGTTGATCAGATGCCTTCGTTTGAAAAATTCATCAGAGAAGTGTTTTTTTGTTTTGCTCATGATGTTGTATTTCAGAAATCATCATACCATATGTACATACCAAGGGGGAGTGTGTCAGTTGGCAGAGTAATTGAAGGAAGTGATTTCCAAAACTCAAGTGATGCTGAATCTATGACTCATCAATTGGGAAATGTTAATGTGGAAATTAGCCGTGATTATGCCAGTACTTTGATGTTTGGTATGCCCATCTCACAAGCCTACGCGTCGGAGAGCTCTGCACCACCGTTTGGTTTGTATATTCACGAATCAGCACGTTTCGATAAATTTTCAGGTCAAACATGGTTTCGCTGGTTTGACATTAGAGAACCACAACACATGGAGTGTATTGCACCACTAATAAAGAAATTGGCTGAATACTATACGTATTATATCAAGCGTCACAGGGAATTAGGATATGAGCTTGAGAAAATGAAACAGCATTTACTAATGGTTATTGACTACTTTGGCAATCATAAGGATAAAGAATTAGATACAGAACAAATAAAGCCATTGCGAGAGACATTAGAAGAATTGGAAAAAGCCAAGTAAAAAGTTCCTACTCCAGCAATAGCAGCTTCGTCATCTTGATGTCACAAATTGTGACCTCAAGTTTTCCACCCGGCCGCTCTTACACCCCCCTGTCAAGGGGGAACGCCACGAAGTGGCAGGGGGGTATTATCTTTGTCTGCCAGTGCGTTCTCTGCTTTTCATACCCCCCTGACCCGCCGACGGGTCTGCCCCCCTTGACAGGGGGGTGTAAAGACAGCGCTACTCCAACAGCAACACCTTCGTCGTCGCTTCGCTGTCGCCCGCCGTCACCCGCGCCAGATAAACCCCGCCGGCCAGTCCGGCGGCATCCCACGAGACGCGCCGTGTACCGGCAGACACCGCCCCGCTGAACAACTCGGCCACGCGCCTGCCGCGAATGCTATACACGCGCACCTCGGCATGGCACGGCTGCGCCACCGCGAACTCGATGGTCGTGCTTGGATTGAACGGGTTGGGCCAGGCGCGCAGTCGCACCCCGCCGCTGTGCGGCGCCTCTTCCCCATCCACCGATGTCCAGTCGCCGAAAAGGTCGTCGAGGGTGAGCACGGTGTAGGGGCCTTCGTAGGCGTAGTGGTCGCTGGTGGTGGTGGCGAAGCCGACTGTCATGGTGGCTGTCTCGAAGCAGATGGACTGGAGGTTGTTGCTGCCGCCCGCGGCTCCGGCCAGCAACTTCGGGTTGCGTTCGAGCGTCATCAGCGGGTCGATGTCGAGCGAATCGACGATTGCGTTGTAGCGGTTGCAATACATGGGCGGGTAGAGCGTGCGGAAGTGGTTGGTGGCGGCGAGGTTCACGCCGGGTACCGCGGTGTTGTCGGCCAGTGTGCGCACGCTGACGCCCGCCGCGTCGTTGCTCTCGACGATGCGCGGCTCTTCCTCACCTGGCGAAACTACCAGCGTGACGATGGTGCCGGGGCGTCGCCGGTGGCTCTGCATGGCGGACACAACGTCGTCGAGGGTGTGCTCGCCGTCGCCGTCGGAATCAAAGCGTTCGACACCGGCGCGCAGGGTGAGCAACTGCGGATGAAACGCGTCGCTGCCCGTGCCCAGGGCGTGGGAACTGCCCATGTTGAGCATACAGGCGCGGCCTGTTTCGTCCACCGTGCTCAACGCGCCTATCAGTCCGGGGTAAGTGAAGCTCGCCCAGCCGATTTCGTCGTCCTCGGAAGGCTGCTGCACGATGATCAGCGGGTTGTCGCGCAGGGTTTGGTTGCTGCTCCAATCCATGAAGCGCGTCATCACGAGTTCGCCGCCGAGCGTCGGGGCGTTCTGGGTGGCTTCGCCCCAACTACTGAGCGTGGCGCAACCGAAGTAAGTGGGGTCGAAGCGGAGGGTGATGGCCGAGAGATCGACGATGGCGTTCACAATGAGCACGTCGGTGACATCGAGGTCACGGCTCAGGGCGCTGTTGTAGAGGCTCTGACCACCGGCCACCGCGCCATCCAGCAGCGCCTGGCCTTCGACCACGTAGTCGGCGTCCACCTCGAACAACTGCTCGAACAGCCCCCTGACCTGCGCGTAGTATATCGGATTACCGCTCATCAGGTAGTTCAGGAAATAGTCGTTGAACAGTTCGAGCGTTTCCTCGCCCAGCAGATAGCCGAGAGCGTATCCGCGCTCCTGGTGAGTGCCCCAGACGCGCACCACCTGTTTGTCGTCAAACCAGCGAATCTCGCCGTTTGCCTGCGCCAGAGCGCCGACGGCAATGGTTGCCAGCAGTAAGGCCATCAGCAGACGTTTCATCTTATCCTCCAAGGTTATATCGCATTTTCAGTTGTATCCAGTTATCCGTAAAAAGGACGCGGTAGTGCGGGTTGTACAGGCGACGATAGGCCTCGCTGTGATGTATCAGGGACGACTCCACCGGCAGCGACAGCACGCGGACGCGGGTCTCGTCATCGGGACGAGCAAACCCTTCACGCATCAGCCACTGCGCCAGCGGTTTCCAGTCGGCAGGCCAGGCGGCGACATCGTGAACGACCGGCACGGCGGCGCTGCTCAGGAAGGCCTGTAACAGCGGCTCGGTCGGCAGGCCCTGCGCTTTCCATGGCCCCAGGTGCAGGCGGCCATAGTCGGCGCCGATGGGCTGCCAGAGCGGTTCACCTGTGTTGAGGTCGTCTTCGAGTTCGCCCAGCAACATTCGGTGAGCAGCGTCTGCGTCGCTCACCATGTGCCCGGGACCATACCGCGCCTGAAAGAACAGCTTGCACCAGTCCTGCAAACGCGCTTCAGGGTGCAGCAACCGCTCGACATCGGCAATGAGATGCAACTGACGTTCATGTTTCATAGACAGTCTCCCCCCGCTTGACCACCCGCAGCACAGCAGGCGGTTCATCGCCACCCAGCGGGTCATCCGCGAGGCAGACGAAATCGGCCTGCAAGCCCGGCGACAGGTGACCCAGCCGGTTCTCGTCACGGCTCAGATACGCCGCGCCGGTGGTCCACAGTCCCAGCGCCTGCTGCGGCGAAAGGCTCTCGGCGGGATTGTGCATGTTCACGGCGGCGCGCATACCCGCAAGCGGATCGAGCGGTGTGATGTACCAGTCGCTGCCGGCGGCCACATGGATACCGCGTGACAGCATCGAGGCCAGGCGGTTGGTGCGCGAGGCGCGTTCCTGCCCCAGCACGCGAGTATATAATCCAGCCGCCCACAGTCGGTCAAAGGCTGGCTGCATCACGGCGACAATGCCTGCGGCGGCCATGCGGTCGAGCAAGGCGTCGTCGGTCAGCTCGCAGTGGATAATTGCGTGACGAAGATCGCACGAGTTGCCGCGCTGTGCTTTCTTTACCTGTTGTCGCTGTGCGACTTCGACCGCCGCCACGAACCGTTCGATGGCCGCGTCGCCGATGGCGTGCGCCGACACCTGCAATCCAAGCTCGTGCGCTCGACCCACGAAGTCGCGCCAGTTGTGCTCGTTGCGATAGAGACGGCCACTTGTGCCCGGCATGTCGGCATAGGGCTGGCGAAGAGCGGCGGTGTGGCTGCCCAGGCTGCCGTCAACCAGGATGCAGCCGCCCACTCGCGTGGCGCCCAGCGAGGCGGCGCGGTCGGCGTCAAATATCTGTGGATAGAGCAGGTATTCGACGGGAAAGCGGTCGAGGTTGTTGCGCAGGAGGGCGTAGTGCAGAGGGTCGCGGTCGGTGTCGCCCACCATCGTGTGTACGGTGGTGCAGCCGGCGGCCAGCGCGATAGCGGCGGCGCGGTCGTAACAGCGCAGCACGGCTTCATCGTTCGGTTGGCGGTGAAACCAGTGCGCGGCAATGTCGTTGTGCTCCAGCAGCAGCAGACCGGAGTCGTCGGGCGGGGAGTGGCCGCGCCAGTCGATGGCGCGCAGGGCGGCGGTGTTCACCTGGCACGAATGCCCGTCCACGCGACGCAGCAGACAGGGCACGTCTGGGACGACGCGGTCCATCTCGGCGCAGGTGGGAAAGCGCTGCTCGGCAATGGCTGTCTCGTCGAACCGCCAGGCGAAGACCATCCCGCTCAGCGGCGCAGTGGACGCCAGCAGACCGAAGACGTCATCGAGCCTGCGCGCCAGCGACAGGTCGGCGCCCAGATTGTACAGCCCGCCCTCGAACGAGTGCGTGTGCGCGTCGATGAAGCCAGGGCAGACGACGGTGCCCTGCAAATCCACTCGTGGGACGCCGGGCAGCGACGGCGGGGCGTCGTACAGTGCGTCCACAAGGCCGTCACGCGCCAGCAGCGCCGAGGCCGCCGGGCGCTCGCTGTCAAGCGTGTGGATGCGCACGTTTATGTAGAGCGTGATCATGGGGCTATTGAAGTAATGAGAAGTGAGGCGTCAAGGAAATGCGTGAAATGCACAGTAGGACAACCGGAAGCGTGTACAGATGAGATGCAGAATCGAGTTATTGATTGTATTTCACACAGGGTTTATGCACTTCCTGATAATCATCCATCCATGCCATATTTCTACTAATGACGAGTTCTTCTTTGGTTACATTATGAGTATTACTCATTGGGATTAACCTCATCTGGAATCCATGTTCCCTGACCATTGCTTTCACTTCCTCAGAATCGTCATAAGTTATGAGAAATTGTCCCTTTATATCGTCACAAAGCGAGAACAGCTTTTCATGATTAATATCCCAATGACGATAAAGACGTTTGCCCGCTTTCTTACCACCAGCTGTGTACGGTGGATCGATAAAAAAAATCACATCATCTCGATTGGAATACCTACGAATAATTTCCATCCCATCCTCATGCAGAAATTCTAAACGATCTGCAATGAAATCAAGCTCAATGAACCTGCGCGCCAAAGTCTTAGGATACCAGCGCGAGCCAACACCCTTACCATTCTCTCCATTCTTCAATAAACCTGATCCTTTCGCCAGTATTCCGCCATGAGAAGTACGATTCTTCAATATTGTTTGAAATGCGATTTCTCTTTGTTCATTAGCTGACTCGGATAACTCTCTGACAAGTGTTTCTATTGATAAATCGAACTCCATAATGCGATTTGCCATCCATTTAGCGTTCCCATTAACAACTGTCTCCCAAACAGCTGCAACTCCATCATCCAACTCTGCCATTACTGCTGAATCTACGTGGTTCTCAAACAAAGCTGTCAGGCTAATGATTCCCCCCCCAGCAAAAGGTTCCACTAATAACTGTGGTTTCATGCCAAGTGATCGAATCCAGTTTCTAAATGTAGGAACAAACCAAGTTTTACCACCGGGATAACGGAATGGACTCCTTTGAGGTACACTCGAAACATTAACTGGTCTTCTGTGTATTTCTTTGCTGTCCCCAGTTGAAAAAAGTGATAATTGGTGAGAGCACATATTAGAATGGCCTTTCGATGCTTTTTTTGTCGGGTGGGTGTTCGTTCTTTTCGTCAAGTTTCTCCTGTAATTGTGTAACAAATTTATTCATTTTGCCAGGGACAGGAGTTGTTATTGATTGCAATGAAGACTCAAAGCCAGTGTACACTTCGTCAATCTTAACAAGTTTGTATTTCTTTTGTCCATCCACCTCAATCATTGCAAGATCATAAATCAACCAAGCGATATCAGATTGTTCCTTGTTTACTTTCTTCATTGGAGGCAATGTTTCATAGAAACTTTTCCCAAGTGCGACGGCACACTTTTTCTTCCAAGAATGCAGGATACCACCCTTAAACAACAACTGGGGCACAAGGCGTTTTCGTGATGATGACAAGTAATCAGGTCGTGGGTATTTTGGTTGATTCGACCAATCCATATTCATATGCCGAAGCGGATTTTGAATGTAATGTGCAAATGGCTCATGTACATTCCCTGAAATGTAAACAGCCTGCACTTCGAGAGCGCCAAAATCAGTTATTCTCCCGTTGCCATCATAAGCAACAAGAACTACATCAATATTTCCTGCAGACCTGCCATTCCCATCGTGTAACCGAACTTCAGTAAGTGAACTCCAAGCCGTTCCCTCTGGAAAAAAGAAGGAAGCTGCATCACTTGTGATTAACCAGTCTTCTCTGAATCGACTGGGACAGGTAATGACTGGTCCTCCCTTATGAAAAATGCTACATACTCCCAGTGGATCCTTTGCCTTATCCTTTGTACAATTGGGCACCCCATTGTTAAATGGGCAAAGACGCTGATTTCGAAACCGAACAGCCCTCTCTGTCTGATCAGATATCAAATGTCCAAATACTTCTGCAAGAGGTTGCTCATCTTTCATGACGCTTTCCTTTCAGCTTCCGATAACAGTCGAAGCATGTATTATTTCTATGACATCTTCGTATTTTGTGCCTACAAAACTCAATCGATTCTTTCAAGTCAAGCTATTAGAATAACCACTACTTCCCCGTCAGCATCGTCTTGGCTTTGAGGCAGAGCTGCTGCGCCAGTTCCGGGGTGGCCGCCTCGACATACACCCGCACAATAGGCTCGGTGCCCGACTTGCGCAGGTGAACCCACCAGCCCTCGCCCAGCAGCTTGATGCCGTCTGTGCGGTCGGTGCGGTGGCCGACAGCGAACTTTTCGGCGCGTTTCATCACCTCGTCGAGCTGCTCCGGCGGTGCCACCACCTTGTCCTTGGCGAAGTGATAGTGCGGGATGGCCGCGACAAGCTCCGAGAGCGGCTTGCCGCTGGTGGCCATGTGCGCCAGGACGAGCGCTATGCCCACCGGCGCGTCACGGGTGGCGTGCACTGCCGGGCAGATGACCCCGCCGTTGCCTTCGCCCCCGATGGGCGCGTTCACCTCGAGCATCTTCTTGCCCACGTTTATCTCGCCCACAGCCACGCGATGCACCTTCACGCCATAGCGGGCGGCAATGTCCTCGCCGGCCATGCTGGATGACAGGTTGGTGACGGTGTCGCCGGGCTGCTGCGACAGCACATAGTCCTCGGCCAGCAGCAGGGTGAACTCCTCGCCCACCGCGACGCCATGCTCGTCCACCAGCGCCAGGCGGTCAACGTCGGGGTCGGTGGCAAAGCCTACGTCGGCGCCGTACATACGAGCGGCGTCTTCGAGCTGGCTCAAGTTCTTGTTCAGCGGTTCCGGTTCGTGGGCGAAATGACCGGTCGCCGCCTCGTTGATGGCGAGAATTTCGCAGTCGAACGCTTCGAGCAATCGCCGTACGATGGGGCCACCGGCGCCGTTGACGGTATCGAAGGCCACCTTGAAACGGCGGGCGCGGATTTGCTCTACAGGCACAAGTGGCAACGTCAGGATGCGCTCGATATGCCTGCTCACAGCGTCGTCGTCGTGCGTGAGCGTTCCCGCATACTGCCATTCAGCCCAGTCCGGCTCGTTGTCAACCAGCGAGAGAAACTCGCGGGCACGCTCTGGAAAGAGGAACATGCCGTTCTTGTCGATAAACTTCATCGCGTTCCACTGCGCCGGGTTGTGCGACGCGGTGATGGCGATGCCGCCGGCCGCCAGCAGGTCTTCGACCGCCAGCAAAACCGTCGGGGTACTTACCACGCCGAGATCAACAACCTCGCAGCCCACCGACAGCAGTCCCGACACAACCGCGTGAAACATGGCTGGGCCAGTGGTGCGGCTGTCGCGGCCCACCACGATGCGGCCACGATCCTGGAACACGCCAAACGTGGCGGCGAAACGCAGGGCCACCTCGGGTGTGATACTGTCGCCAAAAATGCCTCGCACACCTGATATGGACGCCATCAGCTTGCTCATATGGTCTCCTTCGCCATTTCGTCAACCAGGCTCTCTACAAAGTTTTCTTTGGCCAGGTGCGGCTGCGTGATGTGCCCGCGACCCTCGTTGCGCACGTTCCAGTCGGTCACGGTGTCGATGGCGGGCTGGTTGCGCGCCCAGTTGCGCCGCGCAACGCCACCCATCACGTCCCACGACAGCGCGCTGAGAACGGCGTCTTCGGCGCGTTTCGAGCCGTCGAGCACCATGCCGTTGCCGCCGTTGCTGGCGCGGCCAATGCCCACGCCGCCGCCGTTGGACAGCACCACAAGCGTCATGCCGCGAGCAATGTTGCCGCCAAAGCACTGCACCGACATGTCGGCGGTAACGTTGCTGCCGTCGTAAATGTTGGCTGTCTCGCGGAAGGGCGAGTCGGTACCGGAGGTGTCGTGGTGGTCGCGGCCAAGCAAGACCGGCCCCACTTCGCCGCGACGGACCATCTCGTTGAATCGCAGCGCAATGCGCATCCGCCCCACCTCGTCGGCGTAGAGGATGCGCGCCTTCGTGCCCACCACAAGCTTGTTTTGCTCGGCGGTGGCTATCCAGTGGTGGTTGTCGCGGTCGAGCGAGCTGCGCTCGGGGTCGATGCAGGCCATAGCCGCCTGGTCGGTGGCGTGCAGGTCGGCGTCGCTGCCGCTGAGACAGACCCAGCGGAACGGCCCATAGCCGCGATCAAAGCAGATTGGCCCCATGATGTCCTCGACATACGACGGCCAGATGAAGCCCTCGCTGGTGTCGGCGCCGTTGGCGGCAATCGTTGTGCCCCCCGCCTCGAACACCGAGGCCATGAAGCTGTTGCCATAGTCCCAGAAGTGAGTGCCCCCTGCGGTGAGCCGCTTGAGCGCCTCGTAGTGCCGCAGCAGGCTGGCGTCAACGAGCCGGCGGAAGCGCGCCGGGTCGCTTTCGAGAATGGCGCGGGCTTCGGAGAAGCTCACGCCCACGGGCGTGTAGCCGCCCTCATACACGGCGTGGCAGGAGGTCTGGTCGGACACCAGAGGTATGTCGATATTGTGCTGGTCGATGTATTCGAGCATATCAACGATGTTGCCGTGATAGGCGATGGAAAGCGCTTTGCCGGCCTTTCTGGCCTCGTCTGCCCAGGCGAACACCTCGTCCAAGTTGGATGATGTACGCCCGACCCAGCCCTGCTCGAAGCGGGTGCGAATGCGGCTCTCGTCCACCTCGGCAATGACGCCCACGCCGCCGGCAATCTCGATGGCTTTGGGCTGTGCGCCCGACATGCCGCCAAGTCCGCTGGTGACAAACACGATCCCGCGCAGGTCGGCGTCGTCTGGCTGTCCCAGATACTTACGGGCAGCGTTGAGCAAAGTGATGTAGGTGCCGTGCACGATACCCTGCGGCCCGATGTACATCCAGCCGCCGGCGGTCATCTGGCCATAGTTGGTCACGCCCAGGGCGATCAGGCGCTGGAACTGCTCCGGCGTGTCCCACTGACCCACCAGCAGTCCGTTGGTGCTGATAACACGCGGCGCTTCGGGGCGTGACGGGAACAGACCCAGCGGATGCCCACTGCTCATCACCAGTGTCTGGTCTTCGGTCATCACCTCGAGGTAAGCTTTGATGAGCCGGTACTGCATCCAGTTCTGGCACACCTGGCCTGTTTCGCCGTATGTGACCAGTTCGTATGGATACAGAGCGATGTCGAAGTCGAGATTGTTGTCAATCATCACCTGCATGGCGCGGGCGGACAATATGCCCTTGTACTCGTCCACCGGACGACCCTTGATGTCGCCCTGTGGGCGATAGCGATAGCCATAGATGCGCCCCATCGTGCGTAGCTCGTTCAGGAACTCCGGCGCCAGTTTCTCGTGTAGATGCTCGGGGATGTAGCGTAGCGCGTTCTTGAGCGCCACGATTGTTTGCTTGCGGTTGAGGTGATAACCTCGGCTGGGGGCGCGCCGAATGCCTGGCTCGAATGCAGGAGCAGGCGGCAGTTCATTCGGCAGACAGATGTGTTGTACGTCTCGATTATTGAGCATAGGTGTGTCTCCGGTTAGTCGGCAAAGCCACATCTGAGGATGTCGCGGGGATTGGATTCCTTTTCGAGAAGCATGTCACGAATCTTGCGGTCGAGCCGCTTCACAACTTCGGTCGATAGCCCGTGCTGCTGGGATTTCTTGTCAGCTTTGCGCAGGACGAACACCCCGTCAACGCTCGAACCGCCGATGTCTGGGTAATAGCTGCCCGCCAGGGTTTCCGTCACCACCAGCGTCTTACTCATCGCAAATATCTGTTTGGCGAGGTGAGCATAATGATTCACGCGGATGAAGTCGTTCTCGTCGAAGCTGTGAAAGGTGTGAAACACAAGGATGGGCAGGTTGATCTGGTATTTGGTGAAGTTGCGGCGACCGGCCAGGCGAAACTGGAGGTCTATCTGCTGTCCCAGCATGAGAAGCCTGGGGCTTTCGCCGGACTGGATGAAAGGCTGGCGATTGTCGAGCAGCAGGCGCTTCTGAGCAAACTCGAAGCCTGTGCTGTACACCTGATAGCCCCAGTGCACACCCGATTGCGGCAGCTTGTATTGCCCCACGAGAACCTGTAGCAGGTCGTCTATGTAGCTGCCACTGAACAGCTCGGCGTCGCTGCAAAAGCCGCCCTTGTCTTTGGCGCTCTGGCGATACTTGGGGTTCTGTAAATCATGCGCGAACTCGTCGAGAGCGTCGATGAGCGCATCAAGCTTGTCTGCGCTGGCGCGGAAGTCTCCGGCGGCCTGCTCCACTTTGCGCCACTTGATGTTTATCTGGTTGAGATACATGCGATTGATTGCATTCTTCTCGCCCTTCATGGCTCGTTGAAGTATGTCGGTGAAATACATTGTAGTCCTTTGGTTGTGTTGATTGCGGCTCACATGAGCTGCGCCTTCTAGCCAAGAGCCGCGCGGATGCAGCCGCTCTTCTCTATCTGCACGACCATCTCGATTACTTCGTTGAGAGAAAAGGTCTGCATGGCTCCTCCGTTCATATATGTTTCTGATGAAATCTCAGGTTGTGAGGTTTTCACATTTTTGGAAGCGGTGGACATAGGGTATTCCGCTGGGGGTTGACGGTCAAGTGATTTTTCGCACGAAACTCCTGAGATGCACGGTGGAAGTCCTCACCCCCCTGTCAAGGGAGGCAGCCGCAAAGCGGCAGGGGGGTATCGTCTTTTCCTTTTTTCTCTTCTCGTGAATCTTTTCTTATCCCCCCTGACCCGAATACGGGTCTTCCCCCCTTGACAGGGGGGTGCAATCCCTTCACGTTGTATGATGTGCGCAGGCGTGTTCTGCCGCGCTACAGCCCCTTCAAGAGTGATTCGTCTTTGCGGAACAACCGCGCACAGATGAACAATCCCAGAAGGGCGTAGGCAATCATCGAGACATAGACGAGAGTGACGGGCAACAGATCGATATTGCCCGACATGATGGCTTTGCACGCCAGCGTCACGTTTATGATGGGAATCATCGCCGTTGTCATGCTCAACTCGACACCCGGCAGCAGCCCGATGTAGGCCGGCACGATGACCACCGGCATGAGTGGCCCCATCATGCTTTGAGCTTCCTTATAGCTTTTGGCGCCCACACTGAGAGCCAGCAGCACCGCCGCGAAGAACACAACCAGCGGAATAATCAGCGACAGCACCATCAGCACCGTGCCGGGCTCCAGCACCATTGCGACTGCGTCTTTCAGCTCCTGCGGGATTTCTTTTATCTGCGTCATGGCAATGATAAGGCCAAGCAGCGAGATGCCCACCGCAGTGAGCGCCACCAGCACCACCACCATGAACTTGCCGGTGAGAATCTGTAGCTTGCCGGCCGGTGAGGAGAGCAATGTCTCAAAGGTGCCACGCTCCTTTTCGCCGGCCACGAGGTCGATGGCGGGGTGCATGCAGCCCATGAGCGCAAAAATGATGAACATATATGGCAACAGGCCACCAATGACCAGTCCCATGCGCTCTTTGATCGTAGCCAGGTTTGTGGTGCACACCTCGAACGGGTCTGCGGCTGTTTCGGGCAACTCCAGCAGAGTGAACCGGCGACGCATCAGCTCGTTCTCGAACTCGTCTATCACGCTCATCACGCGGCCCCAGGTCGCATTGGTGTCGTCCAGGCGTTTGTAATGGAACTGAATAGTGGCTGTATCGAGTTGATCGAAGCCGACAAGGAAGTCATCGGGGATGATGACAAGCGCGTCAAGCTCTTCGGCGACAATCATGCTGTCGGCCACCTCGGCGCTGAGATCGTAGCGCCAAGTGATGTCATCGGGTGAATAGGCTTCCGGGATCATGGCGCCTGCGGGTTGAATCAGCGCGATTTCCAGAATCTTGGCCTCGGATTCCTGGCGTTTGCTGGAGATAACCTTTGAGACAATGCCGATGAGCAGCGGGAACATGATGATGGGAATCAGCATGGAGATGAGGGTACGCTTGTCGCGCAGCATCTCGATCATTTCCTTGCGGAAGATTGTCAGGGTCGTGTTCATGAAACCACCTCCTGCGCATTCTCGCCGTGCACAACCCGAATGAACTCCCGTTCGAGCGAGTCGCTCTGCATGCTGGCGCGAAAGGCTTCCCAGGTGTCGTTGAACACCAGCCGCCCATTGGCGATAATAGCCAGATCGTCGGCCAGCAAGCTCACCTCGCCCATGATATGAGTGGAAAATATGACCGTCTTGCCCTGATCACGCAGCATGCGCACCATTGCGATGATAGCCTCTGCGGCAATGACATCGAGGCCGACGGTGGCCTCGTCGAGAATGACGACATCGGGATCGTGAATAATCGTGCGTACAACGGACACCTTTTGCTTCATGCCGCCAGACAGCTTGCCGATGCGCCGGTGCGCGAAGCTCTGCATGTCCAGCAAGTCGAAGTATTCCTTCACCCGCACCTCGAACCTGGCGCGGGGCATCTTGTGAAGATCGGCGAAGTAGCGCACCATTTCGTATGGCGTGAGGCGGTCGTATAGCTTGGTGGAGCCGGTGAAAAACCCGATACAGCGATGCACTTCCTCGCGCTGGGAAATATCGTGGCCGCACACCTTGACCGTGCCGCCGCTGGGTTGCAACAGCGCAGAGATGATGCGTAGCGTGGTCGTCTTGCCCGCCCCATTGGGTCCCAGCAACGCAAACACGCGCCCTGGATGCGAGGTGAAACTTATGTCATCCACCGCCTTGAGCGTTTTGGCGTCGTCCAGGCGCTCCTTGCGTTGTTTCTTTGTCAGCTTGAAGGTTCTGCTCAATCCACGAACTTCAATCATTCTTCCCCCAAAGTGGTTAATTGTCGCAATAGCAATGCCAGAGCAATTGATTTCAGCGCATTCTGTCAAGGAATACGGTTGCTCTGCCAGTAGATTACGACAGCGCGGTGGCGTTCCAACAAGGGAATGCTTGACAAAACAGCCACTCCGACCGACAGCGTTAACCGTATCGAACGCAAGGAGACATACATGCACAGCGACAACGAAATGCTGCGAATGCGCCGCGAGAAACTCGACACACTGGCCGACATGAACATCTCGGCCTACCCGGCGCGCTCTGCCCGCACACACACTATCGACAACCTGCTCGCCAACGAAGACGCCTACATCGCCGGCGAAGAACGTGTTATCATTGCCGGTCGGCTGAACAGCAAGCGCCGCATGGGCAAAGCCGGGTTCGCCAACCTGCGCGACGCCGGCGGTGTCATTCAGTTATTCATCCGCAAGAACGACGTGGGCAACGACGCCTACGAGCTGTTCAAGCTGCTCGACCTGGGCGATTTCGTTCAGGCGGAGGGCACATGCTTTCATACGCGGACTGGCGAGTACTCGGTGAAGGTGGAAAAACTCGTGCTGTTGAGCAAGTCGCTGCGCATGTTGCCAACGGTTAAGGAACAGGTGCTCGAAGACGGCACGGTGAAACGCTTCGACGAGTTCGCCGACATCGAACTGCGCTATCGCAAGCGTTACCTCGACCTGCTGCTGAACCCTGAGCGGCGGCGCACGTTCGAGGTGCGCGCGCAGTTTATCTCAGCCATTCGCCGCTTCCTCGACGAGCGCGGTTTCCTCGAAGTCGAGACGCCCGTGCTGCAGTCGCTGTACGGCGGCGCCAACGCCAGGCCGTTCGTCACCCACCACCACACGCTCGACACCGACTTCTTTCTGCGCATCGCCACCGAGTTATACCTGAAACGGCTCGTCATCGGCGGCATCGAGCGCGTCTATGAGATGGGCAAAAACTTCCGCAACGAGGGCATGGATCGCACCCACAACCCCGAGTTCACCCTGCTCGAGGTTTACCAGGCGTATGCCGACTACAACGACATCATGGAGTTGACCGAGGAGATGATTCGCATGGCGGCGCAGGCCATCTTTGGCGAGGAACGCCTCACCTTCCAGGGAGAGGTCATCGAGCTGGCCGGGCCGTGGCGGCGCGCCTCGATGCTCGAGCTTATCCAGGAGCACGCCGGTTACGACGCATCGCACTTCGACGCCGACCGCCTGCGCGCATTCTACAAGCAGCACGAACTCGAACCGCCCGCGCACGCCGGCCCCGGCAAGCTCATCGAGGAGCTGTTCGCGCACTTCTGCGAGCCGAAGCTGGTGCAGCCCACGTTCGTCACCGACTTCCCCCGCGAGGTCTCGCCGCTGGCCAAGCGCCGCGAGGACGACGACCGCTTTGTCGAGCGCTTCGAGCTGTACATCGCCGGATACGAATGCGCCAACGCCTTCTCCGAGCTGAACGATCCCATCGACCAGCGCACCAGGCTCGAAGCACAGGCCGCCCTGCGCGACCTCGGCGACCTCGAAGCCAACGTCGTGGACGAGGATTTCCTCGAAGCGATGGAGTACGGTATGCCACCCACCGGCGGACTCGGCATCGGCATCGACCGCATGGTTATGCTGTTCACCGACAATGTGTCGATCAAAGAGGTTATCCTCTTCCCGCAGATGAAGAGGGAGGGGTGAAGACAAGCTCACTTTTTGTAAAAAGTGAGATCAAAAACTTGTGCGGATGCTGCGCATCCTTGTGTCATAAGAAATGGACTACCGTGTAATATGATTATAGTACATAGGAAACGAAGTTTCCGCAAGAATTTTTGATCAAACTTTTTGCAAAAGTTTGCGGGATTCAGGGGCAGCGCCCCTGTCTGAGGAGTTCACATGACAGGTATGATGAAGGTGAAGGACACGCAGGGGCACACGCTCTACATAGTGCCGGCCAAGATACGCGAGGTGTTCATCGCGATGGGCAACGTGGTTATCGTCTGGGACAACGGCAATAAGAGAACAATCGAAACGTCCAACGCGAAAGCGCTTATCGAGGAGATTATCGCCGCAGTTGAAGACTTCTACCACCGGTAAGTCAAACTCTTTCACTTACAACGTGGTTGACCAAGGAATTCATGGATTCGCTTGATAACGCCATCAAAATCATTCATTTGACATTCCCATATCGCCAGTGCTTTCCAGCCCATTTCATCGAGTTTTCGTAAGTTGTCTTTGTCTCGCACTACATTTGCTTTGATTTTCTTCTTCCAATACTGTGTGTTGGTTTTTGGAACTCGCGCCCCCCTTTTGCAGTTATGACCATGCCAGAAACAACCATGCAATAATATCACCTTTTTCTTGGCGACGAACACAATATCTGGGCTACCTGGAAGGTCTTTGCAATGTATCCTGTAACGATAGCCCATTCCATGCAACTTTGAACGAATTTTCAATTCAAAAGCTGTGTTTTTACTTTTCACCCTCCGCATTATCCATTGTCTTTTCTTTTGATCAAAGACATCAGTCATTGTACTTGATGCACAAACTTAAATCTGTCTCACATTGACGAACAATTCTATTGTATTCTTCAATAATATTCTTAACTGTGAGCGCCCTACCAGAATAGCTGAATTTACCTAGCTCATATACATTGCCAGCGATGAATTGTTCAGCGTTGAATATCTCAATCCTGTCGGCAACACCAAGTTGTTCAGCAAGGGATTTTGCATGAGGTACACTATCAACCAGGGTGATTATCAACGGTTTTTGAGAGGCTTCAATATTCCTTATGCACTTTTCAATTAATTTCTCAGTTGGTGAAGTAGTAACGTGTATTGCAACATCTTCAATTAAGAAATCACTACTACGATTGGTTGAAGCGTCAGCTACCGCTGCCCCATGATATGCAATTTCCGAATCAACGATTAATTGAAGCTTAGCCCCAACTAAGTGTTGAAGCATACTTCCAAGAACTGTTAATCCCTTATTCTCTGATTGGCGTGCCTTAGCTTGTTTAAACAAATCAATCACTACTGTGAACACAGATTTTGATGGATCATATCTTAATGAAAAGGGGTTTCTGGTTAGATACTGCTTTATTTGTTCAATCCACCACAACTCTATGTTATGAATACTAAAATCTCTTCTTCCTGAAATGCTATTCAACAATGTGATATAAGCTTCTGCTTTCCCCATGTTTCCGCGAGATGTTCTTCCACCTTCTTTTGCTAATTCTTTTACAATGCCATACTCGTTTAGTATTTTACTTACCTTTTTACCACTTAATCCCTTTACCTGTCCCTTTTTCGGTGTTCTAAAATCTTCCATTACTAATGGATAATCCATGCTCTTTATACTCCGCGTCAATTGAAGAACCATACTGAGTGAACCTTTTTCGTTGATTTTGTGCTTTTCTTTAAAGACAGATAGCTCTTTGTACATGTGTTTCCTCAATTTCTCTGCTAATTGGGTACAACAAGTTTTCTGCTATGTACTTTGTTACCGGTACTACAACAGCATCGCCCATCGCTCTGTAAGCGTCATTGTATGATCCTGGCAACTTATATTCCCTGCCAGCCCCCATCAATTGTGAAGCCTCATCTATTGTTAACAGACGAATACAGAGTTGATTATCCTTAAATAACACTATATATTGCCTGCTACTACCGCCACTAGGAGTCCTCAAACATCCTGCTAAGCCATCAAATCGCAGTTCAAGCACTTGGTTTCCATGACGAATTCGTCTGTATCCTGGGAATGCCCATCTGCCATTCTGAATAGCTTTTTCTACACGTTTTATATGTGAATCAGGTATCAATTTCAATAGATGCATTGCTTTCTCGTTCGATAAGCATGATGCATTCTTCTCAACAATATCTTCTATACTATTCATTCTAGCTGATGGCTTAGGCATATACCACCACGTCCAATCATGTATGTTATTCGCAATTTCAACGATTTTCCGCGTATGGCACCAAATTGGTCCATCAGTTATATTTCTAGAAATATCTACGTTTTTTTTAACAGCAATAACAAATACTCTTTTTCTTGATTGAGGTACCCATGACGATGCATCCAATATAACTGCTCCGACATTGTACCCTCTATTTACTAGTGATGCGTGAATATCTTTGTAATCGTGGCCGTTATTTGATGAAAGCAAACCAACAACATTTTCAGCAACAATGATTGGTGGATGAGACTTCATCTCATCCATTACACGTAACCATTCCCAAACTAAACCACTTCTTGCACTGGCCAACCCATTCTGTTTTCCAGCAAGAGAAATATCCTGACACGGAAAACTGCCCCAAGACAACATAGCTTCAGGAACAACACTGCCATGAATATTCCTGATTGACCCTAAAATGAATATATCTGTATCATGATTAGACAGGTATATATCTACCTTTTTTCGTGATATATCATTAGCCCAAATTGGTCTAAAATAGTCTCGTAACCCTTCGCTAACTAAGCCGCTTCCAGCAAAAAAATCTAAAAAAGTATTTTCCATGTCAATCTCCACTACTACTTGTATACATGAAACAAAAACAGGTCAAGTGAAAACTTGAATTCCATTGACAATTATACCGTAGCAAATCGTGCAACTGGTATATCACAAAGAATAGCCGCTACCGCTTGTGCCGCAGATACCAGGCGCAGGTGCGGGCGAGTTCATCGGCGGTGGCGTGACGCTGCACATAGCCGCTGGCAGCGAGTTTCTCCGCTTTGTAGTCAGTGGAGGTGGCGAATTTCTTCATGCGGTCGCTGTTGATGGGCAAGTCCTTCCGCAGCAGCTTCCCCAGCACATCAAACAGCCTGCCGATGCCGATGGCCAGTCCCAGCGGGATGCACACCCGCGGCATACGAAACCCCTGCTGCGCCGCGATGTGCTCCATCAACCCGCGCACTGTGATGTATGGCGTGTCGATGCAGTTATAGGCCTCGATGCCCGGCTTCAGCAGCCCGATGGCGTGGTCGGTCATATCTACCAGGTTGGCCAGCGACACCATGCTCTTGATGTGCTCGCCCTTTCCCACCGTGACCCAGGGGCGGCGATGCAGCATGTCGATGAGGTTGTACATGTTGGCGTAGTTGTGCGGACCGAAGATGATGGTGGGACGCAGAAACACCACCTGGCGACTGGCGTCTTGCTGCTGCCATTGCTCGATGACCACTTCCCCAGCCAGTTTTGAGGAACCGTAAACCGTATTCGGCTCGAAGGGCGCTGTTTCGTCGCAGGGCGCACTTTGGTGACCGTACACCGACACCGTGCTGTAATAGATTACCCGCGAAATGGACGCGCCTGCCCAGCGCATAAGTTGCCGCGTACCTTCTTCATTGTCGCGATAGTATTCCGCGTCACCGATGCCGAAGTCGTGCTTGGCGGCGGCGCAGTGAATGAGCAGGTCGAACTTTCTGTGCTCGAACGGGGCGTAGTCGGCCAGGTTGCAGATGTCGCCCTGCACAGTATTTGGGTGCGGCTCTATCATGCAATCGGGGCTGCGGTCGATGCCGTGCACCTCGTGCCCCTGTTCTCCATAATGCCACATGAGCCGTGAGCCGACAAATCCGTTCGAGCCGGTGATTAGTATGCGCATCATTCTCCCAATGTCTCTCGGCTGACAACGCCTTGCCGCCAGCAGTCAACCAGATTTCCCACGTTATTTTCCCACGAGTACTTTGACCAGGCATAACGCTGGCCACTTTCTCCGATTTTCTTCCGTAGAGCCTCATCCTTCGCCAGGCGCACCATAGCCTCACCGAATGCCTGCGCTGTATCCCGTTCCAGCGCCTCATCGCCTTCGCGGTCAGGAAACCCCTGCATCGCTCGGGAGGTAGCCACCAGCGGAATCCCCACAGACATCGATTCGAGGACTTTGTTCAGCATGCCAGTGCCGGCCAGCAGGGGATATGCCCCGATGCGACATCCGCACAGTGTTTCGGTGATGTCGGGCACGAACCCGGTCACTTCGATGTTGCTGCGCCCATGCAGGCGGCGAATCTCAGGTGAGGGGTTATTGCCGACGATGAGCAGCCGCCAGTCTGGAAGCACTCGGTGAACCGCCGGCCATATCTCATTCGCCAGAAACAACGCCGCCTGCACGTTCGGAAAGTAGCTCATCCCGCCGTGAAACACAAACGCGTTCTTCCGCTCGACGTTACTGTATCGGGCGAGGTATTCCGGCGTGATGAACGTGCCGTTGGGGTTCACCACCACATCCGGCTTCCCCCAGGCGATTTTATCCTTCTCGCTCACCAGCATGGTCACCCCTGCCCGCTTGTACATGGTTTCTTCGTAGCGCCGCAGCAAGGCGGCTTCGAGAGAAAATATCTGTCGCCGCGGAAACCGCTCGCCCTCGGCGCGCCTGCGCATGTTGAGCGACAGCAAATCGAGCATGTCGAGAGTCAGAGGAATTTCCGGCGGGATGTACAGTCCGGTGCGCACGGTCTGCGTGTGAATCATGTCCGGCACCAACCGTGCCAGGGTTCTTCGTATTTCGCGGCGGTTCTTCTCGCTGGTATAATAGTTCACCTGCATGGGCGCCTTGTTGAACGGTGTACGAAGAAGGCCGGCCCAGTGAGCGAGCTTGCTCATCTTGAACCAGTGCATCGAGGTAAAGCAGTGCCCCAGGTTCTGCTCTACGGCAACACGCTCCGCTTCTGTGCGATGCAGCGACAGCAGATGCAATTCGATTTCATCGCTGTAAATATCGGCCAAGCGGCGTATCTGCTCCGTAGTGACCCGCTGGTCGCCCTTGAGTGGCGGAAAAGGCGGGCGGTAGCTCAGCCACGCAATGCGTAAGCGGCTCATGAAGTGTCTCCCAGAAGCCTGGCGTACAGAGCGAGCAATTTAGCTTCTTCGCGCGACCAGTTGTAGGTTTCCAACGCGAGTTTTCTGCCTTTCTCGCTCATTCGCCTGGCAGACTGAGGATCATCGAATATTCTGGTAATTCCGGCGGCAATGGATTCTGGAGAGAGAGGATCGACCATGACGCCGCAGTCGTTGTCTGCGATGAGCTGCCGCCACAGCGGAAAATTGGAAGCGACGATGGGCAACCCTGCCGCCATGTACTCGAATAGCTTGTTTGGATACGACTGGAGATTATTCTGCGTTGGTGGCAATACATTGACGCCCGTCTGACAGTCAGCCATCAGTTTTCGGACTCGCTCACGATCAAGATAACCATGCTCTATTACTTTTTCCCATCCAGGTGTCTGGCGCAGAATCTGACGGTAAGATTCATCTTCATAGTCGCCAACGAGATGCAAACGCCCATCCACAAAACTCATAGCATGTACAAGATTGTGCAGCGTACGCTCTTTGCAAACACGACCGACATAGATTATATCGCGGGAATCTGAGTTGAACTGCCGCTTGACCGCATCCCACTTGTCTGTTCGCGGAAAGTTGTTGACGGTGATGATGGTACGATTTGCAGGGTATTTGGCAGTCAGTTCTTTCTCGACAGGAGGGCATGCTGCCACAATGGCGGCAAACCTGGAGAAAGACAAACGCTCAAGACAACCGTACACTCTCTGAGCAAGATGTGCAGCGAACGGCCTCAGGTATTCTTTGCTGAAAAAGAACCGCTCGACGTGTTCATGCACGTCGTAGATGACAGGCTTTCTTCTCAGTATGCTCAATAGCGCCATCCAGGGCAGCAGCTCTGGATCGTGAAAGTGATAAATGTCAGCCGGTGTTCGCCATGCGGCGATAAACGCTCGCAGTGCACCCCATGTCATGCGAATGGGACGCCTGCGATAACGACGCAACGGTTTGATGGTCACACCGGCCATCTGCTCCTGCCGGTCATGCGGCGCTATCAGCACGACATGATACTTCATGGCGGCGCTGGCGCATTCTCGCCAGAGAATGCGAGTATCTGTAACCATATGCACGGTAGTGATATGACAGATGCATCGTTTCTTCATACTCAACCCTTTCTGATGGGAAAAGCGATGTCGCTGACTTGCAGGTATGCCAATCTGACATCATGTACTTCGCTCAGGACTGCAAACGTGCGCCTTACGCGATTATCGTATTGGATATCACCGAGCAACAGCACAATTATTTTCATGGTATCTCCATGCGATTATACCTTCAAATCTGTATCGACAATATCTTTACAAAGTTTCATCATACCAAAATGGAGCCAATACACAGCAAACATAATCCCGAAATATTCAAAAATAGAACTTATCGAAACATGACTGGCATTGAGTAACCAATAAGCCATAAAGCCAATCGTCAAAGGATTCTTCGGCAGGCGCAGAAGAAACAACTGGAACAACTGCAACAAGGTGGAGACAAGAAACATGCTGGCAATCATCGCGCCATAGCCGAAATTGCAATAGAACTCGGTATAATACACCGTCGGAGCCGTCCCAACCACTTCTTTCACTCCGAAAGTGTATGCAAATACCTGATAGCCAAGAAAGAACCGCTTATAGGGGAAAATGCCGGCGGGATTGGGAATCGTAGCGCCCAGCAGGTAATCGAACCTCTCGGGATAAATGCGGAACGCGGTGTACATCCCCTTTGTCTGGGCCAGAAACAAACGCTCGCAGATGGTGAGAATGATTTTCCCGATTTCCTGGCCAAACATGCCCATGATGAACTGATACATCACCACGAGAATCACGATAACGATTATTGTGAGCCAGAGCACCTTTTTCCACTCGAAGCGGCCTTTAAAGATGAAGTAGGCAAGCAGCGTCATGCCCAGAAAGTTTATCAGTGGCATCTTTTGCACATCATTTACATGCATGAAGGCAGTGAAAACAAACGTGAGTAAAAATGCGATATTCCAGAACTGGTTCTTCCAGTTCATGCGGGCAGCGAAAGTCATCAGAGCAAGGGTGGGCAGAATGTTTCGAAAATAGAAACTGAATCGGTGATACTTGCCGGCGAAAGACGAAGTGGCCAGGTCACGACTTATTGCCAGAGAATGCGCCACAGAGGTTTTGAACATATCAAAAAAGGGAATAGACGGCAACAGTGAAAGATAATACACTGAAATGGCTATAGACGCGCCAGCCAGCAACATGAAACTCACCCGAAAGCCTGTGGTGTCGTTCAAGCCACTCATCGGGGCAACGAGAAAGTTGTCGAGTTCGTAGCGCAGGTTGCGGTGCAAGATTGTATCGGCGATGACAGGCGCAAGCGTATGAACCACCACCCCGAGCAGCAAGGCCGAAAGATATTTCACCTCGGCGGGCCCAAGCCCGTTAACCACATACACACCGCCAATCACATTGAAAACAATGTGATAGAGCAGAAACAGGCCGGGCAGCGTGAGGAACCAGTTGCGACCATAGCGCTTGAGCAGAAACCACTGCGAGCCGACGATGGTTGCGGCTGTCAGCACAACCCAGCCAAAGATGTTCACTCTGCCGCCTCAGCCGCAGAACTCGACATGGGCACCATCCATCGATAGCTGACCCAGGTATTCAACACGGAATTGAAAATTCGTGTCACAAGCACCGCCAATGCCATGCCCCATGTTGACCAAAACCAGCACATGGGAATGGATACCGCCAGAAACACGATGAATGACACCAGCGATACAATCGAGTTGAGCCGGACATTACCTATGGCAAGCCAATATCCGCCGTTGATGCTGCTGATATGCTGAAACAGCGCTGCGATGAGCATGACGCGAAACAGCGGCACAACAGCGGAATACGCCGAACCATGCAGCAGGTCGATGAGAACTGGAGCCAGTAACCACAGTCCCGCCAGAACAATGATAAACGCGCCGGTCGTCAACGCCAGCACCTTGCGCATGTGCCGCAGCAATCCATCACGATCTTTGTGTTTGCGGGCTACATCGGCGTACAGGGCTGTGGTTATCGAGGGTGCGAGGAGGCTGAGACTGGTCAGATAGAGCAGAGCTATCTTGATGAAAGCCACCTCACTGCTGCTCTGCACAAACCACAACACCAGGAACGGCTGAAGCTGCATCTGGATCTGCGCAAGTCCGCCGCCCAGGAAACTCCAGCCATAGTAGCCGACATATCGCTTCAGCAGCGGGCGTTCCAAGCGCAGCGTCTGTCCTGCAAAGTCTTTGCGAAATACAGCAATCATCATCAAAAAAAGAACGATGTATGCCAGCGCCTCACCGCTTATGCGCCCCCACATCCATCCGCTGAAACCCGACAGATAGATGAACAGCGCCACCAATCCCGCTTTCAAAGTGCCCTGGATAGCCTCCATTATTGTGAGCAGCCCGACACGGCCGCTGCCCAGAAGCGTACCCTTGAACAACTCGGTGAGTAGAAAGAACAGGAGAAATGGCATGTATATCAGCGCAATCCGTTGTATCGCAGCGTCCTCGATGGGCCGTACAATCAACATGAAAGAGTAAAACGCGAGCATTGTCACGAGGTAACAGGCAAGCATGAAGCCCAAGCCGTGCCAGTAGTGCATCCGCTTTCGCTCCGGTTCCTGAGCGGAATAGGTGGCTACGGCGCGAGAAAGCTGATTGCCGCCCAAGATGAGGAACACCGAGTACATCGACAGGATAATGGAGAGGTAGCCAAAGCTTTCGGGGCCAACGACACGCGACACATATGCCGTGGCAAAGAACACGATTCCTCTGCCATAGAATGTACCGAAAATTCGGTAGGAAATCTTTCTGAGAGTCCGTCTGTTCATCTATGCCTGCGCCACAGCAGACGCCAGAAAAGCACGGCCTTTTCCCTGTTCAGTTGCACATACTCGACAACGAAAGCCAGGAAGATGCTGGCGATGAGCGCCACCACGAAATTCGTGATGCACAGACGGGCGCGTCTGGGTTTCGAGCGACGCCCGGCCAGGCGCGCTTCGTCAATCAGCTCGATGGTTGGCGTGTCCTTGAGTTCATCGATGCGGGCCTGCTCGAACTGCGGATAGAGAAACTCGTATATCTTCTTCTGCACCTCGAATTCCAGCATCAGCTTGCCATACTTGTACTGTAGTTCCGGAAAGCGATCGAGGGCCAGGATATACTTGGGATGCTCGCTCTCCCGTTGCCCCTCCATATCGCGGATCTGCTCGGAAAGAATCCGCTGTTTTTCCAGCAACCGCGACATATCCATCGATTCGTCACTCAAGAACTGGCGAGCGTATTCCAGTTCGAGATCGACTTCCACCTTCGAGGTGACCAGTTCGGCATATATCCCAATAATCTGGCGAGTTTGCTCCTCCAGTTGAATGGTGTTATTCTCTTCGAGAAACGACTGCAATTGCTTCGCCAGGCTCTCGATTTCGTCCTTCACCTCGTTCAGGCGCTGCTCGATGAATATTCTGTTTTCGCGGCCCTTCGTGATCTTGTAATGACGATTGTACTGGTCGAGTTCATGCCAGTAGTAGTTGGCGATTTCCCTCGACATCTGTTTGTCTTTCGACAGGATCACGATGTGAACCGTCCCGTCCTCTTCATCAAAATAGACATCACGGAAGTTGCGGGTGAGCTTTTTCAGGGCGCGCTCCATCGCCACCAGCGAGTCGGACTCTTCAATCTCGAAATGCTCGATGAGGCTGAACTGGCGGATGACATCCTCGGAGAATGTCCGGCTGCGCATGATGGTCAGAAAATCTTCGCCGCGATAGCTCATTCCACCGCCCAGCAAAGCGCTGCCAAGCCCGAGAAACGACGCCCCCATCCCCATGAGATTGCCACCGTCGTCAACTGGACGCAACACGGCGTGCGATGTCCAGTACTGGGTTACGAAAAGTGCGTATGCGACCGATGCCACACTGACAATGGCCAATATGATCAGTATCATCGTGCGATGCTTGGCGACGATGGTCAGTACGTCGAAAATATCCGCTTGCTTGTTGCTCATAGAATCCTCTTTATTTCAGTCAGATTTCAAGTTCTATGCCCACAGGGCAATGGTCGGAGCCAAAGATGTCGGGGCGGATGAACGCTCGCTTGAGGCGAGGCAGCAATCCGCGATTTACGATGAAGTAGTCGAGGCGCCAGCCCACGTTCCGTTGCCGGGCCTGGCTGATATAGCTCCACCACGAGTACTGCTGGGGTCTGTCGTCGAAATGACGGAGCGTGTCGATCCAGCCGTTGTCGAAAAGCTTGTCGAGCCAGGCGCGCTCGATCGGCAGAAACCCCGAAGTTTTCTCGTTGCTCCTGGGATGGGTGAGGTCGATGGGCTTGTGCGCCGTGTTCACGTCGCCGCACAAGACAACGTCGCGCCCGGCGGCCACATCCGCCTGCATGAGCTCGAACATGCGGTCGTAGAAGTCGAGCTTGTACTGCAATCGACCCGCGTCGCGCTGGCCGTTGGGAAAGTACACGCCATACAATATGAAGCCATCGTAATCCGCTCGCAGCACTCGCCCTTCGCTGTCAAAACGTTCTTCGCCGATACTGCGGCTCACTGTTTGCGGCTGCGGTTTGCTGAACAACGCCACGCTCGAGTAGCCTTTGCGTTGCGCATGATGCCAATAGACGCCGTAGCTGTCGGGACTGCGCAATTCCGGCGGAATTTGCTCTTCCTGCAGTTTGGTCTCCTGCAAGCAGAGGATGTCCGGCGATTCGTCGCGTAGGACATCGGCGAAGCCCTTTTTCATCACGGCGCGCAGGCCGTTCACGTTCCACGACCACAAAATCATTGCAAACTCTCCCGCGGATGCGTGGTTTGCACACCCACGCGCTCACACTCGCCATAGACGGGGCATCTATCGCAACGCGGATTGCGCGGGTGGCAGAGATTCTGGCCAAAGGAGACCAGCAGCGAGTTGAACTCGAGCCAGTAACGCTGTGGCAGCTTCTGGCGTAGCGCCATCTCGGTTTCGAGCGGTGTGGTGGTGCGCACGTATCCCAGGCGATTCATAATGCGGTTCACATGCACGTCCACGCACACGGCCGGTATGCGAAAAGCGACTGCCAATACGAGATTGGCCGTTTTGCGGCCCACACCGGGCAACTGCACGAGTTCGTCGATGGTGCGGGGTATCTCGCCGCCAAACTTCCGGCGTAACACGCCAGGCAGCTCGGAGAGATGACGGGCCTTGTTGCGATAGAACCCAGCGGGATGCACCAGCTTCTCGAGCTGCTCGACGCTAAGCTTTTCGAGGTCGTCGGACGTGTGGACGTGCGCAAACAACCGCCGCACGACCTCGGTGGTCGTCTCGTCTTTGGTGCGGGCGCTGATGATGGTACCCACCAACACCTTGAACGGATCGCTGGTCTGAGCCTCGATCAGGTCGATGACCGGCGTCCGGTGCTCCAGGTAAAACGCTTTCAGCGTTTGGAATACCTTATCGAAATCGATGTTGCCACCTCGCTTCTATAGTATTATGTGATGTTCTTTGCCAAAGGCTTGTTCTGTCAAGCGAAAAGCCTGCTCAGGGGGTATGGAGCAGATGCCACTGGTTCGGGTGTATCAATAACTCGTATTGTCCCGGCTCGATGAGAGTGGGATCCTTCATCCAGGCTGCGAAATACGTATCGTGAAGGTATTCCAGATGCGAGAAGATGGCCGTATTGTACGAATCATACGCATATATTCCCAGTTGCAGCAGGCAGCGCTGGTCGAGCAAACGCTCGCCCCACATAACCCTCTGCATGGCCACGGGGCTGCCATGCGCCGCATAGCCAACGACATCCAGCCCGGTCTGCCGCGTCCACGAGCCGTTGTATTCCACCAGCAGCTCCGGCAGCCGTGCGTTGATGTCCGCCAGGTCGAGAACGTCTTCGCCAATCACATCGAAATCGACCCCGTCAGGGTATCTTCGTATCTGGTAATTTTCGTCGAATATCACTTGCAAATCGCTTCTGGACATTCTCTCCCAAACGGGGTGACGGTCGTGCAGATACATGTCGCAAGGTGAGATATGAGGCTGCACGTCCTCACCGCGTGCGCCGGCGAACTCGATGAATGAAAGATAGCTGCGCCGCATGGGGGCATAGTCGTCTTCAACTGTTTCGTAGGGATTATCGAGCATAACGAACCAGGTGCCTGTGCACGGGCCCAGGTGTGCGCACTGCAAGGTATAGGCGGAGTATGCTTCACGCATGTCTTCATAATGGATGTCGTAACGCAAGAGAATGAGTCGTTCCGGCAGATTGTTCACATCAGCCTGTAGCCAGTCATTGAAGTCCCATACTGTGTAGTTCTGTGCGGCGAAGTAACAGTACAGGGAGTCAAGCTCCGGCAGCTCCGCTCGTGCCTGGCCGAGACCGACTTCGCGGGGCGGAATATAGCTGGCTTCGTTGTAGATTAAATCCAGTATATCACATCCTGTCAGCAACAAGACAGGCAAAAGAAAAAGAATCAGCCGCTTCATGACTGCTGCCGCTTCTTCACGCGCACCACAAGAATAAAAACAACGAGCATGACGGCTGTAGCGAATACACCGAACATGAGTGGAATAACGACACTGACTTCCATGTCACCTCCATATTGCCGACAAAACACACTTCCAATCGCTCAACCAGTATGTGGAGCGCTATCCTGTTTGTCCAGTTTTGCTTCTCGGAGCCCACTGGGCCAGGCAAACCGACACGCCTGCGGGCTGTTCTGGCCGGCCGCTCAGGTATAGCGAATATTTCCATTGACATTTTCATAATTGTCCCCAATTTGTATGTATGAGAAAACGAATGCGCCCAACTGATGTTTCCATCAAAAAACTGGCAGAAAACCTGTGCTCCGCCCGCAAGGCCGGCGACACACAGGAAACGGCAAACATCCTGAAGCAGTTGATAGCAGCCTGTCAAACAGACGCGAACACAAGTGGCTGCATCAGCTACAGTGAAGAGCTGATTGAACTGCTGCGGCAGATGAAAGATCCCCGCGAACTTGCCAGGCAACTGATGAACCTGAGCCAGTATTATATCGCATTGCCGGACAACGACTCTGCTCTTGAGGCATTGCAAGAGGCGAAGGCGATATTCGAGACGCTCGACAACCAACTTGACATCGCTCGTGTAAACGTCTCTACAGGTGAGTTGCTACGCGTTCTCGGCCACACGAACGAATGCCTGTCACATCTCAATACCGCCCTGCAAATTTTCGAGAAGCATACCGCCGAACTCGAGAAGCCCGAACATGTCGATGACAAGCTGGCTTTCGTCGGCACACTCAATACTCTCGGTCTTATCTACAATCGGCTCAGTTCACCACAGAAAGCCAGGCTATATCTGGAGCGCGCGTTGGCCCTCAATCGGCAATTGAATCACACTGTCGGCACTATGCAGACGCTGATAAATCTTGGAGTTTCATACAGCCGTGAAAGCTCTACAAAGACATTCAAGTTCTATCGTGAGGCATTGCAACTCGCGGAGAGCATCGGCAACCAACAGTACATCGCTATCCTGACCAACAACATCGGCAGTGTGCATGAGGATATCGAGGAATATGACAAAGCGCTGGAATACTACAAGTGCGCCATAGAGATTTCCGAAAAGCACAACCTTAAACGCTATCACTCTTTCTTCAACAAGCATATCGGTGAGGTGCATCTCAAGACCGGTTTGTATGGGAAAGCCATCGAGCGCCTGCAACTGGCATTGGATCTGGCGCGGCGTGACGGCTTGCGGGGTGAAGAAGGGGAAACGCTGGAGCTGATGTATAAGGTATGCAAACAAACCGGGGATTTCGAACGAGCGCTCGAGTATTACGAAGAGCATATTCGTATTCACAACGAGATTCAGGGCGAGAACACCCAGCAGCAGATCGAAAGGATTACCGCGGAATTCGAGGTCAAGCTGCATCGTCGAGAGACTGAAACATTGCGCCACAAAAACGCCGAGTTGGAGGAAGCAAACCTTCTGCTCAAAGAGCACAGAGACGAGCTGCTGATGCTGGAGCGCAAGAATACCGCCCTGGCCGTGGCCGTAACCGCCCACCACGAGATAAATCAACCGCTCATGGTCATCAAAGGGCACCTCGACATGCTGATATTCGAGGCCGAGAACGAAATGAACAACGAGATACAGCTTCGCCACTTCGAGCGCATCGACCAGTCTATCTCAAAGATTACAAGTCTCCTGACGCGCTATAGCAGCAGCGAACTCATCGACTTCACATATTACAGCCCGACCACGCAGATGGCGATCTTCGACACCGACGAGAACGATGAGTAGCTGAGCAAGCTGGGCACAGCGTTTTCTGACTGCTTATCGTTCCGCCGAATTGCCGGCGATGCGCCACAGGAATATCGAGCCGGCGCAGGCGACATTGAGTGAATTCACCGCCCCCTGCAACGGGATGTTCACTACGCAATCCGACAACTCTTTGAAGCGTACGCTGATGCCCTTCGCCTCGTTACCGAGAACAAGCGCTATAGGTCGTTTCAGGCAGGGGTCGGTTATCGAGGTATCGCCTGCCGAATCAGTGCCGACAATGGTCAGTCGGTATTGTCGCTTGGCCTGCGCCAACCAACACGCGAGCTCCTCGAAATGCTCGACATGCAGCGCCCTTGTATGAAACACGGCCCCCAGGCTCGATCTGATCACTTTGGGGTCGTAGATGTCCACGCAATGCCCTGTGGTGATTACCGCATCGACGCCGAACGAGTTCGCCGAGCGGATGACAGCGCCCAGGTTGCCGTTGTCGCTGGGGCGATCGAATATCAGGATGAAGAGGGCGCTGCTCAGTGCAATGTCGGCGAGCCGCAGTTTCTCATACTCGATTGTGATGATAAGCTCTGATGGGTCGGTTTTATCCGACAGGTCGCTGTAGAGGCCGTTCTCAAGCTGAATCAGCTCCTCATATCTCGTATGGCCGATGGTTTCCCTGGCCCAGTTCGACAACCTATCGTAGTCGGCGAACAGCACTTTCTTCACGCGAGCGCCGGCCGACAGCGCCTGCTTGATCGACTCGATGCCCTCGATGAATATCTCTCTGTGCTCGCTTCTCTTCCTGCGATTCTGTTTCAGCGACTCGATAACCTGAAACTTGTCGTTGCTCTTGCAGATTCTCTGCCTTTCGGGGGTTTTCATGTTGCTCCTCGGTGATTCGAGTAGTGGAAACGTTTGCCTCCCGAATACATAAGATGCGTAAGGAAGAATCACTTCGCTACGTGACAAGCTTACCTTTTTCGAGAAAAAGGTAAGACCAAAAAGCTTTAGCGGATGCTACGCATCCTATGTGCAAAGCATATTCATGTGACACAAAGGATGCGTAGCATCCGCAAGAGTTTTTGATCCCACTTTTTGCAAAAAGTGGGCTTGGTTAATCCCGCCGTAACGCCCCTGCTCCTAACCCAGCAACGTCTCGCCCTCGACGGTGGTATGCTCGACGCGCATTGGGCTGGTGGCCGTGATATGCGCTTCGCCTTTCACCACCACTCCATCGCCAAAAGTAACATCACCCGCAACCTCGAGACTGGTGCAATGCAGCAGCGAAGGCGGCTGGCTGGGTACGCGCTGTTCGAGCTGGCCGATGGTTTTGAAGAACCGCTCGTCGAGCGTGACCACCGGCGCCTCGGTGCGGCCGGCTGCCAACGCCACGCGCCAGTCGTCGGTGAGGACAAAGACGTCTGACCACAGGCTGAACAGGTCGTTGGTCTTCTTGACGGGCGCAAACCGCGTGCGCGGCACGATGATTGCCCTGGCGCCCTCGAACACGCCAATGGCCGCACCCATGGCCGTCTCGACCTGATAAACCGGCACGCCCTCGACCACCTTGGCGTTGAGAATGAGCGGCAACTCCAGCACGTTGTCGTTGGCGTCCAGCCGCTGCTTCAGCGCCTTGAGATTGACCCACAGGTTATTGGTGTTGAACCAGCTATACAGCGAAACGTCCTGAAACTCGCCGACCTCGTCGTCGGGACACTGGGCGCTCTCGCGCAGTAGCAGGCGGCCATCGCGTGACTGGCAGAGGTGCCCGCCCTTGCTGTCCATCTCGGTACGCCGGCAAACCTCCATGAGGAATGGCAGCTTCAACCGCGCAAAGTAGGTGGCGATGCGGTCATCGACAATCGCGCCGAGATTATCGCTGTTGGAGACGAACATGTATTCGTAGCCGCGCTCGAGCAGCAAATCGAGAACGCCCGATATGGCCAGCGCCATGTAGATGTCGCCGTGACCGGGCGGATTCCAGTTGAGCTTGTCGTCACTCGCTTCGAGCGGAGTGAGGTCGTCGCGGCGCACCTTGGGAAACTTGTTCTGCACAAAATCGAGCGGCAGGCCGTGCAGGGCAAGATTGGGATAGCGGGACAGATGCGCCAGCGTGTCGTCACGCGTGTTGAACGAGTTCATGAACAACAGCGGTACATTCAGGCCTTGCTCGCACAGATGCAAAGCCTGGCGAGCGATGATATCGAGGAAGCTCAGCCCCTGCTTCACCGGCAGCAGCGACTTGGCGCGCGAAAGCCCCATGCCTGTGCCCAGTCCGCCGTTGAGCTTGCAGAACACCAGCTTCTTCAACACCTCGGGGTCGCCCTCGGGCAAGGCGTGGTAGTCGGCCAGGCTGTTTGCGTCTGGTGGGCCAATCTCGGCGTGGCTCATTTTGCCGGTGGCGCCTTCGATGATGTGGCGATAGTAGGCGGCGAAAGTGTCGATGACGATGGTATCGAGCCCTTCTTGTTGCATACGGGCAACGAACTGCGGCAGATGCATGTGGCCTCCATGGACATTCAACTGCCATGAAGATAACAAGGGGCAGGTTGACGTCAATCAATTTCATGTGGAAGCGCGGAAAAGAAAAAGGGGAACCGAGCGGTTCCCCTTTAATTTCGTCTGCTATCAGTAACGCTTCTTCTCCTTCACACGGGCGGCCTTTCCCTTCACGCGGCGAAGGTAGAACAGCTTGGCCCTGCGAACGTGACCGAAGCGTACCACTTCGATCTTGTCAATCATCGGTGAATGCAACGGGAGTATTCGCTCTACGGCGACCCCGTGGCTCACCTTGCGGACGGTGAACGTCTTGCCGGCGCCCATACCGCGCCGCTGAATCACGATTCCCTGAAAGACCTGGATGCGCTCTTTCGCGCCTTCCTTGATCTTGTAGTGCACCTTGATGGTATCACCTACACGAAATTCAGGCATATCGGTGCGAAGCTGCTCCTTGCCTGCCATTTGTAGAATATCCATCATCCCTCCTTTTATTTCTCGGAATGGGTCACACGCAATGCCGACCGGCTGTCAGCCGATCGAGCACAATCGCCGCGGCGGCACGCACCGGCAGGTGGTTATACCCGTTGCCGGCGCCCTCGATGGGCTGTAGGACGAAATCCGCCCCGTCAAGCACATCGTCGCACAAGCCGTGTCCCGTGCCGAACAGAAGCAGCGCCGGTTGTTCGATGCGCTCCATCTGGTTCAGCGTGGACTGGCCTGCGTGTCGGTTCGCCGTTGTCGCGACGACCAGTGGTGTGGCCCCTTCCTGTTGCTCTATCTTTTCAATTGCATCTGCGATGCTGTCGCTCCAGCGCACCAGCTCGAGCGCTTTCGCTCGGTCGGCATTGAACTGCACGCCGTCGCCATCCTGCCAGAAATCAAGCAGCGGCTGAAGAAGTTCGCGCTGGCTGGACAACGGATTTATCAACCACAGCGCTCTGACTCCGAAGGTGCGACAGACACGGCTCATGTCGTGCACATCGAGGTTGGTAACGGCGGTCGTCACCCTTTCCCCATGCCGGTTCTTCACCGGATGATGCACCAATGCCACATGCAGCTTCACCATCGGCCTACTCGTCGAGCAGGTCTGGTCGAACGCGGCGGGTAAGCTCGAGGGCACGTTCGCGCCGCCAGGCTTCGATGGCCGCGTGGTTACCGCCCAGCAGCACTTCCGGTGCCTGCCAGCCACGATATTCGGCTGGCCGCGTATAATGCGGGCAACCCAAAGCTCGCTGCTGGTGGGAATCGGACAGCGCCGATTCGATGTCGCTGAGAACGCCTGGCTGCAAACGCGCCACAGCGTCGATGAACAACATCGCCGGCAGTTCGCCGCCAGAGAGCACATAATCGCCCACCGACAGCTCGTCATCGACCATGTGGTCGCGCACCCGCTGGTCGAGCTCTTTGTAGTGCCCGCACAGCAAAATGACATGCGGCAGACGCGCATACTCGTTCACGATGGATTGTGTGAGCAGACGTCCCTGCGGCGTAAAGTATACCACAGGCGCAGCTTTTGCGCTCTCATCGTCCTGTCGCAACCAGTCGATGGCGTCACACACAGGTTCGGGCTTCATCACCATACCGGCGCCACCGCCAAAAGGATAGTCGTCGGCCTGGCGATGCCTGCCACCGGCGAAGTCGCGGATGTCGGTGAGCCGAACCTGCAATGCGCCCGCCTTTTGCGCCTGCGCAACGATGCTCTCGCCCAGAACCGACGTGAACATGCCCGGAAACAGGCTGAGCACGTCGATGGCGATGCCGCTCACAGCTCGGTCATCTCGCCCAGGCGCGGCACGGTGAGGGTGCGGCTCGCATCGTCGCGGCCAGACACCCACTCGTCCACCCAGGGCAGCATAATGATACGGTCGTCTGCCAGACGAACATTGAGCACCTGGTGTGCGCCGTTATAGAACATGCCGGTCACCTCGCCGCATTGCCCCGCCCCGTCAGTCACATGCCAACCGATGAGGTCGGGTGTGCTTGCCGCTTGCATTTCATCGGGGGGCAGCATCACGCGAGCCTGGCGAACCGAGCGCACCTCGCCGGACACTTCCGGTTCCTCGAAGCGCACGAAGTCCTTGCCTCCGTACTGCTTGCGATCGCAGATAGTCACAAGAAACACTCTATGATCTGGAAAGATCAGAAAAACTTCTGTCGCCCGCTCAATGGATTCATCGGCAATGAAGCGAATGAAACCGTCATCGCGAACGGTTGTGAGCCGTCCAACGGGCACGAGATCGTCAATCGTGTATTCTGTCATCGAACCCAAACCAGGGCGCCCAGCCGGAATCCCGGCACATGGCGCTACTCGATTATCTCAAGCTCGGCGCGCTTGCCCTGCTTGGTGGAAACTGCATTGAGAATGGTGCGGACAGCGCCCGCTGTGCGACCCCGCTTCCCAATAACCTTGCCGACATCACCCTTGGCGACCCGCAACTCGTAAAGGGTCACGCGGTCACCGGGCACTTCCTTGATCTTCACTTCAGAAGGATCATCGACAAGCGCTTTCACGATGAATTCAATCAGGTCAATCATTCGCCGGCCTCATCCTTGTCCGGTTCGTCTGCGGGCGCCACAGGCGCTTCAGGTTCAGGAGCTTCTTCGGCGACAGGGGCAGCCTCGACAACCGGAGCTTCTTCAGACACCTCTTCGGTGACGGCTTCTGCTTCAATCGTTTCCACGACCGGCTCTTCCTCGACGACAGGCGCCACAGGCTCTTCCTCGACAACGGGGGCTGCCTCAGGCTTGGCTTCTACGGCCACTGGATGGGCGTGCTTGCCCCTGCCAAAGCGGGTGTCGTGGAACATCTCGAGTACGCCGGCCCGGCGCAACAGCGACCGTACAGTCTCGGAGGGCTGAGCGCCCAACTGGAGCCAGTGCAGTGCGCGCTCGGTATGTATCTTGAGTGTAAGTGGCTCTGTTTTGGGGTCATAGTAGCCAATGCTTTCAAGGTATTTTCCGTCTCGTTTCAGTCTCGAATCGACGGCCACGACGCGATAGAATGGCTTGTCCTTCGCGCCCATCCGTCTCAGTCTCAGCTTTACCATGTTTACCTCTTATCGTTGTTTATTGTATGAAACGTAGTTTCAGTTTTCTCACGAAACGTCATTTCCCAGTTTCGCTGGTTCACCGTCAAGCTTTTTTATACGACCACTTTATCAGCCAAACGGAAGCGCCATCTTCCCTTTGCCCATCTTGCCGCTGCTGAACTGCCGCAGCATCTTTTTCATTTGGTCAAACTGCTTCAGCAAGCGATTCACAGCCTGAACGCTGGTGCCGCTGCCCTTCGCTATGCGCTGTCGCCGCTGGCCCTTGATGATTTCCGGGCGTTCCCGCTCCTCGGCGCTCATAGAAAATATAATCGCTTCGACATGCTTTATTTCTTTCTCGTCAAGCTTGAGGCCCTTGAGCGCTTTGCCCGCGCCTGGCATCATGCCCATGAGCTGATCGAGCGGCCCCATCTTGCGCACCTGCTCGAGCTGGTCGAGAAAGTCGTTGAACGTGAACTGGTTCTTCTTCAGCCGCTTGGCGAGATCCTCGGCCTTTTCTACGTCCATCGCCTCCTCGGCCCTCTCGATGAGCGTGAGCACATCGCCCATGCCCAGGATGCGCGAAGCCATGCGCTCGGGCGCGAATTCCTCGATGTCGCCGGGCTTTTCGCCAGTGCCCACAAACACGATGGGTCTGCCGGTGGTGGCCTTGATGGACAGCGCTGCGCCGCCACGGGCGTCGCCATCCATCTTAGTGAGGATGACCCCGTGAAAGTCGAGACGCTCGTGAAACTCTGTGGCCACGTTGACTGCGTCCTGGCCGGTCATGGCATCGGCGACGAAAAAGATGTAGTCGGGCTTGAGATAGGTGCGCAGCTCCTCGACCTCGCGCATCATGTCTGTATCGATGTGCAGACGGCCGGCGGTGTCGAAAATGAGCAGGTCGTGCATGTGTTTTTCGCCATAGGCCACAGCCTGCTGGGCGATGGCCAGCACGTCCTTGCTGCCGCTGCTCACCACTGGGATGTCGAGCTGCTTGCCCAGCACCTCGAGCTGATGCACGGCGGCGGGGCGATATACGTCGCAGGCCACGAGCGCGGGGTTGTTGCCGCGCTTGCGAAACAGCTGCGACAGCTTGGCGCAAGCGGTGGTCTTGCCGGAACCCTGCAAACCCACCAGCATAATCTTGTTCAGCCGGTTGTCGGGCAAACTGATGCGCTCGGCCTTGCCGCCCATGAGCGCGATAAGCTCCTCATGCACGATCTTGACGACCTGGTGCCCGGGCGTGAGGCTCTTCATCACCTCCTGGCCGACGGCGCGTTCCTGCACGTCTTTCACGAACTTCTTGGCAATTTTGAAGTTTACGTCGGCTTCGAGCAACGCCCGCCGCACCTCGCGCAAGGATTCTTGAATATTCTTCTCGGAGAGCTTGCCCTGGCCGCGCAGCTTCTTGAAAACGCCCTCGAGCCGTTCCGTGAGTTCGCCGAACATTATTTCAGGCTCGCTATGGCGGCTGCGTAGTCGGCGGCGCGAAAAACGAACGAGCCTGCCACGAGGATGGTTGCGCCAGCGTCTGCCAGCACTTTCGCGTTGGTGTCACAAACCCCGCCGTCCACCTGAATGTCGATGTCGCCGCGCAAGGCGCGAACGGCGTGAATTTTGTCATACACCAGCGGCAGAAACGCCTGGCCGGCAAACCCCGGATTGACGCTCATCAGCACGACGTAGTCAAGCTCCGGCAACACATGGCACAGAGTGTCCACTGGCGTAGCCGGATTGAGCGCCACACCGGCAAGCATACCGGCGTCTTTGATGCGATTCACTATGCGATGCAGGTGAATGACAGCTTCCTGATGAACGCTGAACATGCGCACGCCCAGCCTGGCGAAAGGCTCGATGTAATCCTGCGGGTTGGCAACCATGAAATGGGCGTCGAGAGGAACGTCGGCAACAGCGGCGATGGCTTTGACCACCGGTGCCCCAAACGTGAGGTTGGGCACGAAATGCCCGTCCATGATGTCGAGGTGCAGCAGGTCGGCGCCTGCCTGCTCGACTGCGTGTATTTCGGCGGCCAGTCGCCCGAAGTCGGCGGCCAGCAGCGAAGGAGATATTCTAATCATATCAGTACCTTTGTCGTCCGGCACAGCGCCGGAACGGACGCACAGCGTCACTTACCGTAATAATGCGGCACTTTGCAAAGCAATCAACTACGAAACCCGCCAGCCCCGCCTATGACATCTGCCAGCCTTGCCGCAGGAAGAAACGGATGTCGCGGATGCGAACGCCCGGCAGCTTGTTCAGTCGCTGCATCAGGTCATGCTTCAGCAAAACCAGCTCCTGCATCCACACGTTGTTCTCGACCCCCACCAGGAGGGTCTCATGGTCGAGCTGATACACATATGAACGCCGCGCCAGTGGTTCACCCACCAGTCGGCGCCAGGCCAGGGCGGCTTCGACGGCAGCCCTGTGCTCTTCACCGGCCATTTGAAACAGGACGTCCCGCGTCAGCCCACCGGCTTTACGAAGAGACATGCTCCTGCGCCTTCGTGGTGTACAGAGCTATGCCCCACCAACTGAGCAGCGCGATGAACACCGCGGTGTAGTAGGCCACGCCCAGCGAGCTATAGCTGCTGTCAACCCGCATCATCAGCAGAGCGGGTACGGTGGCGACAAGGAACAGCACGATGTAGCCGAGAATAGCCAGCATCAGCCTGGTTTCCCTGAAGCGGTTGATGATATACACTCCAAGGCCGCCCACAAACATGATGGCGGCCGTGATGATGAGAAGCAACAGCGCCTTGCCCACGTTGAAGCGCTCGGTAAGCGTCATCAGCGCAAGCTCTTCGACGGGAACGTCTGTGGCGTTGAGCGGCGAGTAGGTGAATGGCGCATAGACGTCCTTTTCACCCTCGGCGCGCTTCGCTTCGATGATCCAGTAGTAGTTCCAGCCGTACTGCATATCGCCGTTATCGATGAAAACAAGCTGATTATCGGGAACGGGAGCCACCGACGCGTCGGCGTTGATTTTGACGACGCTGTCGTCGGTCTCCACCTCGGTTCGCCAGGTACCGTCCTCGTTCTCGATGCGGATGGCCTTGAGCGCGTCGGGGGTGTGGCCGCGATGGATGTTCACGCCCGTGACGCCGAGGTCATTGGTGCGATAGTTCAGAACGATTGTGAGGCTGTCGTTGGTGATGCCGACATAGCCTGTATCATGTTGCTCGAACACATCTTCCAGGTTTTTGACTGTCGCATCGACAGCGATGAAAGTGTAGGGGTCGCTGAAAACGGGCGCTTCGCCAACGCGCAGTTCTTCGATCCAGTAGTAATATGGCCGCTCGAACTTGGTATCGTTGTCGTCGCGGATGCTGAACACCAGGTTCTCGGGCACGATTTCATATTCGTTGAGCTTCATCGGGACATCGCCCATGCTGGGCGCTTTGCCGTCACCACGCGCGATGTTGAACCGCTCGACGCCGGCCATGTCGTCCAGAGTCCAGGTGAGGACAACGCTCTTGTCCTCATTGGTCACCTGCACGGTTCCCTGGGGATGCTCCGTCACCCTGGCAAAGAAGCCGGGGAACAGCGTTTGCATGGAATACACGGGAATGAGCAGGCAGATGACCAGCAACACTATGCCAAACACCTTGCGCACCATGCCCGCCATGCCGGAACCAACGCCCTGGCGCTTGTGCTTCTGCCATGTGAGTACCAGCACTCCGCCAAATACCAACAGGAAGAACACGAAATACACCGGCACCATTGTGCCCGGGCTGTCGGTGAACATGCCCAGACTGGCAAATACCGCCACGATGGCGACGCCCAGCAGGATTCTGGCCCCGATGCTCACGTTGACCCAGAAGGCGCGGAAGCCCGGAGTCTCGAACACGCTGCCGAACTTGCGGGAAAGGCTGACGAGAATGACGCCCAGCGCGAAGAAACCGGCCAGGATATAGATGAACACGCTCAGGCGCTGCATCGCCTCCACCATGCTCTCGTTGACGCCGGTGGGACCGACAACAGTGAACGAGACGATGGCGTAGAACAGAAAGAACACCGTGATGAGCTGCGCAAGCGCGTTCACCAGCGGGTTGGACGCAAACTCCTTGCGACCGGTGAAAGCCATCACCAGGAACACAACCTGCACCAACAGGCGCAAGCCCAGCAGCAGCAGCGCGACGCCCAGGAACGGGGTTTCGCCGGCGCCGCCGGTGATGATGAACAGCACCACCAGCACAGCCGCCCAGATGATGGTGTGAACCACTTCGCGGCGAACCAGGCTGAGGCCTTTTCCATCATGTGCTCGGCCACGAACGTACATCACCGCCATACCCAGCAGATAAATGATAAACAGCGGGAACAGCAGGCCGATGAGCCGAACGATATTCACATAGCCACTGATTGCGCTCAGATGCCTGCTCACGATTTTGTTGCCTGCGAAGAAGTCTCGCATCAGCGCCTGTTTCTGTTCGAGCGTCGGGTAATCTTTGGTGTCGATACTGCCGATGCGACTGAGATAGTCACCCGCCGCCGGTTCGAGAATATCGGTGCGCACGCTCGACAGGAACTCTTTGTCGATGGGCTCGAACAGCGTGTAGTCGTAGTCGTCGATCCGCAGACTGAGAATCGGGTTGGGGTCGGTTTCCATGTTCTGCAGGTTGCGGTCGATCATGTTGCCCTCAATCTCGGCAACCTTGGCCAGCATGGATGTGGCGTTCAGAATCATGTCGCGCTCGATAGGCGAGCTATCGAGGATGTCCTTACGGGTCTCCGCGGGAACGGCAGAGAAACCGAGAACATAGGCGAGCATGAGCAGGAGAACAAGCCCGAACACGGCAGCGCCACCGCGCACCATCGGGTCGTCGCCCAGCGGATGCTTGCTGAACTTGAAATAGAGAAAGGCTCCGACCAGGATGATGTTCAGTGCGACCAGGACTCCTGGTGCGATGAAAGCCAGAAAGTATTCGAGAATTACCAACAATACGATCAGACCGCCTGTGACATATTTTCTCACCGGAACCTCCTCAAGATTTTATGCTATCCAGTTATTTCACTCTTCTTCGGATACTGGTTCTTCCACCGCTGTTTCTTCAGCGGCTTCGGGTTCTTCAGTTTCCAGCGTCACTGCAATCTCGGACTCGACAGTTTCGACGGCCACTTCAACCTCGACGGCCTCGGCCGGCTCTTCCTCAACCGCCATCTCCCAATTGCCTTCCTCGTCGAAGACCTTGACCTTGATGAAAGTGTCCACTTCGCGGGCGAGGTGAATCGAGACTTCGATTTCACCGATTTGCTTGATATGCTTGTCGAGCACCACGGTGGTCTTGTTAATCTCGATGTCTTGCTCTGCGAGCGCGGTTACGATGTCGATCTCAGAGACCGAGCCATAGAGGTGGCCGTTTTCGTCGGCTTTACGGGTGAATTCGAGCATAACGCCGCGCAGTTTTGCGGCCTGGGCGCGAAGTTCGCTCAGTTGAGCCTGTCGTTGGGCCTCTGCTTCGGTGCGAATGCCCTCGATTTTCTTCAGGTTGCCCGGCGTGGCCATGATGGCAATGTTCTGCGGCAACAGATAATTGCGCGCATAACCGTCGGCCACCTTCACCACGTCGCCAGGGTGCCCGAGTTTATAGATTTCCTGTGTGAGAATTATCTCCACGTTCTTCCTCCATATCAGGTAATTTACGGAAATTGAACCAGGTGTCCAGCAAGCCCATCACCATGATAAGCCCCAGAACAAAGTAGTTCAGCATTATCGCCAGTACGAGAATCACGGTCAACACCCGCGAACGCGCGAAGTGCTTGCCCCAGTAGAAATCGATTATCATCATGCCCTGGATGAAATACACCCAGGCGAATATCGCGATGACGTTCCAGCCTGCTGTGCGCATCGGGGCCACCAGCACCATCGCCATTCCGGCGATGAGCGGATAGACCAGCGCATGCGGCAGTCGCGCAGTGCGATGGTTCCAACGGAACGCCACCCGCTTTGACAGCAGCAGCGTCCCCACATAGAAACCCATGAGCATGGGTACAACCCAGAAGGCTTCTTGGAACTGCAGCAGATACTCGGCTATCTGGTCAATCATGTCTATCATCGCTTGGGCGCGGTCTGGATCGAGCTGCGTCGTTGACTGCCCCAGCGCCTGGTGCATCAGCTCGCGGGTGGTGTTCACCATCCGCAAGTACTGCTCTGCGAAAAGCCAGCGTCGCAACAGGGCATATGCAACCTGAACGGCTGTGCCGCCCAATATCGCGTGAAGCCACGAGCCTGTGCGCCGAAGCGCCCACGCAAAGACCAGCAACGAAAGAGCCAGCCCCGAAACGATGTCGACAACATCGAGCAGCGGCAACACGTTCAGCAGGTACATCCCTGCCGCCAGAATCACGAAACCAGTGACCCAGATACGTTGCTGCCGCGGGTCTGCGACCAATGTTCTCCCACTAATGGCTATGGTAAAGATCAACCCCAGCATGGGGTGCAGCAGCGCCAGCAACATGGCCGGCAGGAGCTGCAACAGTATTGTGCCCACTATTTGGCCCGGCTTAATCCACCTTAAACGGCAGAAGCGCCATCTGGCGGGCTTTCTTAATCTCACGAACCAGCGCGCGCTGATGCTTGGCGCAGGTTCCGGTGATACGCCTCGGCTCTATCTTGCCCGATTCGGCGATACTTCTCGCTATGACGTCAATGTTTTTGTAATCGAGAATGATTTCTTTGTTCGCGCAGAACCTGCAGTACTTGCGACGAAAGAACCGCCGCTTACGACCAGTGAATCGTGCCATGTATTTCTCCTTGTGTATGTTAGAACGGTACGTCGTCGTCGGTGACGTCGGGTTTTACATCGCGGTTATCCTGGCTGCCGCGCTCGTCGCGTTGCTCGCCACGGTTGCCATAGTCATCGCCACGGTTGCTTTCGTCCCACTCCAGAAAATGTACCTTGGAGGCGTTGATCTCGACGATTTTCACGTTGCGGCCCTCCTTGTTTTCGTAGGAACGGGTCTCAATAGTTCCCTCTACAACGACCGGGCTGCCTTTTCTGAGTTGGGCTTCACACTTCTCAGCCAGATACCTCCAAACGACAGCATCGATGTAGCCGGGGATCTTGACGAACTCACCAGAATTTTTGTCCTTGTAAGCACGATCAAACGCCAATGGCAGATTCATGACAGCATCCCCATTGGGTGTACGACGCAGTTCGGGGTCTCTGGTAAGACGGGCTGAGAGGGTTACGCTGTTGATGCGGGGAAACCTGAGGTTACCTGCCATATCACGCCTCCTGCTCCTTGAGCAGTATGTTGTAACGGATGATCTCTGTCTGGAGACGATAGTGACGTTCGAGTTCGGGCAGGTTCTTGGGGTCGAAACGGAAGGTATAGACTATATAGTAGCCCTCATTCACCTTCTGGATGGGGTAGGCCAGGCGGCGCTTGCCCCACTGGTCGGCGTCCAACAGTTCGCCTTCCAGTTGTTTGACGAGGGCGAGGATGCCCTCATGTTCCCGGTTTACGTCTTCCGGGGTCAGGTCGCCATGAAAAACGACCATGCTCTCATACTTGTTCATTCTTCCTCCTTTGGACTATGTTGCCCGGCTTTCTCGCCGGACGATCGATCCTGAGGCGTTGCCTCAGAATAGGATTTCTGTGAATATGCGTCGAGCATTGCGGCAAAGCCGTGCTGGATGTAGATGTCCAGCCAGTCTGCGGCCAGTTCCACTGCCTGCTCCACGAGTTCGCGTTCGGCCTTTTTGAAGTCGGCCAGCACATGGTCACGCATGTCTTTGCGTTCCGGCCGGCCCACGCCGAGGCGCAGTCGCAGGAACTCCTGCGTTTGCAGCGAAGCGATGATGTCGGCGAGACCGTTATGCCCGCCGGCGCCACCCTTCTGGCGCAGCCTGAGCTGCCCGGTGGGCAACCATACGTCGTCCACCACCACCAGCAGTTGCTCGATATTGCGGCTTTTATAAAGACCTTTGATGGCCTGTCCACTGCGGTTCATATACAGCAGCGGCTTGACCAGCAGGCAACCTCGATGCTCCAACATCTCAACGTCAAACACTCGCTTGAAGCGAAGCCCCTGGCGCTGCGCCCATCGTTCGAGAACAACGAAGCCAGCGTTGTGACGGCTGTCGCGGTAGCGATCGCCTGGGTTGCCCAATCCGGCGATGAGCCTCATATCACATTATTCTTCGGTTGACTCCGCTGCGGCCTCGGCGCCTTCTTCTCCTTCGGCTGCCTCGGCTGCTTCGGCTGCTTCGGCTTCGGCTGCTTCTTCCTCTGCCAGGCCAACGCGTGACATCTGCACTGAGGCAACCGGCAGTTCGAGGGCGACTCTGGTGTTCATGGCGCCAAGATCAAGGTCTCGCACGTGAATCGTGTCGCCAACCTCGAGCTTGCTGATATCAACGGTGATGTCTTTTTTGATGTTCTTTGGCAGGCTATAGCACAGCAGGGTGCGCATCGAGACATCGACAAGGCCACCGGCGCTGGTGCCAGGCGCTTCGCCTTCGATTGTCAGCGGAATTTCGACCGAGATTTCCTTGCCCGCGTGAAGTTCCTGGAAATCGATATGCAGCACCTCACGGGTCACGGGGTGAATCTGCTTTTCTTTGATGATCGTGCGAAAGACCTTATCGTCTAATGACACGTCGAACAAGGCCACATGGCCAAAGCTCCGGCGAAATACCTGCATGAAATCCCTCATAGGCACCGAGACAGGTATCCCAACTTTGCCTTCGCCATAAACGATGGCAGGGATTAAGCCCTTTCGGCGCAGGCTCTTGGTATCGGACTTCTTGCCGGGTTCGCGCCTTTGCACTTCGAGTTTCAAATTCATTGGTTCCTCCGTATATCTGCAACCGGCCTCTGATGCCGGCAGGCTTGTGTTAGCGGAACAGAATGCTGATCGATTCCTCGACATGCACCTTCTTGATGGCGATTGCCAGCAATTCGGCGATGGAAAGCTGCACGATTTTGCTACACTGTTTCTTGTCCTGGCTCAAACTTACCGTGTTGGTAATAAACACCTTCTCTATGGGCGACGCCTCCAGCTTCTCGATGGCGTTGCCCGAAAGGACGCCGTGGGCGCAGGCGGCATAGATGCCGGTGGCCCCCTGATCCATAAGCACCGTAGCGATACGACAAAGGCTTCCGCCCGTGTCAATCATATCATCAAACAAAATGGCGGTCTTGCCCTTCACATCACCGATGATATTCAGTATTTCAGCGTTGTCGTCATTGCCCACACGCCGCTTGTCGCCGATGGCCAGCGCACAGTTGAGCCGTTTGGCAAAAGCGCGGGCACGATTGGCGCCGCCCGAATCGGGGGAGACAATCACCGCGTTGCCCAGGTCGAAGTTCGCCTTGAAATAGCGGGCGAATATCGGCATGGACACCAGATGGTCCACCGGAATATCGAAAAATCCCTGTATCTGGTCGGCGTGCAAATCGACGGCGATGACCCGATCGGTACCGGCCACCGAGATGAGATCGGCAACCAGCTTGGCGGTGATAGGCACTCGCGGCTGGTCTTTCTTATCCGAGCGTGCATAGCCGTAATATGGTATCACGCAGGTGATGCGCCTGGCTGACGCCCGCTTGAGGGCATCGACCATGATGAGCAGTTCCATCAGGTTATCGTTCACCGGATAGCAGGTGGGCTGGATGACGAAAACATCGGCGCCACGCACATTCTCGTTGATCTTGACGAAGCTGTCATCGTTGGAGAACTTGAATACTTCGGCGTCACCCAGGGGAATGCCGGCAAACTTGGACACCTCACGGGCCAAATCAACGTTCGCGTTGCCTGTAAAAATTTTCATCCTGGAAAACATTCGTTTCTCCTGCTCTTTCACTTCCCGTTCGCTTGCCGAGCGAACGCCATCACTATATTCCACACTGCGGTCACATCACTTCGCTCGTCTCGCCGCGTCCCCTGGCTCGCGTCACTATGCTCCACATGCCGCGCCGAGCGAACCGGCCGCACAATGCGGTTGCCGTTTCCGCGTCGGGGCAAAAACCGATTACCGTTGGCCCGCTGCCGGAAAGCAACGGCCTTGCGCCTGCTTCGGCGATGTCGTTGAGCAAGGCCTGTATGGCGGGAAACCGACGACAGACACCGGCCTGCAGGGCATTGTGAGCCAGGCGCACATCGCCGGAAGCCAAGTACTTGTCCCACGCATCGCTGCCATCATATCGCTCGACCGCCGAGTATGCCTCGGCGCTGCTCACGCCAAATCCGGGGTTGGCCAGCACGATATTCTCGATACCGCTGTCTGCCAGCGGCTCGATGCGCTCTCCTCTGCCAAAACCGGCAGCCCTGCCACCAACGAGAAAGAAGTTGATGTCACTGCCGAATTCGGCGGCGATGTCGTGCATCTGTTCATCGCTCAGATGCAGGCTCCACAGCTCGCTGAGAGCGCGAATGGTGGTAGCGGCGTCGCTGCTGCCACCGCCCAATCCTGCGGCAACGGGGATCGACTTGTGAAGATCGATGGCCGCGCCGGCCTGAACACTGAAAGTCTTTTGAATAAAGCGCGAAATCCTGCAGACCAGGTTTTCCCGATTCTGCAGGGATTTCACATTGGTAAAAAACTTTATGCGCTTGTTTTCGGTCAAGGTAAATCTGATTGTGTCGCACAAGTCTATCTCGTGAAACACAGTCCGTATCTCATGGTACCCGTCCTCGCGTCTGGCCAGTACCTCAAGATAACTGTTTATCTTTGCGCTTGCGCGCATTTGCAACTCGCTTGTCCTTGCCTTGTTGGTCGCCATAGTAGTAGTAGTAATAATAGTAGTAGTAATAGTAGCCGTAACCACTATAGTATTTCTGCACCTCGATGCCGTTGACGATGATGCCGGAGATGGTGACGCCAACGTTGCTCAGAATGTCTTTGGTGCGCTTGATAATCTGACGGTCGGTGACGCCGATGCGAACCACCAGCAGCAGCATGTCAACCATCTTGCTGATGATGACTGCATCGGTAACGGCGATTATGGGTGGCGAGTCGATGAGGATGTAGTCGTAGCGCTCGCGTAAAGCCGCCAGCATCTCCTGCATCCGCTTGGACGAGATTATCTCGGCGGGGTTGGGCGGCACATATCCGCTTGTAATGATGTCGAGGTTGGGAATCGTCGTCTTGGTGACGATGTCCTCTATCTTGGTAGTTTTGGTGATGAGATAATCGCTGACGCCACGTTCTTTCTCGCGGTTGAAGAGATTGTGCACCATAGGCCTGCGAAGGTCGAGATCGACCAACACTGCTTTGGCGTCCATTTGCGCCAGGGCGATGGCCAGGTTGGCGTTCGATGTCGATTTACCTTCCTTGGGGCCGGAGCTGGTGATGAGAATTGTGAGCGGGCCCGGCTTGGGGCGCTTGGCGATGAAGTTCGTACGCAGGGTACGGTATGCTTCCGCCACGGGCGACTTGGGCGCGTACTGCGTAATGAGGCGCGATATCATGTTGTACTGTGACGCCTGGAGTTGTTTCTTCTCTTCACCCTCCGCCCGCTGGATCATCTTGTCGAGTTCTTCGATATCGCCATCGGCGACATGAATAAACGGAATCGTGCCCACGATGGGAAGACGAACGAATTTTTCCATATCATCAAGCGTGCGCAGCTTTGTATCGAGAGAATAGATGAGGAAAGCGCTTGCCGAGCCGAACCCCAATCCCAGCAGGATGCCGACGAGCATGTTGAGCGCCTTACGCGGCTTGATGGGTGCGCCAGGCAAATTGGCTCGCTCGACCATGCGAATGTTTCCAAGCTTGGATTGCTCGCTGATCTTGGCTTCTTCGTATGTTTCCACGAGCATGCTGTGAATCTTGTCGTTCATGCGGTAGGCGCGTTCGAGACGGGCCAGTTCCAGTTCGGTATCTGGCAGGATATTCATTTCGATGCGATATTGCTCGGCGCTCGCTCGCAAGCTACTCACCTTGGACTCCGCCACGTTGCTATCCATTCGAGCCTTGGCGATGTCTTCGATTAGACGTGAGCGATATTGCAAAGGATCCGATGAACCCACACGTACCGAGACAATTCGTTCAATCTCAGAGTCGAGTTTCAGCTTGGCGCTTTCGATTTCTTGTAACAACTGTTGCAACTCTGGATGATCCTCGTTGTAATTGGGTTTCGAGAGCAAACTGGCGTAGCGCGTCTGTTTAGCAACTATCTCATCTCGGAGCTGGTCGATGAGCGGTGAGGTGAGGATGGAGTTGACATCGCTCAACAGGACGTCTTGCCTGCCCAGTTCTTCTTCGAGATAGCTCAGATTGCTCCTGGCGATATCAAGCTCTGTCTGAGCCGCCTGTAGCAACGCCTCCAGCTCGGACGACTGCTCGATGAGCTGCATGGTCTCTTCCGAAAGCATCGAGATTCCCTGGTCGCGCTTGAAGCGGCGCAGGTCTTCTTCGGAATTGCGCAGAATGCGCGTTTTCTGTTCGATTTGTTCTTCGAGAAAGTAGCGGAGGTTTGTCAGTTCGCGCCTCGATGTCATGGTGTTTTCTTCGATGAGCGCTTCAGCAGCGGCGTTGGACATCACCATCGTCTCTTCGGGATGCTCCGATTCGAAGCTGATGGTTAGAATGTCGGTCTCACGCTTCCAGTCGATGCTCAATCGCCCTTTCAAATAGCCGATGGGCGAGCTTCTTTTGGCGATGGGAAATGTGTCGAAATTGGGGTGTCGCCTGATGGACTGGTAGGCTCTTTCCATAACGTCTGTGCTGCGCAGAATCTCTATCTGGTTGTTCAACGCCCACTTGGAATTGCCGCCGGAAACGAGAAAGAGCTCCTGACTTTGCTCTTCCAGCATAATGCGACTGCTGGCTCGGTATATGTTTGGCGAACGCACAGTATAAACGAAAGTGACAATGACAAACAGAAGAAACACGAGAATGACCACCCACTTGAACAGCAGAAGGACACGCAGGTAGTCGGAAATGGTGAATTCGGGATCGATGCCCTGTATCTGTTGATTTTCTTGGGGTTTCAGGTTGGTGGTTTCCACAGAAGAGGCTCCTATAGTGCGTTTAACATCGTAGCCACGCTTATCACGATGGCAATTTTTGAAAGGAAATCGGTGAATCTGAAGAATGCGTAATAAATCGTTCCCGAAACGATGATCGTATCTCCCGGCTGAAGCTGCGGAATCAGATTATCATCACCGGTTTCAAGGTATTCCTTGATGTTGACGAAAATAACCCTGTCATCGTCGGCAACGGGGCGCACGATGCGAATCTTGGCCAGCTTGGCATTCTCGGTGGGGCCGCCGGCAAGAGACATCAACGTCAGCAGGTCGGTGTTGTCGGGGACTATATACAGACCGGGTTTCATCACCTGACCCCATATATATGTGTATATTTTAAGTTGCTCGGATCCGGCGATTGTGCCGGAATAGAAATATGCGGATGTATTCGTTGTTGTCTGATAAGCTGGCTGGTCTTGCGCAATAAGCGACAAGCCAAGCAAGGAAAAACTAAGAGCCAGTAAGATCAAGCGTTTCACACGCACCCCTTTTCATACAATTTTGTCCATATCATTTCGACACCGTCCTGACGTCAAGGAAATTGTCTCACTCAACCTGGAACTGGAAAAACATCGATTCCGAACCAGAGTCGATCAACACTTCGCTTCCCATGGCATCCACGCGCCAATAGTAATTCCCCGGCGCCAGCACAGAGCCGTCATATGACTTGGTCAGATAGGTTTCCTGCGGATCGGTATCGGTCTCGTCGAAGAACCAGATCATGGCGATATTGCCGCCTGTGTCTTCGGAAAAGAGCAGCAGGCGATAAAGCGACACGGCGCTGGAAGGCAATATTTGCCAGACGAAAGTGATGTTATCTGATGAACTGAACACGCTGTAATCCGCCGGTTCATGCAAGCCGGTTTTTTCTAACATCATATAGCTGACGGTGTCAGAAACAGCGTAATTCCCTGAACGGTCGAAGATGTCGATGAAGTAATTCCATTCGCTGCCAAGAGCGCTTTGCGAAAGGCTATGATCGACATAGAACTCCTGGCCCTCATGCCGGACGGAGTCCACCAGTATGGGTTCGGGTTCGCCCTGCATGCTTCGATAGCGATAGATTTTCATGAATTCGACATCGTTGTCAATGATCGGCGCCCATTGGATTTTAATCCAGTTACCGTCCGGCACGGCGTCGATGCCGTTGTTCTCGTCGTTCAGCTCGATCTGATTGAGAACCATGCCGCCTGGAGTAGAGATATAGTACTCTTTGAAGCCATCGCCGGTATCGCCCAGGTGCTCCAGCAAGTCGGGCTTCCAGGGCGGCGTGGTGTCGGTTTCGGTTGGTTCTTCGCCGGTGCAGGCCATCAGCAGGATAAGCAGCGGCAGCAGCAGGTTCAAGGTTCTCATGGCTCCCCCTTTACCAGTAACGAAAGCGCAGCCCGACTCGGTTCGTGCTGCCCAGGGTGTTGGTTACGAAAGCGTATTCCAGGATGAAGTTGTAGAGGTTCAGGCTCAGGCCGGCGCTGTAATTGTCGTCACAATAGCCGGTGCGAAGCGCTCCAAGTCTTTTGTATTGCCATTCCAGGCCATAGTGGTTGATCGTGTCGTATTCGTAGTCGATGTCAAAGGCGGCCACGAAGGTAGAGTGCCACTTGGGAACTGGTTGATTGAGGGCCACGCCCAGCTTGGTGGTGAACAGAACCTCGTCCTCATGTTCCGCTTCGGTGTTCCAGGTGATGGTGGTTCCGCCCAGATCACGGAAATTCAGGCCATAGCTGATGTGCCCCAGCCATTCGTAGTCGAAAAGAACGGCCAGATCGGTACGAACCAGCATAGCGAGATCGAAGCCGGTGCCCGTGCCCAAAAAGCCGTACATCTCACGCTTGATGTACTTGATGGTTCCGCCGAAGTTGAGATCGATCGGCAGTTCGAAGAAGTACCATCCCAGGTTGAGGTCGTGGTGCACCTGCTTGGAGAACGAGAACTGGTAGAGGTCGTCCGTGCTTCTGAAATAGCTGTCTGGAGAACCAGAGAGATGCAGGTCGGGGAAGCTCGAGCGCAGATCTACGTTGGTGCCCACCAGATGCTCTTCGCCGAAGTGCGGGATGTCGTCTATCGTAAGGCGGGTCCAGTTCAGCGCAATAGTCACGTTGTTGGGCAGCGGAACGGCCAGGGTGGCATTGTCGTAGGTGGCGAGGCCGTCGTACAGAAAGGCATGCATCAGGCTGACTTCCAGCTCATCGAGCGAGGCCAGGCCGGCTGGATTCCAATAGACGGCGTCGGCGTTATCGGCAATGGCTGCAAAAGCGCCACCCATGCCCAGAGGTTTAACCCCGGCGCCGATGGCCATGAAGTCGCCGGCATATCGTCCGGCGTGCAGCGAAGAAACGCAAATCAGCGCCATAAGCAGTATGAACCATTGTGTTGTGTTTTGCATAATCACCCTATCTCAAAATGGCCAGTTTCTGGATCTCTTCCACTGTCTTACCGCCCCGTTTGGCGGTAAGCTTGTAGAAATAGACCCCGTTCGCCAGATATTGTCCCTCATCGTCACGGCAATCCCAGCCATATACGGTGCGGGGGAATTCATGATAACCCACAGAGGTGGGAAGATTGTTGAAGGTTTTCACCAGTCGCCCGGAAACGGTATAGATTTTCAGATCGACTTTGTCGGCGTCGTCGGTGAGAACATATGTGAAACGTGTGCGGCCTTCATTGATCGGTTCGATGGTGATGCCGCGCACGGGATTGGGGTAATTGGCCAGGTTGATGATTCCAAATTCCGTGTTCACGGCGAAGGGGATGTGTCTCTCACTAAAGTTGCCGTTAACGTCCGAACATGAAATGATGAGTGTATAGTCGCCTTTATCGAGATCGAGCTGATACTTGATCGGCACATTGATGAGCTGGCCCAGCGATGCGGATATGTGCAACTCCTCGAGGGGCACTTCCCGCCCCTCGAGGAAGATGGCCGGAGGGTTATCGACCACGTCGATTCCGTTTTCGTCGGCAAGGATGAACGAGATGGTGCCAGTGCCCGATACATATCCGCCGTAGGAGAACTCCTGCTCTTCGACGTTGGCGTCGATTGTAGGAATCACGTCGTCGAGATTGCGAAACACCGCATAGACTCCACATTGCCGCACATCCTTCACGATCATCCTCTCATCGCGCGAAACCTGCCCCCCCTTGTAAATCCATTTCTGATAGGGTTCGCTCCAGCGATAGACACCGAAGCTCTCCTCGTCACCCCAGTCTGAGCCAAGTGAATCGGCTGCCAGATAGTGAAAGGCGAGCCGTAGCGTGGAATTGCCGGGGAGCAAGCCATTGGCGCCGACGTAGATGGTGGTGTCGAGCAGGCCTACTTCGTAAGACACCGACTGCCCGCCGAACTCCAGCGCTATTGGCTCGATGCCTGGCTGGTGCACCGGGTCGCGGCTGCCTGTCTGGTCAAGAAAGGCGACAGTGCCCTGGGGAATGGATTCGACAGGAAACCTGCAATCCACATTGCCATCGATCGACGACAGCTCATCCTGCCCGGGCCCGAGCACAATGAAGTTGAGAGTGAAGGAGCCGTTCCAGGTGTTATTGAGATATGAGGATTCGGTGAACTCCCGGTTTCGATTGAGCACGAGACGCAGACTGAGATGACCTGCTCTGACCGGAAGCGGCAGGCTGTACCATGTCTGCACCATTGGCGGCAAGGCCGGCTGTGTTCTCCTTTCAAGCAACACAGGCCGCTGGTCATTGCCGATTATCTCGAACAATTCCATCTCATATGGCGGGCTGGAGGTGACGCCAACGTTTTCGACCAGGATTTCGAGCACCGGGTCCAGGCCGTCCTGTGCCCGCCTGACTGTCAGAATTTTCAAGTCGGGGCCGGCGACATAGTAGCTGAAATACGGAGAGACGTACTCGTTATCGGCCAGGTCGAGGATGCGGAAACGATAGGACACGAGTGTGCCTGTCGGGAACGCGGGCACGTAATCGACGGTCAGATATGTGTCCAGCGAGGTGTTGTAAACCATAAACGTGCTGTCCGCAATATCTGTCGAACTTTCCCAGGAACAGAGTATGTTCTGGATGCCGTCTTCGTCGTGAAAAGAACCCCTGATGCGAACGGAATCGTTTTCAGCGGGATGTTCAGGCAATGTGCCCACATCCATGACGGCCGTCCGGCCTACGGTGAACCGTGACAGGCCGGCCGCCGTCAGGCCATCGCCGACCCCGATAATCTTGATGCGTCGCTCATAGACATCATCCTGCTGCGCGGGCACAATGTAGTCCATTTGCCAAATGCCGTTACTGACCGGATGGGGAATTGGTGTATTGTGCACCACGTCATCCTCGTCAACGATGTACATCTTCGCAGTGTTCACGCCGGACGGGAAGGTGGCTGTGATGTGCAGGGTATCCCTCTCCTGCACGTTATACAAATCGAGGGAAACCTCGACCTCTGCATTCAGCCTGTACATACTCACACCAGGATCTCCAATGTACACGCATCCTTCAAGCAACGCGAGACGCGCCGCGCCGAACAGGTTTGCATACACTCTGGCCTTGGTGTAGGTAATTGTTTCGCCAATGGTGGTGAGTTTCAGCTTGAAGAGGCCTTCGTTCATATATATGCCGAACGAAAGGTCTTGCTCGAGGTATCCCAATCCCGAAAAGCCAACGTGGCCGATTGCGCCCTTTTCCTCGGCAAGCACAAGCGCCTCACCGATACTGGAAGCGCCACCACCCACAAATGAGGAGCAGTAACAAGCCAGGCTCGAGAAAATGGGGTATTTGTCGTTTGTCAGAAGATCGATGTTGTCATAATCGAACAGGTTGTTGTCAGCCCATATCTGACCGCCGCCGTGCCCCATAAACTGGACAAAGATGGTGCCGCTGCTGATGAAGTCGAGCAAGGTGAAGGTGTTGCCATTGAAATAGGGCGAGACGGTCTGTGTTGTAGTATAGACGCGATTGACAATATACTCTTCGGGAACGGCGTATTGACGTATAATCTCGCTCTGCTGCGCAAATATGTCCGTCGCGTCACTCGGTTTGCCTCCGGCGGCGAAAGTGATCGAGCTGTGCCAGAAGTCTTCATACGCCGGATTCTCGATGTAATGCTGAAGCTTTTGCGCTACAACCAGAATCTGCTCTTCTTCCCACAAACAGATGCGCCCGATGTGCAAGTCGCCTACAGGGTCGGCGCCGACAACAGCCGTGTACCAGTTGTCGGTGGGTGTGGCGCCATACTTGTAAGTCCATACATGTTTGACCGGAATCAGGTTGTTCGCTCTCCAGTACGAGTCATCTCTTTCATCGTTCAGGCCGTCTCCCAGAAGAAGAACGAACTCCACGCGGCCAGTGCTGCCACCGTAATTCCAGTTGTTATAGGCGAATTCGAGGAAATCGCGGATTGCCTGTGCATCGCGGATGCCGTCTGAAAATTCATCGAAGATGTCTTCAACGGCCACAACCTCGACATCGATGTTCTTGCCAATGAAATCCAAGCCGCTGGTTTCCCATATTTGCTCGATGAGTTGAGTACCCTCGCTGTACACGAATTTTTGTGCGGTGATGATGATGTAGTTGGCCTGGTGGTCAACTGTGCGCAGCTCGGAGGGGATGTTCATGCGCATGGCCCTGGGCTGCTTCTTTTCCGATTCTGTAACGGCGTAGTATGTTACATCGCTGGAGTTTATATAGTCCTGAAATATCACCTTCCAGGGGGCGCCGCCCAGCTCGCTGAAGGGTTCTACCTGAAGGTTTTCCAGTATGCTGGCGCCAATCTTGTAGATTGAAACATCCGGTTGCGAGAAATTATCAAGCTCAAACTGAAACAGGCCGTTGGGCTGTGTAGCGGGTTTGGTGAACCGGATGAAATCTTCATCGGTTTTGTATGCACGCCAGTAGGTGAGATTGAAATAATCGAGCAGCACCTGCTCGAAACCGCCGGGGATGTCACCCGGAAGACTGATGTAAAGAATATTCTCGCCATGATTCAGAAAGCTGTTGGAAATGAACCCGTCGTTCTCGAAGAGCTGTTCCCGCTGACGGAACCAGACGTGATTGTCGATGATGGCCGAGTTGAGCCTCACTTCTGCATGATGGTCCGCTACACCGGGAAGCGAATCGATATGTGTCGAGCCCATCAACATCACACTTGCAGTGAAACCACGGATGGTGGACTGATATGGATATTGCAGGTCTATCTCCACAATCTCCATGCTGGGTGAGGTGATGGTGCTCCAGAACCAGAGGTCTTCTCTGGGAGCGCTCGGAAAGAAACCCAGACTGGCAAAGTGATTCTGCTGTTCAAAGTGTACCGTCTGTTCAAAGGCGCGAGGCACGGTGTACAGTGAGGGGTCATTGACCTCGAGTCCACCGTTCTCTACGGCCATTCGTGCACCGGGGTTGGAGGTGAGACGCAACCGATAGATATTCTCACTGGTGTATTTGTCATAATAACTCTCGTCACCGACGTGACGCTGGCCGTAGAACTCGAAGTAATCCGCTGAATCGAAAGAGCCGTCAGACTCGCCCACGCAGTGAATCGGAATCTCGCCGTTTCTGTCGTAAAGCTCGAAATAGCGGGGGTCGAGCTGGTTCAGATCCCAGACCATCGCGTAGCCCAGCGAGTCTTCCCAGGAGGCAATCGAGTCGGCCAGCATGGCATATGTTATCTTGTAGATACCATCCTCATCGATAACGAGCTGTATCTCCTCGACCAGGTTGCTGCGAGTTTGGGTGGCGGTGGTGGTGGGCTCAAGTGGCTTGCGCCACTTGCGGGCAAAGACGTCGTTGAGAAACATGCCCTCGGATTCGTGCAGCATGGCCACCGTGGTTTCCCATCCCGGCGTGAAGCGTGTATCGCCCTGGATGAAGATGCGCAGGGTGGCCTGCGTGGTGACGACAAGCTGCCGCTGGGCGGCGTTGTATTGAAAAGGAAAGAACTGCAACCCTGCAAAATGGCGGTCGCCCATGAAAGCGGGCTGGCTCTGCCCAACCAGTCCGGCGGGATAGAGCGCGTCGGTACGATAGGCGCGCTGATCGCGGCGTACGACTGCCTCGCGGCCTTCGGCTGTGGGCTGCATGGTGAGAGACGGACGCAGATTAACGCCACGCAGGGTCTGCTGGCGCAAACCGCTGACCTGCACAGTAAAGCTGCCGTTAACCGGCAAACCGATGACTTCGGCGAAGTAGGGCACTATCGGCTTGCCCTCTTCGGCCAGCGGCAACCCGCCAGGCACACGTATCTCTTGGCCATCCGCTTCGGCGGCGTCGGCGAACTCCCACTCGGGCAGATCGAATCGCAACACGATTTCCGTCTCGCTCATCTGCTCAACAACAAAGGGTGATTGCGCCGCCAATACGACGGCCAGGCTCAGTATTCCAAGTATCAGATTACGTTTCATGCAAGTTCCTTAGTATCCTTTAGCGCCGATATCCGTTCGGTATATTATGTCGTCAAACGAAATTTTGTTCATATGCCGATAAGCTTCATCACAAGCGGCGGACAGCGTATCTGCCACAGCGGCGACAAGCAGAACCCGTCCACCGGACGTGGCCAGCCCGTCTTCCGCCTGTTTCACGCCGGCGTAGTAAACCCGCGCCTCGTCACTTTGCCAGGGTTCTATGTTTATGGCAAGGCCTTTGCGGTAGCTTCCAGGGTAGCCCCCCGAAGCCGCCACCACCGCAACCGCGAACCGGTCGTTCCACTTCAACTGCAGGTTCTGCACCTCGCCGCCATCGATAGCCTCGCAGATGCTGACCATATCGGTGAGCAGCAGCGGCAGCACCACCTCGGTTTCGGGGTCGCCAAAGCGACAGTTGAACTCGACCACCCTGGGGCCGTCAGCGGTCATCATCAGTCCGGCGTAGAGTATGCCGCTGAAGGGGCAGCCCTCGGCGCGAAGCCCGGCCAGCGCCCGACCAAACACTTTTTCGTTCACCTCGTCGCGCCAGCGTTCGGCGCTCTTGACGGGAGCGTAGGCGCCCATGCCGCCGGTGTTGGGGCCTTTGTCGCCGTTCAGGAGGGGCTTGTGATCCTGCGAAAAGATGGTGCTGACGAACTGTTCGCCGTCGGTAAAGGCGAAGATGGAGGTTTCCCAGCCAACGAGGAACTCTTCGATAACCACGTCGGTTTGGCCAAACCGCTGGTCGATGAAGATGCCGCGCAAGGCTTCGTCGGCTTCCTCGAAGCTGTGCGCCACCGTCACGCCTTTGCCCGCCGCCAACCCGTCGGCCTTGATGACCAGCGGGAACGCAGCGGTGCGCAGAAAGGCGCAGGCCGGTTCGTAGTCGCCGAACACTTCGTATGCGGCGGTGGGGACGTCGTAACGGCGCATGATGTCCTTGGCGAAGGCTTTGCTGCTCTCGATGCGCGCCGCTGCCTGCGATGGCCCGATGACCCGTACGCCGTCGGCGCGCAGAGTGTCTGCCAGTCCGTTTGCCAGCGGCTGCTCGGGGCCGATGAACACAAAGCCGACATCGTTGCCGCGAGCGAACGCGGCAATGGCCGCATCGTCGAGCGACACCAGTGTGGCCACGTCGGTCATGCCCGGGTTGCCCGGGCTGACGAAAACCGTATGCACTCGCGGTGAGCGGGAGAAGGCATGCGCGATGGCGTGTTCACGGCCGCCGCCGCCGATAACCAGTATGTTCACTGTGACTCCTTCAGTTCTTTCAACACACGCAGGGCCAACAGCATTAATCTGTCAGCCGCTTTCGCCTGCACAGCCTGACGATTGCCGGACAAATGCAGCAACTCATGGCTTGCGCCCTGCGACGTGGCCACGGCTATGTGCACCGTGCCCACAGGCTTGTCGTCACTGCCGCCCGCAGGCCCGGCAATGCCGGTAACAGCAAGCCCCACGTTTGCGCCCAGCCGGGCACGAGTGCCCTCGGCCATTGCGCGGGCGGTGGCTTCGCTCACAGCGCCGTGCTGTTCCAAGGTCTCTTGTGATACACCCAGCAGCGCTGTCTTCACCGCGTTGCTGTAGGCGGTCACGCCGCCCAGCAGATAGTCGGACGCGCCGGGGTGCGCCGTCAGCCGTGCGCAGACGAGGCCACCGGTGCAGCTTTCGGCCACAGCCAGCGTCAGTTCGCGCCGACGCAGCAGGTCGTGCAGGCGCAACGACGGCGATTGCTCGTCCGTGCCCCAGACGTCGTCGCCCAGTCGACGCAGCAGTTCGTCGAACAATTTCTCGCAAGCCGCGTGGTCGGGGCCATACACCCGCAATGAAATCTGCCCGGGTTGCGGCAGCCAGGCCAGTTGCACCTCGTCCGGCGGGTCGATGTCGTTCAGGCGCTCGGCCAGGGTCGATTCCGGTATGCCGCTGGTGTGCAGCATTCGCATCCACAGCGGGGCGCGGTTCTCGATTCGGCGCAGGCGCGGCAGGATGCGCGCTTCGAGCAAGTGCTCCATCTCGGCGGGCACGCCCGGCAGCGCGAAGAACAGCCTGCCGTCAGCCTCGAAAGCCAGTCCCGGCGCAGTGCCGCGGTCGTTGTCCAACACCTCGAACCCATCCGGCACGAGCGCTTGACCGCGATTGATGTCGGGGGCATCGATGTGCCGTTGGGCGAAGCGCTGCTTCACGCGCTCCCATGTATGCTCGTCGTGCTTCAGCTCGCGACCGAAGAACGCGGCAATCGTCTGTTTGGTTACATCGTCTTTTGTCGGCCCCAGCCCGCCGGTGGTGATGACCAGCCGGTGATGTGGCCACAGCTCTGCCAGAGCGCGGGTTATCTCGTCCGGCTCGTCGCGCACGGTGCGGCTTTCGGTGAGCGGTAGGCCCACTTCTGCCAGCATTGCGCCGATATGCGCCAGGTTGCTGTTGAGCGTTCGCCCCAGCAATATCTCGTTGCCGATGGTGATGAGCGCGGCGCTCACTTGTGCTTCTCCGTCGGCTTAATCGGCTTTTCCGTCCAGGTGATAGCTCCGCGATTGTGAACCTGGTGGCCCTCGTCGCGGGCTTGCAAAGCTTCTTCACGAACCATGCGGGCGCCGGCGATGATGATGTGCTTGCCGTGCCATTGCACGATGTCGCCCTCTTTGAGCTGCGTTCGCCGGTTGAGCGCCGCCGAGTCGTTCACCTTCACCTCGGCGCGCTCGATGTGACGCCGGATGTCCTGATAGTCTTCGCTCCAGCCCAGCGCCTTGAAAAGCTGGTCGAGGAAGATGTACTCATGACCGTACTTGAGCCAGAATTTCATCAATAGGCCTTGGCGAACAGCGCCCTTTTTCGGCTGGGTTTGCCGCACACGATGCAGACGCCGTCTTCTTCTTCGGCGTCCAGCGGAATGCAGCGGATGGTGACCTTCAGGTCGTCCTTCACGCGCTCCTCGCAAGCGGTGTCCTCGCACCAGTGGGCGAAGACAAAACCGCCGTGAATCACGGGCTTGCCGGTGTTGGCCGACGTGAAAAAGCGATAGAACTCGTCGTGGTCGTCGATGCGATGTGTATGTTGGGCGCGGAAAGCCAGCGCACGATCATAGATATTCTGTTGAATCTCGTCGAGCAGCGCGGGCAGCCCGGCCACAAACTCATCCACAGCCACGCCGGTTTTCTCGCGGGGTTCTTTGTCGCGACGACCCATGAACACGGAGCCTGCGGCCACGTCGCGGGGGCCGACCTCGATGCGTACGGGGATGCCCTTCTTTATCCAGTGCCACGAGCGGTCGCTGCCGGTGAGGTCGCGGTCGTCCACCTCGACGCGCACAGGGCGGTCGTGATAGCGCATGCCTTTCAGCTTGCCGGTGATGTCGTCTATGAAGGCCAGCACCTGCTTGCGCTCGTCGTCGTTGCGATATATGGGAATGACGGCCACATGGCTGGGCGCCACGCGGGGTGGGATGATCATGCCGTTGTCGTCGCTGTGCGCCATTACCAGCGCACCGATGAGCCGCGTGGTCACGCCCCAGGAGGTTGTCCAGGCCAGCTCCTCGATGCCCTGCTCGTTCTGGAACTTGATGCCGCTGGCCTTGGCGAAGTTCTGACCCAGGAAGTGCGACGTGCCCGCCTGCAAAGCTTTGCGGTCCTGCATCATCGCTTCGAATGTGTAGGTGCTCACAGCGCCGGGGAAACGCTCGCTCTCGGTTTTCTCGCCCTTGATGACCGGCAGCGCCAGGAAGGTCTCGGCGAACTCGACGTAAACATCGAGCATGAGACGGGTCTCCTGCATGGCTTCCTCGCTGGTGGCATGGACGGTGTGGCCTTCCTGCCAGAGGAACTCGGTGGTGCGCAGAAACATCCGCGTGCGCATCTCCCAGCGAACCACGTTGGCCCACTGGTTGATGAGCAGTGGCAGGTCGCGGTAGCTGTTCACCCAGCGGGCAAAGCTGGCGCCGATGATGGTCTCGCTGGTGGGGCGCACGATGTAGGGTTCGGCAAGCTCGCCGGCCACCTTCAGCCCGCCCTCGCCGTCGTCCTCGAGACGACTGTGGGTAACAATCGCGCATTCCTTCGCAAAGCCCTTGACGTGCTCCGCTTCCTTCTCGAAGTAGCTCTTGGGTATGAAGATGGGGAAATAAGCGTTCACATGCCCCGTCTCCTTGAACATGTCGTCCAGCGTGCGCTGGATGTTCTCCCAGATGGTGTAGCCCCAGGGCTTGATGACCATGCAGCCGCGCACCTCACTGTTCTCGGCGAGGTCGGCGGCTTTGATTACCTGTAGGTACCACTGGGGATAGTTGTCTGCCCGTGTGGGCTCGATGGCGGTTCGTTGTTTCTTGGCCATTTATCTTTCCTTATTTTGTTGATAAGATGACAGGGGGTTCACCCCTGAACCCCATTTACCTTTTTCGAGAAAAAGGTAAAACCAAAAAGCTTTAGCGGATGCTACGCATCCTTTGTGTCATAAGAATAACTACATGCACAAACATAGGAAACAAAGTTTCCGCAAAAGTTTTTGATCCCACTTTTTACAAAAAGTGGGTTACTCTTTCATCTTTTGTATGTTTTCAGCCGGGCAATAATGTCCGCCTCGGCCAGGTTTTGCTGCTCGCCGGTGGCGAGGTCTCGCAGAGCAACCACGCCCCGCGCCAGCTCGTCGTCGCCCACGATGAGCGCGACATGCGCGGCGCACTTGTCGGCGGCTTTCATCTGCGCCTTCATGCTCGTTTTGTCAGGGTCAAATTCGACGGAGATGCCCGCCGTGCGCAGGCGGTGCGCCAGCGACGGGGTAACGGCGGCGGCCTGCTCACCCAGGGCTACGATGTAACCCACAGGGCGCAGAGGCTCACCTGCCGCGATTCCCTCCTCGTCCAGCGCCAGCAACAGGCGCTCGAATCCGCCTGCCCAGCCAACGCCTGGGCGGTCTTTGCCGCCCAGTTGGCCAACCAGGCCGTTATAGCGTCCGCCGCCGATGAGCGTGCTCTGCGCGCCCAGGCGGTCGTCGATAATCTCGAAGGCAGTGCCGGTGTAGTAGTCCAGCCCGCGAACGATGCGCGGATTCACCACAAACGGCACGCTCATGCGGGTGAGGTGCTCCTGCACCTGCGCAAAATGCGCCCTGTCGTCGTCGTCCAGGTAATTCAGCATCACCGGCGCGTCCACAGCCAAATCGCGGCAGCCCTGCACCTTGCAGTCGAGCAGGCGGCGCGGGTTTTTGACGAGGCGGTTGCGGCAATCGGCGCAAAGCTGGGCTTCGTGGGGCGAAAAGTAGTCGAGCAGGGCCTGCTCGTAGGCGTCGCCGGTAGCGGGTGAGCCGACAGAGTTGATTTCGAGCCGCCAGCCTGTCAACCCCAGCTCTTGCAACAGCAGCGTCGCCACGCCAATCACCTCGGCGTCGATGGCGGGGTGGTCGGAGCCGATTACCTCGATTCCATATTGGTAGAATTGGCGGTAACGGCCTTTCTGGGGACGGTCATAGCGAAACATGGGACCAGAATAACAGAGACGTGCGGTTCCCTGGGAGAGGTGGAGGTTGTTCTCGACATAGGCGCGCACCACAGGCGCGGTGCCCTCGGGACGCAACGCGAAGCGGCGGCCCTTGCGGTCGGAAAAAACATACATCTCCTTCTCGACGATGTCGCTGGTATCGCCCACGCTGCGCTCGAAGAGGTCGGCGCGCTCGAAGATGGGGGTGACGATGCGCCGCAAGCCGAAGCGGGCGGCTACATCGATGAAACACTCTTCGACATAACGCCACCTGTGGCTTTGCTCAGGCAGAATGTCGAAGGTTCCCCGAGGTCTTGCATACCTGGAAGACAAACAACGCTCCTTGTCGCGGCAACAGAAAAATGTGTGTGCACCCACCGTTGATACGTAGCTCGAAAGAAAGACGGCAGCCGGCTCAAGCCAAGGAGACCGGCGGCACATCGCGTCAACCGCTTAATGCTGCTTCCTTCCGGATCTGACATGGTTCACGGCCTGCGATTGCGCCGGGCTTGGCTATCAACACCACTTACCGCCAATCAGGCGGGCATCGGCATTCGCGGGCGGGAATTCGGCCCCGCTATAGCGGATTGCGGGTACAGGGCACCGCTGGCTCCCCGCTTAGCACACACAAAATATCGTTTCAATCATACTGCCGGCCATGTTGGCCGAGCCGCGTCTGTTTTCTCACGAAAAGTTATGAAATCAGATATTGGCGTTCTTTGTCAACCCCTTCTTGGCGTAAATTGTTATTTCGTAGGTTTCACATCGATGTATTTGCGCAACGAGGCCGCGTCGAGAGGCTCGTCGTCGTCGTCGAGATCGTCGCCATCGTCGTCGCCGCGAATCCAGTCCGGGCAGAACAATATGTCCTCTGTGTAATCCCAGCCGTCCACGTTTTCGAGACCGAACCGGTTCAGCAGGTCTTCTTCCCACAACGAGTAATAGACCTTTTCGTCGTCAACCTTGAACACCAGCGCCGGATGGCTGAACTTGCGCAGCTCATAGTGCTCGCACTCGATCAGGTCAAAAAACTCACGGATGCGTTCGCGCTTCTTCTCGACGTTCATTGCTTTATCCCTCACAGTGAAAATGTGTAGCTGATACCCAGCGAAAACTGGTTGGTGATGTAGTCTTTGTAGGTGCCGATGTCGGGCTTCACGCTCGATGACACCTTGCGGTAAACATGGTCGTATTCGGCGGTAAGCTCGATGTCTGGCCACAGGTAGAACGCCGTGCCGAAGGTGACGTTGTATTTGCTGTCCTCGCGCCCGGCATGGTATTTGTCCTCGGCGTTGACGGTCTGGTAGCCGCGCTTCTCGTACTTGAAGTCGATGAACGGCCGGATGTAGCGGTTGCGGGCAATCTCCACCTTCTTGTTGCGAAAGCTCATCTCGATGATGTCCGCCTCGTAGCCGGCGACGCTGAACTCGTCAGCGTCGATGGCGCCGGTGGGGGGCGGGTCGCCGCATTCATAGTTGCGGAAGTAGTAGAACATTTTGAAATAGAAGGTCTGGAACGAGTGCCGCCAGCCAATGCCCAGGGTGACGGCGTCGGCGTCGTATTCGGTGAAATGCTCGTTGTGATAATACTGCTCGAACTTGCCGTAAAGATACACCCAATCCCGCCGGAAGATACGGTAGTTGGCATCGAGCTTGAACATATTCTTGTCATACGAGAACTTGACAATAGCATCAGTCGCGCTACACACGTCGATGTAGTTACGCAGCCAGGTGTCGGGATAGTAGCCATAATAGACGTTCACCGCCAGCTTGCGCCAGTCGAGCTCGAGACCCGTGAGCAAACTCGTGGTCGATTTATCGGTGTTGCTGGCGTAGTAGTCGTAACCGCCCTTGACCATTGGCGAGATGCGCCAGTCACCTACCTGCGCCCTCATGCGGCCCCGCAACCAGGCATTGACCAGGAAATCGTCGGTCGTCTCGGCCCAATCGAAGTAATCCTCGCCTGCGTCGAACCGATTGATATCCTTGTCGGACAAGTTGAAAACGTTGTCGGTGTAGGCAAACCCGGCGCCTGTGTCAATCTCCCATACGGCGTGCAACGTCGCCGCCAGCAACACAGCCAGTATCGTCATAATCGCGTAGCGAGTCATAGTTTTTTACTCCTCTCCGCACGTTGCGAAGCTTCGAGAAACAAAGCAAGTCGAGTTGCGCGGGATTGTCAAAGGATTTCGCGCATAAACGCAAAAAACCCGATGCTGCCTGTGCCGCGTCGGGTCATTATGCTAATTGCACTATAGCTCTTTATCGGGGTCGATTACATTCTCGAGGAAGTGGCGATCCTTGCGGTCAAAGATGACCACCACGGTGATGGCAAGGAGGATAATCGCCAGACAGATGATGGCTACGGTAACGTTGAGCGCCCGTGACTCGAACACAGCGCCCTCGCCCACTTCGGGCAACTGGCGTGCCGCCACCGGCATGCCGAAACGATCTGCCAGCGTGCGGATATGATAGATGTGCAGCACGGGCATGGTCTTGGCGAACTCCATCATCACGCCGGGGGTTTCAAACTCCTGCTCGGCCAACCGCGTATTGAGGCCTGTGCGGATTGCCTTGGCGTTTTCAAAGTCGCCCACGTTGGCGGCGCCGGCGCCGATGTTCACAAACAGAGCATATTGACGCCCCTGGGCCAGGGCTTCGTCGTAGATTTCGCGGCGCAGAAGAACATTGTCGGAGAGAAAACGACCGCGGATGAGCGGCACTTTATTGCGTTTCATCGCTTCGAGCAGGTTGGCAACGCCAAGCGAGTCAAGATCGTGGCCCAAATCGCGGAACCCGCCGAGGCTCGCACGCACAGAGCCAAAACCGATGAGCTCGCGCTGATACAGAACGCGTTCCATGTCCAGCCAGGTGAAATCTTCGCGGTTGGCGCCGAATTCGGCTGCGCCCACAGCGGTGATGATGACCGGGTTCACATCGATTGTCTGCATTGCGCAATAGAGGGCGAGATTGGCCCCCGGCTCGGCGCCGGTGAGGCCGACAGCTATCCAGTCTCCTGAGTGTACGCCGGCCTGGCGCAACAGATCGACGTAAACAGCGGCGAAGTTAGGGTTGAGCGTAGTAATCTTGTTGGAAAGGATGCCGGCGCTGGTGGTGATGCTGGAGTTGCGGGGGCCAACGAGGCCGGTCTGGGCCGGGTCGATGCGCTCGTTGATGTGATAGCCGCTGGCGACCACCTCGTCCTTGAGCGCCTCCATGCAGCGGCTCATCAGCTCGGCCGCTTCGAGTTTTTCTTTGTCCTTCGCTTCCACATACTGGCTTTGGGCGATGTAGTAAAGCGCTACCGCCAGCGCCGCCAGAGCCAGAAGCGACCAGATGGACCTGAGTGAGGGCTTAAACATGGAACGCCACCTCCCCGCCGAAAATAATTATGAGCGTAAGTCGCACCACGACGGCGGCAATCATCATCACGCAGATGGTCTTGACGATTCCCTGGCGCTCGAACCAGTTGGCGATGAGGCCAGGCACGATGTAGCCAATCGACTGTAGTTCGAGGTCGTAGATGGTGATGTTGGCGAAGACGGCGTTGCGCGTGAGCCAACCGAGGATAAAACCGACCAGGATGGAAAGCACCATACGGCGTTTGCCATACAGCAGGGTGAACCGCGAGACCAGCTTGATGACCACGAGCGTGGCCAGGCTCACCATCAGGGTGCCTATTATCTGCATGGGGCGGTCGAGATACATTGCGATGTACCCGGGCACGACGATACCGCCGGCCGAAGCCCCCAAAAGTTCAGTAAAGATCAAGCTGACAAGAACACCCAGCCCGACTACAGCTTCAACCACTCGTGCCTCCTTCCGACATCTTGTTGAAATAATTGGCGATCTGTCCGCCATACTTGCGTGTGCCAGCCATGTTGCCGATGCCAACCACATGCGACTCGCCCCTGGTCAGTTCCCATATTCTCGCATACACTTCCGATGGCTCGATCTCTGAAAGGATGATCAGCTTATCGGGCGGACAGCCGGCTTCTTTGGCGGCGGCGGCGAGCTGTACGGTACGTTCACCGGTAAGCACCAGATAGTCGAGACTGAGCTTGCTGCAAACCTCGAGCAACTGTAGCGAGCGAAAATAACGGTCGGCGCGGGAGTTAAGCATGATCATGCGCTGCTGGCCGTCCAACATCGAGGTAATCTTGTCCCAGATGAACCTGGTCGAGCCGGGATCGTTGGCGGCGAACACGTTGTAGAACACAATCACTTTATCGCGGTCGAGCACACGGTGCTTGCGCAGAGCGCCAGGGTCTGGCGTGGCCGCCTGCATGCCCTTCAGCGCGTCGCGCCGACTGACACCGAGATATTCGCACACGGCCAGAGCCAAACTGACGTTGTCGTGGTGCTCGATGTAGGAAAAGTTGCGGATTTCGTCGTCGCTCACCTTATCGCCGAATGTCTCGAAAACCTTTGTGCCGCGCTTGGTGGCCACGTCACGCAGAATGGGAAGCTGCTCATGCTCGGCGGTGAACAATATGCCGTCACGCGGAATCGAGTTGGACAGCGAGTGCGCTATCTGGTCGATGGTGTTGCCCATCTGGTCGAGGTGATCCATACGCACGTTTGTCATCACCGAAATGGTTGACTTGACGAACATGCGCTCTGTGACCCACTGGTAGATGGGATTGACAGCCATGCACTCGATAACGATGGCGCGTGGCCGACGAGAAGCGCAAAACCGAAAGACATATTTCTGCTCGATAATGTTGGCGTGCTGTAGCCGTTCGATAGAGGCTTCGGCGCCATCCTCGAAAATTATGCGGGGCAGGGTGCCGGTGGTCTTGCCGATGGAGCTAACGCCGCCGGCGCGCAGACCAGACGCGATGAGCCGCGTGACGCTGGACTTCCCGCGCGTTCCATTCACATGAATGCGCACCGGAATCATCGCAACGTTGCGGCAGTGACGCAAGTACTCGATAGTCCAGAAGACAATCAGAGCGACAGTGGCCAAGACAAGAATAATCATCCACACCTCGTTGAAGCCATGATACTGTGAACGTATATAGATGCAAATTCCATTCCATCAGATTTGATGCAGAAAACTGACGCAAGAGATTTCGTCAACTGATTTCCTGTCGCGCTTATCCGAAAAACGTTGACCGCTCTATCCGACAGTGAAAACTGGCGGTATGAGATTAGTTATTCCTGCTGTTTTCCTGGCGATATTGACGGTGACGCCGCTGGCGGCATTTCAGCCTGCTGCGCAGCACTTCGCTTCGCCAGGACTGTGGCATCTGTACCAAGCATGGCTCGAAAACGGCGGTATGTACACCACAGAGCCAGCCTCGCTCACCTCGAGCACCATCGATATGCAATGGAAAAGCCGCTATCTGCGTCGCGTCGATGTGCGCTTCGAGGTGGTGGACGGCAGCATTCTGCGTTTGCGCGAGAAGCTGCCGCCGCAGGCCGCGCAGATGCCGGAATCTGTGATGGTTGTGGCCGAACAAGCATGGTTCGCCTTGCAGGCGCGCAGTCCCAGGGCACTCGAGCCTTTGCTCGAAGCCGGGTTGAGCGTCAAGTTCGCCGACCTTGACGGCGGCGCAGCGGCGGACTCGCTGCTGAGGCGTTTCCCAGACGGCAGGCTGCTGCTGTTGCGGCTTGATGCCACAATCGGCGTGGCCGCGCTCGAACTTCGCTTCGTGCTGCCCGGCGATGAACCGCTGCTGCTCACCATCCCCGCCGACGCGGTTGCAATCGAACGCTTCCGCCACGTTGCGCCCATGCAGGCAACCAGGCCGGCAAACACGCCCCCGGCGCAACGCCCCGTTGACGCGACACCGGCACGAGGAACAACACAGCAAGCCGTGAGGCCGGATATGCCCATGCGCCCAGCGCCGCAAGCGCCGCCATACAGGCCTCTGGACACCGATGTGCGCCAGATTGTGCGCACAAGCGCAGACCTGGAAGTGTTTGTCGAGCGCACCTGGGATCGCGCTCTGTCACGTGAGCTGCTGCAAAACAAGGTGAAGGACGTCGGTGCTTTTCTGTCGGCAGAGTTCCCAGAGCACGACCTGTGCCGTGATGGCGAAGTGTTGGCGCTGCAACGCGAGCCCGGCCCCGACAGCCTGCGCGCCTCGTTGCGCCTGCGCCGTCTCGCCCTGCCTGACGGCATCGATATTGTGCCTGACGACGCCTGCGCGCTCGAGGGCGGCTTCCTGACGCTGCCCGACGGCGAACGCATCGACCTGTCGGCGCTCTCGGCAAGCGAAGCAGCCCTGCTGGCGCCGCACTTCGTGCAGTTGCTCTACCTGCATCGCTCGCTGGGAACGCGGCTCCTGGATTTTCTGCTGCTGCCGGACGTGGTGGCCACGACGCTGGTGGTGAAGGGCGAGGAACGCAGAATCTACGAGCCGCGCAATTATTTTCAGTCGCTGCTGCTGCTGGGACGCTGGTGGCAGGGACGGACTGTCTATTTCAGTATCAGGGATGTGAAGAAAGTAAACAGTCATGTCGAGTTTCGCGGCTATCTGCTGGCGCAGAGTAAGGATGGCCGCACCGACTACTCGGAAATACGCTTTCACCTGAACGACGACTATCGCCTCGATCTGGCGATGATGTTCCTCTATCCAGACATCGAGCCGCAAGAATAGGGAGTAGCCCATGAAAATATTCGAGACCCATGCCCACCTCGATTCCGACGCCTTTGACAAAGACCGCGACCAGGTTATCCGCCGCAGCCTCGAATCCGGCGTGAAGGCAATCGTCAACGTGGGGATAAACGCCGACGGCAGCCGCGCCTCGATAGCTCTCGCCGAGCGCTGGGATCACATCTGGGCAACTGTGGGATTTCATCCAGCCGACGCCGACACATATGACGCCAGCCTGGTGAAAGACCTGTTGCAGCATCCGCAAGTGGTGGCTCTGGGCGAGATTGGCCTGGACTACTACCGCGACTACACCCCGCGAGACCTTCAGCGGCAAGTGTTCGAGCAGCAGATCGGTATCGCCGTCGAGCGAGAAATGCCCATCGTCGTTCACTGCCGCGAGGCGCACGATGACTGCTGGGACATCCTGGCCGCCAGCGACGCACCGGCTGTGGTGTTTCACTGCTACTCGGGCGACGAAGCGTTTGCCGAGCGCGCCTTCGAGCGCGGCTGGCACATCTCGTTCACCGGCACCGTCACCTATAAGAACAGCGCCCAGGGCAACCTGGTGCGCTCTGTCCCCCGCGACCGCTTCTTCGTGGAAACCGACTGCCCCTACCTGTCGCCACATCCGCATCGCGGCAAGCGTAACGCTCCCTTCCGGCTGCCGCTGGTGGTGCAGCGCATCGCCGAGCTGAAGAGCCTGCCGCCAAAAGCTATCGCCGAGCAGACATGGGAAAACGCCGCGCGCTTCTTCCGGCTTGACAAGCTTCTGTCCAGGGTGTAATCGGTATAATCTATGCCACGTGAAAAACGCTTCCTCGTCGCCGACCACCTGGGTGGACTGGCCAAATGGCTGCGCCTGCTGGGTTATGACGCCGCTATGTATCCGCGTGCCGGGTTTCATCGCCTGGTGGCGCGAGCTATGCGCGAAAAACGGATATATCTCACCCGCAATGCGCAGGAAGCCGCCGACAAGCGCTCCTTTCCCCGCCGATTGATAACCGCCGACCACCCCACCGAGCAACTGGGAGAGCTGCGCGATCTGCTTTCGCTCGACCCGCAGCGGCTGTTCTGCCGCTGTAACCGCTGCAACACCCCCCTGCGTGAACTGCCGGCGGAACGTGCGGCACAACTCGCTCCGCCATATATTGTTGCCACTCACAAGCACATCCACTACTGCCCCGACTGCGGCCGACTCTACTGGCCTGGCACCCACGAAAAGGCCATCCGGCGCACGCTGCAAAAAATTTTCTGCCCCGCAAGTTCCGCCTGACAAACGCTTCGCGCCTTTTGGCCCACCGAGGCCACGAGAAACCCTTTGACAGAATCGGGCATGGCGAGCAGGTTACGGACACATGAAGTGAGCTTCCCAAGTGCGTGTGCTGCTGGCAGATAAGCAGTCACAGCACTGTATTCGACCAAGTGATTGAGCACACTAATTCATGACAGGACAACAGATTGTGAGTGCCCAACGTTGCGCTCGCAACAACAGAGGGGTAATCAGTGGCATTCGTCCACCTGCACAACCACACGCAATACAGCCTCCTGGATGGCGCCTGCCGCACCGACAAGATGGTGCAGCTCGCGGCGGAACTGGGCATGCCCGCCGTTGCCATGACCGACCACGGCAACATGTTCGGCGCCATCGACTTCTGCAACGCCGCCCAGCGCGCCGGCATCAAGCCCATCGTCGGCCTGGAGGCCTATGTCATCGACGGCGAACTCGACTCGCCAGAGCATAAACGCCAGCCCCGCTATCACCTCGTGCTGCTGGTGCAAAACCTCACCGGCTACCGCAACCTGATGAAGCTGTCGTCCCTCGCCTTCACGCAGGGGTTTTACTATAAACCACGCATAAGCAAGAGCCTTCTGGCGCGCTATTCGGAGGGGATCATCGCGCTGTCGGCCTGCATCCAGGGCGAGATTCCCCGCCTGCTGCTGAACAAGCAGCCCGACGAAGCCCGCGCCGCCCTCGCGGAATATAAGCGCATTTTCCCCGGCCGCTTCTACATCGAGCTGATGAACCACGGCTTTGAAGACGAGAAGGCCGTGCTGCCGCTGCTCATCGAGCTGGCGCGAGAAACCGACACCCCGCTGGTGGTCACCAACGACTGCCATTACCTGCAAAAAGAGGACTCCGAATCGCACGACGTCTTGCTGTGCATCCAGACGGGCAAGATGTTGGACGACACAGGCCGCTTTCGCTTTGACTCCGACCAGCTCTACTTCAAGACCGAGGCGGAAATGCGGGCGCTGTTCCCCGACCTCGACGACGCCTTCGACAACACGGCGCTCATCGCCGAGTCGATAGACTTCGAGCTGCCCTACAAAGATTTTCTCTTCCCCAAGATCGACCTGCCGGACGGCTATAGCGAGCCATATGGCTATCTGCGCGCCCTGTGCGAGGCGGGCCTCGAACGCAAGTATCCGCAGGAGACCACCGAAATCCGCGAGCGGCTCGAGTTCGAGTTGGACGTCATTCACCAGATGGGCTATGTGAGCTACTTCCTCGTGGTGCATGACTTCATTGCCTATGCCCGCAACGAGGACATCCCTGTCGGCCCGGGCCGTGGCTCGGCAGCCGGTTCCATCGTCAGCTACCTGCTCGACATCACCCAGCTCGACCCGCTGAAGTATGGCCTGCTGTTCGAGCGTTTCCTCGACCTCAAGCGCGTGGGCATGCCCGACATCGACATCGACTTCTGCGCCCAGGGACGTGGCCGCGTCATCGACTATGTGGTCGAGAAGTATGGCCGTCAGAACGTGTCGCAGATTATTACCTTTGGTACGCTGGGCGCCAGGAGCGTCATCAAGGACGTCGCCAGGGTGCTCAATATGCCGCCCATCGAAGCCAACGCGATTACCAAGCTCATTCCCGGCGGGCCGAAAGTGACGCTGGCGAAAGCGCTCAAGGAAGCCCCTGAGTTTGCCGACCTGATGAACAAAGACCAGCTCTACCGCGACATCCTGCGTCACGGACTGGTGCTCGAGGGCCTGGTGCGACAGATTGGCGTACACGCGGCCGGCGTGGTGATTGGCCCCGGCGGCGAAGGCAGCGAGCTCAGCGACTACGTTCCGCTGGCGACAAATTCGCAGAAAGACGGCGCTCAGGTGATGTTGGTGCAGTATGAAGGCAAGTGGCTCGAAGACCTCAAACTGCTCAAGATGGACTTCCTGGGCCTCAAAACGCTCACGGTCATCGACAAGGCGGTGAAGCTGGTCGAGACCTACCGCGGCGTAAAGCTGGACATCGAGAACGTTGACCTGACCGACAGTAAGGCGTTCGAGCTGCTGGCGAACGGGCACACCGACGGCATCTTTCAATTCGAGAGCTCCGGTATGCGCCGACACCTGATGGAGCTGAAACCCACGAAGTTCGAAGACATCATCGCCATGGTGGCGCTGTATCGTCCCGGCCCCATGCAGTTCATCGAGTCATTCATCGCCCGCAAACATGGCCGCGAGCAAGTGCATTACGACCACCCGATAATGAAGGAAATCCTGCGGGAAACGTATGGCATCACGGTTTATCAGGAGCAGGTGATGCAGATTGCCAAAGCGATGGCCGGGTTCAGCAGCGCCGACGCCGGCATCTTGCGCAAGGCAATCAGCAAGAAGAAGGAAGACCTGCTGAACAAGCTGCGCGTCACCTTCGTCGAGGGTTGCGAGAAGAACGGCGTGGCGGCCCGCGTCGCCGAGAAAGTATGGAACGACTGGCAGGATTTCGCCAATTACGCGTTCAACAAGAGCCACTCGGCCTGCTATGCGCATGTGGCCTTCCAGACGGCATGGCTCAAGGCAAACTACCCGGTCGAGTTCATGGCCGCCGTGCTCTCTGTCGAGGACGACCCGGCCAAGATTCCGCAGTTTCTCGAAGAATGCCGCCGCCTCGACATCCACATCGAGCCGCCCAACATCAACAACAGCGAGAAGGAGTTCGCCGTCAACGGCAACCGCATCCTTTTCGGCTTGCGCGGCATCAAGAACGTGGGCGGCGCCGCCATCGACTCAATCCTCGAAGAGCGCGCCAAGAGCGGCCCCTACACCGACCTGTTCGACTTCAGCGAGCGCAACGACACTGTGCTCATCAATAAAACCTGCCTCGAAAGCCTGATCTGCGCCGGCGCGCTGGACGAGCTGCCCGGTTCCCGCGCCCAGAAGATGGCCGTTTTCGAGGAGGCGCTCAACCATGCCGGCGTCATCCAGAGCGAGCGCAACAGCCAGCAGATAAACCTGTTCGATTCCTGGAGCGCCGAAGAGGAGCAGGGTTCATACAAGCCCAAACTGCCCGAGGTGGAAGACTGGTCGTTCAAAGAGAAGCTCGACAAAGAAAAGCAGTTCCTGGGCTACTATATTTCGGGGCATCCGCTGTTCCCATACAAAGAACTGCTGGAACTCTATGCAAACGCCGACTCGAAGCAGCGGCAGCCCAACAGCGGCGGCTGGGTGAAGCTGGCCGGAATCGTCTCTGAGGTGAACAGCCGCACAACGCGTCGCGGCGCCCCATACGCCTTCGTCACCCTCGAAGACCTGCACGGCAAGTTCGAGCTGCGGCTGTTCGATAACGACTATATCGAAATGATTGGCATGATGAAAGAAGGGCATACACTGTTCGTGGTGGGGCGCAAAGCCGGAGGAAACGGCGATGACAGCCTGTTGCGCGTCAGCCCCAAAAAAATAATACCGCTTGACAAACTACTGGAAGAACCAGGAGAGTTAGAGGTTGAGTTGGGGGGCGAACACGCTGACGCCAAAATGGCGCAACGGTTGCTCGACTGCCAGACGTCTGCTCCGGGAAAGGTCAAGATTGTGTTTGTTGTGCACACACAGAAATACAACAAGCTGAAACTGACATCGCGCAAGCTGAGCCTTTTCCCTGGCGAACGCCTTATCGAGACGCTTCGTCCCGCCATTCTCAATACACCAAAGGTCCGCCTGGCGATTGAGAAAGATTAGGCGGTCCGCCTGGAGGACTGATGCCCACGGCTCATTTTCGGTCGTTTGTCGGTTTTTGCCTGTTGTGGCTGGTCGTTGCGCCGCTCATCGCCATCGACATCATGCCCGAGCCTGTGGGCGACAACCTGCGCCTGCTCATCCTGGTGCCATTCGATGAGCTGCACTTTGAAGCGGCCACCGACAGCTTCGGCAACCACATTCAAATCTGCCACAGCGAACTGAGCGTCGATGTCCTGGATGGCCGCGGACGCGAGACGTTCCATACACTGCACACAATCCGTTTCACCATGCCCCCGCAGATGATGCCCGGCAGCGCCGCCTATCCATTTGAAGCCTCTGTTCAATTGGACAAGGGCTACTATACAATATACACGAGCTTATTCAACAAGTTGAGCGGCGCCAAGACGACCCGCACTCTCGAAGTGCGCGTGCCCCGCCACGGCGCCAACGCCGGCACTCTGTGGGCCATCTGCCAGCGAAACGGAGCACTGTTCATGTCCCGAACCCAGTGGCCATGGAGCGCCATCGACTCAGTGCGCTTCACCCAGGCCTTCGCCCCCCCCCCCGACAGCGTCATGCTTTACATCGAAGGCCTCGCCGCCTGGCCGCTACAGCCCGACGGCGACACCTGGTCAACAACGCTGCACCCCAGTGGCTGGCAGGGGCAGCTCGATCAGGCGCATTCCGTCGCCGTTTATGCCGACAAACGCCTGCAAACAGAGTTTCGCATGCCCTCGACGCTGTATCTGTTCCAGCGCGAATACACTCCGAACGAGCAGGTGTCGCAGTTACGCTACATTCTCAACAGCAACGACATGCGGACATTCCACCAGTTGGACGACGATGAGTTGCAACCGGCCATCGACCGCTTCTGGGATATGATCGATCCCTCGCCGGGAACCCAGCAAAACGAATATCGCCAGGCCTTCTACGACCGCATAATAACCGCCGATGAACGCTACTCCATCAAGGGTGGCAGACAAGGCTGGCGGACCGACATGGGGCGCATCTTCATCATCTATGGCGATCCAGATGAGATTGTCGAAGAGGTTCATCCATTCGATTCGCCCGCATACATCATCTGGCGATATTACGAGGAAATGAAGGAATTCATCTTTTACGACTTCAAGGGGTTCGGAAGTTATGAACTCCGCAACAAATGGCAGGATTGAAAATATGACCTCGCAACAAATGACAGGGTTATGGTTATGAAACTGATTCTCGCGCTTCTTCTTCTGGGACTGATGATGCCGCTTGTGGCTGCCGAGGACACGCTCAACCTGTATGTGGAGGCTCTGCGCTTTCCACAGCTTGGCAACACGCGAGTCGAAATCAACTACAAGATTCCCTATGCGTCGCTGGCGTTCGTTGCGGGCGAGTATGGATACGAGGCCTCGGTTGAAGTGGCCATAGATGTGTTGCGCAGCGATGGCTACCGCACCATCAAAACTTTCACCAACAAGATTCTCACCGCCGACCCATACGCCCCGTCGTCCGCATCGCGATACTATCTTGACAAAATCTCGCTGGATCTCAACGACGAACTGAACTTGCGCCTGCGTTTCACCGACACCGTTTCCGGCGCTACTCACCAGTGGACACAGCAGCTCACTCTGTTGCCGCCCGACGGCGCACTTTCCGACCTCGAGCTGGTTTCGAGCGTCTCTGCCGACACAACGCGCTATCTCGAAAAATTCCATCGACTGGGGCGTTTGTTCGTGGTGCATCCCGACCACATCTTCACCGCTTTGCAGAACGATACACTGTGGGTTTACGCCGAGATGATGGCCACGCCGGATGAAATCGGCCTCGAAGTCCTGCCGGTTCTCACTGTTACCGGCGGGGAAATCGATTCGACCCTGGCGATAGCGGGATTCACCGTGCAGGCGGGGTTCAACGAAATTCTGCTGCCACTGCGACTGGTGGGTATCTCGGAGGGTTACTACTCACTGCGCTTCGACCTACAGATTCCGGGACGTTCGCCTCTTACCCGCGAGAGCTACTTTCTGCGCCGCGAGCCGCGAGCCGGCGTGTGGCGGTTGTTCGAAAAGATCGAGGATGAGAAGCAATTGCTCGGTTATTTCCTGCCACGTTCGCAGTTGCGCCCCTGGGACAACCTTACCGATACCGGCCGTATGCATTTCCTCGACCGCTTCTGGACCTCCCACGACCCCACGCCGGGCACTCCCGAGAACGAGTTCTTCACGCTGGTGCAGGAACGCATTCGTTTTACCAACGAGCAATACGGGGTTTATCAGCCAGGCTGGAAAACAGACCGCGGCCGTATATACATCCGCCTGGGAGCGCCTGACTCGGTGGACAAGAAAACCTCTTCCGGTTCGGCGCCGGTGGGCGGCGATATCCAGTCGCCCAGCGCCGGACTGATGGGCGCGCGCGATTATCATGTCTGGAAGTACTATCAGGAAGGTTCGCACAGGACGTATCTGTTTTTCGACAAGCAGACCAGCGGTGACTTGAAATTAATCTATGTCGATGGCGACGAAAAGGAGGTGGGCGACCCAAGCTGGCGTTTCTTCATGGGCAGCGACTTCGACGAGACCGACCTACAGCGTTAATTTTCTGGCCGAAAGGCATCGAGAACGTGATTCACCTTCCAGTGAGAGCCGGATGGAGTCACGGTGATGACATCGAAGCGCGTTTGCAGCCCATCAAGTTCTGGATGCCTGGCCAGATAATGCAGGGCTGCGGCGACCAGTTTTCGTTGCTTGCGGGCAGAAACGCTGAGCAACGCGGTTTCGTGGCCACCTGATCGTTGTTTCACTTCGCAGAAAACAAGACATTCGCCATCAAGAAATACGATATCGATTTCACCTTCCCGACAATGATGGTTACGAGTCAGGATACGATAATCGTTGCGCGCAAGATGATGCGCGGCGAACGACTCGGCAGTAATCCCGTCTGAAATGCTCATAATGAAAAAAAATAACTTGACTATGTGTTGTCAATTCTAAAATGTATAGATGAAAGAAATGTCTTTGGGATGATTTCATCAAAATAGTATACAGGAGGCATCCATGAAGGGGAGAATTTTCAGTGTTATTGTCTTGGTTCTTGCAGCAGGAGTGTTGCAAGCCGTACCGTTCACCTGCCTGGGCGGCATCAAGGTTCCCACCGCCTATGTACTTCCGCATCTGATGGCGGAGTTCTCGGCAGTTTCCTATTTTGGCCCTGGTGTTGACGAACTTACCTACGTAACGGTCTACGACAACGACTTTGTCATTACCGATGAGCAGGACTTGCAGTTCACCTATGCCGGAGTGTTCAATTTCGGTCTGTTCAACCGTGTTGAGCTGGGCGCCGTATATACCGGCAACGAAATGTTCATGCTCAACGCCAAAGCCCAGATTCTGTATGAATCTGAAACATTGCCGGCGCTTTCTGTCGGTATGGACAACCTGTTCTCCGACATCACGCAGAAAGACCAGGACGATGGCGAAGTCGATTTGGAGAAGCACAACTTCACCGACCTCGATGACTACACCGCCAACTCGATTTACGTTGTCTTGTCCAAGTCAACCGTTTTGCGTGGCCTGCCGTTCAGCAACTACCTCGAAACCGTTCTTCATATCGGCTTCGGCCAGAATCGGTTCGAGGGCAATGCCGAGCTTTCCAAACAGCTTGGCGGCTTGTTTGGCGCAGTCGAAATCAAACCGGTACCCTACATGTCTGTAATCGCCGAGATGGACGGTTACAACGTGAACTTCGGCGCGAACTTCATGTATAAGAACTTCGAATTCCGCGGCGGTATCTACCGCATCGAGGAAATCGGTCGCAGTGAAGCTGGCCGCGACAAAGTCAAGTTCGCCCTGAATGTGCGCTATACGTTGGACTATTTCTCAGAGATCAAGGCTGCCGGCAAGTATGCACAGTTCAATCCGACCGCCGAGATCCGCCCCGATCAACGCCGTCGCGCCGAAGTCCGCCGCGAAACGGGCGCTGCCGGCGAAAACCCGCTGTTGGAAGAGCTCGAGGCGATTCGCGCCAGGCGTCGCCAGGCGGAGGAAGAGCTTGACGAAATCCGGCGTGTGCTCGAGGATTAATATCTCCGCGCACAATGCCTATTTTCCCGGTTCATGATGCGTCTGATACACAACAACCAAAGAGAAGAGACAGCATGAAACTAGCTATCGCACTGTTGCTTTCTGTTCTGTTTGCCCTGACCTGCCTGCCTTTGGCGGGACAGAATTCGGATGGGGCGTTGGAAGCGGTCTTAGAGGAAGAATACTACGCCTTCGATCGGATCAATGCCGAGATCGAGCGTCTCGGATTGTTGGCTGTTCGCAGGACAGAAGTGAAACAAGCATACGAAAGCGGCAACCTTGCCAGCGTCCAACGCATGTTCCTGGTTGACTCGGAGCCGTTGCTTGATTTCCTCGACAACATGGAATACAGCCCTGCGCTGGGCGAATTAATCGACCTGATACTGGTCTATCAGAACGTGCCGCAGCTTGGTGATCAACTTCTCTTGTACGAGGGTGTCATCTATAAAGGCTATGGCCGTCTGGCTACCGCGCAGAGCCGATTTGAGGAACTTCTGGCCGAGTATCCCGGCTCGCAGTACTCAAACGATGCTGTAATCATGTTGGAGGAGATATACTTCCTTCTGGATGAAAACGAGGCGCTCGTGTCTCTGGCTGCACAGTATCCCGACAACATGCGGCCCAAACAGGTGTTCTGGCTGGCCAACGCTCACTTCAACCTCGACAACATGGAAGAAGCCGAAGCGCTGTTCAATTCTCTTCTCTCCGATCCGAATTACGGATTCAAGGCCGAGGCTCTGCTGGCCCTGACCAGCTATTACAACTTCGGTCTTGAATATGCCATCGAGAAGTTTCTCATACTCGTGCTCGACTACCCCGAAGAATCGCTGAATTTCGACTTCGTCTATCTGTCGCTGGGGCGCCTTTATCAGGAGCGCGGCGATTTCGAGAAAGCCCTGTATTGCTACAACTACTTCATGGATATAACTCAACAGCAGTTTACCGACGAATTCTATTACGAGCTCGTTTTGTTGAATCTTCAGATGGAAGATTACGAGACAGCCTTGTCTTTTCTCGGCGAACTGCTGAACGATCCTTACGAAACGTCCTACTATAACTCGCCCAACTATCTTTCCGCAATTATCAACTATGGGCAGGGCAACATAACCGACGCCAAGGGAGACATCAATCTGGCGCTGGACGACACGTCTTTGATGGTGAATGTGCTGGACGCAAAGCGCGAGCTCATCCGACGACACAAAGACCTGATGAATCAGTACAACCAAAGTTCGACCCGCAATGCCCGCGAAGAAGTTCGCACCCGTCTCCTCGATCTCAATGAGCAGATATATGTCTCTACCGGAACGTTGGAGAATGTGGCTGTTGGCCTCTCGCCCGACGATGTTATTCGTCTCCAGATATATGAAGAGGAATTCGCGCTCGTCAACGACACCATCGAACAAGTTCGCCTGCTCATCGACCTTGCGAACAGCCGGCCCAACACCAAGGTTCCAGAGCAAATCGACCAGCGTGTGGAAGAGCTCGACGGCTATATTGTCGAGATAGGCACACTGCAATATCTCAGCAGCCTCGATCAGTTGAAGATGGGCGACTATGAACTCGCCTATGCTCTGGCGAATGAGATTGGCAAGACACGCCTGCTCGTCGACAAGTGGCAACGATTCAGCGACAGCCCGGGAACCAGCCCCGATGTGCGCAGCCGTGCTCAGAGAGCCATCGGCTTGATGCAGGGCAATCTTCAGTCGCTCGAGACAGTGGCCCTGTATGCTTTTGGCGAACAGCGCACCGAAACCGAGTTTCAGCAGAAGCTTGCCCAGGAACTGCAAATCCTTCAGGATTTCCGTACCCGGATGTTGATGGTTCGCGAGCAGGCCGTTCGCGATTACAACAGACAGATCGCCAAGCGTCTTGGCAGCGTGAACCTGCTGTTGCTTGACGAAAATCAAGGACTTCGCGAGCAGTATGTCGAGGTGCTTGCTTCTCTCGAACAAAATGTTCAGGATGTTTCCGCCAGATTTGAATACACCCTTCTGGATATCCTCTACGACGAAACGTTGCAGATGGACGAACAATTTCAGCAACTTCAGGCCGAATATCGCGATCAATCGTCCCCGCAGGTTCAGCCGGAGATAACCGAGCCAGAGCCTGACGATCAGCCTGATACGACAGAGCCGGAGCCCAACGACCAGCCTGAGGAAATCGAGCGGTCTGAGGGTGAGATACCGGCGGACAACGCGGGGGAATAGCCTGATGAAAAGGATGAGTTACATGCGTCACCGAGTGATTTTCACTATCGTTCTCGCAGCCATTCTGATGCCGTTGCTTGCGGTTGACATGATTGATCTGGAGCGCGAGCACCAGCGCATTCTGGAACAGAAGCGTCAGCTCTCTACCAGGATTGAGCAGAGCATCCGGCAATACCCGCAATCACCCGATTTGCCCTACCTGTACTATAAGCTTGCGCGTTTGAGCGCCGAGATTGAAGGCATTCAAAATCCGCGGCGCACCGCCCAGCTCTATGAGATGGTGATTGACCTCGACCCGACGTTCAACGACAGGGATGTTGTGCTGTATAACATGGCGTTCTTCTATTACGACGCAGCCCGACAACAGCGCGCAAGCGCCCGTGAGCGCGCCTTGCAGAACGACCCAGCCGTTGCCGTTAACTGGCCGGACGAGATGCGGCTCACGCCGGAGACGCCAGAAGTCGCCAAGGCAATCGACGCCTATAACACCATATTCGCCGAGATGACCCAATCGATCTATAGCTCCGAAGCTGTGTTCCGCCTGGGCAATCTCTACTATGACCTCGCCTTCGATTCGCGAGATCCCGAGCGCCTCCTGGATGTGGCCCAACGCTATTTCAATATTCTGGCCAACCGTGAGGATGACCCGCTACAGAAGTATGGACAGTTCAATCGCGGCTGGGTGAATTTCACCGCAGGCAACTATGACGCCGCCATCGAGGATTTCGCAGCCATACTCAACACGTTCGATCAGGGAGAAGCCGAAGACCTGCGGGTCTATTTCCAGCGCGACGCCATCGAGAACATCGCGTTCAGCCTCGTGCAAACCGACAGCCTCGACTTCGAGGGCCAGAGCCAGGCCGCTCAGCTTGCCCGCGAGGGGTTCATTCAACTCAGCAGTGTGGAGATGGTCAAGCAAGTGCTCACCGAGGCCATCAATCTCAAAATCGAGCTGAACGCCCCGATGCAGGCTGTCGATCTCTACCAAGCCTACATTTTCCTCTATCCAGCCGACATCCTGGGCCCCAGCTATATCGACTCGATCATCACAATCTACAAGCGCTATCCGGCCCGCATCCGTGGTGTCGGTTCGATAACTGCCGATAACGCCGGGCAGATGGTGCAACCTTATGTCATCGACGCCTATGAACTGATGGTGAACACATATGGCCCCGACTCGCAGTGGTTCAGCGCCAATTCCGACACAGTCGGCATCGGTGAACAGCTGGACATACTGCGCCACGCATACATCTATCTGGGCCAGGTTTTCTGGAACCGATTCTCCGACACCCGCGGCGAAGAGGAATTCGAGAAATTCGTTGAGTTGTACACCAACTTCAGCAAGTATTCGCCGTTTATGGACGAAGATGGCCGCCAGTGGCTTTACGAGAATGAAGCCCGCGCCATTCAGGGCAGCCTCACGCTGGCCGATGAAATCGGCGACCCCACCCGTTGGCTCATCGCCTGGCGCAACATTGTGCGCAGCAACGACAATTTCCCCGACAACGCCAACTTCATGGTGAACGAAACCAACGCCTATTTCGCTGTCGAGAAAATCTTCACGCTGCTGGACTCGACCATCGACCAGCAGGCGTACGTCGATACACTGCATGACATCAATATTGACCGCGCCTATCTCAACAGCATGTACATCGATGGGTCACTGCGCTATGAGCATGTGTTGCGTAACGACTCGTTGAACGTTGTGGAAAACGGCTTCGAGCAACTTGTGCAGATAATTTTCAAGCGCGCCGAACTGCGCTTCGAGACATCCCTGTTTGACGAAGCCTATACCGATTTCGAGGACATTCTCGCCCTGGCGCCGGAAGACCCCGATGTCCGCAAGGTTGTTCTCGACCGCCTCGCGTTCCTTAACAACCAGCGTGGAAACTTCACGCAGGCCGAAGACTTCTATCGTCGTTCGCTTGAGTACACTCAGGACGACGAAGAGCGCGTCACCATCGAGAACAACATCGCTTCGGCCATCCAGTCTGGCGGCAACGCCTTTAAAGAATCGGGCAATTACGCCGAGGCCGCACAAGAATTCCTGCGTCTGGCCGACCAGGTGAAACCCACCGACACCGACGCCGCGCTCGCATTTATGGCGCAGGCCGTCGATATGTATAACCAGATTCCCGACTACCTCGCCTCCATCGGCCTGTTGCGCGATATGGCCGATATGCGGGAGCTTAAAGAAGAGGTGTTGAGCTACTTCGTGAGCGCCTGGAACACCGCCGACAGCCTCATGGGCGACCAAGATCTGGGCGATGAGTTGCGCTGGGAGTTTGTGAACGAACGCTTCCCGGGAAGCAACGAAGCCTACAACATCGAGATAGGCATCATCCAGCGGTTCGCCGAAAGTGAAGACACAGCTTTGAAAGAGCAGGCCGCAACGATGTATGTCTCGGTTCACGACCGCGCCGACGAAATAGACATGGGCGAGGACACTCGTGAGAACCTGTATCTCAACGCCATCAGCCTGCATCAGGATATGGGCAACGAAGACACCGTCATCGAGATGATGCTCGCTTTCGAGATTATGTATCCCGAACACGAAATGGCCAACGACTTCCTGGTCACCGTGGCCAGGATATACAAAGATCGCGGCAATGAAGCCAGATTCAAGGAAATGGCCTTCTACATCAACGAGAAGGACCCCTCGATTCCGCTGCTCGAATCGATTGCCGCCGACGAACTGAAAGAACACTACAACGCTGCCATAGAAAGTTTCAAGAACGAGAATTACGAAGTGATGCGCGAAGCTATCACAGCATACAACGCTACTCAGGTAGAGTATGCCCGCCTCAACCTCGAAAACGCGGCGGCGGAAGAGCAGTTCATCTACTTCGAGCAATACATAACCTATCACCAGGTGACCTATGTCGCCGGCATCGCGGCCGCAGAGGCCTATCTGAGCACCGACCCGAACGAATTGCTGCTCGTTGGTAAGCCCTCTAAGTGGAAAACCCGCATCGCGCCGCGTGTCGAGGCGATGCCCGGCAAGGCCGAGGTGGCCGCCACCGCTATCCTCGAAACAATGCGTGGCGGCAATGAATTCGACATCACCATCCCGCAACAGACTCGCTTGCTGTGGCTGGCAGGGCAAGCCTATGAGTACTCGCATGATGTCGTGGTTCAGCAGGTACAGAAGTATATCGACGTGACTGACGAGTCCGACAAGTATCGCCAGTCCGGCCCTGTTGTTTTCGAGCAGTTCCAGGCGGGTGTGGCTCAGGCCACTCAGCCACAGCGCACCGAACTGTTACGTTCTGCGTTGTCCTACTATAACACGATGCTCGAAAATTTCGCCGACAACACCGACTACACCGATGAATACACCGAGCAGGCGATCGAGAAGCTCATCGAGTTCGGCTTCCGCAAGCCCAAGGAAACGACAACCATCGCCTTTGACAGCTCATGGCGCGTCAATAGCGCCGCCGTGACCGATTACGACAGCGAACGCACAGTATCGCAAAACTGGACTGGCGTGAACATCGTTGGCCAAGTGAGCCCCGAAGGCATGGACGAGATGCAGCTGGCGGCCGGCAATATGGGCATGGACAGCTTCTATCGCGTCCGGTTCAATGCCGAAATCGTGCCGGAGCTGATTCGAGTGAATTATCTGGCTGCACAATCAGCCGGCGTGTATATCAACGGTCAGCTAATCGAGCGCGAGTCGTCGGTGGTCGATTCTGTGGAGGTGGATGGTTATATGTATATCCTCTACTCGATGGCCATCTCGGATAACCTGTTCCAGGGCAACAACGACCTGGCCGTCTCACCCGTCGGCGAGACCCAGGTATTCTCGGCGCAGCTTGTGGTGCAGTATGACCAGGAGCAGATCGACTTCTTCCGCAACACCGAGCTTGCCACGCTGGGTTCCGACCTCGACTGGTACACCCTGCGCACCGATTCATTGGACACAGGCACAGTCGAGATTGGCGCCGACTGGCAGACGGCCGCTTCCGGCCACTTCAGCTTCTATAAGGTGCAAATGCAGAACATGCAAGAGACCAACGCTCTGGAGATTTGGTCGCCGACCTACGACAGCACCGCCATTGACACAGTCTGGTTCATCAAGCAGATTGACGTTCCCACCGAAATCGTCAAGGCCGACCTGAAGTTCATCGGCCAGCAATACATATCCGTGTGGATCAACGGCGAGCCGTTGTTCACCGACCTCGAAATCATCGTTGACAACATCGCAAGCCAGGTCTTGCCCTATGAAATCTCGTTGGAGGCCGACCGCTTCCAGTCAGGCACAAACACTATCCTTATCAAGGTAGTGGGCGCCGAGCAGTTCAAGGGAATGATTTTTGACATGCAATACTATCGCAGAAAATAGGAAGGAGTTCACCATGCGCAGAATCTTGTTGTATCTTTTCGCGGCCTGTGCCGTGAGTCTGGCAGCGCAAACGACTCCGGTTGGATTCGGCAATGCGCAACGCTTCACCGATGAGGAAGTAATCACAATCGAGGTCGAGCAGCTCAAACCGGAGAGCTCGACGCTCAAGGAACGCAAGGCAGCCAAGGCAGAAGCCGGCCGCAAGCGCTTCTTTATGGAAGCTTACAAGAAATCGAATAAACTGTTATATTAACCGCAGGAGGTTTCAACATGACAACGGGTTTCAAAAAGGGTGTTTTCATCGCTATCATGCTAATGATCGTGGCATTCCTGGCCGCACAGGAGACAGTTGAGGAACCGAGTCTTTTCCAGCAGATGTTCTCCGGCCCAGGCGCTTACTTCATGTACGTCATCCTGTTCCTTGGAGTCGTGGTGATGGTTCTGGCCATCGTCAAACTCGGCAAGCTTGCCGTGAAAGAGAAATTCGACGCCCAGCGTTTCTATCTCAAACTGAAGGGCTACATCAAGAACGAGCAGTTTGACGAAGCCGTCAAGGTCTGTTCAAACTTCAAGAGCAAGACGCTCGGTTTCATCTTCTGGAACGGCCTCATCGCTTTCAATGACGCCCGCAAAGCCGGCAAAAGCGGCAGGGAACTGCGCGACACGCTGCAAAACGCCTTTGACGAGGCCGGCCTACAGCAGATACCCAAGATTACCTCCGGCCTCTACTGGTTCGACTTGTTCGCCCAGATTGCAACGCTGCTTGGCCTGTTGGGTACGATCTTCGGTCTCATCCTCGCGTTCCAGGCTCTGGCCAACGCACCCGAAGCCGAAAAGGCTTCACGCCTGACCAACGGTATCTCCGTCGCCATGGGCACCACAGGTTTCGGCCTCATCGTGGCCATCCCGACCATGCTCATCAAGGGTTATCTTCAGGGTCGCGCCGAGCAGATCGTCAATGACATTGATGAATTCAGCGTCAAGACCATCAATCAGATTCACTACACAATCAAGGACTAAATCATGGCTGCCGGTCCGTCTAAAGCCAGAAAGCTCGACTTAGAGGAGATGAAGGATTTGAACCTGATTCCTATCATGAATCTCTTCATCGTGGTCATCCCAATGCTGATGCTCATTACGGTATCGGTTCACATGGCGATGCTCCAGATTACGTTGCCTTCGGCAGATGGCGGAGGCTCCAGCTCCGAGGATCAGGAAGGCGAGAAGGAGAAGCTGATTGCCCTGTTCGACACAGGCTTCAAAATCATCACTCCAGGCGGCGATGCGGAAGACATCGACATTCCCATACGGAATGAGATGATTCCCCGCGATGAAGTATTCGACCGCTATAACTTCTCGCTCCTGAACGAGGAACTGCTCAAGATCAATCCGCCGGACGACAACCAATGGAGATCGGTCGGGGTTATGCCAAATCCCGACACGCGCTATGACCTGCTTCTTCTTGTCATTGACCTCTGCAAGAAGAATCACCTGGAAGTAACGTACAAGGAGTTCCGCTCCGAGTACTTCCGCATGGCGCAGTAACCGGATGGCCGAGGAGCAACCATGAAGAAAATATCTTACACCGAATTGAAACGAGGTGGCAGTCAAGGTAAGGGAAGAACCGCAAAGCGTAGGCAGCCGAAAGCGAAGAACCTGAACATCACTTCGCTCATCGACATCCTTACAATTCTGCTAATTTTCCTGATCCAGAACGTCTCGATGGAAGCACAGAAGTCCAATCCCCCCGAGGGCATGGAACTTCCCTCAAGCGCCTCCATCGACTCACTTGTAACCAACGGCCAAGTCGTTATCATCAAGGTTTATGGGAAGAACGCGGGGACATATCCCGACGGACAGGTTCTGTTCGGTACTTCCTCGACCCCCGTGGGCAACTTGGATTCCTTTGTCAACGACCCCGCGACCCGCAATGCCATGCTGTTTCTTCTTAAAGAACAGGCGGCAGCCATCATGGCATCGGCCACAGACGCGATACCAGTAATCCTCATCCAGGCGGACAATAATGTAGAGAACCGATACATTACCGAAATCGTTAAGGTTAGCGGTAGTGGCGACTTCGGCAATATCTACTTCTCCAGCATCCGTGCAGTGGATCTCTGGACCGATCTGACCGATTCGTAGGGTAATAGGAGTTCTTATGGCAAAACTTTTAGGTTTAAAACTTAAATACCAGGATAAGTTCCTGAGCTATGTGACTGAAAAGAGAGATTTCGGGAAGAAGTTCCTGATTGGTTCGGATCCGAACCTGTTCTGGCAGATTCTCGATAGTCGCTTTCCGAAGCAACACATTCTGATCAGCAAGCATGGGAACACCTTCAAGCTGCACCTTCGGCAGGGCATGAACCTCTCCGTTCAACGCGGAGACGAGACTCTGTCGATGGAGGAGCTGAAGCAACGCAAACTCATACGCGGCAATGACCTTATACTGAGCGAAGACACACGCGGCACCATCACCCTGGGCAAGGACTGGGAGATTGAATACGCCTTCTCCAAGCCCTACGCGCATGTGCCCACTCAGGCAGAGCGTGCACTCATCGCGCAGTTCTCGCGCCGTCCACCAAGCTCGGCGGAGCAGAAATTCACATCTGTGTTTCTGCTATTGGCCATACTGGTCACCGTTATCGGCATCATTATCTTCCAGACAATGAAACCGGAACCAACGCAAAAACGCTCTCTCGTCGAGCTCTATCAGGCGCGCGAGATGGCGCAGCTCGTGCAGACAGACGCCATGGTTGCAGAAGACGCTACAGGTACGGAAGAGGATTATAGCCAGCGTGACGTTGCGGCAGAGCGTGAAGCTTCGGCCGCAGACGCCGAACAAGTGGTCGCTGAAGCCGCACAGGTCAGCGCAGGCATGATATCCGAAGACCTCGGTTTCGAATTCGATCCGAACGCAGTGCCTCAAGGTGGCATAGCCGGCACAGACATTGGCGCCGACGCTATCCTACAGGTAAATCAGGCTTCATCCATCGTATCAACGGGCGGTTCAGGGCGTTCTCTGGCTTCCAACGAAGCCGCAGCCATGTTCGATGCCCGCGCCGCAGGTGGCGCCCAGGCGCTGGAAGGCGCTGGCGACATCGGCGGTATGCTGGCTACTGACGCCATCGGCGTTGGCGGTGGCGGCATGGCGCTCGAAGCTGTTGACATCGGCCAGATAGCCGGTTCCGGCGGCAGCTTCCAGGTCGTTCAGCTCACCAGCAATGCTCAGTTCCAGTCCATTCGCGCATCCCGCTACGGTGGTATCGCACGCGTGAGCCAGGAAGAACTGGACATCCTGCCCCCCACCGACCCGCAACGCACCGAGTTCGCCAACATCAAGACCTACATCTCCACCTACCAGACACAGGTCGAGAACGCCTTCCGCATCGAGTCCGCAGTGTCTCCGATGCACGGCACGCTCGAGATCACACTGCTCATCCAGGCAGGCGGCAAGGTGGATGGCGTCGAACTCAGCACCGTTCCCGGCAGTCAGTTCAGCCAGGGTTTCCTGTCCAAAGTGGAAGACATCTGCATGGCCTGGAAGATACCCGTCAGCAAGAACACGATTTACTCGTGGCGCATGCAGTTCATGCAGTAACGCAACAACATCCATAAAGCCCCTTCGGGCCTCAGAGTGTTGACGTTGTCAGCACTCTGAGTTTTTATCTGGTTTTGCCAACACAAGGTTTTGTCAACAGCCTGTAGCTCCTGTGGAGCTTTTTTTATGCCCTTCTACGACATAGCGCTACCCTCGGCTGTGCGGCAGGTTTTCACCTACCGCTCTCAGCAGCCCATTCAACGCGGCTGCCGAGTTGTCGTGCCGCTTGGCAGCCGACTGGTCACCGGCGTGGTGTGGAACGAGTGTGCGGAATCCGACATCGACAAGAAGCTCAAGCTCCGCGATATTATCGAGCAGGTCGATGAAGCGCCGCTTGTGGGCGAGGATTTGCTGTCGCTGGCGCAATGGATGGCCAGTTACTACCGCGCCCCGCTGGGCATGTGCTTCTTCGCCATGCTGCCCGGCGGACTCGACGTCGTTCACCAACGAGATGCGCGCTTGTGCAAAGCTCAGTTGCCCCTGGGATGTGACCAGCACGACACCACGCTCTATCAAGCGCTCAGCAGCCTGCACTGGACGCCGCTTGCCGACCTGAAATCACTGGGCATCCCCGGCCTGCATCGTCGGCTCGAAGCCTTCGAGAGCGCCGGCATTATCTCCCTCCGGCGCAGCCATGACACCCGCGTGCGCCAGCGCGTGGCCAACCACGTCATTTTGCAAGCTGACAGCGACATTGCGCAGCTCACGGACAGGCAGTCTGAGGTTGTACGACAACTGCGGGAGCAGGGTGGCGAGGCGCCGCTGGCCCGTCTGGCGGAAAGCTTCAGCTACAGCGTGATTAAAGCGCTACGCAACAAAGGGATTGTGCTTGTGGAGGCGCGTGAACAAATTGACGAGGACAAACTGGACGTGCCTGAGTTCGCGCCACAGGAGATAACGCTGACCGACGAGCAGCAGTCGGCGCTGAACGCCATCTCGAAGGCTATCGCGGCGCAACGCGGCGAGCCGTTCCTGCTGCACGGCGTGACAGGCAGCGGCAAGACAGAGCTATACATCCGCGCTATCGAGCAGGTGCTGGCGCTCGAACGAACCGCGCTCATCCTGGTGCCGGAGATTTCGCTCACGCCGCAGCTCATGGGCCGTTTCTTCGCCGCGTTCGGTGACCGGGTAGCCGTGCTGCACAGTCATCTTTCGCTGCGGCAACGCCTGCAACAGTGGCGCAAGCTGGCCGACGGGCGCTGCACTATAGCGCTGGGCGCTCGTAGCGCCATCTTCGCGCCCCTGCGCCGGCTTGGCGTCATCATCGTGGACGAAGAACACGAGAACAGCTATAAGCAGGACTCGACTCCGCGCTACAACGCCCGCGACATCGCCCTGGTGCGCGCCCGCAAGCACAGTTGCCCGGTCATTCTGGGCAGCGCCACGCCCTCGCTCGAAAGCTGGCACAACGCCGCCGGCAAACGCTATAGCCTGCTGCAACTGCATCACCGGCCATTCGATGTCGCCCTGCCGGAGGTGGCCATCCACGACCTGCGAGGTCAAGAAGATGTCCTCTCGGAGACCCTGCTGGAGCGCATCGAGCACACACTGAAACGGGGTGAGCAGGCACTGCTGTTCCTCAATCGCCGCGGCCACGCCTCGCATGTGCAGTGCATCGGTTGCGGCAATCTCTATCGCTGCCCTCACTGCGACATCTCGCTCAGTTACCATAGTCACGGTGACTCGCTGGTGTGTCACTATTGCGGCCACCGGCAATCGCTGCCGCGACGCTGCCCCAAATGCGGCAACCCGCGTTACAGCTTTGGGGTGCCGGGCACACAGCAGGTGGAGCAGCGACTGAAAGTGATATTTCCGCAGGCGAGCATACTGCGGATGGACTCGGACACAACGTCAGGACGCGACAGCTATACCTCGATGTTCGAGCGGATGCGCAGCGGCGCGATTGACATCCTGCTGGGCACCCAGATGATCGCCAAGGGGCTGGACTTCGAGAATGTAAGTCTGGTGGGGGTCGTCAGCGCCGATGTGAGCCTCAACCTGCCCGACTTCCGAGCCGCCGAGCGCACCTTTCAACTGCTGACGCAAGTGGCCGGACGCGCCGGACGCCGCCACAAAACAGGCCAGGTCATCGTGCAGACGTGGAATCCAGACCACTATGCCATTACATGCGCCCGTGCGCAAAATTTCGAGGAATTCGCTACGATAGAAAGCGAGCTGCGCAAGCAGTTTTTCTATCCGCCCTACAGCCGACTGGGACGTGTCGTGTTCGCCCACCCCAACGATGCCCTTCTGCAACGCCTGATGGCAGACACGCAGCAATCTGTCACTTCACTGCGTGGCAGTTTCGCCTCAAACGAGCTACAGGCGCTGGGACCTGTGCCGGCGCCTTTCACCAAGCTCTTTGACCGCTATCGGCAGCATATCCTGCTCAAAGCGGCCAGTCCATCGGCGCTGTCGCGGGCGATGAAACAACTGCTGGCCGGCCTCAAGCTGCCCTCGACCGTCAAACTCACCGTCGATATCGATCCATCATCATTGCTATAAGACAGGGGCGCTGCCCCTGACACCCCGTTCGCCTTTTGAAAAAGGCGAAACCGAAAACTTTTGCGCAAACTGCGTTTGCTATGTACAATACTAATTCTAACGACACAAGGATGCGTTAGCATCCACAAAAAGTTTGGCTTGTCGCGTAGCGAAGCGGAGTGAGCTTTTAAAGGTTCAGGGGTGGAACCCCTGTTCTTAAAGCAGTTTGGCTACTCGTGGCGCACGGATACGATGACCCACCGGATAGCTCGATCCAAGCAGCGGCCGCACATAGAACCGGAAAGCGTCGGTCACATGGTTGCCTTCGGCGTTGATGAATTCATCGGGCATGATGCGCGTTTTGCCGGCCACCTCTTCGAGATTCACCAGCTTGTAATCGACCGAGTAGTAGCCGGTGCGGCGGATGGTGATGGAGCCGTCGCGGTCTTCCCAGATGGCGAACTGCGCCGCCTTCTCGCCCACCTCACGCGCCTCCTGCTGGTCAACGTCGCTAACGCAGCCCAGAAACGAGCGTTGCAGATAGCCAAACGTGTCCGCCCGCACCCGTTTGATGTCGGTGTGCTTCTTTATGTAATTCGCCAGGAGGTCGCCCAGCATGCCGGTGCCGGAAAGCTGCACATTGCCATGCGCGTCTCGCTCTACGTTGTCCACCATCTTGAGCATGATGGATTTGTGATCCTTGTCAACGACACCCTCCGACACCGCCACCACGCAACGGCCATATTTCTTGTAGGCGTTCTTCACGTCCGCGACGAACTTGTCGAGGCTGAACGGGCGCTCCGGCAGGTAGATGAGATGCGGGCCGTCGTCGGGATACTTCTGTCCCCAGCAGGCTGCGGCGGTGAGGAACCCGGCATGCCTACCCATGACCACGCCGATATAGACGCCGGGGATCGAGCGGTTGTCGAGGTTGACGCCGGCAAAAGCCTGGCCCACGAAACGCGCCGCCGAACCGTAGCCGGGAGTGTGGTCGTTCAGCACCAGATCGTTGTCGATGGTCTTGGGGATGTGAATAGCGCGAAACTCGTAGCCGGCCTTATCCGCTTCCTGGTTGACGATGCGCACCGTGTCGGATGAGTCGTTGCCGCCGATATAGAAAAAATAGCGTGCGTTGTGCGCCCGCAGCACCTTGAACACCTCGCGGCAATACGCCTCGTCTGGCTTGTCGCGGGTACTGAGCATTGCGGCGCCGGGCGTGTTGGCCACCTTCTCGAGGTTGTTGGTCGTCTCCTGCGTGAGGTCGAGAAATTCTTCATCGACAATGCCGCGAACTCCGTGCAAAGCGCCGTAAACGCGAGTCACCTGCTGAAACTTGCGCGATTCGAGCACCACGCCCACCAGTGACTGGTTGATGACGGCGGTAGGCCCGCCACCCTGCGCCACCACTACCTTTCCTTGTAAAGCCATGTCGTCCTCCCGTTGAAAACCTTTGCAATTATGCAAAGATTTCCCTTATATGTGTTTTCGCAAAATCGAGGGGAAAAGCGCGTAGAACCGCGCCGCCAACTCGAGGTCGGCTATCTCGACATACTCGTCCGTTCCGTGCGAAAGCTCCTCGCGCCCGGGCGCAAAGCCGATGGACGGGATGCCCAGGCGACCCATCGTGGCCACGCCGTTGGTCGAGAAATGCCAGCGCCCCACTACCGCCGGTCGGCCAAGCGCCTCGGTGGCGGCCTCGACCCCGGCCTGCACCAGTGGATGGCTCGCGGGCAACACCCATGTGGGGAAAGTTTTCTCCTGTCGCGCCTCGAGGCCGGCCCAGCTCGTCGCCTCATACATCGGCACCTCGATCTCCGGGCCTTCGCCCACAGCCTGACGCAGCTCCGCCAGAGCGCTCCGGGGTGTCTCACCGGCAGTGAGGCGGCGGTCGAGATATATCTCGCAGCTATCGGCCACCGAGCACAACGAGGGGCTGGTGGAGCATATCTGTGCGATGGTAACTGAGCCTTTGCCGAGAAAATCGTCCTCGTGCAGACAGTCGTTCAGCCGCTCGACAGCCTGGATGACCGGCGCCATACGATATATCGCGTTGTCGCCCAGGTGGGCGTGCGCTCCGTGAGCGCTGCGGCCCCGTGTGCGCACCACAATCTCCATGCGTCCGCGATGCCCGCGATAGACATTCAGGTCGGTGGGTTCGCCCAGCACGACGAAATCGGGGTGAACGCCTTCCTGCTCGATGAGATGCATCAGCGGGTAGCCGTCGCAGTCCTCCTCCATCACCGAGCCGACCACCCAGAGGGTGACGCCATCGAGCAGGCCAAGCTCACGGGCTGCTGCGGCGGCGTGAACCATGCAGGCCACGGCGGGTTTCTCGTCCACCGAGCCGCGCCCCATGATGCGTCCGTCTCGCTCCGTTGCGGGAAACGGCGGGTGAGTCCAGGCGCTCTCGTCGCCAATGCCGACCACATCAATGTGGCCGTCGTAGAGGATGGTAAGCGGTCCGTTGCCGATGCGGCCTACGGCGTTGCCCAGGGCATCGGCGCGAACTTCGTCGAAGCCGACGCGGCGCATTTCGTCGAGGATGCGCTGAACCACTTCGCTCTCCTGGCAACTGTATGACGGGATTGAGACGATGTCTTTGAGAAAGTTTACGATGTGTTGTTTGCGGTCGGCGATGGCGGATATTACCTGCTGAAGCATGTGTCGTTCCTTGTGATGATTTCCACAGAATATTGAGTTGCAGGAAAACCTTGTCAAGACTTTCCGAAGCTGTATGTTGTCAGTATATGGATGACTTCGGAGGAACCATGCAATTTCTCAAACTCGCAAAGAAGCGTTATTCGGCCCGCGCTTTCACAGACAAGCCGGTGAGCCGCAAAGATTTGGAGCAGGTGCTCGAAGCCGCACGCATTGCGCCATCCGCCAAGAACCTACAACCGCTGCACTTAATCGTGTTCACCGAGCCGGAGATGCGGAAGAAGGTGTTCAGCGCCTACCCTCGCCGCTGGATCGACCAGGCACAGGCGGTCGTTGTCTGCTGCGTAGATCGTAGCATCTGCTGGCGACGGCCAGACGGCAAGAGCTACGGCGACATCGACGCGGCAATCGCCATCGACCACATGACGCTGGCCGCTGCGGAACTGGGGCTTGGCACCTGCTGGGTGGGACTGTTCAACGCCTATGAGCTTTCGCTCATCCTCGAACTGCCGTCCCACATCGATGTCGTTGCGCTGCTGCCCATCGGCTGGCCGGCAAAGCACGCGGCTTCCTCGCGCCACAACGAACGCAAATCCCTCGACCAGATGGTGCACTGGGGAGGTTTCAGCTCATAGCCCTGCCGCTGTGCGCAGCCAATCGCCCAGTAAATCGGGCGCGTCAGTCTGCAAGTGACGGCACAGGTGCGTGAAGTACACCAGGGGCAGCAGCAGCTCGAAGCTGGGGGCGAGGTGTTCCGGTGACATCTGCCTGGGCTGTAGGCGCTCCCACAGCCGCAGTTCGCGCCGCAGTCTTTCCACCAGCAATTCGGGCAGGGGCGATGCCTCGCAGGGCGCATCCAGGAAATATTCGCAGGCCCAAGCACGATAGGCCATCCCCATTTTCTCATCGTCCACCAGTCCGCCGTTGGGTGTCAGCACCTGCCCCAGAGCATCCCTGGCTGTAGTGGCAAAACGCGCTGCATTGCCCGCCCGCCGCGACCATATATCTTCCGCATTAACACTGCCGTGGCAGGCGAACCCGTTATCGCAGGCGGCCGTCTCCAGGCAGGGATAGCAGTCCACCGCGCTTCTCTCCGGCCAGAACCCCTCGGCGTGTTCGCTCCAGGCCAGCGTTTCCCACGGCGATGCAGGCCCCAGAAACACCGCTGTCACCGGCACATCCAGCGCCGCCGCCACGTGCATCGTGCCGGTATCGCCGGTCACCAGCAGGTCGCACTCCTTCACGGCGGTGAACAGGCCGGGCACGTCCGTGCGGCCAACGAGATTCTCGACGCGCTCAGGGTTGCCAACCTGCTTCAGAAAGCTCGTGGCATGGGCAGCCTCGGCCTCCGAACCCAGCAGGCGAATTCGTGTGCCCGACTCGACCAAGCGGTCGGCGAGAGCGGCAAACTGCGCCAGCGGCCACTGTCGCTTGCGATTGCGCGAGGCAAGCTGAAAGCCGATCAGGCTGCACTGCCCCCACGAGGTGCGCTGGCGAACCGGCGCTGACGGGCCTGCCTGCGGCAGAAGCTGGCGATAGATGTCGGTGAGGTTGAGGGTGGCCAGCCTGCGGCTGCGAATGAACGACAGCGCGAAGTAGAGCCAGGCGAGGGCCCCAGGGTCTTGCCCGGCGTAGCCCAGTACGGGCGCGCCAACTGCGCCGGCTATCTGGCCGGCCAGGCGGCCACTGCTGGGGTTCACCACCAAGCCGTAGCCTGCCTGCTGCAACTGAACGAGAAAAGCGTGTGTGCCCTGACGCAAATTGCTATCGGCGCCGATTGTGGAGTCGAGATCGACAGGCAGGCAGCGGTCTGCGCCGAGTCGCGCCGCCACCGACGCGAACATAGCGCTGTGCAGCAGGTGCACCTCGGCGCCGAGGTGGGCATCCTGCAACCGTCGCAACAGCGGCGCGGTTTGCAGCAGGTCTCCCATTTTGGCCAGTTGCAGCAACAGAATCTTCATGCAGCCTCCTCCCCTATCGAACGCCTCGCGGCGCAATTGTCAAGCTCATCTCAGGTCGGCGTCCACAATTTCGCTCTCGCGGCGAACGCTTCGCAACACGGCGCGACGGCCGTCTGTGTCAATTTGCAGAGCGCCGTCACGTCCGGCGATGAAAAGGTTGTCGCCCAGCCAGGCCAGTCGATCGAGGGTGAGGGTGTGCGGCAGGCGATGGATATTGCGCTTGGGCGCGGGTATGAAGGCATACTCAGGGTTGACGGCGCGCAAGAACTCGCGGGTGCTCGACGTGGCGCTGCCATGATGCGGTACCTTCAGCACGTCCGCTTCGAGCCACTCCCGTTCGTTAGCCAGCAGCCATTCTTCCACTTCAATCTCCGCGTCACCGGTAAACAATGCGCTGAATTCGCCGTACTCGAGCCGCATCACCTGGCTTTCGTCGTTCACACTCATAGCGTGGAAATGGCTGTCGGGGTGCAACACGCGCAGACTGACGTCGCCCCAGGCAAAGGTTGTTGTGTCGCGCAATACCAGCAATTCGCAGTCCTCGGCCACGGACAGTGAGTCGAGCCAGGGCAGGCGCGCGAGGGTTTCGTCGCCAACCACGATGCGGCGCACCCGCGTCGCTTCACAGAGAGCAACCAGCCCGCCATAGTGGTCGTCGTGAGCGTGAGAGATGAACACCGCGTCGAGTTCGCGCACCCCGCCCCGCGCCATATAGGGCAACGCCGAGCGCTCTACATGGCCTGCCATCTCCTCGCCCGGGCCGGTATCGATGACCACGGCGCTGCCGTCCGGCATTTCAATGAGCGCCATATCGCCCATGCCAACGTGAAAGAAAGTGAGCCTCAGCAAGCCCTGCCCGCCAGCGAGAGGCAAACAGGCCAGCGACAGCAGCACGGCTGTGGCGGCTGCCGACACGATTCGCTGTCTCGCCGTACGACTTAGAAGCAGCACAACCACACCCGTCAGCGCCACCAGCAGCAACAGCACCCTCCAGCCCGGCAGGCCGAGGTGTTCCCACGAGAACGGCAGCCGTGCGGTCAGGGTCGTCCAGGTGTGTAAGGTGTCGGCCAGCAATAAGAAGCTGCTCTGAAAGGCCGGCAACACCAGTGGCAATGGCGGCACGAGCGCTACCACCAACGCCATCGGCAACAGCAGCGAGAACAGCGGCAGCGCCACCACGTTGGCGATAACGCCGTTGAACGACAGCGAGTGAAAATGGTATAGCGTCACCGGCGCCAGCGCCAGCGCAATGCCGGCAGAGGATACTGCCAGCAACAACGCGGCGCGCCCCAGCTTGACTGCCGCAGATGGTTTGTCATCAACAGCATAGCGCATGTGGCGGGTCACTTGCGGTACCAGCAGCACCAACGCCAGAACGGCGAGGTAGGAAAGCTGAAAACCCGGCATAAATAGCTGGCGAGGCTGCCACAAGGTCACGGCGAACGCCGCCAGCGCCAGCGTGTGCAGCGACGACGGCCTGCGCTGTAACATGCTGCCCACTGTGTAAATGGCCACCATCAGCACAGCGCGAGTGACGGACGGCCTCCAGGCGCACAGGGCGGCGTAGAGCACCAGCACGGCAAGCATCGCGATGCGGGCAGCGGTGAGCCAGGGCAGCAGCAGCCTTGCCAGCAGCCACACGGCCAGTCCCAGAATGAACACATGCAGCCCGCTCACGGCCAGCAGGTGAGCCAATCCGGCGCGGCGCATGCTGTCGCGGGTATCGTCGTCGATGACGCTGTCGCCCAGCAGAAACGAGCGCACCAGCGCGGCATGGTCGCCACAGCGCTGCTCGATACGGTTGCCCAGCCAGCCGCGCAAAGCCGCCAGCCAGGTGCGAGGCGCACTACCGCTGCTCACCTGCTCGACGCCACATGCAAACGCCAGGCCGTGGATACCGCGTGCCGCCAGGGCTTCTTCGGAATCGAACGTTGAGAAGTTGGCGCGCCGCCACACCCGCTGCACACGGGCGAGATTGTATATGTAGTCACCTGGCTGCAAGTCGCCGCGGGACGAGTAATAGAGCGCCCGCCCGTGCAGTTCACGCCCAGCCACGCGGCGCAGGGCCAGTTCATAGCGAAAGGAATACTCGCGTGGCTCCGGCCCGGCGACAATGACGCCTTCGACCGGCTGCTGAAACGATGGAGCTTGCGTCAGGAGGTGTTGCAAAGAGTGTCTGGGAGCGGGAAGCCCCAGCCGCACCATGCCCAGTGCAAAGAACAACAGAAACAAAACGGGAACGGCCCGATTGCGCAAGATAATGGCCACCAACAGCAACGCCCCGGTCAGTCCGAGCGACACTGCAAGCGGTGGCGCCAGCCAGCCGGCAACCGCGATGCCCAGCAGCCAGAATGCCACCGCCCACGTCACGCCGGTGATGCCTCGACTGGCTGGTTTCATAAGCTCAGACGTGTCGGTTCCGCAGCCAGTTCACGAACTTGCCGACGCCCTCGTCAAACCGAGTTTGCGGGTTGTAGTCCAGCGCCCGCCTGCTCTTGGAGATGTCGGCGAAGGTCTGCTCAACATCGCCGGGCTGTGTGGGCAACCGACGAAGCTTTGCCTCGACTCCCAGGGTCTTTTCGAGCGTGGCGATCATCTGCGACAGGCTGATGGTCTGCGACTCGCCGAGATTGAAGATTTCGTAGCGGTGTCCCTCGCGCACATAGTCGATGGCAGCCGTTATGCCTTGCAGAATATCGTCGACGTAGGTATAGTCGCGCCGGGTGCTGCCGTCGCCATAGACGGGAATCTCCTCGCCGTTCAGCATCAGTCGTGCGAACTTGTGGATGGCCAGATCTGGCCTCTGGCGCGGGCCGTACACCGTGAAAAACCGCAGCACTGCCATTGAGATGCCGTGCAAGTGATGCCAGGCGTTGCACATCAGCTCGCAGGCTTTTTTGGTGGCGGCATAGGGCGAGATAGGGAAATCGACGTTGTCATCCTCGGCGAATGGAACCTTGCGGTTGTTGCCATACACCGACGACGACGAAGCGAACACGAAACGCTCCGTCTCGTGTGTGCGGCAGGCCTCGAGCAGGTTCATCGTGCCCGTTACGTTGACCGCGTAGTACAGCGCCGGGTCTTCGATGCTGGGGCGCACACCCGCCATCGCCGCCAGGTGCACCACCACGTCGAAACAATGCCCCGCAAAAAGCGCCGCCAGGTCTTCGGACCGACGCAGGTCTCCGCGCACGAGCGTAAAGCGTTCGTTGGCCAGGGCGTGTTCGAGGTTGGCCTCTTTTATGGCCGGATCGTAGTAGTCGCAAAAGTTATCGAAGCAGACAACCTCGTGGCCGTCGGCCAGCAGCCGTTCGCAAAGGTGCGAGCCGATGAAGCCCGCGCCGCCTGTCACCAGCAATTTCATTGATATACTCCTATCGTTACCAAGTATCGATCAAGTTCAGGTTCAGCTTTGAATAACGCCGCCGCCCAGTAACTCGTTGTCACGGAAGAACACCGCCGACTGCCCGGGGGTAACGGCCTGCTCGGGACGTAGCAGCTCCACCTCGAAGCCATCCTCAGTCTCGGCGAGAGCGGCCACCGGGACGGGCGGGCTGTTGTAGCGCACCTGCACCGCAAGGCCGCCGCCATCTGGCATGTTGCCACATATCCAGTTAGTGCGCCGCAGCCGGAAACGATTGCGCGCCAGGTCGGCGAGGTCGTCGGTGACGGTGAGCGTGTGCGCAACGGGGTCGATGCTCATCACGAAAAGCGGGCGATTCCAGGGAATGCCAAGCCCGCGCCGCTGCCCCAGCGTGTAGAATTGAATGCCGTTGTGTCGCCCGATGCGGCGACCGTCCTTGAAGCGAATATCGCCTGGCAATGGCTCGGTGTGCTTCAGCAGAAAGCGCTTATAGTTGTCTCGCACGAAGCAAATGTCCTGGCTGCCGCTCTTGTGGGCGATGGTGAGATTGTGCCTGCGAGCAATGGCGCGCACTGCGGATTTGTCGCCGGATATGGGGAACAGCGTGTGACGCAAAATTGCTTGAGTGAGGCCCCACAGCATATAGCTCTGGTCACGTTGCACCACGTCGCCCCGGAACAGCCGCACCAGATCGCCATGCTGCTCGAGGCGGGAATAGTGGCCTGTGGCCATTGCCGCCATGCCGTGCGCGAGTATCGCGTCGAGGAAGACGCCAAACTTGATGGTGGAATTGCACAGGCAGCATGGGTTGGGCGTGTGCCCTCGCTCATATTCGGCGATAAAATCGGCGATGACGATGCGCTCAAAGTCCTGGCGCACATCGATGACGTGGTGCTCAATGCCGAGCTGCCGGCAAACGTCGCCTGCGTCGCGGATGGCGGCCTCGACGCCATCATCCGGGGCAAATCCGCCAGCTTCATTGTCAAAGTGGCGCATGGTGAAACCGGTGACATCGTGTTTCTGTTCGAGCAGCAGGCAGGCGGCGACCGAGCTGTCCACTCCACCGCTCATGGCCACGCCGATTTTCATCATGTTTCCTTTATGCGATGACGCGCCGGATGTCGGCGCCCAGGGCCTGTAGTTTGATTTCCAGAGCTTCGTAGCCGCGATCCATGTGATAGATGCGCGACACCACCGTCTCGCCGGGTGTGGCAAGCCCGGCCAGCACCAGCGCCGCGCTGGCGCGCAGATCTGTGGCCATCACCTCGGCGCCGCTCAGACAGTCCACGCCGCGCACATGGGCAATGTTGCGGTCGAGCCGGATGTCGGCGTCGAGCCGGTTAAGCTCCGCCACGTGCATGAAACGGTCGGGGAAGACGGTGTCTTCGATGTTGCAGGAGCCATCGGCGAGGCACATCATGGCCATGTACTGGGCCTGTAGGTCTGTGGGGAAGCCAGGATGCGGCTGGGTGACAAGGTTCACCGCCTGCGGCCTGCCCTCGCCCTGCACCCGCATCGTCGCTCCATCGACATCGACCTTAACGCCGCACTCGGCCAGCTTGGCCAGCAACGCGGAAAGATGCTCTGGGCGACAACCCTCGAGCGTCACGTCGCCACCGGTCATCACGCCGGCGATGAGCAACGTGCCCGCCTCGATGCGGTCGGGTATTATCTGTATTTCAAAAGGCGAAAGCTCGGCCACTCCGTGCACCACGAGACGCCCCGTGCCGCGCCCTTCGATGCTTGCGCCCATTGTCACGAGACAGTCCACCAGGCAATCGATTTCCGGTTCGAGCGCAGCGCCATCGAGTGTCGTTTCGCCCTGAGCCAGCACAGAGGCCATGAGCGCGTTGGCTGTGGCGCCCACACTTGTCTTCTCGAAGCGGATATGCCCGCCCACGAGGCCGTCCGTTGTCGCGTCGATGTAGCCGCGACTCAGCTCGATATTCGCGCCCAGCGTTTCCATCGCTTTCAGGTGCAGGTCAACCGGCCGAGCGCCGATGGCGCAACCGCCGGGGAACGACACCCGCGCCTGCTTGTATCGCGCCAGCAGCGGGCCCAGCACATATATCGAGGCGCGCATCTTGCTCACCAGTTCATAGGGCGCCTCGAAAAAGCTCACATGGCTGGTATCGAGCGTCATTGTGTTGCCGACAAAGTCCACCCGCACCCCGATAACACGCAACAGGTGCGCCATCATCTTGACGTCGTTGATGCGCGGAACATTGTGCACCACACTCACGCCCCTGGCGAGCAGGGCGGCTGTCATGACGGGCAGGGCGGCGTTTTTCGCGCCACTGACGCGAACCGTGCCCTTCAAGGGGATACCGCCGTGGATGACGAATTTGTTCATGTTTACCTCATAGGTTGTCAATCTCTGACAAGAATAATATTGCGATCGAATCCGGCCAGGTCTTTGGCCACTTCCAACACCCTCCAGCCGGCATCAGTGGCCAGGCGCGCCACTGCATCCGATTGCTCATGCCCAATCTCGAAATACAGCCGCCCACCTGGCGCCAGGCGCTGTGGCGCATCGTTCACAATGCGCCGGTAGAAGGCGAGCCCGTCTTCGGGCGCCACCAGTGCCAGCCGCGGCTCGTACATGGTGATTTCGGGCGCAAGTTTGTCAAATTCTTCCTCTGTCACATAGGGCGGATTGGACACTATCACGTCAAACAGTCCCGACGCCGGGACCAGGAGGTCGCCTTGCAGGAATTCCACCTCGGTGTTGTTGAGTGCGGCATTCTCGCGGGCCAGCGACAGCGCCTCTTCGCTGATGTCCACTCCCATCACCCGCTCGATTGCCCCCGCCAGGGCAATGGCGATGGCGCCGCCGCCGGTGCATACATCCAGCGCCGACTGCGCAGCAGGGCACTCGTCGAGGATGCGCTGGGCGAGAAACTCGGTCTCAGGACGCGGGATGAGGGCGCGGCTGTCCACCTTCAGGCGGTTGTCGAGAAACTCGACCTCACCCAGGATGTATTGCAGGGGTTCGCGGTTGGCGCGACGAACCACCAATCGGCGGATAGCGTCGCGCTCATCTGGAGTAAGCGGCTGGGCAAAGCGGAGGTAGAGTTCGAGGCGCGGCAGGCGCAGAACGTGCGCCAGAATGTTTTCGGCGTCGAGGCGAGCGTTGGGCACGCCTTTCTCTGTGAAAAAGGAGACGCTCCAGCGCAAGACATCGAGCAATGTCCAGAGCCGGCTCAAGGGTGGATGATACCTGGCATGGCCGTGCGGCCTCTGCTATCGAGGCGCAACTCTATGTGGCAAACCCGCTGAAAACGAAGGCCACGCTCGGCGCCGTTGAGGTTGTCGCTGTCCTCATCGACGATGAGGATGCTGTGCGCGACCATCTTCTACAGGTTGATCGTAAACAGCTGGTCGAGTTTTATCGTGGTGAGGAGTTCGTAAACAATCGGAGATGACTTGGTAATCTCGATGCGACCGTCGCGGCTCATGAATTCCTTATAGAATATCAATAGTTTGCCGATGCCGGAACTGCTGATATTGTGGCAGGAAGACAGATCGAGCTCGAGAAGCACGGCCTCCGACTCGAGGACTTCACTCAGTTTATCCTTGAAGGTGTATGCGTTGTCGCTGGTCACTGTCCCTTCGATTTTCATAAGCGCCTTTTGCACGTCAAATGACAGCATTATTTCCATTACCTGCTCCTTTGTCATCGGCGCGTATCAATAGCCGCGCACACGTTTCATTATCCCTTCCTGTACCGAAGGGGTGACTCTGTTGTATTTGCTGAATTCCATAGTATATACCGCACGCCCCTGCGAGAGAGAGCGCAGTTGGGTAGCATATCCGAAAAGCTCGCTCATAGGCGCTTCGGCCACGATCTCCTGCTTTTCGAGCTGCGGACGGATTGTGCCAATCTTGCCACGGCGGGCGTTGATGTCGCCGATGATATCGCCGACAAAATCCTCAGGGGTGATGATGGTAACCAGCATCAGCGGCTCCATCAGGCGGGGTGAACAGGCAATCAATCCCTGGCTCATGCCCATCGAGGCGGCGATGCGGAATGCCGTGTCGCTCGAATCCACCTCGTGGAATTCGCCCCTGACCAGCTCGATGCGAACCCGCTCGACCGGGGCGCTCATCAGAGGGCCGTCCATCAATGAGCTTATCGCGCCCTCACGGATGGGTTCCCAATAGATTTTGGGAATCGTCATCTCGGACAACGAGTTGACGTAGATGTACTTTTCGCCCTTCGGCAAGTCTGTCAGCTCGAGCGGCGTCAGCTTGAACTCGACAATCGCGTAGTGGCCCTTGCCGCCCATCTCGCGGATGAACTCGCCGCGCACAATCTGCTCGCTGGTGATCGTTTCTTTGTAGGCGACCTGCGGAGTGCCAACGTTGGCGTGTACGTTATACTCACGCCGCAGCCGGTCAACGATGATATCGAGGTGCAGTTCGCCCATGCCGGAGATGAGGGTTTGGCCGGTATCTCTGTCGGTGCGGACGCGGAAAGTCGGGTCTTCTTCTTCGAGCTTGCGCAAGGCGTTGTAGAGCTTCTCTTCGTCGGCCTTGGTCTTCGGTTCGATGGCGATAGAGATGACGCCATCGGGAAAGGTGATGTTCTCCAGCAGCAGGTCACTCGCTTTGGAGATGAGCGTGTCGCCGGTAAGACTGAACTTGGGCCCGATGAGCACGGCGATGTCGCCGGCGCACAGTTCGTCTATGTCGTTCTTGCGGTTCGAGAACATCTGAAGGATGCGGCCAATGCGCTCTTTCTTACCGTTCGACTGGTTGAAGAAGGAGCCACCCTTGCGGATGCGCCCCGAATATGCCCGCACATACACCAGCTTACCCACGAACTTATCGATTTGCACCTTGAAAGCCAGAGCGAGGAAATCGCCGTCAGGGTCGGGTGGAATCTCGACCACCTCATCGCTGCCGCGCACAAGCGCCTTCGCCGGATGTGATTCGAGCGGCGACGGCAGATAGTCGGCAACAGCGTTGATGAGCGGTTGCACCCCAGTGTTCTTCAGTGACGAGCCGCAAAGAATGGGCACGATGCTGTTGCTGATTACTCCCTTGCGCAGGGCAACCTTCACCATTTCCACCGGAACTTCACTGCCTTCGAGGTATGTCTCCATCAGCTCGTCGCTGAACTCGGAAAGCGCCTCGAGCATGTTGTCGCGGTGCTCCTGAGCCGATTCCAACAGATCTTCGGGAATCGCCTCGTTGTGGTATTCCTGCCCCAGTGTAATCGGGTCGAAATAGACGGCGCGCATGCGGACGAGATCAATGATACCGGCGAATTTGTCTTCGCGCCCGATGGGCACCTGCACCGGCATGGCGGTTGTGGACAAACGCTCACGGATCATCTCGACAACGTTGTCGAAATCGGCGCCGGAGCGGTCCATCTTGTTGATGTATGCCAGCCGGGGAGTGCGGTAACGGTCGGCCTGGTGCCACACAGTCTCGGACTGCGGCTCCACCCCGCCCACCGCGCAGAATATGCCCACGGCGCCATCGAGCACGCGCAGGGAACGTTCGACTTCGGCGGTGAAGTCAACGTGCCCAGGCGTGTCGATTATATTGATCTGTATGTCTTTCCAGTGACAGGTCGTCACTGCCGAGGTGATGGTGATACCGCGCTCGCGCTCCTGCTCCATCCAGTCCATGAACGTGTTGCCGTCATGCACTTCCCCCATTCTGTGGAGAAAGCCGCTGTAATAGAGGATTCGCTCGGTGGTGGTGGTCTTGCCCGCGTCTATGTGGGCAATGATACCAATATTGCGAATCTGGGAAAGAGCGGTCTGCGCCATGTCGCCCCGAGCGCTCACTACCAGCGGAGATGCGCGAAGGCCTTGTTGGACTCGGCCATCTTGTGCGTGTCTTCACGCTTCTTGATGGCGGCGCCTTCCTTCTTGTAGGCCGCGACGAGCTCTCCGGCGAGGCGATCGACCATTGTCTTCTCGCTACGCTTGTTGGAGAAACTGATGATCCAGCGGAAGGCAAGCGCTTGAGCGTTCTTGCCAGACACCTCGATGGGCACCTGGTAGTTGGAGCCACCAACGCGCTTGGATACCACTTTCACCTGGGGGCGCACATTAACCAGTGCCTCGTTGAATACCTCGATCGGGTCTTTCTTTGTGCGCTGGGCCACTTTGTCGAGAGCCTCATAGACAATCGTCTCGGCGGTGCTTTTCTTGCCACGGCGCATTACGCAGTTGATAAACTTTGACAGCACAACGCTGTTATACTTGGGATCGGGCAGAATCTCGCGCTCCATTGCTTTGCGTCTTCTTGGCACGATATCCTCCTATTTCTTCGGGCGCTTGGCGCCGTACTTGGAACGACTGTTGGTGCGACTTTCGACACCGGCGGTATCGAGAGCGCCACGGATGATGTGATAGCGCACACCGGGGAGGTCGCGAACACGACCGCCACGAATGAGTACCAGAGAGTGTTCCTGTAGGTTGTGGCCTTCACCCGGGATGTAGGCTGTCACCTCGAAACCATTGACGAGGCGAACTCTGGCCACCTTACGCAAAGCCGAGTTCGGCTTCTTGGGGGTTGTTGTGTACACACGGGTGCAGACGCCGCGACGCTGAGGACATGCCATCAGAGCACGATTCTTCACCTTTTTGTGTATTCTCTTTCTGCCTTTGCGAACCAGTTGATTTATGGTTGGCACTTCGTTCCTCCAAATGGGTTAGTAGTCCAGGAGATCTTCCATGTCTCCCTCTTCCTGTGAGAAGGCCAGTTCTTCTACGGTTTCCTTCACCGTCTTACCCTGGCCTATGAAGTCTTTCACCAGATTCGTGTAGTGCTTGGTGCCTGTTCCAACCGGGATACGATGTCCCAGTATGATGCTTTCCTTCAAGCCCTCCAGGCGGTCAACCTTGCCTTCTATGGCAGCTTGGGTCAAGACTTTCTGCGTTTCCTGGAAAGAGGCGGCCGAGAGCCAACTGTCGGTCAACAGCGCGGCCTTGGTGATCCCCAGAAGAAGCTGCTCGAACGTGGCGCCCTGGCCACCTTCCGCTTCGATTCTTTCATTTTCGTTTCCTACGACGTTCTTGTCCACAATCTCGCCTTCGAGGAAGAGGGTATGGCCAGGATCGGCGATGCGAACCTTCTTCAACATCTGACGAATGATGACTCCGACATGTTTATCGTCAATCTTCACGCCCTGCTTGCGATAGATCTCCTGAATCTCGTTGAGGATGAGCATCTGCGCGGCGACAATACCCTTCGCCTTGAGGATGTCATGCGGATCCAGAGGTCCGTCGGAGAGAGCGTCTCCACTATCTACTATGTCGCCCTGGTGCACGATGATGCGCTTGCCGGGCGGTATAACGTATTTCTTTTGCACAGCGTTTTCGGCTTCGACGTAGATAATACGGCCATGCTTGGTATAGTCGCCGATGGTGACGACACCGTTGATTTCGGAAATAACGGCCTTTTCCTTGGGCACTCGGGCCTCGAAGAGGTCTTGCACACGGGGCAGGCCACCGGTGATGTCGCGCTGCTTGACAGTGATACGCGAGGATTTGCCCAGAATCGAGCCGGGATAGACGTACTGGCCATCTTCCACCTCGATGCTGAGGCCGGTGGGCAGCGGCACCTGCTCTGTGGTGCCGTCCTCGCCCAGCACGGTAATCTGTGGCTGAAGAGCGCGGTCTTTGGACTCGATGATGGTGACCTCGCGGGTGCCTGTCAGGTCGTTGAACTCTTCCTTGTAGGTGGTGTCCTTCACGAAGTTCTCGAACTTGATAGTGCCCTTGCGAGTGGCCAGCAGCGGATTGTTATAGTGGTCCCAGGTGAACAGCGTACTGTCCTGCACCACTTTCTCGCCGTCCTTTACATGAACGATTGAGGCATATTCGACCTTGAAATTCTCCAGCATCTGGCCTTCTTCGTCCTCGATGCGGATGCGGCCAAGGTGACTGATGGCTATGGTCTGCCCTGCCTGATTGACGATTGAGTTCATCTTCTCGAATCGTATGATGCCGTCGAAGTTGCTCGAAACCTCAGCCACATCGACGTCGGTGCTGGCAGTGCCACCAATGTGGAATGTGCGCAACGTGAGCTGAGTGCCCGGCTCGCCGATACTCTGGGCAGCGACGATGCCAACCGGCTCGCCAATGATGACGGGCTTGCCGTTGGCCAGGTTGCGGCCATAACACTTGGCGCAGATGCCGCGCTGCGATTCGCAGGTGAGCACCGAACGGATGCGCACGCTCATAATGCCGTGCTTCTCCATCTGGCGGGCCTTGCTGGTGTCGATGAGCTCGTCGGCGGAGACGATGAGCTTGTCGGTAACCGGGTCGAAGATGTCTTCGGCGGCTGTGCGCCCCTTGACACGCTCGCCCAGAGACTCGACCACTTCGAGGCCTTCCTTGAGCGCGAACACCTCGATACCCTCGATGGTGCCGCAGTCTTCCATGGTGATAATGGCATTCTGCGCCACGTCCACCAGGCGGCGGGTGAGGTATCCGGCGTCGGCTGTCTTGAGGGCGGTGTCGGCCTGGCCCTTACGGGCGCCGTGAGTGGAGAGGAAATACTCGACCACGCTCAGTCCCTCGCGGAAGTTCGACTTGATGGGGGTTTCGATAACCTGGCGAATATCGGCGCTGGAGCGTGTCGGCTTGTCCATCAAGCCGCGCATGCCGCCAAGCTGCTTGATCTGGTCTTTGCCGCCGCGGGCGCCCGATATGTACATCAGGTAAATCGAGTTGAACCCGCCACGGTCCATTTTCAGGTCATCCATCAGAACATTGGTGACACGCTCGGTGGCAATCTTCCACCTGTCAACCACGCGGTTGTAGCGCTCGGTATCGGTGATGCCACCCTGCATGTAGCTCTCGATAATCTCTCCCACCTCAGCCTCGGCCTTTGCAAGGAGTTTTCCCTTGGCCTCAGGCACAATCACGTCGGCAATACTGAAGGTAGCGCCGGCGCGGGTGGCGTAATTGAACCCAAGTTCCTTCATCTGATCAAGGATGATAGCGGTCTGATACTGGCCGACGAGCTTGTAGCAGATCATGGCCATCTCGTTCAGCTTGCCCTTATCGAATGCGTAATTCTGAAAAGGCACCTTCGCGGGGAATATATCGTTGAAGATAACGCGGCCTACAGTAGTGGTCAGCATCTTCTTGCCCATGCGCAAACGTATCCACGAATGGAGGTTCAGCTTGTCATCCTCGCGCATGTCTCCCTTGCGGTTACGGGCGTTTTCGGCCCTGTCGTATGCAAGGAACACCTCGCTCGAAGAGCTGAAATGCGGCAGCTTGTGAATATCTTTGTCAGCTTCGGGCTGTTTGGTTCTTTCGGTGGTGAGGTAGAAACAGCCAAGAACGATGTCCTGGTTTGGTGTCATGGCGAGGGTACCGTTGGCTGGCAGCAGCAGGTTGCGGCTCGAGAGCATCAGAACTCGCGCCTCCATCTGCGACTCCTGAGTCAGCGGAACATACACGCCCATCTGGTCGCCGTCAAAGTCGGCGTTGAAGGGAACGCACACCATCGGATGCAGCTCGATTGCCTTGCCCTCCGTGAGCACCGGCATGAAGGCCTGTATGCCCAGGCGGTGCAGAGTGGGGGCACGGTTCAGGAGCACCGGGAAATCGCGGATAACCTCTTCGAGAATTTTCCAAATCTGCGGCTGCTTCTTCTCAACGAGCTTCTTGGCGGTTTTGGTTTTCTCGGCCTCGCCATAACGTTCGAGGCGTTCGATAATGAACGGCTTGAACAGCTCGACTGCCATCTCCTTGGGCAGGCCGCACTGATGCAAGCTCAGTTGCGGGCCCACTGTGATGACCGAACGGCCGGAGTAATCGACGCGCTTGCCCAGAAGATTCTGGCGGAAGCGGCCCTGCTTACCCTTTAGCTGGTCGGTGAGCGACTTGAGTGCGCGGTTGCCGCGACCCTTTACCGGGCGCGACTTGCGCGAGTTGTCGATCAGCGCGTCCAAGCTTTCCTGCAACATGCGCTTCTCGTTGCGCAGGATGACTTCCGGCGCCCGAATCTCGAGCAATTGCTTGAGACGGTTGTTGCGCGTGATGACGCGGCGGTAGAGGTCGTTGAAGTCGGCAGTGGCAAAGCGGCCACCCTCGAGCGGCACCAACGGGCGCAGCGTGGGCGGCAGCACGGGCAGTACTTCGAGGATCATCGATTCGGGGCGGTTGCCCGACTTGCGGAAGGCATCGACGACCTTGAGCTTCTTGATCGCTTTCTGCTTCTTCATCGCCGAGGTTTCCATCTTGATCATGGCACGCAGATTCATCGCTTCCGGTTCCAGCTCGATTTCCTCGAGCAGGATGCGGACAGCCTCGGCGCCCATCATCGCCACGAACCCCTCACCCACCTTGTCGCGAATCTCATAGTATTCGTCGGTGTCGATGAGATCTTTCTTCTCGTAGTCGCTCTCACCCGGATCGATGACGATATAGGACTCGTAATAGAGTACGCGTTCGAGCTTACGGATGGTGAGGTCGAGCAGAGTGCCGATTTTGCTGGGCGGTGACTTGACGAACCAGATGTGCGCCACCGGTACGGCCAGTTCGATGTGCCCCATGCGGTTGCGGCGCACACGCGAGCTGGTCACTTCGACGCCGCAGCGGTCGCAGATCGTGTTGGCGAAGCGCTTTTTCTTATACTTGCCGCACGAACATTCATAGTCGCGCTCGGGACCGAATATGCGCTCGCAGAAGAGGCCGTCTTTTTCGGGTTTGAGCGTACGGTAGTTCAACGTATCGGGTTTGGTCACCTCACCGTAGCTCCATTCGCGGATGGTTTCCGGCGTGGCAATCTTGATGCGCACGTTATCGTAATGTTCAATCTTCTTTTCGCGTTTAATTTCTCGAATCACGCAGTGCCTCCCTTAGACTTCGTCGTCCGACAGGAATTCGATGTCGAAACAGAGGGATTTCAGCTCGCTCACCAGCACGTTAAACGATTCTGGTACACCGGGAGCCGGTGGGTTTTGTCCGCTGGTGATCGCCTTGAAGGCGTTGGTGCGGCCGTCCACGTCGTCACTCTTGATGGTAAGCATTTCCTCGAGCAGGCGCGCAGCGCCATAGGCTTCGAGAGCCCAGACCTCCATCTCGCCCAGTCGCTGGCCGCCATGCTGGGCTTTACCGCCCAGTGGCTGCTGCGTGATGAGTGAGTATGGTCCGGTCGAGCGGGCATGCATCTTGTCGGCTACGAGGTGGTTGAGCTTCATCATATAGATGATGCCCACCGTCACCCGCTCCTTGAACGCCTCGCCAGTCTTGCCGTCATAGAGCACTTGCTTGCCGTCGATTGGCAGTTTCGCCTTCTTCATTTCTTTGTGAATATCTTCGATGCGGGCGCCGTCGAACACAGGTGTTTCGGCGTTGAAACCGAGAACCTTCGCCGCCATCCCGAGGTGTGTCTCGAGAATCTGGCCGATGTTCATGCGCGAGGGCACGCCCAGCGGGTTGAGCACGATGTCAACGGGGGTGCCGTCTTCCATGAAGGGCATGTCTTCGATGGGCGAGATGCGGCTGATGACGCCTTTGTTGCCGTGACGTCCGGCCATCTTGTCGCCCACCTGCACCTTGCGCTTCTTGGCAATGTACACCTTGACCATCTTGCGAACGCCATACGGCAGTTCGTCGCCGTGCTTGAGGCGGTCTTTGGCCTTCTTATAGATGTTCTCGCTCTCCTCGCGAGCCACCTTGGCCCGCAGGATGATGTCCTTGTAGATGCGGAGGTTCTGCTCGGCGTCAGCAACGAGATCATAGTCGAGATTGAGCTTCTTGAAGTTGATCTTCTTGAGGTCTGGCTTGGTGATTTTCTTGCCGGCCTGAATGAAGAACATGTTGGTTTTCTCGTCGGAGATGTTTCTGGCCACCTGGCCGACCAGACAGAGACTGAGCTGGTTCTTGAGATATTTCTCGATGCGCTTGATGCGGTTTTCACGTTCGCCCATCAGTCGCTGCAGCTCGTCCTTTTTCTCTTCTTCATAGTCGCGGATGTCTTCGAGGCGGCTGAACACCTTCACATCGATGACAACGCCTTCCATGCCTGGCTTGGCCTTGAGCGAAGTGTTGGTGAAGTCGCCGGCGCGGTCGCCGAACAGGGCGCGCATGAGGTTTTCCTCTGGCGAGGGGTCGATGTCCACGCTCTTGGGCGTAATCTTGCCAACGATGATGTCGCCGGTGCGAATGACCGAGCCAACGCGAATGATGCCTGTCTTGTCGAGGTTGCGCAACGCCGTGGTGGGTACGTTTGGTATGTCGTAGGCCAGTTCTTCCTTGCCGTTCTTCACGTTTCGCACCAGCACTTCCTGCTCCTCGATGTAAATCGAGGTGAGGATGTCTTCGCGGGCGACGCGCTCACTGAGCAGGATGGCGTCTTCGTAATTGTAGCCGTACCAGGGCATGAAGGCGACCAGCATGTTGGTGCCCAGCGCGAACCGGCCATCCTCGATGCAGAGACCGTCGCTGACGGCTTCGCCTTTCTTCACCTTCTGCCCCACCTTGACGATGGGACGCTGATTCATGCAGGTGTCCTGGTTGCTGCGCATATATTTTTTCAGATAGATGCGATTTTCGGTGCCGAGGTCAAGCGAGAGGTCGTCCCTGGTCTTGGGCTTGATGTCGATGTAACTGGCGGTGACGGTGTTGACGGTTCCATCAAATGGCGCCTTGGCAACCTCGCCGCTGTCCTTGGCCACGGTTTTCTCCATGCCCGTACCCACGACCGGTGACTGCGGATACAGAAGCGGCACTGCCTGACGCTGCATGTTCGAGCCCATCAGGGCGCGGTTGGCGTCGTCGTGCTCGAGGAACGGAATCAGCGCCGCCGAGACCGAGACAATCTGCTGCGGCGAAACGTCCATATAGTCCACCTCGGCGGGTGGTACCTGAATGAACTCGCCGCGACGACGGGCAAACACCAGGTCGTCGGTGAGCTCGCGATTCTTGTTGATGCTCACGTTGGCCTGCGCGATGGTGAACTCGTCCTCGACGTCGGGCACGAGGAAATCTACATCGTCGGTCACCTTGCTGTCACGCACGCGGATGTATGGCGTTTCGAGAAAGCCCATCCTGTTGACGCGGCTGTAGATGGCAGGCGATGAAATGAGTCCGATATTCGGGCCTTCAGGAGTCTCGACCGGACAGATGCGGCCATAGTGCGAGTAGTGCACGTCGCGCACGTCGAAGCCGGCACGCTCGCGGGTGAGGCCGCCAGGCCCCAGCGCCGAGAGGCGTCGCTTATGCGTGAGCGCCGCCAGCGGGTTGGTCTGCTCCATGAACTGCGAAAGCTGGCCTGTGAGGAAGAAGGCGTTCACAACGGCGATAAGCGCGTTCGAGTTGATGAGGTCGTGAACCGTCACCTCTTCGGGATTGCTGATGCTCATGCGCTCGATGGCGATGCGCGCCACGCGCAGAAGGCCGCTGGTGTACTCCTCTTCGAGCAGCTCGCCCACAGTGCGGATGCGGCGGTTGGAAAGATGGTCGATGTCGTCCACTCTCTCCCTGCCGTCGCCACGAAAAATGCGCACAAGCTTCTCGACGATGACCACCACGTCTTCGCGGGTGAGCACGAAGGTGTCTGGGGCGATGTCGAGTCCCAGGCGGCTGTTGAGCTTGTAGCGGCCAACCTCGCCCAGATTGTAGCGCTTCTCGTTAAAGAACATCCGGTCAACGAGTTGCTTGGCGAGATCGTAGCTGGGGTCTTCGCCGGGGCGGATGAGGTTGTATATTTTCTTGACCGCCTCTTCTTCGCTGGCGGTCGGATCTTTGGCAATCGTGTTCTCGATGATCTTGGCATGGATATCGAAGTTCTCGGCGACAATGTCCACCTTCTTCGTACCCGATTCCATGATGTCTTCAATCAGTTCCTGGCTCAACTCGACGCCGGCCCGGCCAATCTCCTCGCCTGTTTCCTGATCGATTACATCGTTATACAGGATTCGGCCAAGAGCGTCCTTGGTGGGCAGCGTTTCTTTCTCATAGAAGGCGTCGCGAATCTCTTCGTTGCCAGAAAGCCCGACACAGCGCAGCAATACCGTCACCGGCAGCTTGCGCCGTTTATCGATGTGAACGTACATCGTGTCGTGAATATCGAGAGAGAACTCGAGCCACGAGCCGTTGTACGGAATCACCTTGCCCTGGTAGATCATCTTGCCGCTGGGGTGCTTTTCTTCGGTGAAGAACACGCCCGGCGAACGATGCAACTGGCTGATAATAACGCGCTCGGCGCCATTGACGATGAACGTGCCTTGCGGGGTAATCAGCGGTATCTCGCCCAGGAACACGTCCTGTTCGATAATCTTTTTCACCACCTTCTCGTTCTCGAGCTTCCATTTCTCCTCGTCATAGACGGTGAGCTTCATGCGCGCCTTTATGGGCGCCTGGTATGAAAGGTTGCGCTCGATACACTCGTCGGTGGAGTATTTCTCCTTGAGCACCGAGAAATCGAGAAACTCGAGGTGATAGAACCCCTTGGGGTCTGCAATCGGAAAGATCTGCTCGAAGACGGCCTGCAACCCCTGGCTCCTGCGCTTCTGGGGATGGACATCCTTCTGGATGAACCACTCGTAGGAGTCGATCTGCATGGCGAGAAGGTTGGGTACCTCCACCGAAGGCAGACCGAGATCCTTAGACCTCTTCTCGATACGGGAATAATTCTTGTATGTTTTCAACAGTCCTACTCCTTTTCAGCCGGTTGAAACGGACGAATGGACTCGCGGAACGGGCGGAAATTCGACATTCCTGATGTTGGCATCCTCGTAAGCACTCCCTGCGAACTCTACCGCGTCAAGTGACCAGCGAAGGCCGGCCTGCAAACGGAAAAAGCGTTCTGAGCTTTCAGAACCCTCGCGTGCAGGCGCCTGGCGCGTGTGGTCATCGAATTTTTCGAGCTTGAATGCGGCAATACTGACTCCCATCGGAAGATGCTTGGCTCGAGGCCAAAAGATGCGCAGAAGTGGACCGGGCAACCGGCCCACTTCCCGCAATTACATGTGTTTACTTGATTTCGGCGGCGGCGCCGGCTTCTTCCAGCTTTGCCTTGACAGCCTCGGCCTCTTCTTTCGAGACCGCTTCGACAACCGGCTTCGGGCAGGTGTCAACCAGATCCTTGGCTTCTTTCAGGCCAAGCTTGGTGATGGCGCGCACGACCTTGATGGTCTGAATCTTCTTGTCGCCCGTGCTGGTAAGGATCACATCGAACTCGGTCTTTTCTTCCTCTTCCGCGGCGGCGGCGGGAGCCGCGCCAGCGACGGCCACCGGAGCGGCGGCGGTCACGCCGAAGATGTCTTCGAGTTCAGTAACGAGTTCGGAAAGCTCCAGAACCGTCATCTCTTTTACAATATCGATAACCTGTTGCTTCTTGTCAGCCATGATTCCTCCGTATGATTATTTATTTTGTTCTTGTTGTTTGGCAATGGCGTCCACGGCATAAACGAACTTGCGAATGATGCCCGAGAGTGCGCCGACAAAACCGGTGATAGGTGAATTGAACCCGGCCAGCATTCTGGCCAGAAGCTCCTCGCGACTCGGCAGCTTGGCCAGCTCGATAAGCTCTTTGTCGCTCATCGGGGTGCTGTCCACAAGGCCGCATTTGAACCGGGGGAACTCTTTTTTATCCATGACGTCGTCGATGAACTTGGCAATCACGCGGGCCGGAGCCACTTCGTCTTCCTTGCTCACCGCCACTGCCGTAGGGCCGACCAGGTGGCTGTCGAAAGTCTCGATGCCGAGGTCGTGCAGGGCGATTTTGATGAAGGTGTTCTTCGAGATGAAGTAGTCCACATGGGCTTCGCGCAAACGATTGCGAAGCTCATCCACTTCCGCGATGTTGATTCCCTTGTAATCGACAAGGACAATCGACTTGGCGCCATCGAGCCGCTCTTTCAGATTGGCTACGCTGTCTTTCTTGTACTGTTGGGCCATATCGATCTCCTACTTCTTGGCCAGCAGCTGCGTCGCGGGGATGTTCAGCTTGATGCCGGGGTTCATGGTTGACGTGATGATGAGACTGCGCATGAAAGAACCTTTGACCGTCGCCGGCCTGTCGCGCAGCACGGCTGCGATGATCGCCAGGACGTTCTCTTTGAGCTTGTCCGGCTCAAAGCTGAGCTTGCCCGCGGGGACATGAAGGTTGGCGAATTTATCGACACGGTATGTAACCTTGCCGAACTTTGCATCGCGAACAACCTGCCCCACATTCATGGTAACAGTACCCACCTTCGGGTTCGGCATCAGACCGCGAGGGCCGAGGACTCGTCCCAGGCGACCGATCTTGCTCATGAGGTTGGGCGTGGCAATCACAACATCGAAATCAGTCCATCCACCTTGAATCTTCTCGACCAGTTCGTCGAGTCCGACATAATCGGCGCCGGCTTCCTTCGCTTCGTCGGCTTTGTCGCCTTCGGCGAATACCAGCACCCTCACCTTCTTGCCCGTACCGTTGGGCAACACAATGGAATTGCGGATTTGCTGATCGGCTTTGCGCGGGTCAACCCCGAGGTTGCAATGCACCTCGACGGTCTCGTCGAACTTCGAGCGAGGCAACCCCTGTAACAGGGCCAACGCCTCGTCAAGCTCATAGTGCTTCAGCCGGTCAATCCGCTCGGTAGCGTTCTTGTACCGTTTGCTTTTCTTCATTCACACTCCTTTGAACAGCGGGTCTCCTGCCTGGCTATGGGAGGACTTAATCCTCTTCGACTACCACTCCCATGCTGCGGGCAGTACCTTCGACCATATTCATGGCCCCTTTCATATCATATGAGTTCAGATCCTGCGTCTTGATCTCGGCGATCTTGCGGACCTGGGATTTCTTGATCGTGCCCACCTTGTTGCGGTTAGGCTCGCCAGACCCCTTGGCGAGACCGGCTTCCTTGCGGATGAGCACCGCTGCCGGCGGAGTCTTGATCTCGAAGCTGAAACTCTTGTTCTTGTAAACAGAGATGACCACCGGGAAGATCATGCCGGGCGAGTCTTTCGTCTTGTCGTTGAACTGACGACAGAATTCGCCAATATTGATTCCGGCCTGGCCCAGAGCAGGGCCAACGGGCGGCGCTGGAGTGGCCTGTCCGGCCGGTAGCTGCAACTTGATATAGCTCATTGCTTCTTTTTTCTTGGGGGCTGCCATTTCATTTACCTCTTACTTGTTGATTTCTACCTGATCGGCGGCGACTTCGACGGGAGTCACGCGACCGAAAACCGTAACCTCGACAGAAAGCTTTTTGGCTTCCTGATCCACGCTCTTCACGACACCCGAGAAGTCGGTGAAGGGACCGGCCGTAATCTTGACGATATCGCCGGGCAGATACTCATAGCCGGCCACATCGGTCTTGTCACGGTCGGAGATACCCAGCAGGCGATTCACTTCATGCTCGTCGAGAGCGTGAGCCTTTGTGCCCGACCCCAGGAAGTTCGTGACCCCCTGGATATTGCGGATGAACGTGTAAACCTCGGACGTAAGATCGGCCTGAAGGATGATGTAGCTGTTAAATATCTTCTTCTCTCGCTCCACCTTCTTGCCGTCACGTATCTGATAGGTGGTCTGCGTGGGAATCAGAATCTGGCCAATCTTGTCTTCCATCTCAGTGTCCTGAACGCTCTTCTCGATCAATTCCTTGATCTTGAACTCCTGAGAGGCGAATGTGTGTATGACGTACCACTTCATGATGACAGTACGATCACCGGAACACGAGGAAACGCATCAGCATTGAAAAAGTCCAATCGACCACCGACAAAAACACAGCCGTGATCGAAGACATTATGATGACGACGGTTGTGCCTTCCTTCAGGTCGTCTTTCGACGGCCAGTTCACATAACGCATTTCCTGGCGCACATCTTTGAAAAACTGAAACATCTTCTTGAACATATCCGTTTCCTCAATTTATTGGAAAAATGGCAGGACAGGCAGGAATTGAACCCGCAACCCCCGGTTTTGGAGACCGGTGCTCTGCCAATTGAGCTACTGTCCTGTTCTGCATTTACCGGTTATTTTGTCTGCTTGTGAGGCACATGCTTGTTGCACTTTGGGCAGAATTTCTTCAGCTCCAGGCGGCCCGGATGGTTACGACGATTCTTGGTCGTCGAGTAGTTGCGGGACTTGCATTCCGTGCACTCAAGTATGATGATTTCACGCATGATATTATCCTATTCTAAGACTTCGCCGACCACGCCGGCGCCGATGGTGCGGCCACCTTCGCGGATAGCGAAGCGAAGCCCGCGCTCCATGGCGATCGGGGTGATGAGCTCGGCGGTGATGGTGACGTTGTCGCCGGGCATCACCATCTCGACGCCCTCGGGAAGCGTGAGACTGCCGGTCACGTCGGTGGTGCGGAAGTAAAACTGCGGACGATAGCCGCTGAAGAAAGGCTTGTGACGCCCGCCCTCGTCCTTCGTCAGAACGTAGGTCTCGGCGGTGAACTTCGTGTGAGGAGTAATCGACTTCGGCTTCGCCAGCACCATGCCACGTTCCATGTCGGTCTTGGCCATGCCGCGAAGCAAAATGCCCACGTTGTCGCCAGCCTGGCCGTCGTCGAGAATCTTGCGGAACATCTCGACGCCCGTGCAGGTCGTCGTGACGGTCTCGCGGATGCCGACGCGCTCGATCTTGTCGCCAACCTTGATGTAGCCACGCTCGATACGGCCGGTGGCGACGGTGCCGCGGCCTGGAATCGAGAACACGTCTTCGACAGGCATAAGGAAGGGCTTGTCGGTGTCGCGCTCGGGGAGCGGGATATAGCTGTCAACAGCGTCCATAAGCTCCTGAACCTGGGCCTCGCCCTCGGGGTCGCCGTTCAACGCCTTGAGAGCGGAACCGCGAATGACGGGGATGTCGTCGCCGGGGAAATCGTACTCGCTGAGAAGCTCCTGCACCTCGAGCTCGACAAGCTCGAGAAGCTCTTCGTCGTCAACGAGGTCGCACTTGTTGAGGAACACGCACATGGCCGGAACGCCAACCTGCCGCGCAAGCAGGATATGCTCGCGAGTCTGCGGCATGGGGCCGTCGGCGGCGCTCACAACCAGAATCGCGCCGTCCATCTGAGCCGCGCCAGTGATCATGTTCTTCACATAGTCGGCGTGGCCGGGGCAGTCAACGTGCGCGTAGTGACGGTTGTCGGTCTCATATTCCACGTGAGCGGTGGCGATGGTGATGCCGCGCTCGCGCTCTTCGGGGGCGTTGTCAATCGAGTCGAATGAACGGAACGCTGCGCCCGTCTTCTTGCTGAGGTAAAGCGTGATTGCCGCTGTAAGGGTCGTCTTGCCGTGGTCAACGTGACCGATGGTGCCGATATTCACATGAGGCTTCGTTCGCTGAAATTTCGCCTTAGCCATCTCTTCCTCCAATGTTATTGCATTTATTACTTGTTAAACAAAAATGGAGCTCATGACCGGACTCGAACCGGTGACCTCATCCTTACCAAGGAGGTGCTCTACCAACTGAGCTACATGAGCCTTATACCATCATTCCGCCCCTCGGGCAGCCTGTGTCCGGCACAGCGGTCTTCACTGCCACGCCAGACAAAATGGAGCGGGAAACGGGGTTCGAACCCGCGACCCTCAGCTTGGAAGGCTGATGCTCTAGCCAGCTGAGCTATTCCCGCAACGTCAGAAAACTGGTGGAGAGGGGAGGATTTGAACCTCCGAAGGCTTCGCCGACAGATTTACAGTCTGTTCCCTTTGACCACTCGGGAACCTCTCCACACGCTATATTAATGGAGCCGATGAAGGGAATCGAACCCCCAACCGATGGTTTACAAAACCATTGCTCTACCATTGAGCTACATCGGCCTTGTCAATGCATCAGTTTACCAAGAAAGTGGTGACCCCTTTTCCTGTCAATTACTTTTCGCGCGCACACTCACTATCGTGTCAAAGCTCTATAATCCAGAATTCAAAAAACTGAATCAATGGCAAAAAGTGTCAACGACTTTTTGTGCAGAATCCGATGTTTTTGCGCCGGTTACTCCACCTCGTCGTGCCGAACGCTCCACACCGTGCCGTCACGAGTGTCTTTCAGCTCCACGCCCAGCGCTGCCAGGTCGTCGCGAACACGGTCGGCCATATCGTACATCTTGCGGCTGCGGAACTCGATACGATAGCCTACCAGCAGGTCAAGAAGCTTGCCGGTAAGAGCGCCACCCACCTCGAGGCGCGAGGCGGCATCGGTAAAGAATCCCAGCGCTCCGCCCAGATCCACGAGCAGCCGCGCAAACTCCCGCCGCAACTCGATGGCGTAGTCCTTCTCGTTCTTGATTGCACGGGCAAGCTCGAACAGCACAGACACGGCGCGTGCAGTGTTGAAGTCGTTGTCCATCGCGGCAATGAACTCGTCGCGCCGCGCTTTCGCCTCGTCAGACCACGAAGCCTGCGCATCATTGCCTGGTTTCCAACCCACGAATTGCAGCGCATCGTAGAAGTTGGCCATGGCCGTGCGGGCTTCGTCCAGCAGCTCCGGCGAATACTCGATGGGGCTGCGATAATGCTTCGAGAGAAAGAACAGGCGCACAGTCTCGGCGTCATACTTCTGCAACACATCGCGGGCAGTGAAGAAGTTGCCCTCGCTTTTGGACATCTTATCGCCGCGCATGTTGAGAAATCCACCGTGCATCCATACGTTTGCCAGTGGCTTGCCGGTGCGGGCGCGGGCTTGCGCAAGCTCGTTCTCGTGATGCGGAAAGATGAGGTCAATCGCGCCGGCGTGAATGTCGAAGGTGTCGCCAAGCAAATCCTGGCTCATAACCACGCACTCGGTGTGCCAGCCCGGCCGCCCCTCACCCCAGGGGCTGTCCCACTTGGGCTCGCCTGGCTTGGCCGCCTTCCACAGAACGAAGTCGGACGGGTGGCGCTTGCGGGTGTTGGCGGCCACACGGGCGCCGACTTTCAGGTCATCGAGGTTCTTGCGGGCGAGGCTGCCGTAGCCGGGCAGCGACTCGACCGCGAAATAGACATCGCCGTCCAGCTCATAGGCGTGGCCTTTTTTCACCAGTTCGTCAATCAACGCAATCATCTGGGGGATATACTGCGTTGCTCGCGGCTGGTAGTCGGGTTGCTCGATGCCCAGCGCGTTTGTGTCCTCGATGAACGCTGTGGCGTACTTCTCTGCCACCTGCGCCGCCGGCACGACGTCCAGAGTCGCCTGAGCGATAATCTTGTCGTCAATGTCGGTGATGTTCTGCACATAGCGCACATCGAAACCGATGTACTGGAACCAGCGACGCACGACGTCAAAAAAGAGGAAGGTGCGTGCGTTGCCAATGTGAAAGTAGTTATAGACCGTAGGGCCGCAGGCGTACATGCTCACGCGCCCCGCAACGAGCGGCTCGAACGTCTCTTTTCGCCCTGTGGCTGTATTGTATATCTTCATTTCTCCTCCAGCTTGATAATCGAAATGACACTGTCGCCAAAGCGTTTTTGATAGACCGGCGCCCAGCGTTCATCCAGCAGCTCGGCGGCGGCGTGCTCGACAAGCAGCCTGCCGCCAGGTGCCAGCCTGCCGTGCTCGAACACCTGACGCAACGTTTTATTCACCAGTCGCCTGTCGTAGGGCGGATCCATCAGGATGAGGTCGTATGTATGCTCGTTGGCCGCGAGAAACGCCGAGGCCTTCTTGCGGAACAGGCTGCACTGCTCGCTGCATCGTATCTTGTCGATGCTGCGATGAATCGAGGTGAGCGCCTTTTCGTCGATGTCAACGAAGGTGACATGCCGTGCGCCCCGACTGAGCGCTTCGAGTCCCAGCCCGCCACTGCCGGCGAATAGGTCGAGCACCTGCGCTTCGGCGACGTCATACAACACCGAGAAGATGACCTCTTTGAGATAATCGGTGGTGGGCCTGGTGCGCTTGTTCTGCACCGAGAACAGTTTGGCGCCCTTCCACTCCCCTGCGATGATGCGCATGATACTCCCTTTATTTCCGCTTTCCCACACGGCCAAACTTGATGGTGAGCTGCTGCGGTATCGGATCGAAGTTGGGACATGTCACCAGAGTGACGTCCGCCGATTGCTTGCACTTGCGCAGACAGCGGTCGCAGAGTTTGTTGACGGGCTGCGCTTTCTTCAACGCCCACCCCGACAAAGCAAAGCCAGCAGTTCCCCCAGCGCAATGTCGCCCAGACGAGTATCGTCGTCCCCCAGGCTACGCAGCTTTTCGATGAGCTGCCCGAGGGTGATCTCGATGACGGCAGGCTGCTCCATCGGAACCTGCTCATCCACTTCTACCTCAGCGGCACTCTGAGGCGTGGCGAGCGGCTGTGGCTCCGGCTCTACAGTCTGGGCCGCCACGTCCGCTTCCGGCTGCTTCTCCTCGTCCTCAGACTCCACCATCGACTTGCGCCAGGCCGTGTAACGGTCGTGAGGCAGCACCTTGAAGCGCTTCAGCTCCTCGCGGGTGAATATGGTGGTGATAATAGTGTCGTAGGCCAGTGATTTCTCGCTGAGGATACGCTCTTCGAGCTCGGCTATCTTCTCGGCAGCCTCCTCGGAACCGCGCTCCTGGTGCAGGCGGCGATAGATGGCCAGTGCGTCGAGGAACTGCTGCTGCGACTCATAGAGCCGGGCCAGCGTCAGGGTCGGGCCGAGTTTGCGGGTATCTTGAGTCATGGAGTCACTCCTGTGGTTATATACGGACGCAGCTTGTCAACGGTCTGCTCGCCGATTCCCGGTACGCGGGCAAGGTCTTCGGGCGAAGAAAACGGGCCGACACTGTCACGCCAGGCCACAATGCCTGCGGCCAGCACAGGGCCGATGCCGCGCAACGTGGCCAGCAGGTGTTCATCGGCGCGATTGATATCCAGCGGCTGGTCGATTTCGTGGGACAAAGGCGCACGCAACGTATCATCGTCGGCAAGCGGATGGAAATAGGGCGCCAGCCTCTGGAACGTCTGTGGGCCGATGCCATGCACTTCGAGCAGGTCGCTGCGTCTTTCGGGTGTGCGCCGCTCTCTCCAGGCGAGGATGCGGTCTGCCGTCACCGGCCCGATGCCGGGGACCGTGAGCAGTTCCTCTCGTGTGGCAGTGCGCAGGTCGTAAACCAGCAACACGTCATCACTCAAGTCGCTCGCAACATCCAGTTCGTCGTCGCCCACCTGTGATGCATAGACACCGCTCAGGTGCAACAGCGAACCGAGCAACAGGGCTGCCGCCAGAAACAGCAGCACCTTGCGCTCGTCGGGCGTGAGCATTTTTCGCATCCATTTCATCGCGTATCTCCAAAACGTTCAGGAAATCATGATGCGAAATGCTGTCAATGGGAAAGTTAGAGCTACGCGACAAGCCAAACTTTTTGTAAAAAGTTTGGATCAAAAACTTTTAGCGGATGCTAACGCATCCTTGTGTCACAAGAATGTATTATGTACATAGGATACGCAGTATCCGCAAAAGTTTTTGGTCTCGCTTTTTTCAAAAAGCGAGTGGGGTTAGTCGCGTAGCGTAGCGAAGTGAGCCTTCACAGGGGGCAAAGTCCCTGTCTTGCGCGCACATAGGTGGATGTCCCTGCGGCGCACACCTCGCCCTGCGCGTCGATCACTTCGGCGCTGCAACGGTGAATCCGCCCGCGCGAACTGTCGATGCGACCGCGCAGCGTCAGCGGCGTCTCGACCATGATCGGCTTGCGGTAGCTCACCTCGAGGCGACCGGTCATTGCCGTAAAGCCGGCGTGCAGCACGGCCTTGGCCATCGCCTCGTCCAGCAGCGTGGCGATGATGCCGCCATGCACGATGCCGTTATAGCCTTGGAACTCTGGTGCTATGACGCAGTCGCAGATGGCGTCGCCGTCTTCGTAGCGAAAGACGAGGTGCAACCCGATGGGAGAATCCTCGCCGCAGGCAAAGCAATGGGGATAGCTGTCACTCACCGTGCGCCTCCCCGAGGCCCAGTTCGCGCTCCACCTCGCCCATCGCCTCGATTGACAGCATGAGGAAGTCTGCGAGCGGCACCCCCAGATCCTCGCACGAGGCAATCTGCTCGCGGTTGGCGCCGGCGGCGAACGCCTTGCTCTTGAACTTCTTCCTGATCGACTTGAGCACTATGGCGCTAACGCTGTGGTCGGGACGCATCAGCGCCGATGCCGTGATGAGTCCGGTCAGGGGGTCGACAGCCCACAGGGCGCGATCCAGCAGGCTTTCGCGGGATTCGTGGTCGTTGTGGGCGCGGATGGCGTGCAGCGCTTCCTCCGGCAGATCGGCGCCGGCCAGCAGTTCCATAGCGTGCAGGGCGTGGCGACTCGGGTCATCGACAGTGTAGGCATAGTCGATGTCGTGCAGCAGCCCGGTGAGATACCACAGATCTGCGTCCTGCTCCAGTCGCAGGGCAAGCTTTTGCATCACCACCGCCACAGCCAGGCTGTGAGCGCGCAGGTTCTCTTGCGGCATGTGGCTGTGCAGCAGCTCGGTTGCCTGTTCTCGTGTCAGCATATCAATACTCCTGTGCCTTGCGTTGATATTTCATATGTCCATTTACGGTAAATCTCGTAGGCGCAAATTCCGAAGGCCACCCCCACATTCAGCGAGTTCTTCATGCCCATCACGGGAATCTGCACCCGCCTGTCGCACAGGGCGAGGCATTCGTCGTCGAGGCCGTGGGCTTCGTTGCCCAGCACGATTGCGCAGGGACGCGGTATGCGGCTGTGGTGGATGTCGCTGTCCTCCCAGCCGGTCTCGAGCGCCACCAGCGGAACACCGGCGGTCTTCACCTGCTCCAGCGCATTGACAGGATCGCTGATGTGCAGGCATTCGATGACTTCCTGCGTGCCTCTGGCCGTGTGCGCCACCCTGGGGTGAGCAGCAGGCGGTGTGCAGCCGCAGGTGACGACCCGTTCCGCACCCACACACTCGGCGGTGCGAATGATGCTGCCCACGTTGAACGCCGAGCGCAGGTTCACCAGCACGACTTTAAGCGGGATAATTTGCCGCTCGATCCCTGCGAAGTCGACGGGGATGTCGAGCGCGCTGTCGTCGGGCGCGTAGCCAAAGCTGTCGTACAACGGGCTCACTGCCGCGATGAACGCAAGCGGCGTGTCGGCGTCTGCGGGGACGTGAAAGCCCTCGGGCAACGTGGCGGTGGTCCATTCGCACAGGCGGCGCAGCTCGGCCAGCTCGTTTGCGGGGGGCGCTCCATGCCGCAGCCAGTCAGCCTCGACCAGTCGGCAGAGCTGGAATATCTTGCGCAACTGTCGCAGCGGCGGCAGGGATGTGAACTTGTGGCGGCTGAACTTCATGGCTCGACTTCACCCCGCCGTGCGTAAAGCGTCAACGGAATTTCTTTACAAGCTCGCGCGCCCGTTTCCTACTGACGCTGGAGGCAGCATGGAACTGGTCTATAAACGCCGCATCTGGGGATTCGAGTGCGACATCTACGGGCATCTCAACAACGCCCAGTACCTGCACCTGTATGAGGAAGCCCGCTCGGAGGCTCTGCGCGAGATCGGCATCACCATCGAGGACTTCCGGCGCATGGGCGTGCAGATCGTCATCACGCGGGTCGAGCTCGAGTACAAGCGCACCGTGCCCTTCGACGAGGTGGTCGAAATCCGCACACGCATCAGCTTCGCCAACCGCCTGCGCTCGACGTGGGAGCAGCGCATCTTCTCCGCCGACGGCACGCTCTGCAACCACGCGCTCATCGAGGGAGTCTATCTGCGCGAGGGCAGACCGCACCGCATCTCGCACGAGATGGTGAAGGTGTTTGGGGCGTTTTTGGGGGAGGGACAAAGAGACGCGTAGTGTGTTTTGTTAGATTAGCTTACTAAGCTCAATGTATCTGTCATTGTTATATTTCGCTTTTGCATCAAAAGCGTGCTTGTTGTATATCCGCGTTAAACGTTTGTTTCCACTGATTTCACGGCAAATCCTATCATCGTTCACTATCAATTCAATTTCAGATACTAAATACCATTTTCTCAATAATTCTACATATCTGTCTGTACCCCGATTCTCATTACTGTTGATATACTGATACTTTTCCATAAATTCGGGGGATGCTATGGAATTTATTATTTTAAGAATCTGCTCCATTGTATTGCTTTGCTGAGACAATAAATCCCATAACTCTGATGCAACCAGAGTTTCATCTGCTGCGAAATACTTCGTCATGTTAATAATTGACTTCAAAAATCTTGCTTTGTTATGCGCGGTTCTTGCTTCCTTTTCAGGATTAACGGTTGGATCGAAAGGAAATCCAATGAAGAATTCAATCCGTTTACTTGGAAATGCTAAGGATAATGCAGCTTTGCCTTCTAATATTTTAGACTTCTCCCCTTTCATCTCACCTGAATTTGGCTTCACTGATTTAAGCTCAATTGCAGTTATCACATTTTCATCTTCAATAAACACATCAACAGAAAAATCACCAGCCTTTATAAAAGGTTCAACAGTGCTGTAATAAATAGCTCTATTTTCATATTCAAGATTAGGTTCTTTTGTAGAATTACTTAAGTCTGTAATAATTTGAGTAATCTTGTCTTTCTGAGATTTTGTTATTCTAAGGTTTCCTAATGGTTTTTTTGACGTATATTCTCTCTTTTCACCCTGACTCAAGTGGTGAGCAATGTTTTCAAAAAATGTTTGGCCAAGAGTCGTATTCAACCCCTGTAACCAACTACTTAAGCTAATGAAATATGGTATGTCTGAGACTCTTCCTTCAATCTTGTCAGAAAAAGCTTTCAGAAATGCCTCGTGAAACGGCGCATTACGATTACTTGAAGCGTCAGTTGGAAAACTCTCAAATCGAGATACAAGTGTTCGAATTACTTCCTGCGAGATTTTTTCCTTAATTTTATCCGATAATGCCATTTCATTTCTCCTTCATATGAAATATTATTTCAGCGTAGGCTGCTCTACTCTTTTCCACTCGGTTTAAAACAGGCCTTTTGTATTCATTGACAATTACCATATTTGATAAAGCAGCAATTTGTGGGTACAAACCATATTTATCATTTGCTACTAAGAACACATTGTAATCCTGTTTCATGAAACGTTTACAATTATTCAATACGTCAGAAATGCCTTTAACGTACGACTTCCTGGCATCAATTCCTTGTCCTTTAAACAATGGACCTATTTCTAATTCATCCCTTCTTTCAAAACCGAATAGATCGTAGGCATAGGCGTGTTGTTCATGGTAGTTAATGAGACCTACATAAGGCGGACTTGAAAAGATCCCATCAATCTTTCTGTTAGTGAGCAACATGCCAAACTCAGGATTTCTTTTCGTCAATCTCTCAATTAAATCAATATCTCTACTATCACCAGTCAGGCATAATTGGAAAGTCTCAGTCCTCAATTGACTGTATTGAAGAAGTCGCTTTATCGTGTCTTGTACATATCTCTGCCACCAGCTTGATATAGAAAACAATGGTTTGCATATCTTGCCATGCTTCTTGCAGTAATATGTAGTAATTATTGGTTCTTTAAGCGTTCCTAAATCAGCATGAGTAGTAGCGCGACATGATCGAACGGTTCGACTTAGCACTAAAGCAAGAATATTTTTTGTCTCTGAGTCGGCGATGTTTATAATCTGATCAAAAACGAAGTCGATTTCATCTCTTACAACTTGCAAAAACCACTTATCCAGAAATGTATCACTTCCTGGCTGAGTCAATTTGATCTTATACTCACTTATTAACTCATTGTAAATTGGTAGAAACTCATCTGATTTCTGATTGCCATACTCCTTTTCATTTATTACCTTCTTGATAACTTTGTACTTATACTCAGGTGATGGAAAATATTGATTATTATACAATCTCAGTTCATCTAACAGGCGATTCTCAAAATCCACATTTCTTTTTTCTCTTTGAAACTGCTTCAGTTTTCTGGTAATGGCGTCGGCTGTATGTTTGATGTCATATATGTTATATTTTCCAAGTTTGATATTGCTGATGAAAGCATTAAATGCAGAAACATCAATTCCAATTGAATGAATGCCCAATTCACTTGCCTGAACGAGAGTAGTGCCGCTACCACAAAAAGGATCCAATACAATATCTCCAGCATTGAAAAAGTAGTCCCTCTTGAATCTATCAGTATGCTGATCCAAAAAGTACTCGACCAATTGTGGAATGAATTTTCCTTTATACGAGTGAAGTCGATGAACATGTTTTGTTGTTTCAGATTCTTTATATTCAGAGAAGGATAAATCCCAGTTTAAATCTCTCCCTAATTGCTTTTTCCATCGGTCTTTCTTTGTCTCGTGATGCGTTTTGTAGTATTCTTCCAAGTCATGTCTGTTGACAATAACACTTCCATTTTTATCACTTTTCTTGGGGATTCTGCCATACTGTATCAAGTAAGAGATATTCGACGCAGTAACGTTTCTACCCAATAAATTGGATGCCCATATGCCTGCTTCCTTTACTGTCATCAACTCATGCATCTTTGTGCGTCCTCAGTTACGTAATCAATATTTCTCATCTCTAATTGTAAGCAACCATATTCATAGTTTCCATACAGTGATTTGTGTCAATCATAAATAAAATCTATCCCCCCCTCACCCCAGATACGGCAACAACAACGTCGCCAGGCCGAAGAACGAGGCGAAGCCACCCTCGTCGGTGTCCAGCTCACTGACGATGCGCGCCAGACGCTCCTGGCCGAGGTTGTTCACCAGCTCCTCGCGCAGTTCGTCGTGCAGCTCCCACAACACGTCGGCAGCGAACTCGTCATCGAACAGGCCGAACAGATAGAGCCGCTGCCCCTGAACCCCATCCACTTTTTGCAAAAAGTGGAATCAAAAACCCTTAGCGGATGCTACGCATCCTTTGTGTCACAAGAATATGTTTTGTGATAAGATACGAAGTACCCGCTAAAGCTTATGGTTCTACCTTTTTCTCGAAAAAGGCAGATCGTTTTGCATAAAAAAAGAGAGCGCCGACATTGTCAACACTCTCTGGCTGCGCTCGGCAGCTATAATGATTGAGGCAGGTTACTTCTTTGTATCCTTGCCCTTGCCCTTGTCCTTGTCCTTAGTATCGAGCACGGGACGGTCAACCAGCTCGATGATGGCCATGGGTGCACAGTCCCCCCGGCGCGGACTGGTCTTGTAGATGCGCGTGTATCCACCCTGGCGATCCTCGAAGCGCGGCGCTATCTCGTCAAACAGCTTCTTGACGAGGCTGCGATCTTCGAGCACTTTGAAAGCCAGTCGGCGGTGATGCACAGCGCCTTTCTTGCCATAGGTGATTACCCGTTCGACCAGGCGGCGGGCTTCTTTGGCTTTTGCCTGGGTGGTGGTGATGCGTTCGTGCTTCACCAAGTCCTTCACCAGGTTGCGCAACATCGCTTTGCGATGGTCAGCCTCGCGGCCAAACTTGCGTCCTTCCATTCTATGTCGCATGTTTCTATCCTTTTCTGCGAGTCGTTACTCGTTTCTTGGCCTCTTCTATAAGGCTCATCTTCTCGTCCACAGGGAAACCGAGGTGCAGGTCGTACTTGGCCAGCAGGCTCGTAATCTCATCCAGCGATTTCTTGCCGAAATTGCGATACTTGAGCATCTCCTGGTCAGTCTTGGCCACGAGTTCGCCAATCGTTTCTATCTTGGCGGCGGCCAGGCAATTGCTGGAACGTACGGTGAGTTCGAGCTCCTTCACACTCATGGTCAGCTGCTTGTTCAGTTGCTCGAGCTCCGGGTCCATCTCGACTTCTTCGAGATACTCCGGCTCTTCGTCAAACAACGAGATTTTGCCGTAGAAATCCTTGAGAATCTTGGCGCTGAGAAAGAGCGCGTCCTTCGGCTCGATGCTGCCGTCGGTCCATACGTCCATTGAGAGCTTGTCGAAGTCGGTCTTTTCGCCAACGCGCTGGTGACCGGCCTTGAAATTCACGCGGGTAACCGGCGAGTAGATGGAATCTACCGGGATAACGCCAACAGCCTGATCTTCCATATCATGGTCATCTGCCGAGACATAGCCGCGGCCCACGCCAACCCAAAGCTCCATCAGGAACTCGACGTCCTCGGTCATCTCGAGCAGTTCGAGGTCTGTGTTGACCACGTTCACGTCTGCGCTGCCAGTGATGTCGCCGGCGGTAATCATGCCTTTGCCACTGTGTTCGAGCGTGAGCTTCACCTCGTTGATGGTGTCCATCTTGAACACCACCTTCTTGAGGCGGAGAATAAGGTCGATGTAATCGGCGCTCGAACCTGGAATGGGCACGAACTCGTGGTGCAGGCCTTCGATCTTCACATAGCGAATGGCCGCACCCTGTATCGAGGAAAGCAGCACGCGACGCAGTGTATTGCCGATTGTGGTGGCAAACCCTGGCTCCAGCGGGCCGATTTCAAATTTACCATAGGTTTCGGTATAAGACTTCTCATCTATGTCCACAGTTTCGGGCATCTGCAGCGGTTCAAGAAGCATCATATGGACTCCTGTGTTAACCGGGGCATCAAGCACCCCGCAGCTTGTTATTGCGAGTAGAACTCGACGATGAGGCGTTCGTCCACATTGACCGGAATCTGCTCGCGCAGAGGGATGCGGGTGAAGGTGCCTTCGAGCTTCTCTTTATCTACTTCGATCCAGTCACAGGCCGGACTGGTGATGTCAACGGCTTCCTGAATCTGCTTCATGGTGCGGCTTTTGGCGCGCACTTTAATTACATCGCCTTCCTTGACAAGGAACGAGGGGATGTCCACCTTGCGACCATTGACGGTGATGTGTCCGTGATTCACGAACTGGCGAGCCTGGGGACGCGTTACGGCGAATCCCATGCGGAACACCACGTTGTCGAGGCGACGTTCGAGCAGTTGCAGCAGGTTTTCACCCGTGACGCCCTTCATTTTGTCGGCTTTCGAGAAATAAAGGCGGAACTGCTTCTCCATCAGGCCGTACATGAAGCGTAATTTTTGCTTCTCACGCAGGTGAATGCCATAGTCGCTGATTTTGCGGCGAAACTTCTGGCCGTGATCACCTGGCGGGTACTTGCGCTTTTCGAGAATCTTGTCGTACTTGGGAGTCTCGAAGATGTTCTCGCCAAAACGTCGGCACAGCTTCGCTTTCGATCCTGTATATCTTGCCATGCTTCCTCCGTTATATCCTACGCTGCTTGGGCGGACGGCAACCGTTGTGCGGGATGGGCGTCTCGTCCTTTATCATGACGACACGCAGGCCGGTCGCGTTGAGTGAGCGGATGGCCGCTTCTCGTCCGCCGCCGGGGCCCTTCACGATCACTGCAACCTTGCTGATGCCCATGTCCATGGCCGTGCGAGCCACTTCCTGAGCAGCCATCTGCGCGGCGAACGGTGTGCTCTTCTTCGAGCCTTTGTAACCGATCTTGCCGCCGCTGGACCAGGTGAGCGTGTTGCCGGCTTTGTCCGACAGCGTTACTATTGTATTGTTGAAGCTCGAGTGCACATGCGCCACGGCTTCGTCGAAGGCCACGCGCGTACGCTTCTTCTTGACCTTCTTTGCTACTTTCTTCTTGGCCACTGGCTCCCCCTGTTATTTCTTCTTGCGGATGCCGCCGGGCTTGGGGCCCTTGCGGGTGCGTGCGTTGGTGTGGGTACGCTGTCCACGCACGGGCAGACCACGTTTGTGACGCTGGCCACGATAGCAGCCAATCTCCATCAGCCGCTTGATGTCCATCGTCCGCTGGGTACGAAGACTGCCTTCCACAACATAATCGTTCGTGATAATATCGCGGATACTTTTCTCTTCTTCGGTGCTCAGATCCTTGACCCTTTTGCTCTCATCGATGCCAGCCTTTGTAAGAATCGCTTCCGACAGGCTGCGGCCGATGCCATAGATGTAGGTCAGACCTATTACAACTCGCTTGTCACGCGGTAATTCAATGCCTGCAATGTGTGCCAAACCGCTTCCTCCTGTTTATCCCTGACGCTGTTTATGTCGCGGGTTGCTGGAACAGATAACCCGGATGACGCCGTGGCGCTTGATGATCCGGCAGTCTCTGCATATCTTTTTGACGGATGCTTGTACTTTCATTGTAGTCCCCTATTTGTAACGATAAACGATCCTGCCGCGCGTCAGATCGTAGGGAGAGAGCTCGAGTTTGACCTTGTCTCCCGGCAGTATTCTAATGTAATGCATACGCATCTTGCCGGAAGTGTGGGCCAGAATCTCGTGGCCGTTCTCCAGTTCTACGCGGAACGTAGTATTGGGCAACGCTTCTTTGACAATGCCTTCAACTTCGATGACGCCAGCTTTCGCCATGTTGTCCTATCCTGTTTTTGTGAGTATCTCGGGCTCGCCATCCCGTATCAGGATGCTGTGCTCGAAATGCGCGGACAAACTGCCGTCCGCGGTTTTGAATTCCCAGCCGACTTCCTTCACGCGGGATGTTCCCACGTTCACCATCGGCTCGATAGCCAGCGTCATGCCTGCACGCAAACGAGCGCCCAGACCCTTGCGGCCAACATTGGGCACCATTGGTTCTTCGTGCAACGCGAAGCCGACACCATGCCCTGTGAGACTGTCGGCGGCGTGGTAGCCGTTCTTGCGGATGTGTGCGCCAATGGCCGCCGAGATGTCCCCGACGCGGTTGCCGGCGACAGCTTGCGCAATACCGCATAGCAGCGACGCGAGTGTCACTTCGAGCAGGCGTATGGTCTCATCGGGCACACCGCCCACGACGTAAGTCCACGCGCCGTCTCCATAGCAGCCGTTCTTAACGGTACCCACGTCCACGCCGATGATGTCACCGTCGCGCAGCACGTCGCCTTTACGCGGAATGCCATGCACGATGGTGTCGTTCATCGAAGCGCAGATTGCTGCCGGGAATGGCGGCAGCCCGGGTATCTGGTAGCCAAGAAACGCGGGTTTGGCGCCCTCGCCGCGAATGATTTCCGCGGCGATGCGGTCCAGCTCCCATGTGCTGACTCCAGCTTTCACTTCATCTTTCAATGTATGAAGGACCATAGCCACGATCCGGTTTGCTTCCCGGATGCGGCCCACTTCCTCGTCATTCTTTATCGGAATCATGCTATCTTTGGCGTCCGCGTAATTTGCCTTTCTTCATGAAGCCTTCGTAGTGACGCATCACCAGGTGGCTCTCGATCTGCTGAAGCGTATCCAGGGCCACGCCCACGATAATGATGAGGCCGGTGCCGCCAAAATAGAACGGCATGTGGGTAAACTTCTGCATGAACTCCGGCAACACCGCCACGAACGCGAAGAATACCGCGCCGGGTAAAGTGATGCGGGTGAGTACGCTGTTGATGTATTCGGCTGTTTTCTTGCCGGGCTTGCGACCAGGAATGAAACCGCCGTAACGCTTCATGTTTTCCGCCATTTCCACCGGGTTCAACACAATGGCCGTGTAGAAGTAGGCGAAGAAGATGATGAGCGAGACATACACCACGGTGTACAAAAACGCGCCGGGACTGAGCCACATCACGAGTGTGTTCATGAAGTCGCTGCCGCGGAAGAACGTGGCGATTGTACGCGGGAACATGATAATCGACTGTGCAAAGATGATGGGAATGACGCCGGCTGTGTTCACACGCAACGGAATGTGCGTGGTGGCGCCGCCATATACCTTGCGGCCAACGACTCGTTTCGCGTATTGCACCGGAATCTTGCGCTGCGCCTCCGTCACGAGGATTACCGCCGCCGTCACGCCAACCATGATAAGCAGGTTCAGCACCGCCATGAAGATGGACAGCGAACCAACCTGCACCAGGCGGAACATGTCGATGAACCCTTGCGGGTAACGGGCGATGATGCCGGCGAAGATGATGAGCGAGATGCCGTTGCCGATGCCGCGCTCCGTTATCTGTTCGCCCAGCCACATGATGAAGATTGTGCCGGTAATCATCGTCAGCGCCGTTGTAAACATGAACATCCCACCCGGGTGCAGAACAGCCATTTGGCCGTCGGCCTGTAGGCTCTGCAGCCAGATAGCGATGCCCAGTGAGTTGAACGTGGCGATGAGAACCGTGCCGTAACGGGTGTACTGATTTATCTTCTTCTGCCCCTCGGCGCCCTCTTTCTTCAATTTCTCGAGAAAAGGTAATATGCTGCCCAAGAGCTGAATCACGATCGACGCCGTAATGTAGGGCATAATGCCCAGGGCGAAGATCGAGGCGCGGCCAAAGTTACCGCCCGAGAAGAGATCAATCAGGCCGAAGATCGTGTTAGACTGCTTGGCAAACGCGCTTTGCAGCACATCAGGATTGATGCCCGGGGTGGGTATGAAGCTACCCAGTCGGTAGATGATGAGCATCAGCGACGTGAACAGGATCTTCTTTTTCAGATCCGGGATTTTAAAAATATTACTTATACTTTCGAGCAATTTAAACTACCTCCGCTTTACCGCCGCACTTTTCGATAATCTCGCGTGCGGCCTTGGAGAAGGCGTTTGCCTTGATGTGCACTTTCTTGTCGAAGTTATCGGCGCCATTGGCAAGAATCTTGACCGGCGCCTTGCGATTGCGGCCCACCTTATTGATGAGTCCAAGCTCAACCATCATCGGAATATCGAGCGTGTCGGTATCGAGCTCATTGAGACGCCCGAGGTTGACGACGCGATATTCGACGCGGAAGATGTTCTTGAAACCGCGCTTGGGCAAGCGGCGCTGAATGGGCATCTGCCCGCCCTCGAACCACAGCGGAATGTTTCCGCCGGAGCGCGATTTCTGCCCTTTATTGCCGCGACCGGCGGTGCAACCCTGTCCGGTGCCCTCGCCCTTGCCAAGGCGTTTCTTATTCTTCTTGTTGGCGGCAGGACGTTTCAGTTCATGCAACATGTCGTCTCCTTCAGACTGCTTACTCGGTGATCTCTTCCACCTTGACCAGGTGTTTCACCTTGTTTATCATGCCGCGAATGACGGGATTATCGTCGTGCATGCGGCTGCGATTGATGCGTCCGAGACCCAGCGCCTCAATTGTGCGCTTCTGGTCTCCCTTACGACGGATGGTGCTTCCGGTCTGAGTGACTTTAAGCTTCATCCTTCGCCTCCTGCCCAGTCAACTCGGCAATGGTCTTGCCGCGAAGTCGGGCAGCGTCGCGTAGGGTACGCAAATCTTTCAGCCCACGCACCGTGGCCTTGACCACGTTGGTCGGCGTGTTGGACCCCATCGACTTTGTGAGGATGTTCTCGATGCCTACCGCTTCCATGATGGCGCGAATCGGGCCGCCGGCGATAACGCCGGTACCGGGCGAAGCGGGCTTCAGCATGATGCGGCTGGCGCCATACTTGGACACGATCTCGTGCGGTATGGTGCCATGAATGATGGGCACGCGAAACATGGTTTTTCCGGCGCGCTGCTTGGCCTTGCGGATTGCGTCAACGATTTCGTTGGCTTTGCCGTGACCCACGCCCACTTTGCCTTTGCGATCACCCACCACTACGATGGCGCTGAAGCTAAAGTTGCGGCCACCCTTGACGACCTTTGATACACGATTGGTATCGATAATCTTCTCGACTTCGTGTTCCTGTGTTTGATGTCTGCGTTGAAACAACGTCTCCCCCTTGTCAGAAACTCAGGCCCGCTTTGCGGGTACCTTCGGCGAGGGCCTTCACCCGGCCGTGAAACTTGTATCCGGCGCGATCGAAACAGACTGTCTCGATGCCGGCGGCTTTTGCCTTCTCACCAAGCATAAGGCCCACCTGAAAGCTTTCGCTTACCCTGCGGGACGGCGCTTTTTTCTTCTTCTTTTCGGGCGCTGCGGGCGGTTGATAGTCTTTCGCCCTGGTTGACATGCTGACCAGAATCCTGCCCTGGTCGTCATCGACGATTTGTGCATAGATATGCTTCAGGCTGCGGAACACCACCAGGCGCGGGCGATTCATATCGCCGTGCATCCGCTTGCGGATTGCCTTGCGGCGGCGCTGGCGCGCCTGAGCCTTGACAGTCGTTATTGATTTTATCATGTTATGCTCCTGCGTTAACCAGCGGCGCTGGACTTGCCAGGCTTGATCTTGACAAACTCGCCCTTGTAGCGAACGCCTTTACCCTTGTTATAGTTGATGGGCGGACGGCAGCGACGGATTTCGGCGGCAAGCTTGCCAACGTCTTCCTTCGATGCGCCCGACACCCGCACTATGCTCACGAGGTCTTTGATGAACTGCCGGTTGCGGGGAACGGCTTCGGCTTCCACTGTAATCCTCTCAGGGATCTCGAGGAAAATCTCATGGGCGAAGCCGAGGTTCAGCTTGAGCCAGACGCCAACCACTTCGGCGGAATATCCGGTACCGATTATGTGGAGCTCTTTCTGGTAGCCTTCGCTGACCCCAATCACCATGTTGTACAGTAACACACGGGTGAGGCCGTGCAGCGCTTTCTGGTTGCGGCTGTCATCCAAACGCTGGACGCGCAGCTGATTGTCTTCCATGCTCACGGTGATGCCAGGCATGACGCTATATGCCAGCTCGCCCAGCTTACCCTTCACCATGATGTGGTCTCCCTCGATCGTCGCAGTGACGCCGGCCGGGATGTTCACGGGTTGTTTGCCGATTCTTGACACTGGTTCCTCCTGTGCTACCAGACTTTACAGACGTACTCGCCGCCCAGCGTCTGCTTGCGCGCTTCCCTGTCGGGGAGCACACCGCGGTTTGTGCTGATGATGGCCACGCCGATGTTGTTATACACCGAGGGCACTTCAGCCGAGCCGACATAGACACGACGGCCTGGCTTGGAAATGCGCTCGATGCCGCGAAGCACCGGTTCGCCTGCGTTGGTGTAGCGCAGATTGATATAGATCTGCTTGCGCATGATCTTTTTGGCTGTGTTGCGTTCGACTGTCTCGAAGCTGTTGATAAAATTCTCAGAGTCAAGGATGCGAACGATTGATTCTACCAGGTTGCAATGGTTCACGCGCACGTTCATGTGCTGTGCGCGATACGCGTTGCGAATCTTTGTGATGGCATCCGAAATCGGATCGGTAATGCTCATGCTTCCTCCGTTACCAGCTCGCTCGCTGCACACCGGGGATAAGGCCTTCTGCGGCCATTTTCCGGAAACACAGGCGGCACACGCCAAAGTCGCGCATATAGGCGCGTGGACGACCGCAAAGCTTGCAGCGCGAATACTTTCTAACCTTGAATTTCGGTTCTTTCTGTTGTTTCTCGACCAAAGACTTACGAGCCATGTATTCTCCTGTTACGCTTCCGCGCGCTCGATCTTGCGGAACGGCATACCGAGCTGCCTCAGCAGTTCGCGCCCTTCCTCGTCGTTCTCAGCTGTCGTCACGATGTTGATGTTCAAGCCACGCAGCTGGTCGATCTTGTCATATTCGATCTCAGGGAAAATCGTCTGTTCCTTCACACCCATCGAGTAATTGCCACGCCCGTCGAACGAGTTGGGCGAGAGGCCGCGGAAGTCGCGCACACGCGGGATGACTATGGTGACGAGGCGATCGAAAAATTCATACATGATCTCACCGCGAAGAGTGACCATGCAGCCGATGGGCATTCCCTGGCGAAGCTTGAAGTTCGAGATCGACTTGCGAGCCTTGGTGATGACGGGCTTGCGGCCACAGATCATCTCCAGTTCCTTGTAGGCGGCGTCGAGAAGCGCTTTGTTCTGAGTCGCTTCGCCAACACCCATGCTCACCACAATCTTCGTCATCTTGGGCACCTGATGGATATTCCCGTAGGCGAATTGCTTGCGCAACGCCGCCGAGACTTTCTCTTTGTATGCTACTCTGACACGGTTCATGCGTTACTCCCGGCTAAATTTCGTCGCCCGTTTTCCTGTCCACACGGATGCGGCCCTCGGGACCACTCTTATAGACGGGGCGGGTGACTCTGCCGTTTTTTTCATCCCACAGCATGACGTTCGTGACGTCAATCGGGGCTTCCTTCTCGACGATGCCGCCCTGCGGGTTCTGCTGGTTGGGGCGCACATGCCTTTTTATGAAGTTCACCTTCTCGACGATGACACGGCTGTCTTTTGGGAAGGCCTTCAGAACGCGACCCTTCACGCCCTTGTACTTTCCCGAAATGACGATGACATTATCACCTTTGCGTATGCGCATTTTCTTTTTTGTAATCGTGTTCTTTATCATCATGTTCTCCTACAGAACTTCTGGAGCCAGCGAGATGATCTTGGTGAAGTGCTTCTCGCGCAGCTCGCGGGCCACTGGCCCGAAGATGCGGGTCGCTACAGGCTCCTGGCGTTCGTCGATGATGACGATTGCGTTGTCCTGAAAGCGAATGTACGAGCCGTCTGGGCGACGCACTTCTTTGGCCGTCCGAACAATCACGGCTCGCTCGACGGTACCCTTCTTCACCTTTCCGCCCGGTGTAGCAGCCTTTACGGCTACGACGATGACATCTCCAACCGAGGCATACTTGCGCCTGGTTCCGCCAAGAACCTTGATGCACATGGCCTTCTTGGCGCCGGAGTTGTCCGCGACGTTCAACATGGTTTGCGCTTGTATCATGCTCCCGTCTCCTTACTTGCTTCGCTCGACGATCTCGGCGAGCACCCAACACTTGTCACGGCTGATGGGCCTGTGCTCACGAATCGTGACGACGTCGCCGATACGGCAATCGTTGTTCTCGTCATGCGCCTTGAATTTCTTGTCCTTGCGCACCACTTTCTTATAGAGCGGATGCTTGAACTGGCGGTTCACCTTAACCACGATGGTCTTGTCCATCTTGTCAGACACAACCACGCCGGTTTTGGTTACTTTGCGTCCGGTACGTTCGCTACTCATTGTTCATCCTCACCCTTTGGGTCTGCAGTGTTTTTACTCTGGCGATATCCTTGCGCACAACCCCGATGCGACCAGGGTTTTCGAGACGGTTGGACGCCTTCTGGAACCGCAGGTTGAACAGCTCCTCGCGCAGGTCTTCGAGCTTGGTGTGCAGCTCGTCGTTGCTCATGTCGCGCAGCTCTGTCATCTTCATAGTTCCACTCCTTCACGGGCCACCATCTTGACCTTCACCGGCAGCTTGTGACCGGCCAGCGTGAACGCTTCCTTGGCCACTTCGAAAGACACGCCTTCCACCTCGAACAGCACCCGGCCCGGCTTGACGACGGCCACCCAGTATTCGGGGGCGCCTTTGCCCTTACCCATGCGGGTTTCGGCGGGCTTCTGCGTAAACGGCTTGTCGGGGAAGATGCGAATCCACACCTTGCCCTGGCGCTTCATGCGACGGGTGATGGCGATACGAGCTGCCTCTATTTGACGGCTGGTGAGCCAGGCGTCGTCCAGGGTGATTATGCCGTAGTCGCCAAAGTTGACGTGGCATCCACGCCAGGCATAGCCCTTGCGACGGCCTCTATGCTTCTTTCTATACTTTACTTTCTTGGGCGCTAACATTGTCAGGCTCCTTTACGGAAATTAGAGAATCTCGCCTTTATATATCCAGACCTTGACGCCAATCATGCCGTAGGTCGTGGGGCACTCGGTGAGTGCGTAATCGATGTCGGCACGAAGGGTATGCAGTGGCGTACGGCCCTGATGATAACGTTCGGTGCGTCTCATCTCGGCGCCGCCCAGGCGACCCGAGCACTGCACCTTGATGCCTTCGACGCCATCGCGCATCGCGTTGCGCAAGGCCATCTTCATGGCGCGGCGAAACGATACGCGCTCGCGCAGCTGACGCGAAATCTCCTGGCCCACAAGACTGGCGTCAGTCCAGGGCTTCTTGATTTCGTGAACATTGATGAAAACGTTCAGCGGAGACTTGCGCTCGCGGTTGAGCAATACTGTCAGTTCGTTGCGCAGACTCTCGATCTCGGCGCCCTTGCGGCCAATGACCTGGCCGGGACGTGCGGTATGGATGTCGATGTTGATCGAGCTGGCCTTGCGCATGATAATCACTTCAGACACCATAGCGCTGCGAAGACGATTCTTGACGTACTTGCGCAGCTTCGTGTCTTCCATCAGGTTGTCAACGTATTCTCGGCCGGTGGCGAACCAGATCGACTTGTGCGTTTTATTCACGCCAAGTCTGTAGCCGATCGGATTAATTTTTTGTCCCAAGATTCCTCCCGTGTTACTTGTCCGAGATCCCGAGGGTGATATGGCAGGTGCGGCGGCGAATGACGGTGGCCCGGCCATGTGCACGCGGACGCATGCGCTTCATGATTGGACCGTCGTCGGCAAATGCTTCGTGCACCACCATCTTCTCGATTTCCGCTTTCCCTTCTTTTACGGTAGCATTGGCGATAGCTGCGGTCAACAGCTTCTCGATGCGCTCTGCCACACGTTTATTGGAAAGCATCAGGATCTTTTGGGCTTCCTCGACGCGCCGGCCCCGGATCAGGTCCAAGACCAACCGTGCCTTGCGGGCGGATCCTCGCAGATTGCGAACCCTCGCGTAAGCTTCCATTCCTAAACCCCTTATGAGCATAAGCTCGGATCTTCTGTTTCTCAGTGGGCTACTGGGAGCCCGGCCGGGTTACCGGCTTTTCTTTCCCTTGTGACCGCGATATGTGCGGGTGGCGCTGAACTCACCCATCTTGTGACCCACCATGTTTTCCGAAACATAAACGGGCACGAACTTGCGGCCATTGTGTACGGCAAAGGTGTGGCCGATGAATGCCGGCGTTATCACCGAGCGCCGTGACCAGGTCTTGATGACCTGCTTTTTGTTATCCTCGTTCAGGGCATCCACCTTTTTCATCAGGTGTTCATCGATGAACGGGCCTTTCTTCACGGAACGGGCCATAATTTCCCCTTAGCTCCTGTTATCTTATGATATATTTGTCGGAATACTTGCGAACCTTGCGGGTCTTGCCACCCTTGGCAGGCACGCCCCACGGACTAACCGGATGACCACCGCCGGAGGTGCGACCTTCGCCGCCGCCCATCGGGTGATCGACCGGGTTCATGGCCACGCCGCGCACGGTGGGACGGATGCCCAGCCAGCGCTTGCGACCGGCCTTGCCCCAACTGATGAGGTTGTGGTCGAGGTTACCGACCTGGCCGATGGTGGCGTAGCATTCTTTACGCAGCAGATAGACGACGTTGGAGGGCAACTTCACATGAACGTAGTCGCCTTCTTTGGCCACAACCTGTGCGTATGTACCGGCGCTGCGGGCCAACTGACCGCCGCGTCCCGGCTTGAACTCGATATTGTGAATCGAACTGCCCAGCGGAATGCGATCGAGCGGCATGGCGTTGCCCACGCGAATGGGCACCTTGGCGCCGGCCACTATCTGTTCGCCCACCTCGAGGCCCTGAGGCGCCAGGATATAGCGCTTCTCGCCGTCGAGATAGTGAAGCAGAGCGATGCGAGCGCTACGGTTGGGATCGTATTCGATCGCGGCGACCTTTGCCGGCACGTCGAGCTTGTTGCGCTTGAAATCGATGATGCGATAGTGACGCTTGTGCCCACCGCCACGGTGACGGCAGGTGATGCGCCCCTGGTTGTTGCGACCGGCCTTCTTGGAAAGCGGACGTATCAGGGACTTCTCAGGCGTCGATTTGGTAATCTCTTCGAAGGTATAGCCCGTCTTGAAACGTTGCGACGGAGTTACCGGTTTGTACTTTTTGATACCCATTTCAGGCTCTCCTGGTTACAGTTCGAAGTCAGGAATCGTTTCGCCCTGTCCCAGGGTTACGATTGCCTTCTTCCAATCAGGCCGTTTGCCCAGTTCGCGGCGAACGCGGCGTGGCTTGCCGCGCTGGCGAATGGTGTTGACCGCTTCCACTTTCACCGAGAATATCTTCTCGATGGCGTGCTTTATCTCGATCTTGTTAGCGTTCATGCTGACCTGAAAACAATAACTGTTCTGCTTGGTATTGAGCGCGGTCGTCTTTTCGGTTACGAGGGGTGCGATGATGATTTCACGTGGGTGCTTCATGATCCGAATACCTCCTCGACCCTCTTGAGGGCGTCTTCGGTGAGGATCAACTGTGAGCAATGCAACACCTCGTATGTGTACAGGCTGTCGGCTCTGTCCATGCTCACTCCGGGCACGTTGCTGAACGATTTGATCAGCACGGGGTCGCTACCGTCGATGACCACCAGGCGACGACGGGCGTCGGGGCTGATCTTATCGAGTAACGCGATGGCCTGCTTGGTGCCGGCTTCATCAAACGCGAGCTTCTCGACCACGATAACCTGACCGGCTTTTGCCTGCCGTGTAAGGGCGAGCTTGAGCGCCAGGCGCTTTTTCTTCTTGGGAATCGGACGTGACCAGTCCTTGGGCTTGGGGCCGAAAGCGCAGCCACCGCCCACGCGCACCACAGTCTGGCGATTGCCTACGCGGGCGTTGCCTGTGCCCTTCTGACGGAAGAGCTTGCGACCACTGCCATGCACTTCGGAGCGAAACTTCACAGAGCTGGTGCCCTGGCGCTGGTTCGCTCGGTACATCTTGATGACTTCATACAGCAAAGCGTCGGGATTCTTGGCTTCGGCCTCGAACAGCGAGGCGGGAAGCTCGATCTTGCCGATCTCTTCACCAGACGCCGAATATTTTATTGCTTCCATGATTATCCTCGTTTAGCTGTACCGCGCACGGTTACAGCTCCTTCTTTAGAAGCACAATGCTGTTGCGGTGGCCGGGCACGGCGCCCTTCACCAACACGAGATTGTGCTCCAGGTCAACCTGCACGACCCTGAGATTCTTCACTGTGACGGTGTCCACGCCCATGTGACCGGGCATTTTCTTGCCCTTCAGCACACGCGATGGCGTGGCGCACTGGCCGATGGAGCCGCCGCCACGATAGCTTTCGTGCACACCGTGAGACGATTCGAAGCCGTGAAAGCCGTGACGTTTCATAACGCCGGCAAAGCCCTTGCCCTTCGAGATTCCCTCGATCGCCAGCAGCTCGTTCGGTTGAAACATGCTCACGTCGAAAACCTCGCCCTCTTCGATGTCCTTATAGACTTTGAGGCGAAACTCACGAACCACTCTGAACGGTGGGCTGCTGTGCTTCTTGAAATGGTTGCGCTGCGGCTTCTTGACGCGCTTCTCTTCGGTCTCGTCAAAGCCGAGCTGCACGGCGTCATAGCCATCCGTCTCTCTTGATTTACGCTGCACAACGCGGCAGGGGCCGGCCTGAATGACCGTTACCGGAATCACCTTGCCGTGCTCGTCAAAAAGCTGCGTCATGCCGATTTTTTTGCCAATCAATCCGATCATGTCATGCTCCTTTGCAGTCGCGCCCTACCCGCGGGTCAGGTCTTGATCTCGACATGCACACCGGCAGGCAGGCTGAGTTTTTTCAGCGCGCCGGTGGTCTGCGGGGTTGGGTTTACGATGTCGATCAGCCGCTTGTGCACAAGCATCTCGAACTGATCCTGCGACTTCTTATCGACGTGCGGCGAACGCAGCACGGTGTACAGAGTACGCTCGGTGGGAAGCGGGATCGGACCCTTCACTTTGGCACCGGTGTTTCGCGTACTCTTCACGATTTCGGCCACCGATTTGTCGAGCAGCCGGTAATCGTATGCTTTCAGCTTGATGCGAATGCGGTTTTCGCTATTCTTGGCCACTTAGTGCCTCCAGAATTATTCTAAGACTTCGCCGACCACGCCGGCGCCGATGGTGCGGCCACCTTCGCGGA
>JAIOQZ010000039.1 GCA_021108395.1 Candidatus Cloacimonadota bacterium
ACCTGACAGGAATCACGCAACTCTGTTGCCAATGAACAAAAATAACTGGATTCTATTATAAAATCTCAGTCGAGAACGCGGGAGATGAAGGTGTAGGTTTCGGGAATGTCGGCGAACAACCAGCGGTAGTCGGCATTAGGGTCGATGGATGGCAATCGCTGGCGCAGGCGGCGGTCCACCCGTGTTTCGCCCCAGTTGTAGGCGGCCAGCATCAGGCTGGTGTTATCGCTGTATTTGTTGACCAGATAGCGGGTGTAGGCTGCAGAAATGGCGAGATTGACCGGCGGAAAAAACAGCAGGAACTTCGGGCAGAACTTGCAAACATAACGAGAGGTGCCCGGCAAAACCTGTCCAAGCCCAACAGCGCCCACAGAAGAGACGACGAACGGGCGAAAGGAACTCTCGGCGGCAATCTGGCGATAGTAGATGTCTGGATGCAGACCGTAGGTAATGGCGGTGAGCAACGTCATCAGGCGCAACGACAGCGGATTGAACAACAGCATTAGCGCCAGGGCGATGTGTAGTATATTGCGCAGCCAGCTTGCCATCAGCGCCTATGCCTTTATTTTGCGTCGCAGCCAGGAGAGATTCTCGCGGTAACGTTCGTTGTCAGGCTCGATGGCCACCGCTTTCTCGAAGAACGGGCATGCCTCCGCGGGTGATTGCCCCAGCAGCAGCATAAGCGAGCCGACATTGTTGGCCACCAGCGCGTTGTTCTGGTCCATCTCGAACGCTTCCTGCATCTTTTCCAGCGCCTCGCGGTGTTTTTTGGCTTCGAGCAGCCGCTGCGCCTCGATGAAGAACTCGCGTGAGATAACATGACGGTCGCGGCGAATGGGGTCTCGCACCAGATCTAGATAGTCGATATATCGCCTGCTGCCCTGCCGCAGCTTCGCCAGCCGCACGAAAGTGGCTTCGGCTTCATCCCAGCGACGCAGCATCAGACAGCAATCGGCTTGCGCCAGCATCACCACCTCACGGCCAGGCTTCTGCGCTGCCACTTTGTCCAGATAACCCAGAGCTTCCTCGTAGCGTCCCAACCCCAGTAAAGCCAGAGCCAGGTGGAAGGTGTCTTCGGGTTCGTTCTGCAACAGTAGCGCCTTCTGGAAACAGCGCAAGGCCGCGTCGGTTTTTCCGCGACCCAGCATGCGCTGTCCGCGCCGCTGCCAGTAACGATGTTGCATCGTGCCAATAATATTCATCATGGATGCAAAATTGCTCAGGCGGTTGTTTTGGGCAATCTTTTTTACTTCATATATCAGGGTAGAACTAGTTTGATGCTGACTGTCGCTTTTATCGGGGAGCTACCTTGCAGTCCAATATTCAAGTCGAGGTTTGATGCCCCCCCCCCAAAAAAAACAGGGCTATCGTACGATAGCCCTGAGACAAATGAGTTGAGTTATTTGGTAACTTCAACTGAACGGCAAGAGATTGTGATTGCACTGGTAAAGCAAGTAATCAGTCCATCCACAAAAGTCTGCTCTGTTGTGATGGTGTAGTCAGTTGCACCGGACGCCATTGCGTTAGTGTCAACTTCATTGAGTTCTACCAGTCCAAAAATGGCATACCATTGACGGGCTATCTGCACGTCGGAGCCTTGTCCACCGGTACCCACAATGTGGGTATGGGTTGAACATGCAACCATACCGAGTAATGCCGCTGCCATTAGAATGATGAGTGCTTTTCTCATACCTCTTCTCCTCTTTCTGTTTATTGTTGAAGCAATATTGAAGCAATACTGCTTTCAATCTTCCGGATTTCCTGTTCGTATATCGACTTGTCGAGTGTATAAGTTACTTCACAAGCTTTGTCCTGGGCATTGGCAACCAAGAGCTTAAACGTAATTGCCGTGCCCTGGTCCATTACAATCTGATGGAATATCAAATTGTTGAAATGAAATATGTCGTAATCAAGACTTATCGGATTCTGTTCTTGAAGCGCCGCCTTTATTTCTAAAGCTCTTTCGTCCGGGTTACCAAAGCTTTGAGTGATATGCATCATCGCTTTGTTGTCCTGGCTGACGTATATTGCCAAAGTTGAGTCCCCAAAGGCGCTTAACTTGAGAGAATCACTCATTGCACGCCAGTCTTTGGGGATTTGCATCTGTGCACTTGCCACATAAACAGTATCTGAAACTAACTGGGGGTTGTACTGCATGTTCAGCTCATTGACAACAGAAGGCGAACAGCCGACCAACAATATGATGATTGAAACCAATAGCGTCATCTTATTCACAAGTTTTCCTTAAACACAATTTTATTACAAGTTAATGCCTGCATTATTGAAAGTCAAGCTTTTTTCAATAAATGTTTGCTGAATTTACCCCTTGTATCATTTTCGGTTTTCATAAGTTGATTTGTTGCACACAGACTGTCTGCATGATTATTCTTGGTTTCGACCCGTAATTATTGAATTGGAAATGCCTGCCGGTATTATTCCTTTGACAAACCCCGCTAACTGTTAATTCATGGCTACTGTCCAATCGAACAGTGTAAATCATGCTTTTTGCAGTATAGAGTAAACGAAAGGGAGAGACAATGAAGACCTTTCCTGGCGGCGTACATCCGCACGACTTCAAGCATTTTTCCAAGCAGGCAGGTATCGAGACGCCTCCATTGCCCGGCAAGGTGGCCATTCCGCTTTCTCAGCACATCGGCGCTCCGGCGAAGCCCGTCGTCAAGAAGGGCGATGAAGTGCTGGCCGGCCAGCTCATCGCCGAAGCGGGCGGGTTCGTCTCGATTCCCATGCACGCCAGCATCAGTGGCAAGGTGACCCGCATCGGCCCGTTCGCTCATCCAGGCGGGGCGATATTACCGGCCATTGAGATCACCGGCGACGGCGAGGATAACTGGGTTGACCTGCCCGAAGACCCCGACTGGCAGAGCCTCGACGCGGCAGAAATCAAGAAGCGCATCGCGGCGGCGGGCGTGTGCGGCATGGGCGGCGCTGGCTTCCCCACACACGTCAAGCTGTCTCCGCCCGCAGACAAACCCATCGACACGGTCATCCTCAACGGCGTCGAGTGCGAGCCGTACCTCACCTCCGACTACCGCGTCATGCTCGAACGCAGCGAGGACATCCTGGCCGGACTGCGGCTCATTATGAAGGCGCTGGACGCCAAGCGCGGCTACATCGGCATCGAGGCCAACAAGCCGGACGCCATCAAACAGATGCGTACGCTGGTGAAAAGCGAGCCGAACATCAAAGTGGTCGGTCTCAAGCTGAAGTACCCACAGGGCGCCGAAAAGCAGCTCATCTATGCCTGCACCAAGCGCAAGGTGCCCAACAAGGGCGGCCTGCCAATGGCGGTGGGCGTGGTGGTGCAGAACGTGGGCACGGCTGTGGCTGTGTATGAGGCTGTTCGCTGGCGCAAGCCGCTGGTGCAGCGCGTCATCACGGTCACCGGCAGCGTGGTGAAGACCCCGAAAAATTTCAACGCCCGTGTGGGTACGCTATACAGCCATCTGCTCGAACACGCAGGCGGCGCTACCGCCGACATCGGCAAGGTAATCTCCGGCGGGCCGATGATGGGATTCGCCATCTCCACGCTCGATACGCCCATGGCCAAGACCAGCTCGGGCATCGTCATCATGGGCATCAAGGAAGCGCAGAAGGATACCGAATACACCTGCCTGCGCTGTGGCCGCTGCGTCGATATTTGTCCGCTCAACCTCGTTCCCTCGATGATCGCCCGTAACGTGCGCTATGAAGACTGGGACGCCGCCGACAAGGCAGGCTGCATGGACTGCATGAAGTGCGGAGGTTGCGCCTACGTCTGCCCGTCGCATATCAAGCTCATCCAGTGGATCGACATCGGCAAGAACAAGATTGGCCAGTTGCGGCGAGAAGCCGCCGACAAGACAAAAGAAAAGCAAGGATAGATCGGGAGGTTTCATGAGAAATACCTTCGCGGTATCGGCGTCTCCCCACCTGCACGACAAGGCCGGCGTGGCCTCTGTCATGTGGCAGGTGGCCATTGCATTGACGCCGGCCCTGATTGTCAGCGTTGTCCTCTTTGGCTACAGAGCGCTGACGCTCACGATGTTAGGCATCGTGGCGGCTGTGATTACCGAAGCCCTCATACAAAAGCTGCGCCGCGTCGAGGTATGCATCACCGACGGCTCGGCTGTGGTTACGGGAATGTTAGTGGCGTTCAATCTCAACGTCGCCTCGCCCTGGTGGCTGCCTGTGGTCGGCTCGGTGTTCGCTATCGCCATCGGCAAGCAGGTCTTCGGCGGCCTGGGCCACAACCCCATGAACCCCGCCCTGCTGGCGCGCGCGTTCATGGTCGCCAGTTGGCCTACACTGATGACAGCTGGGTTCACGCCCACCAAGTTCGGCAGCATCAACGGACTGTCCGAGGCGGTGAAGGCGCAACTGCCCGACGCTATCACCGGCGCCACGCCACTGACGGTCGCCAAAGCCCTGCGCGACACCACCCAGGTGTCTCACGACGTGGCTGTGAACGTCATCAACAACCTGGCCGACGCCAACGTCATCAGCGACCTCTTCTGGGGCAACGTGGGCGGCGTGTTTGGCGAGGTATCGGCGGCGGCGCTGTTGCTGGGAGCGGCCTGGCTGGCCTATAAGCACATCATCGGCTGGCGCATCCCCATCAGCTACATCGGCACGGTGTTCGTGCTGGTGTGGGCGTTCGGCGGCGTTGACGGAATGTTCTCGGCCAGCGTGTTCCTGCCGCTTTTCCACATATTCGCCGGCGGACTCATCCTCGGCGCATTCTTCATGGCCACCGACATGGTCACATCGCCCGTCACAAAAAACGGGCGCATCTGGTTCGGCATCGGCTGCGGGTTACTCACGGTGGTCATTCGCCTCGTGGGAGGCTATCCAGAGGGTGTCAGCTACTCGATATTGCTGATGAACATCTTTGTTCCGCTCATAGACCGCTGGACGATGCCCAAACCGTTCGGGGAGGTGAAGGCATGATGTACTATCTCAAGCTCGCCTTCGTGCTGCTCGTCATCGCCGGCCTTGCCAGCGCCACGCTTGCATATCTCAACGGCAAGACGCAGCCCATCATCGAAGCCAACAAGAAGCTGGCCGAATTGGCTGCCCGCGAGAAAGTGCTGCCAGGGGCCAGCGCCTTCGAGCGCGACTCTCTGGCCGTCGAGGGCGCTCAAGTGAGCGACAGCCTCGAACCGCTGCGTTTGCAGGACGACAGCGGCGGCGGCATGTTCTTCTATTACCGCGCCTACGACAAAGACCACAATCTCGTCGGTTACATCTTCACCGCGCTGGGCAAGGGCTACTCGAGCACTATCCAGACCATGTGCGGCGTCGTCTTTGCAGACGACGGCGCCCTCGAACTGAACGCCATCGAAATCCTCTATCAAGGCGAAACGCCCGGACTGGGCGCAAACGCCGTGAACGACAAGTTCCTGGGGCGCTTCAACGGCTTGAGCCAATTGCTCACCACGAGCCGACTCTATGTCGATAAAGACGGCGGCGACATCACTTCGATCACCGGCGCCACCATCACCACGCGCGCCATCGTGAACTCGATACGCGAAGGCATGAACCATCTGCCCGCGCCGCCCGTCAGCGAGGAAACGCCTGAACCTATAATTGAATCGGCGCCTGTTGAACCGATAGCGCCTGTTGTACTGGAAGAGGAGGCCGCATGACACTCCTGCAAGATTTTACCAAGGGCTTTATCAAAGAAAACCCGGTGTTCATCATGGCGCTGGGCTTGTGCCCCGTTTTGGCCGTGACCACCAGCGTGGAGAACGCCATCGGCATGGGATTGGCCGCCACCTTCGTTCTGGTGGGCTCGAACTTCATGATCTCGCTCATCAAGAAGCTGATTCCGGCCAAAGTGCGCATTCCGTGCTACATCGTTGTCATCGCCTCGTTCGTCACCGTCGTCGATATGAGCATGAACGCCTTTCTGCCCGACTTGCATAAAAATCTGGGCTTGTTTATACCGCTCATCGTGGTCAACTGCGTCATTCTGGGGCGCGCCGAGGCCTTCGCCAACCGCAACAACCTCATCCGCTCCATCCTCGACGGTTTTGGTATGGGGCTTGGGTTCACCCTCGCGCTGGTAGTGCTGGGTGTCATCCGCGAGCTGCTGGGCGTGGGCACTTTGCTGGGATACAACATCCTGCCGCTGGGCTTTCGTGAAAGCCCGATGCTGGTGGCCATTCTCGCCCCGGGCGCATTCATCACCATGGGGCTTCTCATGGGACTGCTGAACATGCGGCGCAAGACCACCCAAGGAGCTGAGTGATGCAATTTATGGGAAGCGTATTCGCACTCGCCATCACCGCGATATTCGTGCAGAACTTCGTGCTGTCGAGGTTCCTGGGTCTCTGCCCATACATCGGCGTCTCCAAGAAGCTCGACTCGGCCATTGGCATGGGCATGGCGGTTGTCTTTGTGATGACCCTGGCCAGCGCCATCAGCTGGCTCATCCAGACCTATCTGCTCAATCGCTTCGGACTGGGCTATCTGCAAACAATCGCCTTCATACTCACCATCGCCGCCCTCGTGCAGTTCGTTGAGATGGTCATTCAGAAAACCGCTCCAGCGCTCTATAAATCGCTGGGTGTCTATCTGCCGCTCATCACCACCAACTGCGCCGTGCTCGGCGTTTCCATCCTCAACATCAGCGAAGGCTTCAACTTTCTGGGCGCCGTGCTCAACGGCCTCTTCGCCGGGCTCGGCTTCACCCTCGTGCTGGTGGCCATGGCCGGCATACGCGAGCGCCTCGAACAGGCCGAAGTGCCCCAGGCCATGAAAGGCATGCCCATCGCCTTCATCGTCGCCGGATGCATGGCGCTGGCTTTCCTCGGTTTCTCCGGCTTCAAAATCTGACAGGAGTGATGATATGAGCGCCATATTGATTCCCGTGGCCATCATCGGTGGACTGGGCCTCGCTTTCGGGTTCATCCTCGCTTTTGCCTCGCGTGTGTTCCACGTCGAAATCGACCCCAAAATCGAACAGATTATCGAAGCGCTGCCAGGCGCCAACTGCGGCGCTTGCGGCAGGCCGGGCTGCGCTGCCTATGCCGAGGCCATCGCGCTCGAAAACGAGGACATCACCAAGTGCGCGCCCGGTGGCGCCGACACCATCAAGGCAATCTGCGAGATTATGGGCATGAAGGCCGAGGCCAGAGAGCGCCGCGTGGCCGTTATCCACTGCCAGAGCGGTGGCAACGACAACACCCACCTGCGCTATGACTACCAGGGCATCGCCACTTGCAAGGCCGCTGTGGAGTTGTCCAAAGGCCCCAATCTGTGCAACTACGGCTGCGTTTTCCATAATGACTGCATTACCGCCTGTCTGTTCGATGCTATCCACCTCGACGACAACGGCATGCGCGTCATCGACAAAGAGAAGTGCACTGCCTGTGGCGCCTGCGTGAAGGCCTGTCCGCGCAACCTCATCGAGCTGGTGGCAATCAGCCGCAAGGTTCACATTCTGTGCACCTCGCACGACAAGGGCAAGGAAGCAAAGATGCGTTGCGGCAACAACACCGCCTGCATCAGTTGCGGACTGTGCGTGAAGAAATGCCCCGTCGGCGCTATCGAGATGCAGGATATGCTGGCCGTTATCGACTACGACAAGTGCATCAGTTGCGGCCTGTGCGCCACTGTCTGCCCCACGAAGGCCATCATCGACCCGCTGGCAGGCACTCGCGGCAAAGCCGTCATTCACGAGGAAGACTGCATCGGCTGCACCATCTGCGCCAAGAATTGCCCGGTTGACGCCATCAGCGGCGAACTGAAACAGCCGCACACCGTTGACCCAGACAAGTGCATCGGCTGTGAGATATGCGTGGAGAAATGCCCCAAGAAGTGCATCGAGATGCAACGATAAGCCATTGCGATAGGAAGCCCCGGCAAGCCGGTTTTTTTTCATCTTGACATAGCATGTTTCAATGCTCTTAGTTGATTATAATACTCACCAGGGGGCAGGCCATGCTACAGAAAATGCTGCTGATATTCCTTTCTCTGGGCTGTGTCGGCCTGTTTGCCGATGGCGTGCAGCCCGCAGGCTCAGGCACCGAGGCCGACCCATACCAGGTGGCGACGTTGGACAATCTGCTCTGGGTAAGCACAACCGACAGCTCCTGGACCAGCCATTTCATCCAGACAGCAAACATTTACGCGGCTTACACCCAGAACTGGAATGACGGGGAAGGCTTCTCGCCTATCGGTGTGGACCTGAACAGTTTTCATGGCAATTACGATGGCCAGAATCACACAATTGCCAGTTTATATATCAACCGTCCATTATTGAAGGTTCAGGGGCTGTTTGGTAAGATATACTCTGCAACCATCGAGAATCTAGGGTTAACCACTGTTGACGTGACTGGATATTCAATGGTTGGCGGTTTGGTGGGGATTTGCAGTCATTCCACCGTCAACAACTGCTACAGCGTCGGCTGTATGTGCGGAACAGGCGATTGCACCGGCGGCCTGGTGGGGCGCAATTCTTTTACCACCGTCAGCAATTGCTACAGCGCCGGCAATGTGAGCGGAGGAGAAGACACCAGCGGTCTGGTGGGGTGGAATGTTTATTCCACTATCAGCAACTGTTACAGCACCGGCAGTGTGAGCGGAACAGGTAACAACACCGGCGGCCTGGCGGGGTGGAATTATGATTCCACCATCAACAACTGCTACAGCACCGGCAGTGTGAACGGGGCAGGTGATTACACCGGCGGTTTAATTGGGCGGAACTTTGGTAACTCTACTGTCAGTGATTCCTTCTGGGATATGGAGACATCAGGTCAAGCAACCAGCGCTGCCGGTACCGGGCTGACTACCGCCGAGATGCAGACGCCGGCCACCTTCACCGATGCCGGCTGGGACTTCGTGGGTGAAACTGCCAACGGCACTGATGATTACTGGGATATTGACGGTATCAACAACGATGGCTATCCCTATCTGAGCTGGCAGGATTTCGTTGGAATTGACGAGGACATCTTTCCGGAGCCAGAGACAGCCCTACAGGCTGCCTTCCCCAACCCCTTCAATCCTACGACCACAATCAAGTTCAGCGTTCAGGCAGGTGAGTTGGCTACGCTGGAGATATTCAACCTCAGAGGGCAACTCGTGAAGCTCTATCCGGTGTTCAGAGCCGGTAAACACGAGGTCATCTGGGATGGCGCCGACAACACCGGCAATTGCGTTGCTTCCGGCGTGTACTTCTATCGACTGCAATCCGACACCGCCCTGCGGGTTCGCAAGATGCTGCTGCTGAAGTAGGCTGTTGGGAAAACCAGGGATTTCACACAAAAGACAGGGGCTCTGCCCCTGAACCTTTAGAAAGCTCACTCCGCTACGCTACATGACAAGCTCGCCTTTTTGGGAGAAACGGTGTAAACACCGTTTGCTCCTGGGACGAACAATCGGCTTAGAAGCCGATTTTCGCAGGCGAGACCGAAAACTTTTAATGGAAACTTCGTTTCCTGTGTACATAGGATGCGTAGCATTCGCCAGAAGTTTTTGATTCCACTTTTGCAAAAAGTGGATTCCTTTTCTTACATTATCCCCCTCACCATCTCCAGCGCCTCTTGCGCAATGGCCGGCGAGGCGGTGAGTCCGGGTGACTCGATGCCCATGAGGTTGACCAGTCGCGGGGCATCGAGAGCGATGTGGAAGTCGCGGAAGCCGTCGCCGGGGCCTTGCAGCTTGGGGCGAATGCCTACGTCGTCTGGCATGAGGTCGTCGCGATCGACAACGAGGTAGCGGTTGACGGCGCTGTGGAACTCGTCCAGCCAGCGTTCCTCGAAGCGATAGTCGATGTCATCTATGTACCAGGCATTGGGGCCAAAGCGCACCTCGCCCGCCAGGTTGATGGTGAGATGGATGCCCAGAAACGTGCCGCTGGGGTCGGGCAACGGATATATGAGGTGAGGGATATTATCGAGCTTCGTCGTCTTGTAATACTCGCCCTTGCACCAGTGAATGGCCAGTCCCCGCTGTTCGAGGTCGAGGCCGGCCATGCGCGCCACCTCGCCGCAAAACAAACCGCCGGCGTTCACCAGCACGTTTGCGCAAAACACTTCCCCATTTGCAAAACGCACCACCCAGCCGTCGCCGTCACGCTCGATGGATTGCGCCCGCATGTCGTAAACGATGAACGCGCCGCGCTGCTCTGCCTGGTCGGCAAGGCGTTTCATGTAGGTGTGGGTGTCGAGGATGCCGGTGCTGGGCGCCCACAGTCCCGCTACGGCGCACACTTGTGGCACACGCTGTTTGCAGGCTTCGCTGTCGAGCAATTCAAGACCGGCCACGCCGTTGCGAACGCCGTTGTCGTGCAGTTCGCGCAGAGCAGGCAGTTCTGCGGCGTCGGTGGCCACCACCAGCTTGCCGCAGCGACGGTGCGGGATGTCGTGCTGGGCGCAGTAGGCATAGAGCATGTTATTGCCGCGAACGCAAAGCTCGGTCTTGCGACTGCCCTGCGGATAGTAGATGCCGGAGTGTATGACCTCGCTGTTGCGGCTCGATGTGTGCCGGCCAAAGGATTCCTCCTGCTCGGCTACCACCACATCCTCGAATTCCGCTGCCAGCGCATGTGCGATGGATAGCCCCACCGCGCCGGCGCCGATGACCAGTATGTTCACCTGCTCCATGTAATTCCCGTGTCTATTGAATTTCCAGGTTGTCGATGAGGCGTATCTTGCCGACGAACACCGCGCCGAGCGCTCGTGTACCCGGCTCCAGATGCTCCACCCCCTGCAACGACGCCGGGTCAACGAACTCGAAGTAGTCAACGCGGCCACCGCAGTTGCGCACGTGCTCGGACATGATATTGCGCAGCCGCGCTGGATTGGCCATGCCATTCTCGAAGGCGGTCTGCGCCATTTGCAGGGCCTGGCGCAGACAAAGCGCTCTGGCGCGTTCTTCGGGGTCGAGGCGCTGGTTGCGAGAGCTCATGGCCAGTCCGTCTTCCTCCCGCACGATGGGGCAGCGAATGATGCGCGTACGAAAGTTCAGGTCTTCGATGAGTCTCCGCAGCACGACTATCTGCTGGAAGTCTTTCTCGCCCATAAACATCAGACTTGGCGCGACTATGTTCAACAGCTTGGCCACGACTGTGCACACCCCACGGAAATGCGTGGGGCGGCTCTTGCCGCACAGCAACTGAGACAGCCCTTCCACCTCGATCCACGTCTGGTAGCCCCATTGATACATCTGCTCTGGTGAGGGGGCAAAGACGTAATTGACACCCAGTTCCGTTAGCAACTCGAGGTCACGGTCGAAATCGCGGGGGTAGGCGTCGAGGTCTTCGCCGGGAGCGAACTGGCCGGGGTTGACGAAGATGCTCACCACCACGCGATCGCAGAGTTCGCCGGCGGCTCGCACCAGGCTCAAGTGCCCCTCGTGCAGACTGCCCATAGTGGGCACGAAGCCTGTAATACCGCGTTCGAGGCTATATCGCGCCGACAAGCCGAGCATCTCGTCCACAGTCTTGACGATGCGAGGCGTCACAGCTCGTACCGAGCGACAGACTGCTGACAAATCTGTCTCAGTATGAAAAATCTCACAGCTCGTGCCGAGCGATATTGTTGTCTCCGTCCACCACAATCACCTTTGGCCGGTGGGTCTTCATCTCGTCCTCCAACATGTGGCCATAGTTGACGATGATGATTTTATCGCCCTTGTCCACCATTCGCGCAGCGGCACCGTTCACCCCGATGCCTCCGCTTCCGGGTTCACCACGCAGGGTGTAGGTCTGGAAGCGATTTCCGTTGTCGATGTCGAACACCTCTACCTTCTCGTTTTCATAGATGCCGGCCTCGTCAAGCAGCGTTCCGTCGATGGTAATGCTGCCCACATAGTCGAGGTGCGTTTCGGTGACTGTGGCGCGGTGAATTTTCGACAGTAACATTGTGCGGTACATTTCTCTCTCCTAAGGTTATTTCAACAGCAGGCACTTATGGCTCTGCACCAGTGTGTTATCGACGTATAGTCGCGCAAAGTAAACACCGCTCGCGGCGGAGTTGCCGTTCGATAGCAGACCGTTCCACTCGATGCTGTGAAGCCCGGCTTCGCGCCGGCCGTGCGGCAACACCTGCACAAGTTGTCCTCGCACGTTGTATAGCCGCAGTTCCACCAATGCCGGTGTGGCCAGGCTGTAGGCGAACATTGTGCGCGGATTGAACGGGTTGGGCCTGTTGCCCAGCAGGGCGGTTTCCCAGACGGGGTTATCGCCACCGGCGGCGGTGTAGTCCACAATCACCTCAACCTCGGCAATCGGGGATTCGCCGGTGGTATAGACCGCAGAAACAGCATAGACGAACGTGCCGTTGGGATGGCCGGTAATGACAAATGGCGGGCCGTCTTCCCACAGCGGCTCCACCAGTTCGCCGTCACGATAGATGCTCACACCCAGAAAGGCGCGCTCACGCGATGGCTCATTCCAGACAAACGTCACCGTGTCGCTGTTGACGGTTGCCGTGAGCCCGGTAACGGGCAGCAGGCTCTCGACAAGCTCGATTACCAGCGTGGCGTTGCTGTTCACGCTCACTTCGTCTTCGTAGGTCTCGTAACCATCGAGGCTGACGATCAGGTCGTAGGTATCAAAGACAATATCGTAGAGCACCAGTTCGCCGCTTGCCGGTACGGCGCCGCCATACTGCTGGCCAAACACCTGGCCGGTCATGTTCACCTCGGCGCCCTCGGTGACGCCGCCGTCGTTGGCGCTTACCTGTAGCGTGATGTCTGCTTCCTGGCCGCCGCCGTCTGGTCCGCCGGAGAAGCAGGCCAAATAGCCATTGCGCAAGCCCACAAGCATCTCGACGCTACCGTTGCCGTCGATGTCACCCGCTGCCAGCGTCTGGTCAACCGGGTTGCCGAACGACATCTGCCACAACACTGCGCCGTCGGTACCGGAGAACACGCCGGCGACATTGCCCAGCGTGCCGCCAATGACGTCGAACATGCCGTCGCCGTTGATGTCGCCCAGCGGCGAGAGGTCGAGAAAATTGCCGCTCAAGCTTGCCGACCACAGCGCTGCGCCGTCCTCGGCCTGGGTGAGCTGGCAGTATGAGCGTCCGATGTGAGTTGGCAGCACATACTGCTCCGCGCCCCACTCGATTACGTCAAGGCGGGTGACGATGCCCGCAGTGCTGAACTGTGACCAGAGCACGTTGCCCTGATGATCGAGCGCTTCGAGGTCGGCGCTGAAGGTGCCGAACACGACGTCAGGCATGTCGTCGCCGTTGATGTCAGCCAGGGGCGCCAGCGCCCAGGCAGCCGGACTGCCAGTGTCGTAAGACCATTGCGGCACGCCATTGACGCCACTGTGCAGTTTAACCAGAGCGTCACCAGCATCGGGTGAAGTACCGCTGAAGAAGTCGGCCACGCCGTCACCTGTGATGTCCTCGACGCCGCGCACGGCAGCCACAGCAACGCCGGCCACATCGTGCCACACCTGTGCGCCGGTGACGCCATCGAGGCAAAACACGCCGCACGGGCCGGTGTTGCCGCCATCGTCTCCGCAGGCGGCCAGCACGTCGGGTGTGCCGTCGCCAGTATAGTCGAAGTCGGCATCAACCTGGTAAACCCAGCCGCCGTCGCCAACCATGTGGGTGTCGAAAACCCACAGCATCTCGCCGGTGGCGCCGTCGAGTGCGAAGATGGCGCGGCTGCCCCAGGCCGTGCCGATGACAACGTCGCGCAGGCCGTCACCACTGATGTCGCTAATGGTGGTGAGAGCGCGCTCGTCATAAATAGAGCCGATGCCGATTGCGGCAATGTCTGTGTGGAATTCCCACAGCACGTCGGCTGTGCCAAAGCTGTTGCCGTTGAGACAATAGACGCCATACTCGTTGTCAGCCACGAGTATTTCGGCCACGCCATCGCCGCTGAGATCGATGAAGCGGTGCAGCGCCACAATCTTCTCGTCCTCGGTGTTTGACTGGAATTCCCAATAAAGCGTTCCCAGGTCGTCGCTCATGTTTATCACGTTGACAGTAAGAAAGATAGGCAGTGGTGGCGGGCCAGGATCGTTGCTGGACAGGGTGAGCATACCGTTGAACGCGCCTGTGGCCGTGCTGTGAAACCACACGCGCACCTCGATGGTGTCACGGGTGGCCAACGACAGCGGCAGCTCCACCTCCGACGACCATTGATCCGGCGTGATGTCGATCTGGTCGATGACGAGTTGCTGCTGACCCTGGTTGCTGAGAGTGAGCGCACGGCTTGTCCACGCTCCCACGCGCACGTCGTTGTAGGCAAGCGAAGCGGGCGAGGTAATCAACGTTGGGACGGCCATGATGCCATAGCCGCTCAACTCGACGGTCTCCTGCGGATGCACGGGGTCGTTGCTGCTGATGGTGAGTGTGCTCTCGTGCTGTCCCCAGGAGGTTGGCGCGAAAATGATGGTAGCGTTGACGGTCTGTCCGGGGGTGATGGTGAACGGCAGCGTTTCGTCAGTGTAGAATGCTTCAAGACCGCCGTCGATGTCGTTGACGACGAGGTCTGCCGTGCCGATGTTGGTGATGGGCAGTTCGACACTGGCCGGCTGGCCGACGACGGTGTTGCCGAAATCCCATTCGTCGAAGCCGAGAGCGATGGCCGGCGTTCCAGCGCCGCCCAGATCGACCTTGTAGAGCCAGTCGGTGCCGCCGGCGCCGCCGTTGTCGGTGTACCACAAAAAATTACCGTCGAACACGACACCGGATGGATCGGTGGTCTCGGAGGCGTGGCTCTCGATGACCGTGCCGTCTGACGGGTCGATCTTATAGAGCGTGTCGCCCCAGTAATCGGCCATCCACAGCATACCGTTCTCGAGGCAGAGATCCCAGGGCTGGTTGTCTGGCGCTGCGAACTGTTGCAGGATGCTGCCTTGATTGTCCACGCGATAGATATGGCCGTCGGGGTCATAGTAGGTACTCACCCAGAATTCGCCGGCGTCCCAGGCGATGCCCGACATATAGTGGTCTGGCAGGGAGAACTCTTGCAGCAGGTTACCGTTGAGATCAATCTGGTAGGCGCTGGCAGGAATGGCGCTGGCGGTGGGGTGGTCGGTGTACCAGAGGTTGGCGCCGTCCCAGGTGAGGCCGAAGGAGTCGCCCTGCGGGCCGGTGCACTGAAGACTGCCTGCGCCTGTGGCCGGATCGATGCGGTAGATGTCGCCACCGTTTACGCCATACACGCCGCAGTAGAGCCATGTGCCGTCCCAGGCCAGGCCTGATGAATTGTTGTGAATCTCATAGCTGGCGACGATGGTCCATTCGGCAGCCAGGCCGCAGAAAGTGAGTAGTAGAACCAAGAATATTGTTGTGCGCATCGTTCCTCCTCGTCCTTGCGGACCGCGCTGTTGAACACTCATTCTACCTACAAGAGCATTTTGCGCTCTGGCCTGTGGTTGTCAAAAAGAATTTGACATGGTTTGACACACGAGGCTGATTACAATCGATTTGGCGAGCAGCTCAACAACCCGAAACAACTGTATTGCTCGAATAAACGGAGGAATAATGAGAGATTGCCCGGTATGCGGCATTCCGTTGAAAGAAGAAACGCTTCACCGTCAAGCTATCGACCGCTGCGAAAAATGTCGCGGTATCTTCTTCGATCACGGCGAGCTCGCCTCGATTCTGAACATCGTGCGAATCTACCGCAGTTTCAAGCTGGACGAAGCGGAAATCGACACCCTGAGCGACAACGGCGACAACCGGGTTATCGACTGCCCTTCCTGTGGCATGCCGATGGCGCAGAAAGAGGTGGGCGGCGCGGTGGTGGATTTCTGCGACTCCTGCGGCGGCGTCTGGCTCGACGGCGGCGAGATACAGGCGCTCAAAATGGCCGAAAATCATGTGCGCGAGAACATCAACCTCTACATCAGACTGGGTATGTAAGGAGCCTGCCATGCGATATGTAAACAAGAAAATGGTGGTGGTCATCAACAAGCTGGTCACCGAGCTGTCTGGCGGCATGGCCACCCATGGAACCAACCTCCGTCCCGGACAGAGCCTGGGTTTCGTCGAGCGTATCTTTTACAACGAGGTATTCGGCCAGCAGATATATCCGTCCGTGTATCATCAGGCAGCGGCATACATGTATCACATCATCAAGAACCATCTCTTCATCGATGGCAACAAACGCACTGGGCTATGCACAGCCATCACCTTTCTCGAGTGGAACGACATCCTGCTGGCGCCGTTCAACGAGGACGAGGTGTTCCGCTTCGTCATCACCATAGCCGCCGGTGACGAGCCTCACGAAATCGTCATAGATCGCATCGCGGGCTGGCTGAAGGAAATGTGCCTGAGTTGAAGGGCGGTATGTCGAGGTATTCCGCTTACGAGGCAGGTTTCGTGACCTGCCTTATGCTATATACGCTACTTCATAAGAGAAACGCAGGAGCGTTACTTGAGCAACAGCGCCTTGCTCACATGCACCTCACTGCCGGTTTCGAGGCGGAAAAGATATACGCCGGTACTGACGGCCTCACCATGGGTGTCCAGACCGTCCCACACTACGCTGTGCCCGCCGGCGGAAAATAGTCCGTCGGCGAGGGTGCGGACGAGTTGCCCACGCAGGTTGTACACACACAGTGTGATTTGAGCAGGTTCTGCCAGGCTGAAAGCGATAGTCGTGGTGGGGTTGAATGGGTTGGGGTAGGCAGCTTGCAAAGTAGTTGCTATTGGCATCTCTGAATCTTCGTCAATAGCAATCTCAGAGTACTCAAACATATACGCAGAGCCAGACATGTCCCCATTATCATCATCATAAGGCGCCCCAACAATAGCATAATCACCGTTGATTGAAACTGAGGTGCCGAAATGGGCGTGTAAGGCTCCATCATCAGCGGTCAATTTTGCCTGCTGGGCCCAGACAGCACCGTTTCGATGAAACATATATGCAGAACCGGAAGCGACTCCATTATCTTCATCTCGAGAAGCTCCAACAATCGCATAATTTCCGGAGATTGAAACTGAGTCGCCGAAATAGTCTCCATAGGCTCCATCATCAGCAGTCAATTTAGCCTGCTGTATCCAAGCTGTTTCGTTCCGATAGAACATATACGCAGAGCCAGACATGTCCCCATTATCATCATCGCCATAAGCTCCAACAATCGCATAATCACCGGAGATTGAAACTGAGCAACCGAAAAAATCACCAGCGGCTCCATCATCAGCAGTCAATTTATCCTGCTGAGTCCAGACTGTTCCGTTTCGATGAAACATATACGCAGAGCCGGAACCACCTCCATCCCAAATAGCCCCAACAATGGCATAATCACCGCAGATTGAAACAGAGTAGCCGAAACAGTCGTAAGCGGCTCCATCATCAGCAGTCAATTTAGCCTGCTGTATCCAAGCTGTTCCGCTTCGATAAAAGATATAGGCAGAGCCGGATTCGTCTCCATTATCATCATCCTGATAAGCCCCAACAACAGCATAATCACCGGAGATTGAAACTGAGCAACCGAAAAAATCGCCAGCGGATCCATCATCAGCAGTCAATTTGGCCTGCTGGGTCCAGACAGTTCCATTTCGATAGAAAATATAAGCTGAGCCAGAATTGTCTCCATTATCATCATCGCGAAATGCCCCAACAATGGCATAATCACCGGAGACTGAAACTGAGTTGCCGAAAAAGTCCCACGGGGCTCCATCATCAGCAGTCAATTTTACCTGCTGGGTCCAAGTTGCTCCGCTTCGATGAAACATATACGCAGAGCCGGAACTATCATCATCGCCCTTGGCCCCAACAACAGCATAATCACCGGAGATTGAAACTGAGCAGCCGAAATAGTCCCAAACTGTTCCATCATCGGCAAGAGCCTTGTATGCCTGTTCCCAATCTGCGAACAGCCATGCAGATGTAAGGAGTGTAAGCGTAAGTAAAACAAGTAGCTTTTTCATTAATGCTCCCCAGTTGTTTTTTTCAATACCAGATTTTCAGTCAGGCTGTGTGTTTTGTCAAACTATATCCAAAAAATAACTGCTCTCGAATGTCAGAATCATGTATAATGTCTTAATCCTGTAAATCATGATTCTGACTTACTTTTCATCGCACAGGAGAGCTTGCGCCGCGCCGCCATGCACGACCAGCCGCGGGTTTCACCGATTATCGTCCATATACTTGCGAATCTTGTCCTCTTCCCATTTGCGGGTGAAGAAAAAGCGGGGCCCGAACAAGCTGATTGCATGGACCAGCAAACCAATACTCCAACCGAACACCGTCCAGATCCACCAGTTCTGGCCCTGGATGTAGCAGAGCGCGAACAATCCCAGGTTGACTATGACAAATGTCGCAAGATGAATGTAGAACCCCTTGAGCTCGTTCACATGCTTTCTGGCTTCTCTGCGCAGTTCATTTTCGTCCATTTCAGTCTCCCTGAATGAGTTACTCACACGGAAATTATCGTTCGCACTCATCCGCGTCAACGTTTTTCGCTGGTTGATGATAAAATTGCTTGCCGCAGACAGGCATCTATGTATAAGCATGCAACGAATATGGCAGGAGGACAATCATGCGCATCATCGTTATCGGATCGGGCAACTGGGGCACAACGCTGGCCATCATGTTTTGCGGCCGCAACGACGTGACCCTGTGGACTATCGACCAGAAAGAAGCAGCGATAATCAATCAGCGCCGCGAGAATGTCATCTCGCTACCCGGAGCGCCGTTGCCGGAAAACCTGGTCGTCGAGGCCAAGTTTACATCGCCGGTGCAGCAGGACGACATCCTGGTCATCGCCATCCCCAGCCGTAAGATTGAAGACCTGGCCGCCGAGCTGCACGATGTGCCGCCCTGCATCATCGTCAACGCCTCGAAGGGCGTGAAGCACACCGATCTCAGCACTATTCGCGAGGTGTTTGCCAGGCTGGTTCCGCAGGGGCGTTTCGCCAATCTCAGCGGACCCACCATCGCCCGCGAGCTGGCCGAGGGCCTGCCTGCCAAAGCCATCCTGGCTTCTGACGACATTGCGCTGCTGTTTCAGTTGCAGGAAACGCTGGCCAACGACCTGCTGCACTACGAATTCAGCCGCGACGTGCAGGGCATCGAGCTGTGCGCCTCGCTCAAGGGGCTTATCGCCATCGCTGTGGGCCTGGCCGACGGCTTCGGCTTCAAGACCAACATCTTTGGACTCATCATGACATACGGGCTGGACGAGTTCACCCGCGTGATGGAATTTCTGGGGGTGCGCACCAAGACCGTCTATGGCATTGCCGGCATGGGCGACCTCATCACCACCTGCCTTTCCGAGAACAGCAGGAACCGGCGTTTTGGCAGGCTGCTGGCGCAGGGGCGCACCACAGAGCAGGCGCTGGAAGAGGTGGGCATGGAGGTCGAGGGGGTTTCGATGGCCAAGACGGTGCAGAAGCTCACCAAGTTCAACCTGAGCATACCGCTCATCAGTTGCGTGACTCGAATAATTTTTGAACAGGTGGAAGACAGCCGCGCCGAACTGCTGAACACGCTGATGAAAAACTGATGAACAGTGGAGATATTGGAAAAATCAGTTGCCCAAAATCGGGCGTTACGAAAAATGAAGATCAATGATACAATCGGAGAGGGAGGATTCATGCAGAATCGAATAGACAAAGAGATCAAGATCAATTTCGACAGCCTGCTCAAGCAGGGCCTGGCCGTTATTGACGTGCGCTACCGCAACTATGAGGTATCCGACGAAACCTTCAAGTACATCGTCATCCAGGTGGACAAAGACCGCGAAACGTTTTATCAGACTATGCTCAAGCACTACCTGGGCCTCGAGTTCAAAGAAAAGCAGATTTTCCCGCTGTGGATATGTATCCTCAAACACAAGTTGCAGATGAGCGATACTCTGGGACGCGACATCTCCATCAAGGTGGCGGCGCTCGACTATGTCGAAACGCACCACTTTAATGGCGAGACCCCGTAGTGTAATGCAGGAGTACACGCTATTACTCATAAAACCGAACGCCACCCGCAAGCACCGCGTCGGCGCCATCCTCGCCATAATCGAGGAAGCCTGCTTCAAGATTGAGGAGATGCGCTTGCTGGTCATGAACGATGATCTCGCTTCGCGTTTCTACGCCGTTCACAAAGACAAACATTTCTACAACCGCCTGGTCAAATTCATGACATCAGGCAGAACCATTGCCGTGCTGCTGCGGCGTGAATACGCGGTCAGCCATCTGCGCTCGATGGTGGGCGCCACCAATCCGGGACAGGCGGCGCCAGGCACAATACGCCACATCTATGGCGAAAGCGTGACCATGAACGCCGTGCATGCTTCCGACTCACCCGAAAACGCTATATTCGAAACCTGTTTGTTGTTCCCCCACCTGAAGGGTAAAATCAAAAACCCCATCAACATGGAAGAAGCATGACAATACTCATACTCAACTGCGGCAGCAGTTCCATCAAATTCCAGCTACTTGAAACAGACACGCGAAACGTGAAAGCCAGTGGACTTGCCGAGCGCATCGGCGAGCCTGTATCCAAGTTCAGTTGCCAGTTCGCCGGACAGGACAAACGCAAGCGCCAGATTCTCATTCCCGACCATGAGCGCGGCATCGAAATCATCATTCATGAACTGATGGACGAGCAGCACGGCATTATCCGCGACCCTGGCGAGATCGACGCGATTGGTCACCGCCTTGTTCACGGCGGCGAATTCTATAACACCTCTGTCATCATCGACGAGCGTGTGGTTGAAGTGATGCAGGAGTGCTGCAACCTGGCGCCATTGCACAATCCGGCCAATATCAGCGGCATCGAGGCGGCGCTGAAATACCTGCCCGGCATCCCGCAATGCGGTTTGTTCGACACCGCGTTTCACCAGACGATGCCGCCGAGAGCCTATCTCTACGCTTTGCCCATAGAATATTACTCCGACTACCACTTGCGACGTTATGGTTTTCATGGCACTTCACACCAGTACGTGTCTCAGCAGGCGGCAAAGTACCTCGGCGCCAAGCTCGAAGACCTCAAAATCATCTCCTGCCACCTGGGCAACGGCGCCTCCATCACCGCAATCGAGCACGGCAAATCCATCGACACCTCGATGGGGTTTACGCCCCTCGAGGGCCTGATGATGGGTACCCGCTGCGGCGACATCGACCCGGCCATTCCCTTTCACCTCATGAAAGCCTTCGACATGACTCCCGACGAGGTGTATGCCGTGCTCAACAGGCAAAGCGGCATGCTGGGCCTCAGCAAAATCTCCAACGATATGCGCGTCATCGAGGAGGAGATTCTGGAGCACGGCAACGAGGCAGCCATCCTGGCGCATGAAGTCTATGCCTATCGCATCAAGAAATACATCGGCGCCTACGCTGCCGCCATGAACGGTTTTGACGTGATGGTGTTCACCGGTGGCGTTGGCGAAAAGATGCCCATTCTGCGTGAACTCGTGTGCAGCGACCTCGAATTCTTTGGCCTCCGGCTCGATAAAGCTCTCAATAACCGTTTCGCCGACGGCATCCTCGAGCTGCACACGCCGGACTCACGGGTGAAGGCGCTCAAGATACCCACGAACGAAGAACTGATGATTGCGCTGGAAACCGAGCGTTTGCTGAAGAACGCCTGACGGTAGCCGCCCGGCTGTACTGTGGTTGCCGCTCGGCCTACTGCTTTGGAACCCGTGATAATGAACGCTTGTCAGAAAGTTGTTGCCAAACTTTCCAGCTATCATGTAACTTGCATTGAGTGGATAACATGCATGAAATGAGGAGGGTGATATGAAATTTGTTGTGCTGTCGTTTTTGTTATGCTCGTTCCTGGCGCTTGGGGCTGTCGGTATGGAAGAATCCGCTCCCAAACCTGAACCGGTCGTGGAAGAGCCAACCCCGGAGCCTGCTTCGGCGCCGATTCCCGAGCCAGTAATCGAAGAGAAAGCTGTGCAGGTGGAAGTGCAGGTTCCGCGTCACAAGTACTCGCTCGTGATTAACGGCATTAAACGTTACTCGGATGTGCCCACCATCGCCAGAATCAGCCTGCGTCCCCAGATTACTGATACACACACCGTGCAGCTCGACGCATGGTTCGAGATCAAGGTGGGCGAAGAAGATTGGTATTCCGTGCCCGAACTGGTGGAACTGCTCAGGTAATCCTTATTTGTTACAATATGGCCCCGACTGAAATGTTCGGGGTCTTTCTTTTTTTGGCTCTGTAATTGCATTGTTGAAAAAAGTCGCAGGAAACTGGAACCACCGGTGTATTGTATAGTGAATCCAATGGAGGAAGAATGAATATCACACGTTTGCAACAGCTTGCCGTCAGCGATAACGGCTTTGCCTTCGATCCATCGACCGGCCACAGCTATCAGCTTAATATGCTGGCCGCAGAAATTGTCGATCTCCTGCTGAAACAGCAAAAACGCCAGGAGATTCTCGAACATCTCACAATGGAATTTAAGGTCGAGAGCGACGTAGCCGCCCAGGACTTCGATTTCTTCATGCTGTCACTGTCCAACCTCGGCCTTGTGGAGACAAGCGATGCGCTTTCCCCAGCACCTGGCCAATAAGACCATCGCTGTCAGCGGACTGGCCACCGGCGACAACCCACAGCCAGGCGTACCGGTTATTCGCAGCCTGCGTGAAGCCGGATTCACAGGCCGCATCGTCGGTTTCGCTTACGATTCGCTCGAGGCAGGCATCTATGTGGACAATCTGGCCGACGACATCTTTCTCATGCCATATCCTTCCTCCGGCATCGACGCCTTTCTTGCCCGCATGCAACAGATTGTGGCGCAAGCGCCCATCGATATCGTCATTCCCACGCTCGACTCGGAGCTGCTTACCTACATCCGCCTGCAAAGCAAGCTCGAAGCGCTGGGCATCCACACTTTTCTGCCCACCGAGGATCAGTTCCGCCTGCGCGACAAAACATGCCTGGCCCGCTGTTTCGACGACGAGGACATCCGCGTACCGCACACACTGATGCTGAACGAAGTCGGACAGCTCGCCAGAGAAGACATCCGCTATCCCGTTTTCGTCAAAGGCGCTCTTTACGAAGCCTATCGCGCCAACACGATTGCCGAAGCGGCCGCGCTCTTCCACCGCATCAGCGCCAAATGGGGACTTCCCATACTGGTGCAGGAATTCGTGCAGGGCGAGGAATTCAACATCTGCTGCGTGGGCGACGGCAAGGGCAACCTGCTGGGCATGGTGCCGCAACGCAAGCTGATTATTACCGACAAGGGCAAGGGCTTTGGTGGCGTAGTGGTGGACAACCCCCAGCTCAATGAGTTCACGCGCAAAGTGGTGGCAAGCCTGCGCTGGCGCGGCCCCTGTGAACTCGAGGTGATTCAGCGAGCCGACGGCGTTTTCTTTCTCATCGAGATGAACCCGCGCTTTCCCGCCTGGGTGAGGCTGGCCACCGGCGCAGGACAAAACCTGCCGGCCATGGTGGCGTGCCTCGCGCTGGGTGAGGACGTCGAGCCGTTTACAACCTGCCACGCCGGTACAATGTTCATCCGCCACTCTGAAGACATTATCGCCAACATACAGACAATGGGACAGTTATCAACACAATACATGCTACGAAAGGAAAAACGATGAAACGCCAATACGAAGCGCCAACCATCATTCGCCATCAGGCGGGACTCATTAACAAGGTTGCACACCAGGCCGTGGCCGGCCACCGCGACAGTATCGGAGGCGTACCCGTCAGTACGCTCATCGAGCGCTATGGCTCACCGCTGTTCGTTTTCGACGAACACCACATCCGCACCCGATACCGCGAAGTGCTGTCCACTATACGCGCACACTATCCCGACACCGACATCAGTTGGAGCTATAAAACCAACTACCTGGGCGCAATCTGCAGCATCTACCATCAGGAAGGCGCCCGCGCCGAGGTGGTGAGCCGCATGGAATATGACATGGCGCGCCGACTGGGCGTGCCCGGAAAAGACATCCTGTTCAATGGCCCGGGCAAGCGCCGCGAAGACCTTCTGCTGGCCGTCGAAGAAGGCGCTCTCATCCACATCGACCATCTCGATGAGATGGTTATGATCGAGCAGGTGGCCGACGAGCTCGGTATGCGGCCACGGGTTGCCATCCGCGTCAACATGGACACGGGGATTTACCCGCAGTGGCAGAGGTTCGGGTTCAATTACGACAACGGCGAAGCCTGGCGCGCTGCACAGCGCCTGGTTGCCGGCGGCAAGCTGGAACTCGAAGGAGTGCACTGTCACATCGGCACGTTCATGCTCGAACCAAACGCCTATTACATCAGCACTGCCAAGCTGTTGGCCCTGGCGTTGCGCCTGCGTGACGAACTGAATGTCACCGTGAGCTATGTGGACATCGGCGGTGGATTTGCCAGCAGTAACACGCTGCACGCGCAATACATGCCCGGCGAGCTCGCCTCGCCCGGCTTCGACCGCTTCGCCACAGCCATCGGCAGCGCCATGAACGAGTCGCAGTTCGTGCGTGAAGAACACCCGAGGCTGATGCTCGAGACAGGCCGCGCCCTCATCGACGAAGCCGGCAGCATGATAAGCACGGTCATTGGCCGTAAGTATCTGCCCACAGGAGTGCGGGCGCTCATCCTCGACGCCGGCGTGAGTGTGTTATTCACCTCCTGGTGGTACAACCTGAAAGTAACGCCGGCACAGCCGCTTTCCGGTTCGACTCAGCCCACCACCTTCTTTGGCCCACTGTGCATGAACATCGATGTGGTGAAAAACTCCTGCATGTTCCCCGATATGCGCAACGGCGAGCGCGTCATCGTCTCGCCGGTGGGTGCATACAACGTCACCCAGTGGATGCAGTTCATCGAGTACCGTCCCGCCGTAGCGCTGGTGACAGAAACCGGCGGCACCGAACTCATCCGTGAGCGCGAATCGCTACAGGACGTTATTGGCCGCGAACGACTACCGGAACACCTGGCGTAAGACAGGGGCGTTGCCCCTGAACCCCACCAAACTTTTTGTAAAAAGTTTGGATCAAAAACTTTTGATGGAAACTGCGTTTCCTATGTACGAAGAAATTGTAGTATATTGCCTAATATGTAAAAAACATGATGGCTCTACAGTATAAAGGCTGGCACAGCATGAAACAAACGCTGGGACATGGCGGCGCCGCTGCCCGTTCACTGCTCGACACCTACTCGACAGTGCTGTTCAGTGACCGCTGGACTGTTGGCCTGCTGGTGCTCGCCGCCACCATGATCGACCCCTGGGTGGGCGTGTCAGGTTTGCTGGGCGCGACGTGGGCTGTTCTGCTGTCGCGTGTGCTTGGCTTCGACACCTGGGACGGGCGCACCGGCGTCTTTGCCTTCAACAGCATGCTCACCTGCCTGGGAGCGGGTTACTTCTTTCCTGCACCGCAGGCCGATGTGGCGATGTGGCTGGGACTGGTGGTGTTCGCCTCCACGCTGGCGATGCTGGCGTTCGTGGCGTTCAACGCGCTCAGTCTGCTCCATCTGCGGCTTCCCTCGATGAGCCTGGCGTTCTCGACCGTGGCGATTCTGTTGTCCTTTTTCGCGCTGGTGTTCGAGGGCTTCGAGCTGTTTGGCGGGCATCACGAACTGCTTGTCGTGTGGGAACCCAACATGCCGCACTTCTGGCTGTGGTATTTCAAGAGCCTGGGCAGCATCTTCTTCCAGACAGGCTTTGCGGCAGGGCTGCTGGTGGCGTTGGCGCTGGCGGTGGCCACACGGTTCGGTCTGCTGCTGTCGCTGGTGGGCTACGCGGTGAGCTATCTGTTCATCGACCAGATGGGAATGCTGGGCCTGTATGACATCAGCTACATCGGGCTGAACGGCATTCTGGTGGCGCTGGCCATCGGCGGAACCTTCCTGGTGCCGTCGCGCACAGCATTACTGCTGGCGGCGGTGGGCGCCCTCACGAGTGTCTTCATGACGCTGGCGCTGCAATCGATATTCTATCGCTACACGATACCACCCTACGCTTTTCCGTTCAATCTCACCGTGCTGCTGCTGGTGTTCGCCCTGGGGCAGCGGCTGCGCAATCGCAGGCCCTACGTCGTTGACTATGGCGTTCGCAGCCCCGAGGAAAGCCTGCGCTACTTCCTGTCGCGCATCCTGCGGTTCTACCAAACGGGCGCGCCGCAGTTCTATCTGCCGTTCAAGGGCCGCTGGCGCGTGACGCAGGGCAACAACGGCGACATTACCCACAAGCTGCAATGGGCCTATGCCTGGGACTTCGAGGTGTTTGACGACGATGGAGCGAATTACCGCGGCAAGGTGGACAAACTGGACGACTATTACGCCTACCGCAAGCCCGTGCTGGCCTCGGCAGACGGCTGGGTGGCGCGGGTGGTGGACGGCATCGACGACAACCCCGTCGGCCAGATAAACACCCGCGAAAATTGGGGCAACCTGGTGGTTTTGCATCACGGTGGCGGCGTTTATTCGATGTACTGTCACCTGCGCCCGGGCAGCGTTCGTCCCAGAGAAGGCGACTGGGTGAGGCGTGGCGAGCGGCTGGGCGCAGTGGGCAACTCGGGGCGCTCGGCGGTGCCGCATCTGCACTTCAACGTGCAGCTCGGTCCAGAGCCTGGGTCGCCAACGCTCGAATCATATCTGGTAAACTATCGTAGCGAGGGCGAGCATGAGACTTTCACCGGCTTCGGCATCCCCGGCGAGAACGAGGAAGTGGCGCCGCTGGCGCGTGTGCGCAACCTTCAAGACCGCCTGCACCTCAAGGTGGAAGACACCAGCCGTTTCCGGGTGAACAGCGGCGGCCATGCGCACACCGAGCGCTGGGACACCCGCGTGGACTTGCTGGGCAACCTACAGGTTGTCTCCAACCGCCACTCACGGCTGTCGTTCAGCGTTTTCGACGGCATCTACAACACGCTGGGGTTCAGCGGAAACAGACGCAGCGCCTTGTGGGCGCTGGGCGCGCTGCTCACGCGGCAACCATTCGAGGAAGATCGCGGCCTGGCCTGGAGCGACGAACCGCCCTTTCGTATCTTTCTTCCGCGCTGGCAGGAAGAACTGCTGATGCTGCTGCATCCGCTGCTCAAACCCCTGCGGCTCAAGGCTGTCTCGCACAGCCAGCGAGAGAAAAACCGCTGGCGAGTGTGCACAACCGTCGAGCTGCGCCTGTTTGGCCGACTGGTTCGTACCTGGGAAGGCTTTGTAGTTATCGAGCAGTTTGTCGGCGTGCGCTCGTTGGAACTGCGTCGCGGAGATCAAGTCATCGTGCAGGCAACAAGAATCGAAGAAGAGGAGACAACATGAAAACGACAATAGCAGTATTCATCATGCTGGCGGCAAGTGCGCTTGCCGCTCAGAACACTCTCGAACTGATGACCGAGTCATACGATTTCGAGACTATCTCGCGCTACGACGCGGCCATCCGCTCGATGCAGCAGCTTGTCGAGATAGAGCCGGACAACGCTTTTCATCACCTGCGGCTTGGCTGGCTATATTACGCCAGCGGACAATACGCCGCCGCCGAGCGTCACTATGCTCTGGCCGCCGACATCGAGCCGGTTCTCGAAGCGCTCGAAGGCCGCATGAATTCCGCCAGCGCCCAGCAAAAGTGGTCACAGGCCGTTGCCGCCGCCGACGAGGTGCTCAAGCGCTTCCCCAACCATTTCTACGCGCTCGCTTCCAAAGCATACGCCTTTTATATGCAAGGTGAATTCGAGCAGGCGGTGAGCTTCTATCGCAAAGCGCTCACCATCTACCCATACAACCTCGAAGCGATGGGCTACCTGTTGAGCGCTCAGATGCTGAACGGAGACACCCAGGGCGGGCAAAAGACCCTTGCAAAGCTGCAACCGCTCAGTCCGGCCAATGCCTTTGTGCTTGAGTATGCGCAATAGCCTGACTTTGGCTCTCTTGCTGCTGATAAGCGTAGCGCTGGTGGCGGACGTGAGCGGGGAACTGGACGAAGCCGCCAGTCTGCTCACTACCGACCCTGAAGCCGCCGAGACTGCTTACCGCTCTCTGTTGACGCGCTATCCCTACCACGACAGCGCCTGGAGCGGCCTCGTCGAGGCGCTGCTGGCGCAGTCGCAACCGGAAGCGGCGCTGGCTGTAGCGCAAGACGGTCTACAGCAGCTTGGCGAACACCCGGGCCTGCTGCGACTGGCAGCGTGGTCGGCATTTCAATCCAACCGGTATCTGCTGTCGCTGCAACTATATAAGCGTCGAATCGAAGTGGCAGGCCCAACCGCCACAGACCTGGCAGGGCAGGGCTGGAATCTTGTGAAACTCGGTAGTTGGCATACGGCCCAACAGGAATTCCTGCACGCCGCCAGGCTGGACAGCGCCAGCGTTGCCGCGCAGAGCGGCCTCGCCGCCACTGCCTCGCCCTGGCGTTTGCTGCACCTCAAGCTGGGCTACGCCGCCATCGAGGGCGAGGGAACCGAAAACCCCTCGGCGTCGGCGCTGCTGCACTGGGGGGACTGGAAAGCCTACATCTATGGCGAGCGTTTTTCCAGCGACGACAACCGCGACGTGCTGGCGCTGGGTGTTTCACCCGCATGGGGCGATTGGCGGCTTTGGCTCGAGTGGTACTACGCAGCCGGCGACAACCGATATGTCTTCCCAGGGCGCGTCTATTCACTGCACCTGTGGCATACGCTTTATATGGGCGCAGGGGCGCTCGACTCCGGTGTCGGCGGCAGCGGCTCCGACTGGGCGTATCACCAGACCTTGCAGATGGATGCAAGCCTCGCCTGGAATATGGATCGCTGGAACGTCGGCGCACAGGCCTTCTGGCTGGACGTTCGCTATCACCTCATCCATGAGGAAGACGATAACGACTATCCGTTCAGTTTCAAGTTGGACGAGGACTGCGATGGCTGGTATCTGCGGCTGCACGGCGAGGCCGCCGTCTGGAACGACATCATCTGGCTGGGCGTGGCCACTGAATGGGGCGAACGGGGCTACCTGGTCCACCCCGGTGGTTATCTGGTTGACAACAGCGAGGCTGCGCACCGAGTGTTGGTTGCCCGGGCACGGCTGGCCTGGCAAAGCTGGCATCTGCTGGCCGGCGCCAAGTATGACAATAACGATAATACGCTTTGGTTCATCGAAACCGGTAGAACCATCAGATTATAGGAGAACGATGATGGCACGATTGGCGCTGCTGTTTCTATTGCTGGCGGGCGGACTGGACGCCATACCGGCGTTGCGGCCACAGATGCCGCACAGGGGCGATGCCCCGTCGTCGGCCACCCGCGAAATGCGCTTGGACATATACTATTACAGCGAATACGTTTCGGATGACTGGCAGCAGCTTTTTCGCTATACATACGAGTGGGGCGATGACGGCCTGGTGCAGGCCCTTCAGGTTGACTCGCTGAATGCAAGCTGGCAGCCCAACTATCTCTACTCCTACGAGCATGACGCGCAGGGCTGCACATCAGAAATCCTGATGCAGACATGGGATGGCGCCTGGGTAAATGACTGGCGCAACGACATCGCCCACAACACAGACGGCAACATCACCGAGAGCTTCACCCGCCAGTGGGTGGACGGCGGCTGGGTCGATTATTTGCAAAAGCTTTTCACCTACGTTGGCCTCGAACTGGTGAACGAAGAGTGGATTTACTACGACCGTCAGCCCGATTATCGTTGCGACTACATCTATGACGAGCAAGACCGCGTGATCGAGGAAACCTGGGAGGTGAACGACGGAAGCGGCTGGGAGAACGACTCCCGTGCGCTCTACACCTGGAATGATGACGGGCTGGCAACGGAAACCTGGCAGCTTTGGTCAGACGAGTGGACGCCAGATTCCCTCACGCTCTATGCTTACGACGACAACCAGTGGCTCCAGAGCATCGAGGTGGCCTACTGGGACAGCGACTCCGCCGACTGGGTGAGCGCCGAGTTATTTCTCTACGCATACGACGAGGACGGCTATTGCGAGACCTGCACAAAGCACGACTGGAACGACGACCGTGACTGGATGCCGCAATGGCGCTACGAATACTTCTGGGAGCAATCCTCAGCCATCGCCGACGACACACAAGCGCCGCCCCCGGCGACGCTGCGGGCCTGGCCCAACCCCTTCAATCCGCGCACAGAGCTTCGCTTTACGCTGGCGCACCCCGGGCAAAATCGTCTGGACATCTATAACGTTCGCGACCAGCTTGTGGTCACGCTTGTCGATGAATTCCTCCAGGCCGGAGAACATACCGTCATCTGGGAAGCCGAAGGCTGCGCCAGCGGCGTCTATCTCATTCGATTACAAGGCGAAGGTGATTGCCAGAGCCAAAGGGTCATTCTGCTGAAGTAGGCAGGGCATATGAACAAGCTGCTTGTGCACATCTGTTGCGGGCCATGCTTCATCGCGCCGCACACCATGCTGCGCGACGAAGGCGACTGGGACGTGACCGGCTACTGGTTCAATCCCAACATCCACCCGGTCACCGAGTACCAGCGTCGCCTCGACACGCTGCGAGAGTATGCCGCAGCCGAGGACGTACCACTCATCGAGCGAGACGACTACGCCCTCGACGAGTTCCTGCGCCAGGCCGCCTTCCGCGAGTCTGAGCGCTGCCGCATGTGCTACTATGACCGCTTGCGCGCCACGGCCATCGTCGCCAAACGGGGCAATTTCGACGCCTTTACCAGTACGCTGCTCTACAGCCGACACCAGGAGCACGAACTCATCCGCGCCATCGGCGAATCGCTGGCAGACGAGGTGGGCGTGCCGTTCTTCTACCGCGATTTCCGTCCGCTGTGGGGCGAAGGCATCCGGCTGTCGAAAGAGCGCGGCATGTATCGTCAGCCATACTGCGGCTGCATCTACAGCGAGCGCGACCGCTACCGTCCGCTAACGACAAAGCGGTAAGAGCAGGGGCTCCGCCCCTGAACCCCACTCGCCTTTTGTAAAAGGCGAGACCGAAAACTTCTGGCGGATGTTGCGCATCCTGGGGATATTTGATAAACATGCTACAAGTAACGTATAAGCGCGCCGCCGAGTTAAAAGATAGGATAAGTGAACAATCGTTTTTTCAATATGCGGTTGTTTAATAATCCAATATCTTGTGCTTAAAGCCGATACGCAGCTTGCCATGTATGATTTCGCATGCTTTTTTCATCAATGCTTGTTCTTTTGTTTCATCTGCAACAACAAGATATTGATTTAGTATTTCCTTCCCTTTTTCTTCATCAATGAAGTAGCAAGTTATAAAACCTATTGAAAAAAGAATGTATCTTCTAGCATAATCCAATTCTATTTCTTTCTCAAGAAAACCGATAATAGACTTTGCAAATTGAGTTTCCTCACTTCCCCTGTTACTGTATTTCAATTTGATATTTTCATAATATGTGATTGCAGAAACATGCTTACCAATAGTTAAAGACAGAAATGCCATATTGTAATAATAGGTTCTTCTCTCATTTGCATATGGATATAATTTCGAAGTATAATCAAATGCATCGTCAATGTTATTCAGATAGTACGATACCAAAGCAAGCTCTTTATGACAATGCTGCTTAGAATAACCGTACTTTAACGCCGCTTCCAATAGGAAATTGGCTTCATGAATTTTCTTTTCTGTATACAATTTATACATACTAAGATGAAAGCAAGAAGTGGCCAACAAACCCCTAAGTCTACCGGATTTAAACAAATTAATTGGAAGTGATATTGATTTCTTCTTTTGATTAATAGTTATTTTCTTTTTCTTTGAAGGTATGTGTTTCTCTATATATGGAATCACTGCTTTCATAAGTGTTATAGCTTTATCAGTATGATGTATGTTAGTGCTCAATGTAATGGACAGAATTGTTAATACATGCTCCGCCAAACTAATCGCTACTTTATCAATGTCAATCAGAGTGTTGCTCTCATGTATTAACCATTCCTCATGTTTTGTTAAAAGGAGTATATCATTTTTAAATATCTTCAGTAAGGGTGTATTTTCTTTTGGTTTTATGTAAACATAAGTAAAAAAGGTGTCTTTCATGCTAAACACAACTCGATCTTCCAATTTATCTTTACATATTGTGCCATGGAAAATTAGTTCAATTTTTTTCTTGCATGCAAATTTTCCGGCTTGTTTATGAGTCTTAAAAATATCGTGACCAATTTCAAAAAACCTGAATTCCTTATATACTCCCAGTACTTGTAATTCTCTTTTTATCTTTCTGACTGATCTCATCAATATACGTTGTGTATCTGAATCGTTTGTTTCAATCGATATTGCAATCTTGATTTTCTTCGATGGTATTATTAGTCTTCCTGAAACGAATAACCAGATAATGAACAACATCAGTGTTGCACCAAGAATAACGAAACAAAGATATAATGGACTAATTGCTTGAAACTGATAATTGAGGTAAAGGATAAACAGACTCATGAATACAATAGCTGTTCCTAAGCCATTCTTTAGCCTACGCTTAGTCCACATGAACGCAAGAAAGCCATGTATGTTGTGAATATCTTTCAAAATATCCTCCTCGAAACTATAGTAAGATTGCAACGGCTCATGTCAACAAAAAACCCGCCCCGAATCTCTTCGGGGCGGGTTCGTTTATCGTGTTACTGTAGAGCCTTAGTACATTCCGCCCATGCCACCCATTCCGCCCATGCCGCCCATATCGGGTGCGGGCATGCTGGGTGCGCCCTTTTCTTCGGGCTTGTCGGTGACGATGCACTCGGTGGTGAGGAACAGTCCGCTGATGCTCGCGGCGTTCTGTACGGCGCTGCGCACCACCTTCGCCGGGTCAATGACGCCAGCCTTGAACAGGTTGGTGTACTCGACGCTGGCGGCGTTGAAACCGAAGTGGTCGTCCTTCGAGTCCTTGATCTTCTCGACCACGATGGCGCCCTCTTCGCCTGCGTTGAAGACGATCTGGTAGGTCGGAACCGTGAGCGCACGTTGCAGGATGCTGGCGCCCACCTTCTCTTCGTGGACTTCGAGCTTGAGATTGTCGATGGCGCGGGCTGCGTATATGAGTGTAACGCCGCCGCCGGCCACAATGCCTTCCTCGACTGCCGCACGGGTGGCGTGCAATGCGTCGTCCACGCGAGCCTTCTTCTCTTTGAGCTCGGTCTCGGTGGCGGCGCCTACGCGGATGAGAGCCACGCAGCCGTCAAGCTTGGCCTGGCGCTCTTCGAGCTTCTCGCGGTCGTAGTCGCTGGTGGTTTCGGCGATCTGGTTGTCGAGCTGCTTGATGCGAGCCTGCAATGACGCATCGTCGCCGGCGCCTTCACGGATGATGGTGTTTTCCTTCTCGATGATGACTTTCTTGGCGCTGCCGAGGTCGGCCATGGTGGTGCTTTCGAGCTTGCGTCCCATGTCCTCGCTGATGACCGTTCCACCGGTGAGGATGGCGATGTCTTCGAGCATGGCCTTGCGGCGGTCGCCGAAGCCCGGCGCCTTGACGGCGGCCACGTTGAGCGTACCGCGCAGCTTGTTGACCACAAGGGTGGCCAGCGCTTCGCCTTCCACGTCCTCGGAGATGATGAGCAGCGGCTTGCCAGCCTGGCTAATCTCCTGCAATATGGGCAGGATGTCCTTCATCGACGAGACCTTTTTGTCATGGATGAGAATGAACGGATCGTCGAACTCGGTGATCATCTTGTCGGCGTCGGTGATGAAATAGGGCGACAGGTAGCCGCGGTCAAACTGCATACCCTCGACAACCTCGACCTCTGTGTCCATCGACTTGGCTTCTTCGACGTTGATGATGCCGGTGTTGCTCACCTTGTTCATGGCCTTGGCAATCAGCTCGCCGATGGTCGGGTCGTTGTTGGCCGAAACTGTGGCGATCTGGGCGATTTCTTCGCTGTCCTTCACTTCCTTGGAAAGCTCATGGATGCGCTCGACGACGACCTTGGCGGCCTTATCGAGTCCGCGCTTGAGGTACATCGGATTAACGCCGGCCGTTACATGCTTCAGGCCTTCTTCGATGATGGCCTGAGTGAGGATGGTGGCGGTGGTGGTGCCGTCGCCGGCGACGTCGTGGGTCTTCTCGGCAACTTCTTTCACAAGCTGTGCGCCCATGTTCTCGAACGGGTCGTCCAGCTCGATTTCCTTGGCGATGGTAACGCCGTCGTTGGTGATGGTGGGCGAGCCGAATTTCTTGTCGAGCACGACGTTGCGACCACGCGGCCCCAGTGTGATCTTGACTGCGTCGGCCAGCTTGTCCACGCCGCGCTTGAGAGCGGTGCGGGAGTCGTGACTGAACTTCATCTGCTTTGCCATTTTAGTATCCTCCTATCGGATTTATTGTCTTGTTTGAATATAGTGCAACTTCCCGAATCAGGCAAGCCACAAATTAGCACTCATGTTTCTCGTTTGCTAAAAACATCATCTCCCTTTTCCTGTCAACGAAAAATTCGATTTTTGTGGTCAAAAATGGTGCGCCAGGCTACGCGCTCCTTCAATATACGCTCAACAACCCGCTCGGCTATGCTCGGCCACAGTACTGTAGGGTGCGGCTCCATGCCGTCGGGGGTTTGTCGTCACTTGCCGTCCCAGTAGTAGCGCCCCTGAGCGACAAGCTCTTCCTGCTCGACAATCCAGGCGTCGAGGCCGATCTCGCGGATGCGGTCGTTATTGACTGGCGCTTCGGCGTAAATTTTGGCAAATTCATCGACAAGGGTGCAGGGGTAGTCGTCGCAGAAAGCGCAGACGAGTACGCCGCGTTCACGGGCGCAGACGCGAATTTTGCATTCGGGATTGCCGCATTCGCCCTGACACAGGGTGCAGGTTTCGTCCTGCTTCGCCAGTTTCTGCAAGATAGTCCAGAAGCGCTTGAAGCCCTCGTGGGCGTACTCACCCCATTCCCCATAGCCGGACTTTTCCATCGTGGCGAAGAGCGCGCGAGCCTGGGGCGGAATGGCGGCGATTATCGGGCAGAGCTTGCAGTAGAGTCCGCAATAGCAGACATAAGCCTTATTGTCCATTGTGTGCCTCCTTGTTCAAGATGGAAACATACTGGTCACTGTAAACCGATGGTCAAGGAAAAGTGTTGGCCGTCGCAGAAATTGTCGGGGCGACAACATAAATAACTTTACGAATTTGCTGTAACCATTCTGTTGGCTTTGAGGTCTTGTATTGTAGAATGCAATCTCAAATCACACTAAGGAATAACGTATGAATAAAATTCGATTCGCAATCGTGGGTTGTGGGCGCATACTGCGCAAGCATGTCGAAGCGATCACCGGTCACCTCGCCGATAAAGCGCAGCTTGTAGCCGTGTGCGACATAAACGCCGATAAAGCCCGCAAAGCCGGAGAAGCGAACAACGTCCCCTGGTATGCCGGCTATGACGACATGCTTCAAAAACACCAGAGCGAAGTAGATGTTGTCACCATCCTCACCGAAAGCGGTAACCACGCTCGGCACACCATCGACATCGTCCGCAAATACAGCAAACATATCGTCGTCGAGAAGCCTATGGCGCTCACTCTCGATAACGCCGACGAGATGATTCGCACCTGCGATGAAAACGGCGTGAAGCTGTTCGTGGTCAAACAGAACCGCTACAACGTACCAGTGATGAAGCTGCGTGAAGCCATCGAAGGCAACAGGTTTGGCAAGTTGGTGATGGGTACGGTGCGCGTACGCTGGTGCCGTCCGCAGGCTTACTACGACCAGGACGCCTGGCGTGGCACCTGGGCTATGGACGGCGGCGTGTTCACCAACCAGGCATCACATCACATCGACCTGCTCGAATGGATGTTGGGCGAGCCGGTGAGTGTGTTCGCCAAAAGCCGCACGGCGCTGGTGAACATCGAGACAGAGGACACGGGCGTGGCCGTCATTACCTTTCGCAACGGCGCCATCGGCATCGTCGAGGCAACCACCGCCACCAGGCCCAAAGACCTCGAAGGCTCGTTGTCCATCCTGGGCGAGAACGGCTCGGTCGAGATTGGCGGATTTGCCGTTAACGAGATGAAGGTGTGGAACTTTGCCGACAGCGGGGAAGACTCTGCAAAAGTGTTGCAGCAGTCCCGCGAGATGCCTCCCAACGTATACGGCTTTGGCCATCAGCTTTATCTCGAAAAAGTTTGCGAGTCGATACAGAACAACACAAAGGCGCTGGTTGACGGCCTCGAGGGCCGCAAGTCGGTCGAGCTCATCAACGCTATATATGAATCGATAGAAACAGGCCGCGAGGTGCACCTGCGCTTTCAAGCGCAGAAATGCAGATTGGGGCGCAGCTAATGGACAAACCGGCGAAGACTTTTCACGCCGGCATCAGGGACGTAACCTTCGGCGAGAATGTGACCGTTGTCGAACCGGTGAATATCTATGAGTGCACTATCGGCGAGGGCGCTTTCATCGGGCCGTTCGTCGAGATACAGAAGGGTGTGCGCATCGGAGCCAGAACGAGAATTCAATCCCACTCGTTTGTCTGCGAGCTCGTCACCATCGGCGACGACTGTTTCATTGCCCACGGCGTCATGTTCATCAACGACCTCTTCGCTGCCGGTGGCCCGGCGCAGGGGAGGCAGGATTTGTGGAAAGAAACCTGCATCGGCGACCACGTCTCCATCGGCTCGAACGCCACCATCCTGCCGGTGCGCATTTGCGATGGCGTCGTTATCGGCGCCGGCGCAGTCGTGACGAAAGACATTACAAAACCGGGCATCTATGTGGGCAACCCGGCACGCTTGCTGCGTGAACTGCCAAAACAATCCTGATACATCGGAGTACACATGCGAATACCATTTAATGACCTGAAAGCTCAATACAACAGCATTCACCATGAGGTGGACGCGGCGATGAACGATGTCATAGAACACACCGCGTTCGTCGGCGGCAAAGCACTTGCGCGTTTTGAAGAAGCCTTCGCCGACTATATCGGCTCAGAATTTGCCCTGGGCGTGGGCAATGGCACGGACGCCATTTCCATCGCATTGCGCGGACTGGATATCGGCGTCGGCGACGAAGTCATCACCGCGGCCAACAGCTTTGTGGCCAGCAGCGAGGCCATCACCACCGCTGGAGCAACGCCCGTGTTCGTCGATTGCCATCCCGACACATACACCATAGACGTCTCGCTGCTAGAAGCGGCCATCACACCGCGCACCAGGGCAATCATGCCGGTACATCTCTATGGCCAGCCGACAGACATGGACGCCGTCCTGGAAATTGCGATGAAACACGGCCTGTTGGTGATCGAAGACTCCGCTCAGGCGCATGGCGCAAAATACAAAGGCATTCCTTGTGGCAGCATGGGCGTCGCGGCCACATTCAGTTTCTATCCGGGCAAAAACCTCGGCGCCTACGGTGACGGTGGCGCCATCGTCACCAGCGACAAGGAACTGGCCGACTGGTGTCGCATGTACGCCAATCATGGCCGCGTGGGCAAGTACGACCACAAGTTCGAGGGCGTCAACTCGCGCCTCGATGGCCTGCAATCCGCTGTGCTCGATGTAAAGCTGGGGCACCTCAACGCATGGAACGCCCGCCGCCGCGATATTGCCGCGCTTTACTCCGAATTGCTGGCTGGCGTGGACGAAGTGGTGACGCCGCATGTGCCAGACTACGCACAGCCGGTGTTTCATCTGTACGTCATCCGCACCAGTCGCCGCGACGAACTGCGCGCAGCCCTCGACGCCGACGGCATCGCTTCCGGCATTCACTATCCCATCGGCCTGCCCTATCTGAAGGCCTACGCTCACCTTAACCACAAACCGCAAGATTTCCCTGTCACCTGGGACTATCAGGACAAGCTGCTCAGTCTGCCCATCTACGCTGAGATGACCGACGACATGGTGCGCCGCGTCGCCGAGCGCATCAAGGCATTCCACGCCAGGGGATAGCCGCGCCGAGAGCCATTACTGTATGAATAAGGAGAACGCATGAATCATCCATTACATTTGAAAGTAGGAACTTTGATTGCTAATTTAGTATCAGCTCGACATAGAGGCTATAAAGTCATTATGGATCCTGCATGCGGAAACCTTCGGGGCATCCAGTCACAACATATCTCACTTTTTTCTGGTACATCCAAGTCGAGAGAAACAAGGTTGTGCAAAGTCGATTTGATTATTATTAATAAAGACAATAAAGTAAAACTGATTTGCGAAATAGAAGAATCCAATGTGAAGCCTATCCAAGTATGCGGGAAATTCTTTGCCTCTGCTTTATCAAATTTTTATGCACCAGGATATAAAGGTGCAGTTAATAGTACTAAGGTTTACTTAGATGAAGAAACCTTCTTCCTACAGATTGTGAGCACTGAGGGCCTGAAACCGGAGAGCTCAAAACCAAAACAATGGAAGAACATTGAATCACAGATTAAGAATTCTCTTCCTTTAAGAGGTAGCCAGATAACTGAATACTGTCTTATCTATGGAGAAGTGGGAGATTTTGACAATACGATAAGGGAAAAACTTGAGAATTTCCTGAAGAAAGCCCTTTATCCATAGAAAGTCGGCGGTGTCACGTGAAACAGAGTCGCCGTTAGATTTGTCTGGACAACTCGCTCCCGCTGTGCCACTATCGCCCCGAAAGGAGCGCACATGGCAACCAATCCCACTCCCCGCCACGACACTGTGAGCCCGGAGCAAGACGAAAGCCAGCCCGACCAGCAGGGCGCTGTGGTATGGTTTACCGGGCTTTCGGGTTCGGGCAAGTCAACCATCGCGCGCGCGGTCGAGGAGCGCCTGACAGCCGTCGGCAAGGCCTGCTATGTCCTCGATGGCGATGTCGTCCGCGCCGGCCTCTGCGCCGATCTCGATTTCTCGCCGGACGATCGGATCGAGAACATCCGCCGCGTGGCGCATGTGGCCGCTCTCATGGCCGACGCCGGGCTGCTGGCGCTGTGCGCTTTCATCTCGCCATATTGTGCCGGACGTGACGCTGCCAGAGCGCTGCTGTCGCCAAGAAGATTCTTCGAGGTGCTGGTGAACTGCCCACTGGCGGAATGCGAATCGCGGGACGTGAAAGGCCTGTATCGCAAGGCGAGGGCTGGTAAAATCGAGGCGTTCACCGGCATCGATGCGCCCTACGAACCGCCTTTGCTGGCAGAGCTGATCCTCGATACAACTACTCAGAGCGTAGCCGAAAGCGCCGAAGCCGTAATGAAAATGCTGCGCGACGCCGATATAATATCCGATTAAACCGGCCTGTGCTCCAGCAGGCGCAGAATGTAGGCGCCATACTCGCTTTTGCCCAACGCTTCGCCACGGACGCGCAGTTGCGCTTCGTCAATCCACCCCTGCCGCCAGGCAATCTCCTCGAGACAGGCTATCATCAGCCCCTGCCGCCGCTCGATTGACTGCACGAAGTTGGCGGCGTCCATCAGCGAGGCCTGTGTGCCGGTGTCCAGCCAGGCAAAGCCACGCCCCAGCAGTTCGAGCTTCAGTTGCCCTCGCTGCAAATAGGCGTTGTTCACGTCGGTAATCTCAAGCTCGCCACGCGCCGAGGGCTTCATGTTTCTGGCGATGTCTATCACCTGGTTATCGTAGAAATAGAGGCCGGTGACAGCGTAATTTGATCTGGGGTGGGCTGGTTTCTCTTCGATGGAGACAACGTTGAATTCGCTGTCAAACTCAGCCACGCCATAACGCTGCGGGTCTTGCACATAGTAACCGAAGACAGTGGCCCCGTTGTCGCGCTGGGCTGCTGCGCGCAGCTTTTCCCACAAACCCTGACCATAGAAGATATTGTCGCCCAGCACGAGACAGACGCGATCGTCGCCGATAAAATCCTCGCCGATGATGAACGCCTCGGCCAGTCCGTTGGGGCTGGGCTGCTCGGCGTATGTGAGGCGAACGCCGAAATCCTCGCCCGTGCCCAGCATCAGCTCGAAGCGGGGCAGGTCCTGCGGGGTGGAGATGAGCAGAATGTCGCGGATGCCGGCCAGCATGAGCACGCTCAACGGATAATAGATCATAGGTTTGCTGTAGATGGGCAACAACTGCTTGGACACGCCGCTTGTGAGCGGAAACAACCTGGTGCCGGAACCGCCGGCCAGAACGATGCCTTTCATGGACGCCTCCTGTGGTTCGACTGACGCCTATCAATCGGCAGAACACGGGGGGCGTCAATCATTTCCTTTGATCATCTTCAGAATCAGCAATGATTTTTTGGGATAAACATTGACAAAACACTTTATCTATCCAATCTATTGTAACATAAATGAGAGGGAAGGGAGCAAAGATGAAAAAGCTACTGGCTATTCTCACGCTTACACTACTTACTGCATGGCTGTACGCGGACTGGGAACAGGCCTACAAGGCTCTTGCCGATGCTGTAGCCGCTGGCGACTACTTCGGCTACTCCGTTTCAATCTCCAGTGATTATGCCATTGTTGGGGTCAGGGGTGATGATGATAATGGAGAAGGTTCCGGCTCTACGTATGTGTTTCATCGAAACGAAACTGTCTGGGCCCAGCAGGCAAAATTGACTGCCGATGATGGTGCCGCTTGGGATCATTTCGGCTGCTCAGTTTCAATTTCCGGTGATTATGCGATTGTTGGGGCTCATTGGGATGATGATGATGGAGAAAAATCCGGCTCCGCATACATTTTTCATCGAAGTGGAACTGTTTGGACCCAGCAAGCAAAATTGACTGCCGATGATGGAGCAGAGGACGATAAATTCGGCAGTTCAGTTTCAATCTCCGGTGATTATGTTGTTGTCGGAGCTTATTGGGATGATGATAATGGTGATGAATCCGGCTCCGCATACATTTTTCATCGAAGCGGAACAGTCTGGACCCAGCAGGCAAAATTGACTGCCGATGATGGAGCCGAGGGCGACTATTTCGGTTTGTCAGTTTCAATCTCTGGTGATGATGCTATTGTTGGGGCCCAATATGATGATGCTAATGGCCTTTCCTCCGGCTCTGCATACATTTTTCATCGAAGCGGAGCAGTCTGGACCCAGCAGGAGAAGTTGACTGCTGATGATGTAACCGAGTATGCCTGTTTTGGCTTGTCAGTTTCAATCTCTGGTGATGATGCTATTGTTGGGGCCACATACGATGATGCTAATGGCCCTTCCTCCGGCTCTGCATACATTTTTCATCGAAATGGATATGAATGGATCCAACAAGTGAAATTGACTGCCGATGATGGAGCCGCTCACGACTATTTTGGTAAATCAGTTTCAATCTCTGGAGATTATGCGATTGTTGGGGCTCATTGTGATGAAGATAATGGCGAAAATTCCGGCTCTGCATACATTTTTCATCGAAACGGAACGGTATGGTCCCAGCAGGCAAAATTGACACCTGATGATGGAGCTGAGGGGGACAGGTTCGGCAGGTCACTTTCAATCTCCGGTGATCATGTTATCGTTGGAGCCTATGGCGATGATGATAATGGCTATTGGACCGGCTCTGCGTATATGTTTGAGAATCCTGATGTTGCTATCGACAAAGACTTCCCAGAAATGCCAGTAGCGACATTGCAGGCCGCCTACCCCAACCCGTTCAACCCCGAGACGACTATCGCGTTCAGTCTGTCACTGCCCGGGCAGGCCACCGTCACGGTGTACAACGTGCGAGGTGAAAAGCTGGCGACACTGGTTGATGAATACATGCAGGCCGGCGAACATGCCTTTACCTGGACAGCCGAAGGCTGTGCCTCGGGCATCTACTTCTATCGCCTCGAAACCGGCGGGCACACAGAGGTTCGCAAGGCGCTGCTGCTGAAGTAAGTAGCGCAATAACCGTATATAGCAAGGGGCACACCTTCGGGTGTGCCTTTTGTCTGAAACAAGGATTTTCAGGATTCAAGATATTATCAGGATAAGAAAGTGCGCCATGCCTGTTGTTCATAATTCGTAATCCTGCAAATTTCCCCAATCCTGAAAATCCTGCTCCAAAAAAAGTTTGCAACTTTGAAAAATGCTTTACAACGACCCGCCGTGACAGTCTATTGACGTGTGGGTAATTATGTTGCGCAAGGCCGTGCTCCTGGCGTGAAAGGACAGACTATTGAACCAGATTGACCAGCTTGAAAGCCGCAGTATCCACATCCTGCGCGAAGCCTACGCCGCCTTCGACAACCTTTGCATGCTGTGGTCCATCGGCAAAGACAGCACAGTGATGCTGTGGCTGGCTCGCAAGGCCTTCTTCGGCCATGTGCCGTTTCCACTGGTGCACATCGACACCAGCTTCAAAATCCCCGAGATGATTCGCTACCGTGATGAACTCACCCGCCGCTGGGGACTCAACATGGTGGTGGGCCAAAACCGCGAAGCGCTCGATGAGCGGCGCACCTTCCCCGATGGCGCCATCGACCGGCTGACCTGTTGCCGCGTCCTGAAAACCGACGCTCTGCGCAACACGCTTTCGGGCAACTGGCCCCGCTTGCGCTTCAACCACGAATCCGACCGCTACGAGGTGGACGCTGACACCGAACCATACACCGGCGTTATCGTGGGCGTTCGCGCCGACGAGGAAGGCTCGCGCAGCAAGGAGCGTTATTTCTCGCCCAGAGACCGCGGCAACGAATGGGACATCGGCGACCAGCCGCCAGAGTTCTGGAACCAGTACAAGACCGACTTCGCGCCCGGTACCCATGTTCGCATCCACCCCCTGCTGGACTGGACAGAGCTCAATATCTGGGAGTACATCCACCGCGAGAGCATTCCCACCGTCTCGCTCTACTATGACCAGGGCGAGGGCAGCCGCTACCGTTCGCTGGGGTGCTATCCTTGCACCAATCCCGTGCAGAGCACAGCGAGAAACACAGCCGACATCATCAAGGAGCTGCGTACAGGGAAATTTGTGCGAGTGGCCGAACGCGCCGGACGCGCCCAGGACAAAGACGACGGCGGCGGGCTGGAAACCCTGCGGCGAGAGGGGTATATGTAATGCAAGACAAGCTCATCAATATCGTCATCGTGGGTCATGTGGATCACGGTAAGAGCACTGTCATTGGTCGTCTGCTGGCCGACACGAACAGTCTGCCCGAAGGCAAGCTCGAACAGGTGAAGAAAACCTGCGAACGCAACGCCAAGCCGTTCGAGTACGCTTTTCTGCTTGATGCGCTGAAGGACGAGCAATCACAGGGCATCACCATCGACGCGGCGCGGGTGTTTTTTCGCACGACAAAACGCCACTACCTCATTCTCGATGCACCTGGGCATATCGAGTTCCTCAAGAACATGGTAACCGGCGCCAGCCACGCCGAGTGCGCCCTGCTTGTCATCGACGCCGCAGAGGGCGTGCAGGAGAACTCCCGCCGTCACGGCACCATGCTCAGTCTGCTGGGCATAAAGCAAGTGGCCGTGCTGGTGAACAAGATGGACCTGGTGGACTACAGCCGCACTGTTTTCGACAGCATTGTCGAGGAATTTCAAGCTTTTCTGAGCCAGCTCGACGTCGAACCGGTCGCCTGGATACCAGTGAGCGGAATGCAAGGCGATAACATCGCCTCTTCTACAAACGATAATATCGCCTCGAATAATGGTGACTGTGTAGCTGCCTGTGGCAGCCCCTGGTATGAGGGGCCAACCGTGCTCGAGGCGCTCGACCGCTTCAAGGCCGCCCCCCCGCTGGACGACAAACCCTTTCGTATGCCGGTGCAGGATGTCTATAAGTTCACCCGCGCCGCAGACGACCGTCGTATCGTGGCGGGAACAGTCGAAAGCGGCCGTTTGCGCCCGGGCGACGAGGTTATCTTCTATCCCAGCGGCAAGCGCAGCCATGTCAAACGCATCGAAGTCTTTAACGCCGAATCGCCCGCAGGGGCTGTCTGTGGCCAGGCCACAGGCTTCACGCTCACCGAGCAAATATATGTGAAACGCGGCGAACTTGCCGCTCGCGCTGGTGAGAAGCCCGCACCGCTGGTGTCCAGCCGCTTTGCCGTCAGCCTGTTCTGGCTGGGGCGCAAGCCGTTGGCCACCGGACGTGACTACACCCTGAAGCTGGGCGCGGCGCGTGTGCCCGTGCGTCTGGCAGAAGTTCGCAAGGTAATAGATGCCAGCGACCTCAGCGACACCGGTAAGAGTGCTATCGAACGCCATGACGTGGCCGAGTGCGTACTGCAAACACAGCGAGCAATCGCCCTCGACCTGGCCGACGACTTCCCAGGCACAGGCCGCTTCGTTCTCGTGGACGACTACGAAATCGCCGGTGGCGGCATCGTGCGCGAGGCGCTGGCCGACCAGCAGAGCGAGCTGCGCCGGCGGGTGTTCATCCGCGACAGCAAGTGGGTGGGCAGCGACCTTCACCCGATCGAGCGTTCTCGGCGATATAACCAGCGCGCCACGCTCGTGCTCATCACGGGCGAGGTGGCCTCAGGCCGCAAAGATGTGGCCCGCTTGCTCGAACGTTCGCTGTTCGAAGAGGGCAAGTTCGTCTATTATCTCGGCATCGGCAGCATCCGCTATGGCGTTGACGCCGATATTCTCGAAGGCCGCAGCGACGAACCAGATGAGGATCGCCTCGAGCACATCCGCCGCATGGCGGAGGTGGCCAACATCCTGCTGCACGCAGGGTTAATCCTCATCATCACCGCACGCGACATCACCCAGAACGAACTCGATATCATGCGCACCGTGCTGGGCGACGAGATTATCGAGAGCGTGTGGGTAGGCGAGCGTAAGACAACCGACCTTGCGCCCACTCTTCATCTCGACAACGTGAGCGACACCGCCGAGGGCGCGGGGCGCATCATCGACATGCTGCAGCGCAAGGGGATAGTATTTAAGCCCTGGTGAGGCCAAAAAGCGGGTATTCCATCATTATGCCTATTAACAGTATAAAAATTGTTTCTACTTGACTTTTAAGTGGATATAGTGTTTTCATAAAAATTATAGGAGATACAAAAAAATGCCAAATAAGAATAAAAATTTACATAAAGCCTCCAAAGCAAAAAGGGATGAATTTTATACTCAACTTTCCGACATAGAAAGAGAACTAAAACATTACAAAAAACACTTAAAGGACAAAGTTGTTTACTGTAACTGTGACGATCCGCGTGTTAGCAATTTCTTCCACTACTTCTCCTACAATTTCGAGAAACTAGGTCTTAAAAGGCTCATCACCACCTGCTACAAAAATCAAGATATGGACTTGTTCAGCCGGAATGATTCTGAGCAGGCTATTTACCTGGAATATTACGGAGACAAGAACTGTAACCACGTGCCAGATCCCGAGGAGATCGGCATTAAGCACCTGAAGGGTGATGGAGATTTCCGAAGCAGGGAAACCATTGAACTGTTGAAGCAGGCCGATATTGTGGTCACAAATCCACCGTTTTCTTTGTTCCGTGAGTATGTTGCTCAACTCGTTGAGCACGGCAAGAAATTCTTGATAATCGGAAGCGTAAATGCGATTACATATAAGGAAGTCTTCCGTTTGATAAAGGACGACCAAGTGTGGCTCGGCCCAAGCATTCGTAGTGGTGACAGAGAATTTGGTGTTCCTGATGATTATCCGCTCCAGGCAGCGGGATTTAGAATTGATGCGGCAGGCAAAAAATACATTCGCGTCAAAGGTGTTCGTTGGTTTACCAACATGGACTTCAAGGAGCGGTACGAAGACCTGATTCTCTACAAAAAGTACAATCCTGGGGAGTATCCGACCTACGATAATTATGACGCTATCGAAGTCAGTAAGACAAAGGATATTCCAGTAGATTACGATGGTGCAATGGGAGTACCTATTACGTTTCTTGACAAGTACAATCCAGATCAATTCGAGATTGTCGGGATTACTAAAACATGGTTCGGTGCAGCGATAAAAACCTATCCACCTCAAATCCAGGTCAGCTCGAACGGTCGGAGATCCGTTGTGACAAAACTGAATGATGGGGCAACGCTGAAGATAGACTCACCTCCCCCAAGTAAAACATACTACATCGTCGACGGGGACCGCTTCATTCAACTGTATGCTCGTGTTCTGATCAGGCGCAAAAGAGGTTCAAAATGAATATCGAACTCAAAGAAATTACTATCCGTGAGCTAACCGAAGGCTATGAAGACAATGAAGAAGCCGGTGTTTTGGGTTTCGGTGGCAAGTTGGACATTCGACCACCCTACCAGCGGGAGTTCATCTACAAAGACAAGCAGCGTGCCGCTGTCATTGACACCATTACGAAGGATTTTCCGCTGAATGTCATGTATTGGGCTGTGCGTGAAGATGGCAATTTTGAAGTTATTGACGGGCAACAGCGCACCATTTCCGTCTGCCAGTATGTTGTTGGCGACTTTGCTTTCAATAGCCGGTATTTCCACAATCTACAGAACGACGAGCGGGAGCAAATCCTGGGCTACAAGCTAATGGTCTACCTGTGCAGCGGCACGGACAGCGAGAGGTTGGAGTGGTTCAAGATCATCAATATCGCTGGCGAAAAGCTGACTGATCAGGAATTACGAAATGCTGTTTACGCGGGTTCGTGGGTTTCGGATGTCAAACGCTATTTTAGTAAAAATGGTTGCGCAGCTTATGGTCTTGGCAGTGATTATTTGAAAGGTTCTCCCATTCGACAAGATTATTTGGAAACAGCAATTAAATGGAAAAACGATGGTGCTATAGAGCAATATATGGCTGAGCATCAGCACAAGCCCAATGCTAATAGCTTGTGGTTGTACTTCCAGGCTGTAATCGCTTGGATTCAGGCTACATTCCCGACATACCGAAAAGAGATGAAAGGTGTTGCTTGGGGTGATCTGTATAACGAATTCAACGAGCAGGAGTTCGATCCAAATAAACTCGAAGTCGAGATTTCAAGACTTATGGAAGATGAGGATGTCACAAAAAAGAAGGGCATCTACTCCTTTGTCTTGGACGGAAAGGAAAAGTGCCTGAATATCCGTGCTTTCAGCAAAAACCAGAAGCGGGAGGCTTTCGAGCGACAGAAAGGCATTTGCCCAGATTGTAATGAGCATTTTGATATTGACGAAATGGAAGGTGACCACATCAAACCTTGGCATGAAGGTGGAAAAACAAACGAAGAAAATTGTCAAATGCTATGCAAAAGTTGCAATAGAAGTAAATCAGGGAAATAATAACGCAATGCAACTTTCAGGTTTAGTATTAATTCTTGATGAAACAGGCATAACAAGCGTGCCTGGGATTCAGTCTCGTGGTTTGCTTCTTCTTGAATCTTCCCGATTCCTTAACACACCCCAGCCACTGAACCCAAATAACTTTTGCGAAAACTTCGTTTCCTATGTACGAAGACCTATCAGCAGTAGATAAATGACCTAATAGGAGTTTATATGCAACCTGACAGCGTTTCCCTCGAATACACGGTCGAGCAGCTCGTGAAGCTGTGCGAGATACCCAGTCCCAGCGGCTACACGCAGGCTGTGCAGCAATATCTCGTCGATGAACTGACCAGTCTGGGTTATGCGCCTGTGCGCACCAACAAAGGCTCGGTGATGTGCGACATCGGCGGTGAAGGCAACGGACTGGCGCTGGCCGCCCATGTGGACACCCTGGGCGCGATGGTGCGCTCCATCAAGGCCAACGGCCGCCTGCGCATGACGATGATCGGCGGCTTCCCCGGCAATTACATCGAAACCGAGAACGTCACCATACACACTCGCGACGGCAAGACCTTTAGCGGCACCGTACAGATTTCCGACCCATCGACCCATGTGAACAGCAAGGCGGGCGAAGCCAAGCGCGACGACAAAGGCCTGGACATCGTGCTGGACGAGAAGGTGAAGTGCAAGAAAGACGTCGAGAAGCTGGGCATCGGCACGGGCGACTTCGTCAGCTTCGCGCCGCGAACTGTCGTTACGAAGAGCGGGTTCATCAAGAGTCGGCACCTCGACGACAAGGCCAGCGCCGCCATCCTGCTGGCGCTTGCCCGCTGGGCGAAGAAACCGGGCATATCGCTCCCGCGCAAGGTCTGGCTGCTGTTCACCACCTACGAAGAGGTGGGGCATGGCGGCTCGGCAGGCATTCCCCACGGCATCACAGAAATGATCAGCGTAGATATGGGCTGTGTGGGCGACGACCTGACCGCCGACGAGACGATGGTGTCTATCTGCGCCAAAGACAGCGCCGGGCCATACGACTTCGACGTGACCAACGCACTGGTGGACGTTGCCAGGCGGCTCGAGCTGCAATACGCGCTCGACATCTACCCGCACTACGGTTCCGACGTCGATGCAACTCTGCGCGCCGGTTATGACATCCGCCACGGCCTGCTGGGCCCAGGCGTGTTTGCCTCGCACGGCTACGAGCGCACTCACCGCGAAGGCCTCGAAAACACGCTGAAATTGCTGGCCGCCTATGCGCTACAGCGTTAATGGTGCGTTAGATTGTTGACAAAGTCGGCAATCTGCGTTTTGTGTTTCTTGTTCAATAGGTGGCAATAAGCGCTCACTATGAGAGATTTCACGCTAAAATAGATTTATCAACAACCTGTTGCGCCATTGATGACGTGTTTTAGAATGTTAAGGAGCGGGTATGGCTGAAAAAGACCTCAACGTCAGTCTTCTGAGTAAAACGCGGGTTGAAGCGCTCACTGACGGCGTATATGCAATAGCTATGACGCTAATGGTGCTCAACATCGAGGTTCCCGAACATCATGTGGTGGAGAGCGCCAATGATCTGCTTCGCTCCTTGAGGAGCATCGGGCCACAGCTATTCAACTATGTACTGAGCTTCGCCATTCTGATGATGCTTTGGATACGTAATAATCGTGAGCAGCATCGCCTGAAGAATATCAGCAAAATCTATACGCACTACACACTCGTTTCGCTCATGTTTGTCTGTCTGCTGCCGTTCACCACATCCCTCATGGGTAGCTATTCCGGCATGGTGGTGGCCGAGGTTGTTTTTCATCTCAATCTCCTGGCGCTGGGCACACTCACCTGGCTCCGCTACTGCCATCTGCGCAAATATACCCACTTGTTACATACAGGAGCAGAAACGAGCATAAACAAAGCGACGAGTGTTCGCCTTGTCCTCAGCCTTCTCGTGGTGCCGCTGGTGGGACTGGCCATCACGCCATTTTCTCCCAGTTTCAGCTCGCTGTGCTACCTACTGATACCACTCATCGCACTATCGAGAAAAGCACACATTGCCTCCAGTGGCCAGGAGGCCTCAGGGTGAGCCGCAAGCGTTTCGCAGTCAGTGCTTTGCTGCTGTTGTGCGCCGTCACTGGGCTACTGGTAAGCTGTGAGCGACAGCAACAGCAGGCGCTTCCGCTCATGCCATATTCCCGCGAGAACGCCATCACCGAGGCGGTGCGACTGGCGGCTCCCTCCGTTGTCAGCGTCAACGTCATCAAGACCGAGGTGGTCAATGCGCGCATCAATCCGCGCTACAGCCCATATTTCGGCTTCTTCGACGCGCCGCACATTCGTAACGTGCAGGCTATCGGTTCCGGACTCATCATCGATGAACGCGGCTTCGTGGTCACCAACGCCCATGTGGTGGAAGGCGCCACCCAGATCACTGTCATCCTCGCCGACAACCGACAGTACAACACCCGCATCATCGGCATGGACAGCATACAGGACATCGCCGTACTCAAGATCGAAGGCCACGAGCTGCCGGTGGCCAGGCTGGGCGCCTCGAGCGACCTCATCATCGGTGAAGCGGCCATTGCTGTGGGCAATCCATACGCTTTTCTCATCAAAGACAGCCAGCCCAGCGTATCGGTCGGCGTTATCTCGGCCATCAACCGCAACTTCGCCCAAAACCTGAACGACAAGGTCTTCAAGAAAATGATTCAGACCGATGCCGCCATCAACGCCGGCAACAGCGGCGGCCCATTGCTGAACATCAACGGCGACGTCATCGGCATCAACACCTTCATCTTCTCCGAAACGGGCGAAAGCGTGGGCATCGGCTTTGCCATTCCCATCGACCGCGTAAAGAAAATTGCCCATGAACTCATCCTCTATGGCCAAATGCGCCAACGGCACTTCGGATTCCGTATGACCAACCTCAACCAACTGCTGGCCAACCAGTTCCAACTGCCAAACCTCAATGGAGTGCTCGTTGTCGATGTCGAAAATGACGGGCCGGCGGACAATGCCGGCCTCGAAGTGGGAGATGTCATCCTCAAGTTCAACGGTACATTCATCGTCGAGAGCGACGATCTGCGCCTGGCAATACTCGATGTGGCCGTTGGCGACAACATCCTGCTCGAAGTCATTCGCAATGGCCACCCCCTGCAAGTGCAGATGCGGGTGGAAGAACTGTAACCCGAAGGACTGTCATGGAGAAACACAACCGCCGCATAATGATTCTCACCGGCATAGTGATTATCTTCCTGTTATTGTTCTTCCGAACGCGATTAAGGGAACCGTCTCATGGCGTGGTGGCCACTGTTGGCGACGAAGCCATCACCTGGGCGGATTTCATCGCCTTCAGCGCCGGAATCGAGGAAGAAATCACCGACGAGGAGCGCAAGAGCCTGCTCGACCGCCTGGTGATGCAGCAGTTGGTTCAGCAGTATGTTCTGCGACATCCGGAATTGCAGGACACGCTCGGGCAACGCTTTCAGCGCGAACACGAATATGCCTGGCGGCAACTTTTGCAGCGCGAAGTGGAACGCTATATGATCGTGGAGAGCGTTCACATCCCCTCGCATGACGTTAAACGATTCTTTATCCAGAACGACTTCATGAAGCTCTACTATGTATCTGCCGGGCGATATGAACCGGACGCCAGAGACCGCGTCCATCAGGCCAGAGAAGCCTTGCTGGAGGGTGAACCGATGGCCGAAGTAGTCGCCGCACACAGCGACAACGAGACTGACGACGGTTTCTTTGGTTACTACCTGCGCGATGTCTATCAATTCGGCGACCCTGCGTATTTCCAGCAAGCCGAATCCCTGCGCCGCGAAGGCGATGTCTCGGAGATTTTTCAGCAGGACTTCGGCTACTTCGTGCTCATACGGGGCACCGACCCCTCGCTCGATGAGGTGAGGCCGCTTATTCGCGCAGAGTTGGAACGGCGCATGATGCGCCAGAGCGAGAGCGAGTTCACCAGCGGCCTCGAGCACAGCTACACCATCAATGATTCCCTGCTGCGCACTGCCGCAATCTCGCTGCAAGGCATTGAACCGAGAGCGGCCGTCGTGTCCTATCGGCAAACCGGCCACGTTATCGATTGGGAACGCTTCTCCTCCATCCTGCTCGACCTCTACCTGATTGACGACGCAAGCGCCGTAGCGCTGGAAAGGCTTATCGAGATGGCGCACCAGATCGCCGATGTAGAGAAACGGCTGCAACTGGCCGAGGATATGGGTTTGGCCAACACCTTGCGCTTCCGGTTGCGTTGGGAAGCGGTGAAAGCCCAGCTCGATGCCGAGCAGGACTCGAAAACTTACAGCTTCGTGCAGCAGCGCATGGCGCCGGTGAGCAACAGCGAGATGCTCGAGTGGTTTCACGCTCACCAGGATCACTTCCGCCTGCCTGGATTTTACCGGTTGCAACGGGTGATTGTGGATGACCAGACGCAGGCGCAGGCAGTTTATAATAGAGCTCTTGGCGGCGCCAACTTCGACACTCTCGTGAAAGAAGTGTCACTCGAACCTGGATTCACTCGCGACGGCCAAGGTGGCTTCACCGCCCTGCTCGACAGAAACGCCTTGGGTACCGTGTACGACTCGCTCGCCTGCCTGCAACCAGGCGACATCCTGCCGCCGGTTCCCACCGACGATGAGCGTTGGGCCGTAATCCGCCTGCATCAGTACATACCCGGGGCCGTGCGTGGATTTGACGAAGTGCAGCCGCTCATCCTGCGCCAGCTTCAGATGCAGAAGTGGCGGGTATGGCTCGACACCCTGAGCGCGACCGACGAACTGCGCGTGGAGATGCACTACGACGTACTGCTCGAGAAGCAGTTCCCGCCATCGCGCCAGCAGAACACGCGTAGCGTGGACAGATGACAACAAGTAAAGATAAGCTAACAATCTCAGTTGATCCAAGGATCGAACTTCTATCAATCATCCAATATTTTGCCAGCCATGAAGGATTTGATCCGATTTGCGCAAAAGAAACTGAGTATGTAGAGAGAATTAGCGCTTTTTTCTCAGGTTTTCGCAATCATCCAGCAATCAAATTCTACGAAAAAATGAGCGCATCAGATTTCAGTTACGATGCTCCCCCGAACTTGATGATGCACCTGTCAATAACTCCGAAAGTTGAATTGATCTATCCTTTATCAAACTATATCATGGAACGAACTGGTGGCGAGAACATCGTTTATGAATTGATTGACCACTTGAATGATTTTATCGAAGAAACCTGTTTCATGGCATTTTATGAAAACAATCAAGCTTACTACAACAGTGTTGTTGCTTTGATAACTGACGATCTTGGAAACAACAACCATATTGCGATTCTGGAAGAATACTACGGAATGGAGCAAAACAGTTATAGTGTAGTAATTGCTCCTTTGTTTTCAGGCAATTATGGCTCCGAAGTAAATTCGATTGATGGCTCAAAAAACATTTTCAGTTTTCAAGATTTAAGTCAGCTCAGAGAATCGAAACGAATAAATGGAACCCTTAAGTATCAAATGTTAGGTATTTTATGGCATGAATTCAGCCACTCATTCATAAATCCTTTAACAAAAAAACACTTGATTGAAGTAATGAAATATCAGAGCTTATTCAAGGACATTGAAAAACAGATGAAAGAACAAGCATACTCTACCTGGGAAACCTGTGTTAATGAATTAATCATCAGAGCAGTTACATGCAGATTCATTATTCTTGAATTCAATGACTTACTGAACAATGACACCAGTAAATATCAGGGTGACTATTTTGACAATGAAGAGAGGCAAGGGTTTATCTACATACGAGCTTTGTATCACAAATTGACCCGTTACGAAAGTAATCGAGATAAATATCGGACAATCGATGAATTCTATATTGAATTACTAAGTGGTTTCAAAGAATATCTGCAAAGCGCCAACCAATAAACCCCCGCATCCCGCACAGCGGGTTCACATACAAAGACCGGCGATTGCTCGCCGGTCTTTTCTCGTCTCTAGTGGTCGGTTAATCGTCGCAGTTATGTTCGTCGTCATGATGATGATGGCCCTGGCCCGCCCCCATGCCGGTATGCTGGCCTTGTCCCTGTCCGCGGCCCGCGCCAGGCGCCATGCCGCGATGCATACCGGGGTGATGGCCGGGACCCAAATTACGACCACGTTGCGGCCCGCTGCGACCACGGAACATCGGGCGGCGGTTTCGCCAGATTTCTTTCTGCTCGTCGGTGAGAACGCCAGATATTTCTTCTATCATGTCGATGCGCATAATGGCTACTTCGGCGCGTTTGGCGTATATCTTGTCAACAAGCTTACGAGCCAGACTGAAGTCTTCGGCGCGTATGGCTTCGCGCTGGTCGATTTCGAGCTTCTCGAGGATGGCGCGCAAGTCAATCATCTCTTTCTGGTGCGCGGTGCGGATGCTGTGCATCTGGTCGCGTTGTGCTTCGGTGAGCTGGCAATCTTCGAGGCCGTTCTCAGGGTTGTCCCAGTCTTCGGCGAAAAGGACGACGGGGATCAGGAGCGCCAGGGTGGCGAGGGTTATCAGGATTCGTTTCATGGGGTCCTCCATTCATGTGTTGTTGTCTGAGTAAGTGTTCAAAGAATCGCTCCGCCTCGATGGGTGTCATGTCCTGTCGCAGTTCGATGAGCAACCTGCCGATCTGGCGCTCCATCTCCATGTGCCGCTGCACGGAGTCATCAAGCCGTTTCTCCGCCATTTCGGCGTTGAAGGCGGGACTGTGCAGCGCCTCGATGAAGTCGCGCCGAGCACGGAAGTACTCCCAGCGACAGGCCCTGGACTGCTCGTGCAGACTTTCAATCCGCAGTCGCAATTCTTCACGCCTCGAGGCGTCGAACGCACGGATGGGCGATGACATGGGCCTGGCCAACCAGCGATGGTAGACAAAACCGCCAAGGAATGCGAAGTTGAAGACAAGTGAGATGGCGATGAGTGCGAGCATTAGTTTGCGATTCATCGTCCTGCCTCCTGGTAGAGGCTGTAGAGCGACTCCTGCCCGAAGGCGAAGACGTCATCGGCATTGTTGCCGTCGGCCACTTCACCACTGACGAAGATACCCAGGTAGAACGCCGCGGCCACCGATGCGGCCAGCGAGAGGTCGCGAACCCAGCGCAGCCTGCGCATCGGCTTGTGCCCAATCGCTGCGAGCTTTCTCTCCAGCGTGGGCGGTAACGGCTCATCTTCGTAGTCGGACATAAACGCATCGAGCGACTTAAGCTCTCGCAACGCCTGCTGGCAGCTGGTGCAAGCCATCAGGTGAGCGCGCACTTCCTGTGCCTCCGCCGGTGACAGTTCACCGTCGAGAAAAGCGCCAAGTCGTTGTTCAATCCGTTCACATTGCATCGTTCTCTCCTTGCACACGTTCAGACAACCAAATCCTGCGTTTCCTGTGAAATATATGTTTTTAGTTTTCGTCTGGCGCGAATGAGCAGTGAATCGACAGCAGCCGGCGTAATGTCGAGAACACCGGCAATCTGGCCGTAGCTCATGTTTTGAAAATACTTGAGGTCAACCGCGACGCGTTCGTTATCGTTCAGGCGAGACATCGCGGCGCGGATGGCGGCGTTTTTCGTGTCATCATTGGCAGGTGGATCTTCTGTCGCCGGCTCGACGAACTCGCTCTGCTGCACCTCGGGATTGCGGTTGCGCGAACGGGCAAAATTGACCGTACGGTTATAGGCAGCGCGAAACAGATAGGCGTCACGGGCTTCAGGGGCGATGCCGCCGAACTTCTCGTGCACGGCCAGAAACACCTCCTGGGTGATGTCTTCGGCATCCTCGCGATTGCGCACCATGCGCAGGACGTAGTTGAACACCCGTCCGCCATTGCGCCGAGAAAACCGCTCGAAACTTTCGCTGCTCATAGCTTCTACATTTATCATTACCGCCGCCACACGACAAGCCTTTTATCGAACCCACTGAAAAGAACAGCGGTTTTTCTTGTTGACAACCTGTTCACAATACAGCTATAATCACATATCAATGTCTGGGGAGTTCGCGATGCTTCACATCCTGCGCCATGTCGATTTTTTTGCCGACCTGAAGGAAGCTGAACTGCAAAATATCGCCGGTTACATCCAGGAAGTCACCTTCTCGGCGGACGAACAGATTTTCTGTGAGGGTGAGCAGGGCAACTGCTTCTACATCATCGCCCAGGGCCGCGTCGAGATCATGAAGCAAATCCGCGAAGACCTCGACGAGCAGGCCGAACTGAAGACCTTCGAGCGCTACGACTATTTTGGCGAGATGTCGCTGCTGGAAAACACGGTGCGCTCGGCCTCCGCCAAGTCGCTCACCGACACCGCACTGCTGCGATTGTATAAAGACGACTTTCTGCAAGTCTGCCTCGAACACCCGCACATCCTGTTCTGTCTCATACAGACCATCAGCGCTCGGCTGCGCCACTCGAACGAGCAGTTTGCCAGAGTGGTCAACTCACTCATCAAAAAGAACAAGATGGCCGCCATCGGCTCGGCTGCAGCCAAAATCGTGCATGACATCAAGAATCCGATTACCGTCACCATCCTCACCGCCCAGCTCGTCGAGTCGCTGCATCCCGAAACCGGCAAGTATATGCAAAAAATCATCAAGCAGACGGAAACGCTCAACGACATGGTGCGCGAAATTCTCGATTTCGCCCGTGGTGAACATATCTGCCTCGATATTCAGCCCAATTTGATGGATGATTTCCTGCAAGACATCACCGAAAGCCTCGAACCCCTCGCCAAAGACCTGAACGTGATGCTGAACACCGACAACCGGGTCGAAGCGCCAGTACCATTCGACGCTCGCCGAATGCGGCGCGTGGTCATCAATATCGTCAGGAACGCAATGGAAGCGATGAGCGAACCAGGTGGCATCAGAATCGAAACCGACATCGAAGACGACCACTGCCGCCTGTCCATCATCGACTGCGGGCCTGGCATTCCCGAAGACCTGCTGGCCACCATCTTCGAGCCGTTCGTGACACGCGGCAAGAAAAGCGGCACCGGGTTGGGACTGGCCATCAGCCAGAAAATAGTGGCCGACCACAACGGCAGAATCAAGGCCTCGAACTGGGAAAACGGCGCCCGCTTCGACATCTGGCTGCCGCTGAACCCCTGAAGCTTGGCAAAGGCGCTTCACGCCGAAACAAGTTTCTCACCAACCTGTAACTGGAGGTTGTTTGAAATTTATCTACCATCGAGTCCCGAACAACATGGATGGCGCTGTCCTGTATCCCCTGAACAAGCTGAAAGAGATGAAGCCAGCCCAATATGAACAGCAGGCATTGAAGTACAAGGGCAGAGAATCGCTGATGCAGGAACGCCTGCCAATTGTTGACTGCCTGTGGAATGACGTAATTCACTGCACCCCAATCCATCCGGAAAAGATAATCAGCGCATTATGCGTTATCGGGCTCAGGCCTCCAAACTTACGGTATTTCAAGATTCCTGTTAGTCTGCTGGAAGGCATGGACGTGATTTACAAACAATATACACAAGAAGACGTGCTCGATGAAGCTGATTGTGAGCGTTTTGATGCCGGCAAATACAATGAACTGGATCAGATTCCTGTCAGAGCGTTACAGTATTACCGCGAGTCGGTCAGGCAGAGAAAACGTCCATTGATGTTTCATTTTATCCCGCATGTACTGGTGAAGGGAGAAATTGAAATCTCGGATGTTGAAATTGTCGAAGTAGAGGTAGTTGTTTCTGTAAAAAGCCGGATTGTTAAGCCGAGTGTGTGACACTTTTGGCATTAGCTGTTCACATGATTGAAGATAGTGGATATTTCAGGAGAAGGTCTCTCAAGAAAATGCTTGCCAGAAAATCCGCGGCATCGATTGTTGTCATCAATATCAGGAAAAAGAAGGTGTATTATGTCTCAGATTTGCGATGTTTGCGGCAAGGGAGCCCAGTTTGGCAACCACAGAAGCCATGCGTTGAACGCGACCAAGCGCCGCTTCAAACCCAACCTCCAAAAGATCCGCGCCGATATCAATGGCAAGGTGCAAGCCATCCGCATCTGCACCTCCTGCCTCAAAGCGAACAAGGTACGAAAGGTCGTCTGACCAACCGCTATATTTCAAACGGCCATTTGCAACAGCAGATGGCCGTTTCTCGTATCCCGTTGACGCGCTCATCATAACACTGCGAGGACACCATGGACACTCTCATCGAGCCAATTGAATTCCCCGAAGGCTGCAACATCATTTTCGGCATGTCCCACTTCATCAAGACGGTCGAAGACCTCTACGAAGCGCTGGTGAACTCGATGCCAGGCATTAGGTTCGGCCTGGCCTTCAACGAGGCGTCGGGGCCGTGCCTGGTACGCTCGGACGGCACCGATGACGAGCTGGTGCGCATCGCCGAGGCAAACATGATGCGCCTTGGCGCCGGGCACACCTTCCTCATTATCCTGCGCAACTGTTTCCCCATCCATGTGATGCCCGCCATAAAGGCCGTGCGTGAGGTGGCAGGCATCCACTGCGCCACCGCCAATCCGGTGCAGGTGCTGCTGGCGCAGACCGACCAGGGCCGCGCCGTGCTGGGTGTGATTGACGGCTCAAGTCCGATAGGCGTCGAGGGTGAGAACGACAAGGCCGTGCGCCACGGCTTCCTGCGCACCATCGGTTACAAACGCTGATGCGGGTATTCCTCGCTTTCGAGCTGCCCGAGCCGATTCGCGATGAACTGTCGGCGATAATCGAGAGCTTCCGTAATGCGCAGCCGCGAGGCGTCAACTGGGTAGTGCCGGAGAATCTGCACATCACGCTACTGTTCCTGGGCGAGGTGCCCGGCTCACTCATCACCGGCATCGATAACGCGGTCGAGCAAACGCTATCGAATATTCCCTCGTTCGAGGTAACCAACCCGCGGGTGCAGATCATCCCGCCGGGTCGCCCCCGACTCATCTGGGTACGCTGGGACACCGCCTTCAAGCCTGTGTTCAGGTTGCCTGGCCGCCTGCGCGACGGGCTGGCCGAACTGGGCGTCGAGGCTGACGTCAAACCGCTGAAACTGCATTGCACACTTGGTCGCGTAAAAACAAAGATTGACGAGCAAACGCTCGCTTCGATGATGGGGCAAACGTTCGGTCAGCGCGCTTTTCACATCGACGAGGCATCGCTCTACGAGAGCGTGTTGCGTCCGCAGGGTCCGGTTTACACCCGGCTGCGCGCCTACCATCTCACAAGGAGGACACACGCATGAAGGACGAGAAGGCATCTGCCCTGAAAACCGCGATGTCGCAACTGGAGAAAAAATACGGCGCCGGCGCCATCATGCGCATGGGCGATAAACCCAAGCTCACCGCCAATGTGATCCCCACCGGCGCACTCAACCTCGACGCGGCCCTGGGCATTGGCGGCATTCCCAAAGGCCGCATCACCGAAATTTATGGCGCTGAAGCCTCCGGCAAAACCACGCTGGCTCTGCACATCGCCGCCGAGGCGCAAAAACTCAACGGCACCATCGCCTTCATCGACGCCGAGCACGCCCTCGACCCCGTTTACGCCAGAAGGCTGGGCGTTGACACCGACAGCATGCTCATCAGCCAACCCGACAGTGGCGAGCAGGCGCTCGAAATCGTCGAGACGCTGGTGCGCAGCAACGCTATCGACCTCATCATAGTTGACTCCGTAGCCGCGCTGGTTCCCCGCGCCGAGATTGAAGGCGAGATGGGCGACACCCACGTTGGCCTGCAAGCGCGTCTGATGTCACAGGCGCTGCGCAAGCTCACAGGCGTTGTCGCCAAATCCAACACGGCTGTCATCTTCATCAACCAGACTCGCATGAAGATTGGCGTTCCCGCCTACATGAACCCCGAAACAACCACCGGCGGCGTGGCGCTCAAGTTCTATAGCTCGGTGCGGCTCGAAGTACGCAGCAGTGGCAGCATCAAGGACACATCGGGCGGCAAAATAGAAGTGTTGGGCACCAACGTCAAAGTCAAGATTGTGAAGAACAAGTTTGCGCCGCCCTTCAAGCTTGTGGTGTTCCCCATCATCTTCGGCGAGGGTATCTCTCACATGGATATCCTCATCGGCGAAGGCGTGGACAAGGAAATCATCACCAAGAGCGGGTCGTGGTACTCATACGGCGAAACCCGCCTGGGACAGGGTACCGAACGCGTGAAGGAATTCATGCGAGCCAACCCCGACATCCTCGAAGAAGTCGAGAAAAAGGTGCGTGTGAGCCTGGGACTGGACAAGCCGGATGAGCAAGACGATAAGACTGACAAGCCGGACAAGAACTGACGTCCTGCTCGCAATAGACGACATTTACTGGGGAGCTTTGCCACGGCAGGCTCCCCTTTCCTGTCTGGGACGTGACGAAGGCGAATTCGACGCCAACGACGATGACATCTCAGCCTTGCTCGAAGAGGTGAGCCGCCACGCCTGGAACCGCCTGTTGCGCTACCTCGCCTCGCGTGAGCACAGCCGTCTCGAATGCCGCAGGTACCTCGACCGTACCCGCGTGCATCACACCATCAGCAATCAACTGCTCGACAAGGCCGAAAAGCTCGACTATCTCGACGACAACCGCTTCGCCAACCTGTTTGCCCGTGAACTGCTGCGCAAGGGCAAAAGCCGCCGTGCCGCCTACCAGAGCCTGCGCCAGCGCGGCATTGACGAGGCGGCTTCCGAGCAGGTGTTGAGTGATGTGTATCGTCCACAGGAAGAGTGCGAGGCTGTGAGGCGCTCGGCGGAGAAAGCGTTACGCCGCACAGCGGGCAAGCCGCGCAAAGAGCGCTGGGAGAAGGCGTTGGCGTCGCTGGCGCGCCAGGGCTTCAGCTACGAGGCTGCCTCGAAAGCGTTGAACGAACTGCTGAACGAGGCGGGGGAATAGACATCAACCTGTAAGATTTTGTACATAGGATACGCAGCATCCATCATGTAGCGAAGCGAAGTGAGCCTTCTAAGGGTTCAGGGACAACGCCCCATCTTGACAAAAGTCTGGCTTGCACTTATTTTGTTTATGTGGCATTTTGACTTCAAGAAACAGCTTCGTCATTTTGGAGTACGGTAGATGATTCACCCTCACCCGCATTGGCAGCTTGTCCTGTTCGATCTCGATGGCACGTTGCTGGATTACCACGTTGCCGCCCGCCGTGCCTTCGAGCAGACATTCGAGGCGTTTGGCCTGCCTTTCGAGCCGCAGTTTCACGAGTGCTTTGTCGAGATAAACAACGAGATGTGGCAGCTTTACGAGCAGGGCGACATCACCCCGCAGGAGTTGCGCGTCAGGCGTTATTATATATTGCGCGGAAAACTCGGCCTAGCGTTCGAGCCGGACGCTGTCAGCGAAAGCTATCTGGCGCTGCTGGGTCGGAACGCCGATCTAATCCACTACGCTATGCCGATCGTGAAATTATTGCACGGCAAAGTGCCGCTGGGCCTCATCACCAACGGTTTTACCGATGTGCAGCAGAGTCGGCTCGATGTGTCGGGTCTGGGGCGGTTCTTTCCTCACATGGCATGTTCGGAGACTGCTGGGGCCGCCAAACCGCAGCCACCCATTTTTGACCTGGCCATGCACCAGCACGGCTTGAGTGACCCTTCTCGCGTGGTTATCGTGGGAGACAGCTTCGCCAGTGATATATGCGGCGGCCATGATTATGGCATGGCTACCTGTTGGTTCAATCCGCACCACACGCAACGTCCCGCCGAGCCTCAACCCACCTGGGAGATAGAATCTCTGGAAGCGCTGCCGACGTTGCTGGAAGAACAGCCCTAAGGGCATGGGTTCCACCCCTGTCTTAGCCTACCTTGATGTTACGTGCCAGGCTGCGGTCGAGGATGAAGCGGGAGTCGCCGATGCCCACCACAAGATTGGGGTCGCCGAGGTGGTTCTTGAACACCTTTACCAGCGAGCCGGGGTAGATGCCCAGTTCGAGTGTCTGACGGTCGGGGTTCGAGACCACACGCACTCTGGCCTTTTCGGGGCAGTCGGACAGTGGACAGGGCGGAGTCTTGCCAACGGGGCAGTGAAAGCAGGCGCCGGCCTTGCGACGGTGACGCTTACGCCGGAACATCGCTTTCCCCTTTCTGCCGGCATGGCCGGCAAAGACCACGCAGGCACAACGTGATTTCTTCTACACGGTAGCCGTGGTTGCGGCCGAGAGTTCGCAACGTCTCGGCCATGTCGCCAAGCTCCACCTCCACCACCTTGCCGCAATGCTTGCACACGATGTGCAGGTGACGCGGGTGTCCCCACACATGCTCGTAACGGGTTGTGGCGTCTGTGCGCATGGCCTGGCGCACCAGTCCGCTCTCGACGAGCAGGGGAATCGTGCGGTATAGCGTGGCGAGAGAGACGCGCTCACCGCGGCTTTTCAGTTGTTCATACAGCTCCTCGACATCGAAGTGGCCGTGATTGTCGAACACTGCTTCGAGTATGGCTCCGCGCCCATGTGTAATCTTTGCGCCTCGCCTTTTCATGAACTCGGCGAAGATGCGTCTGTATTGCGTCATCGTATCTCCTGCAAATGATAATAAGTCTCATTCGCTATTCCGTCAACCACTTTTTTGCTCCTGCTCACGTCAACGATGCGAAATTTATCCTTGACATACAGATAGCTTCAAATTTCTTCAACCAGTAGAGAAATTGTAAATGTAAAATTAATTGCCGAGCAATATAAGGAGTATCGATATGAAAAGAACGTATCAGCCCCATAATCGCAAGCGCAAGCGCGTCCACGGTTTTCGTTCCCGCATGACCACCCGTGCTGGTCGCGCAGTGCTGTCTCATCGTCGCAGCAAGGGTCGCAAGCGCCTGACTGTGTCGTAAACGCCTGATTGTGTAGATGTACGACTTGCTTGCACGCAGAGCGGACTTTCTGCGTGTCTATAAGCGACATACAAGAGTACCCGGAGCCAGCTTCGTGATGCTGGTTCATCCGTCGCTCACCCAGACGCCATGCGCTGGACTGGTTGTGAGCAAAAAGGTTGGCAAAGCCGTCCGGCGCAATCTGATCAAGAGACGGCTCAGAGCCTATTTGCGAAAACATGAGGAACTAGCGTCACTGAGCAGAGATGTGATCATCATCGCTCGGCCAGGCTGCGCCGAAATAAGCTGGCGGGAGCTCTGCGAGGAGCTGGATAGCTTGTTCGCCCGCGCCGGTCAGATGAGCAGGCGAGCTGGCGCTGCAAGCGCCGTAACGAAAAATGGCGACAGCGCCACACTGTGAGAGGAAGTAAGGTGTTGCCCAACGTTATAGCGCTGTTCCTCATCCGGTTGTATCGCGCTGTGGTGTCGCCGTTTCTGTCGCCCTCGTGCCGCTTCACGCCAACCTGCAGCGTCTATGCTGCGCAGGCCTTTCAGAAGTATGGCTTCTTCAAGGCCCTTAAACTGAGTCTTTTTCGGATCATGCGCTGCCACCCCTGGCATCCCGGGGGACATGATCCACTGCCCTGAACGGAGGAAGCTTGGATAAACGAACGATTGTCGCGTTTCTGCTGATATTCGTCATCTGGATCGTATTCTCGCAGTTCATATGGAACCCAAACAAACAACAAGCTGCGACCCAACCACGAACTGAAACCGCACAACCAGCCGTCATTCAACAGCAACAGGCGCCCATCGCCACCCAATTTCAAACACCCCCCGCCCCGCTGTCGCCGGACGAAGCGAGCCTGAGCGAGAATCGCATCGAGCTGTCCAACGACCTGCTACGGCTCACCTTCTCCAACCGTGGCGGCGTCATCACGCAGGCGGTGCTGGCCGACTACACCACAGCAGACCGCGAAACACCGATTGCTCTGTTGCCCGAAGACGCCTCGATTCTGGGAAGCAATCTCTACACCTCCACAGGGCTGCTTTTGCTACAGGACAGGCTGTGGCGCGATTCCGTATTCACGACTGCCGAGGGCGAGGCTGTTGAATTCAGTATGTGTCTGGCCGACGGACGAACATTGCGCAAGCGTTACACGCTGGGAAGCTCATACAATGTCCGGCTCGACATCACCAGCGATCCGTTCCCCGGTATAAACGGCTATAGTCTGCTCATGCGCAGCGGTATCAACGACACCGAGGAATACGACAAGTACAAGTCACGCGACTGGAAGGTCAGAGCCCTGGTGAACGGCAAGGTCGAAACGATTGTGCTGCAACAGCTCGAAAAGCTGGGAACAGGCCGCGCCTATCCCATGAGTGGCGATATAAGCTGGGCGGGTGTGCGCTCGAAGTATTTCGGTATTATCGTCGTCCCGGACATCTCGGCCGATATCACCCACGTCGAGTTCGACGAGCGCAATGGCGGCCCCGCTATGTACATGCTGGCCGCCAACAACCGCACCGACCTGGCGCATACCTATGATGTCTTCTTCGGGCCGCTGCGCTATAAGCTCATCGAGGAACTTTATCCGTCCACTGGAGCCGACGAAATGGCCGAGGTGGGCGCGAAGATGCTTCGACCCATCAGCAAGTTCTTCTTGTTTCTATTGAGCAATATCAACAAGGTGATGGGCAATTTTGGAGTGAGCATTATTATCTTTGCGCTGATGCTGAAAATATTGCTCTATCCGCTCACCCACAAGAGCTTTGAATCTGCCTCGAAAATGCAGAAGATTCAACCGCAGGTGCAGGAAATCCAGCGGAAGTACCGCAAGGATCCTCGCGTGCTTAACGTCGAACTGAACAAGCTTTACAAAGAAGAAGGGGTCAACCCGATGGGCGGCTGCCTGCCATTGCTGCTTCAGATGCCGTTCCTCTTCGCCCTCTACCCCATTCTGCGCTACTCCATCGACCTGCGCCAGGAACCGCTCTTCTTCTGGCTCCAGGATCTCTCGGAGCCGGATCCATACTACATTCTGCCAATTCTCATGGGACTGGCCATGTTCCTGCAACAGCAGTTCATGACACCCAAGCCCAGCACAGAAAACATGGACGAAAAACAGCGTGCGCAGATTCAAAGTACACGCATGATGGGCTACATCATGCCCGTCCTCATGTTCGTCATTTTCATGAATTATCCATCGGGACTGGTGCTCTACTGGTTCGTTTATAACCTGCTGTCCATCGGCCAGCAGCTCATCATCCGGCGCAAGCTCGGTTGACCAGACCCCTAACGCAAGACGAGGTATATTACGATGAAAGAGATAAAACGCGAAGGCCGCTCCGAATACGAAGTGGTGACCGATTTCCGCAAAGAGTACAAGATCGATCAGGTTGACAAGCTCGAGTATGAAATCATCGAGAAGGGTTCCAATGGTTTTTTCAGCCTGTTCGGTACCCGTCCAACCGTCATCAAATTCTTCCTGCCGGGCGACGGCAGCGAGGGTGTCAGTGGCGTGGCCGACTACATCGAGGGCATCCTCAAGCTCATGGGCGTAAAATACACAGACGTCCAGGTGAAAACATCGGGCCGCGAGACCCGCATAAAGATTACCGGCGTGCGCGACAAGGGCTATCTCATTGGCCGCGAGGGCCGCTTGCTCAACTCGCTGCAACACCTCACCCACCGCATGCTGCTGCAACAGAAGGCCGAGAATCCCAAGGTCGTCATCGATGTGGATAACTATCGCACCAAGCAGCGCGACAGCTTTCAGAGCCGCATAGAGAAAATCTCCAAAAATGTCCTTGATAGCGGCAGAAGCTTCACTCTCGATTCCATGAATCCGGCAGAGCGCCGCACGGTGCATCAGTACATCGAGACCCAGAGCAAACTGAAAACCACGACAATTGGCGACGGCCAGAACAAGCGTGTCGTCATCATGCTGGAAAGCGAAAAGGCCCCACCCGCAAATGCGAACCGTTCCCGTCGTGGCCGCCGAGGCGGTCGCTCTCGCAACAAACAACAGAGTTAAGCCTCTCAGCGCCGGTTCGTTCCGCACCGATGGCGGCGCCACCATGGGCGTGCTGCCGCGAGCGCTGTGGCAGCGGCAATACGATACCGACGCCAGGCACCGGATCGAACTCGAGTTGCGGTTACTGCTCATCCACAGCGAGGGGCGCAATATCCTCGTTGACACCGGACTGGGCAATCGGCTGGATGACAAAGCGCACAAGATTTATTCGCCCAGCCCCTGGAGTTTGCTCGACAACTTGAAATCCCTGGGCCTGGGCCGCGATGACATCGACACCGTCGTCCTCACCCACCTGCATCACGATCACGCCGGAGGCATCGTTTCCGACTTCGGCGACGGTGACGAACTCACCTTCCCGAATGCCGAGCATATTATCCAGCGGCGAGAGTGGAAGATTGCCCGCAACCCAGACACCGTCAATCGCACCGCTTACAATTACGACCATCACCTGAAACTGCTCGAAGAACGGGGCAACATTCGTTTGCTCAACGGCGACTGCGATCTCACCAGCGAAGTGCGCCTGGTGTTGTTTGCCGGTCACAGCGAGGGCTTCCAGGCCGTACGCGTTCAGCTCGACGATCTTCTTCTGTGGTATCCAGCCGATCTGCTCGCAAACGCGGCGCACATGCACACGGCTGTCGCCTCGGCCTACGATGTTTGCCGACGCGACACCGTGGCCGCCAAGCTGAGTATCCTGACCGAGCTACAGAAAAACGGGGGTTGGCTGATCTTCAACCACGACCCCCGTGAAATCGGCGTACGCTATGCACTATAGCTGTTGTTCGCATCCTATGTACAATAGATATTCTTGCGACACAAGGATACGCAGTATCCGTTAAAGCTTTTTGGTCTTACCTTTTTCTCGAAAAAGGTAAGCGGGGGTAGGAGCAGCGCCCCATCTTAGAGCTGCTCCGCGTTCTCCTCGATCCATTTCTCGGCAGAAAAGGCCGCGGTAGCGCCGTCGGCCACGGCTGTAACCACCTGCCGTAGCACCTTGTGAACGATGTCTCCGGCGGCATAGATGCCGGGTGTCTTTGTATGACAGCTCAAGTCGGTGTGAACGAACCCCTGCTCGTCCAGCTCGACGAGTGACTTGACCAGGCCGTTGTTGGGAATGATGCCGACATAGATGAACACGCCGTCCACCGCCAGATCAAAGGATTCTTCTTTCACGCGGTTGAACAGACGCAGGTTCTCCACGCGCTCATCGCCCTGTATTTCATGCGGGATGGTGTTCCACACGATCTCGATCTTCTCGTTGGCAAAGGCGCGCTGCTGCACCGCGTGCACGGCGCGAAGCTGGTCTCGCCGGTGGATGATGTAAACTTTTTTGGCGAATTTCGTGAGGAACACCGCTTCCTCGACCGCCGAGTCGCCGCCGCCGATGACCGCCACCACCTTGTCACGATAGAGAGCGCCGTCGCAGGTGGCGCAGTATGAAACGCCGCGCCCCGTAAGACGCTGCTCGCCGGGCACGTCAAGCTTGCGCGGATGAGCGCCGGCGGCATAGATAATCGCTTTGCAGCAATACCTGCCTTCGTCGGTCTTCACAATCTTGCCCAAGCCATCCAGCTCGATAGATAGCACGTCCTCCTCGCGGAACTCTGTACCGAAACGAGTGGCCTGCTTCTTCATCAGGTCAATGAGGTCGAAGCCGCTGAGCGCCTCTGGGAAGCCAGGGTAGTTCTCGACCTCGGTCGTCAGCACAATCTGCCCGCCAAACAACGCCTTCTCGAAAACAACGGTCTTCAGTCCGCCACGCGCCGCGTAGATGGCTGCGCCCAGCCCAGCCGACCCGCCGCCGATGATGACCAGATCATATCGCAGACACTCTTCAGTGTTTGCCGCCACTACTTCGCGGGCCTCTGTTTCTATCGCTTTCACCGGAATCTTCATGCGTCCTCCACAAAACATATTCACGACAGGATAATCAATATGGCCAGGTTTGTCCAGCATTATTACATAGCATCAACTTTTGCCCTGCGCTACTACATCTCGAAGCGCAGGGGAAGAAGCTCGGCCAGGGTGGTCTCGATCTGCTCGGTGGGCGAGGCGATGACCACCTGCATGTCGGCGGCGAACTCGGCCAGCACCTGCCTGCAAGCGCCGCACGGCGAAAACAGCGTCTTCCCGTCAGCCCACACAGCGAGTCGGCGAAAGCGTGTGTGACCGGCGGCCACAGCCGCAAAGACCGCGTTACGTTCGGCGCAGATGGTAAGCGAGTACGATGCGTTCTCGACATTGCAGCCAGTGAACACCTCGCCGGTGTCGGTTTCGAGGGCGGCGCCCACGTGTATTCCTGAATAGGGCGCATAGGCGCGCTCGGCTGCCTTGCGAGCTTGCTCGACGAGTAGGTTTTTCTCCATGATACCTCTCAATATTGTTACAGCTTGCTATCACTCAGAGTGATGACAGACCTGTTTCAGGACGGGACACCCCATCCCCGGCCCTTCCCCTGCATAAGGGAAGGGAGAAAGACATGTCGGCGCAGCATCTTACCCTCCCCTATGTAGGGGAGGGTGGACGCGAAGCGGCCGGGTGGGGTTCTGAAACATGTCGCCTCAATAGTGATAATGTTTACCATTTATAATACACAATCCCCGATAAATCTGCTCGGCCAGCGCCAGTCGCACGAGCTGGTGGGTCATGGTGAGGCGCGACAGGCTGATGACCCGTCCGGCACGCTTGCGCAAGCTGTCGTCTACCCCATACACCCCGCCGATAACAAACCGTAACTTGGGCGACTGTCGCAGCAACTCGGCAAAAGCGAGGCTGTCTGGCGTGTCGCCGCGCTCGTCCAGCAAGATGGTTTCGACGTCGTTGAAGCAGCTATCGAGGATGGCGGCCTCGCGCCGCTTCACTTCGTCAATGCTGCCGGCCAGACGCAGGCTCACGTCCTTGCGCTCGATGATGCACAGTGGCCGCCAGCGACGGATGCGCTTGGCGTATTCTTCTATTCCAGCGATAATAAACTGCTGTTTCGTCTTGCCCAGGCAGACTATCTCGATGGCCATCTATGCGCAGAGAATGCCCAGCAGCATGGACAGCAACTTGGTTTCGGCGGCGTCGGCGCGTGAGGGGATGAGGATGGGCACACGGGCGCCCATAACGACATGCGCCACCCGCCACTTACAATAGTAGGTAAGCGCCTTGCCAAAGATGTTGCCGCTCTCGATGTTGGGCACGATGAGGATGTCGGCGCAACCCGCCACCTCGCTCTGTATGCCCTTGATGCGCGCCGCTTCGGGCGAGATAGCGTTATCGAATGCCAGGGGGCCGTCAACCACGCACCCGCGAATCTGGCCGCGCTGGTTCATCTGCGCCAGCAGCGCCGCGTCCATCGTGCACTGCATCTTGGGGTTCACCAGTTCCACCGCCGCCAGCAGCGCCACTTTGGGGCATGGATTGTTCATTTTGTGCGCTACGGCCACAGCGTTGTTGACAATTGACGCCATGTCTTTTATCTCAGGATAGAGGTTGATGCCGCCGTCACTCATGAGCATGAGCCTGTCGGGCGTTTCATAGACCAGCACATCGCTGAGCACGTTACCGGTGCGCAGTCCCTTTTCCTTGTCGAGCACGGCGCGCAGGAGGTCGGCTGTGCCGCCCTTGCCCTTGAGAATGAGGTCGGCGTCGCCGGCGCACACCAGCGCCACGGCTTTGGCGCAGGCGGCACATATGTCGTCGCCGGTGTCGTGGATGGCGAAAGCGTCGGTGAGATCGGGAGCGTTGTCGCCCAACCAGGCGCGGATGGCGGCTTCGTCGCCGGTGAGCACACAGTCGGCAAAGCTCTCGCGGCGCATCATGACGACGGCTTCGAGAGTTGCGGGCGACTGCGCCGCGGCCACGGCAACGCGCTTGTTGTCCATATCCTTCACAGCCTGCTTGAGCTGGTCGAACCGAGAAAGCATACGAAGCCCCCTTGCTACAAATTTGTATTGATCAGTTGATCGATGTCCTGTTTGTACTCGTCGTAGGTCTCGCTCATGATCTGGCGCAGGGCCTGCTTCTGAATCTGCCGCACACGTTCACGAGAGAGGCCCAGCTTCTCTGCAATCTCGGCGAAGTTGCAGCCTTCCTCGCCGCTGAGGCCGAAATAGGAGCGAATGATGTAGGCGTCGCGGTCATCAAGCTGAGTAATCGACTCATCTATCTTGGTCTTCAGCTTATCGCGGAAGTACAGCCGCTTGGGATCGTGCGCGTCTGGATCCTCGATGAACTCGTGGAATCGCACCACATCGCTCTTGCTGGTGTAGCTGATGTCGTCGAGCGAAAGCGTGTCGAGCCTTGTGCTCTCGATGTTGTCTATCTCACGGTTCACCAGCTTGGTCTCACCGGCGATGTCATCGATCGTGGCGCGGTTGCCTGTGCGGTTGAAGATGCGCTCTTTGGCGGCTTTAATCTTGTTGGCGGTGTTTGTCTTGCCCAGCGGCATACGGATGAGCGAGGTTTTCTCGGCCAGGGCGAACAGGATGCGCTGCTTGATCCACCACACGGCATACGAGATAAGCTTGATGCCCTTGTCGGGGTCGAACTTCTCGATTGCCTTGATGAGCCCCATGTTGCCCTCGCTGATGAGCTCGGAGAGGGTGAGGCCACGATTCTGGTAGTGCGCCGCGATCTTGACGACGAACTTGAGGTTCGAGCGGATAAGCTTCTCGACAGCGGCTTCGTCGCCCTGTTTGGTGCGCACGGCCAGATCATGCTCTTCCTCGCGGGTGAGCGTCTGGATGCCGGCTATCTCGTTCAGGTATTTCTGTAATGCTTTGTCTTCAAATACGTTTTCGGCCATTTTCGTTCCGTTTCAAAGCCGCGTTAACCGCGGTGATCCTCGATAAAATCGAGTAGTTCGTCCGGTTGCATATACAGCCGCCTGGCAAGTTCGAGCACCAGGCGCACCCCCGGAAAGTTCATCCCCATCTCCTGGGTGAGGGTGATGATGAGAATGATGCGTTTCAAATCGGCGTCGTTGAAACGCCGTATATTATGTTCGTTGCGGCGTGGATGCAGCAACCCCACGCGTTCGTAGGTGCGAATCGTCTGATCGTGAATGCCCACCTTTTTGGCGATTTCTCCAATCGAATATTGCACTTTCTTCATGTCTATTCCAGCGGCGGCAAAACCTGCTCAGGGTCAAGCGCCTTGCCCCGCACACGATATTCGAAGTGCAGGTGCGGCCCGGTGCTGTTGCCGGTATTGCCCACTGTGGCGATTGGCTGTCCCCGCGTCACGCTGTCGCCCAGACGCGCCAGGTTTGAATCATTGTGAGCGTAAACGGTCATCACGAAATCGTCATGCTCGATTACAATCACATTGCCATAACCTCTCTGCTGGCCGGAAAACACAACCTTCCCGTCGAGCACAGCGTAAACAGGTTCACCAATTGGCAGGTGGATGTCAATCCCTTTATGAGGTTTTCCGTTCCGCAGTCCAAACCGTGACGTAATGACGCCGCCGTCTGTGGGACGATGCAGCCCCGGACCGCCGTGAGAGGGCGGCGAAACCGGCCCCGTTGGCCTCGATGGAACTGTGGCGTCTTCGTTCAGGCGCAGCTTCTGCCCCACATAGATTGTATTGCCGCTGAGATTGTTGAGCGCTTTCAGCTCGTCCACTTTCATGCCGGTGGCGCGGGCGATGGAATAGAGCGTCTCGCCGCGACTGACGATGTGCGTAGGGGCAGCGCCGGAGGGTGGCGGCGTGTCTGCCGAAGGCGGTGTGACATCGGCAGGCGCTACCGGCGTGTCTGCGACATGGCCAGGTTCGAGCCAGATTTTCTGGTCCACCTGGATGTCGAATGTGACGAGGCCATTGTACTCCATTATGTCAAAAATTGCGAGGTCGTAGTACTTGCTTATGCGATAGACGGTTTCGCCCTTCAGCACAAGGTGAAATCCACCGGCGGGGAGGTCGCGCCGCGTGACGAACTCGCTGTGTGGTTGCGGGTTGGGGATAAGATAAATCTTTTGGCCGACGAAGATACGGTCGCCACTGAGGTTGTTGTAGAGCTTCAGTTTCTCCACCGGCACGCCGGCGGCCTGGCTGATTGAGTAGAGCGTCTCGCCGCGCTGGACGATGTGATAGCGGTCTGAGGGCGTGATGTAGGAGGGGTTCACTTGAGCGCAACCGCCTGCCATGACCTGGAAAAGCAACAGCCAGAAAATGAAGCGTGGCTTAGTAGGCAATGCGAAACCCCTTGTGTGTGGGCGCTGCGGCCCGTTCCTGCTTGTTGAACTCTGTGATGTGCGCATGGCCGGGGCCCTGGCGCAGTGCGTTCAGGAAATCGCCCAGAGCCAACTCGTGGGCACAGGCCACCACCTCGACGCGACCATCCGGGAGGTTGCGAACGTGGCCATGTATGCCGTAGCGCTCCGCCTGCTCTTTGACGAACCAGCGAAAGCCGACGCCCTGCACACGGCCTGAGATATTCACCTCACAGCACTTCATGCTCATCCTCCTGCCGGTACGCTATACAGTATGTGGTGTATTTGTCAAATTTTTCGTTGACGGCGTAACGCTCAACCTGTGTCCTTCCTCTATGACAATGCAAACCTGCCCGCAACGTGACGCCTTTTTCGCCTTTCTGCAAGAAGTGGCCGGCAACCGCGCCGAAGGCCTGCTGCCCCGCTTCGACTGCCTGCTCGACAGCCTGCTCGCCGAAAACGACAAGGTGAACCTTGTCAGCAGGAGAACACCGCGAGAAACCTTCTGGACGGCACATCTGCTCGACAGCATCCTGCCTGCCCGCCTGTTTCCGCTCGACGGGCAGAACGTGCTCGACTTCGGCACTGGCGGCGGATTACCCGGCCTGCCCCTGAAACTGTTGTTCCCCTCCTGCCACATGACATTGCTCGATGGAACGGGCAAGAAAATCGCGGCAGTGAGAAATTTGCTGAAAATCCTTGACTTGAAAGCGTGCGAAGCGGTTTATTCCCGCGTGGAGGAGCTTCCCTTACAAACATGGGGGCAACGGTTTGACACTATCGTCTGCCGGTCGGTGAAGCTGGACGAGACAACGGCCACCGTGTTGCCCAGGCTGTTGCGCCCAAACGGCCACATCCTGCTCTACAAGGGGCGCGATTTTGAAGACACGCTGCTCTTTCCGCAACGACGGGTGCACGACATCTCTCACCCGATGGTGGGTACCCGGAATCTCGTTGTATTCAAGAAGATGCCGATTTAAGGAATATACAAGGCTGATATGAAGAATATCATTACAATAGTGAACCAGAAAGGCGGCGTGGGCAAGACAACCACAGCCGTCAATCTCGCCATGGCGCTCGGCTTGTATGAAATCAAGACCCTGCTGGTGGACATGGACCCGCAGGGTAACGCCAGCAGCGGCGTCGGCGTCGAGACTGCCTCGCTTGGCCAGCACGTCTATCACGCTCTCATCGGCAAGACAACCTTTCGCGACATCATCCAGCCCTCCATCATTCCCAACCTCGAAGTGGCGCCGTCCAACATCGACCTCACCGGCGCCGAGATCGAGCTCGTCAAGGAATTCGCCCGCGAACACAAGCTGAAGGAAGCGCTCCGGCCCATCCACGACGATTACGATTTCATCATTATCGACTGCCCGCCCTCGCTGGGACTGCTCACGGTCAACTCGCTCACCTGCTGCACCGATGTGCTCATTCCCATCCAATGCGAATATTACGCGCTGGAAGGCGTGAGCCAACTCGTGAACACCGTGCGGCTCATCCAGAAGAATCTCAACCCCGAACTGCGCATCCTGGGCGTATTGCTGACGATGTTCGACCGGCGGCTCAACCTGAGCAACCAGGTGGCCAAAGAGGTGCGGCGATTCTTCCGCGAGCAGGTGTTCGACACCATCATTCACCGCAACGTGAAACTCAGCGAAGCGCCGAGTTTCGGCAAGTCCATATTTCACTACGACGTCAAATCATCCGGCGCGATGCACTACTTTCAGCTTGCACAAGAAGTTATCGCCCGTCAGCAGATGCAGGAGAACACTGCATGAGCAAACTTGGCCGCGGTCTCGACGCCTTGCTGAACACCGGTCCAGAATCGACTGACAGCACTACCGGAATCACCACGGTGGGCGTCGAGTACATCTTTCCAAACAGCTATCAGCCGCGCAAACACTTCGATGCGGCCAAACTCGAAGAACTGGCGCAGAGCCTGCGCGAGAACGGCATGATTCAGCCGATCATCGTCACCAGGAACGACAATTCGCGCTATGAGCTCATCGCCGGTGAACGTCGCCTCGAGGCCGCCAAACTGGCCGGCTTTGCCGAGGTACCCGTCATAGTGCGCAGTGTCTCGCGTCGGCAGCAACTTCAGTTCGCCATCATCGAAAACATCCAGCGCGAAGACCTCAACCCCGTCGAGGAAGCCCATGCATACCAGCAGCTTCACGAGGAGTTCAGTCTCACCCACGCCGAAATATCGGACATCGTGGGCAAAGACCGCGCCACAGTTTCCAACAGCCTGCGACTGCTCAAGCTGCAACCTGCCGTGCTCGACATGCTCTTGCAGGGCGTCATCACGCCTGGCCACGCCCGTGCGGTCTTGCAGGCGCCGGAGACTGAGCGAGAAGCCTTTGCGCGACACATAGCAGCCCGTAGGCTTTCGGTGCGCAAAGCGGAACTGCTGGTCAAAAGCTGGGGGCCGGCGCAACCAGCGGACGAAGCCCCCAGAGCGCCGCTGGGCAAACAGCTTCTGGAGCAGCTCCAGAACACGCTGCACAACTGGTACAACGTCCGCGTGAACATCCAGGGGAAGCCCACAAAAGGGCGCATCACGTTTTACTATCAGAGCGAAGAAGAAAGGGTGGCTCTGCTCGAACGTCTGCAACATAGTCGCGAGGACAAGAGCGAGGTGACATGAACCGGAGACTGAGCGCCCTGTTACTGGCGATATTTCTGCTATCGATAGCCGCGGCAGTGTTCTTCGGTATCGAGTACGTCCGACTGACCGGCACCCAGAACCAGCCGACGCCGGCGCCTGTCAGCGATGGCAACAGTGGCGACAACAGGAGCGGCAACGATACCATCGCCCACAGCCTGCCTGCGCCCGACGATGTGGTCAACTGGGATATCGAGGACACGGCACAGCTAATGGAAAACTTTTTCAGCGAACGCCAGGCACAGCAGAGCGACCTTGAAATCGTGGACGAAGAACTGCGGCAAGACCTGCAAAATCGCCACAAGAAAGAGCGCTTCATGGCACAGTTCGATCCAGACGTTCTGCCGGTGGGCAGAGACCGCTTTTGCACCCAACGCTATAGCGCCGAACACCCGGCCATCGATTTTGCCGCGCCACAGGGAGCCGAAGTCTATGCCGTCGCCTCTGGCGTGGTGCGGTTCAGCTACGCCGACCGCCACCTGGGCAATGTGCTCGTCATCGATCACCTGAACGGCTACGCCAGCCTATACGCCCATCTGTCGGACTGCCTGTTCGGTCCTGGCCGATTCGTGGAAAAGGGCGACACGGTGGCGCGTGTGGGCAACACAGGCAACAGTACAGCGCCACACCTGCATATCGAGCTGTGGTTCGAAGGCATCCGCATCGATCCGGCATTGCGGCTGCCAATTGAAGAAGCCAAACCAATGCTGCTTGAATAAACAGGAGAACAACACTGTAATAGGTTTGTCAACAGCCTGAAGAGGACAACATGGAAAAAAATCGCAAAGTCGAACTCTCGACCATTATCGGCAAAGGAAGCCGCATCAATGGTAAGCTCGTCATCAAAGGCGGCATCCGCATCGACGGAGAAATCGAAGGCACTATCGAAACCGACGGCTTCGTGCTCATCGGCACGTCGGGAACGGCCAGGGCCAACCTGAAAGCCAAGGAATGTCTCATCCAGGGCAAGGTGGAGGGCGACCTCTACATCAAAGACCAGCTCGAGCTGGAGAAAACCGCCGTCGTAAACGGCAATATCGTCAGCCGGACATTGCGCATTCACGGCGGCGCCAAGCTCAACGGCCGCTGCTCCATGTCCGACAGCCCCAAGATGCCGCAGGACAACGAATTCCAAAAACGCCCCGATGCGCCCGCAAAACCCGTTCCGACCTTCGAATAACAAGGTTCTGCGCTATCTGGGGCTTTGTGTGCAGCTCGGACTGACCATGGCTGTGAGCGTGCTGGTATGCTTTTACGCAGCCTGGTTGCTCGAACAGCGATTCTATACTGGCGGCATTCTGCCGGGACTGGGCATTCTGCTTGGTATCGCTGCCGGGGGATGGGCTGCATATCGCACGACACTCAAGCTCCTTGCGCACCCAGATGACGACCCGCCGTCGCAGTGAAAATGAGCGCCGCAATGACTACTATCTCACCAAAGACGCTCATCCGGCGTGTTCTGCTTATTATTTGCTTGACATTACTGCTTTCCGCACTACTTTTACCTCTATATTTCCAATCATCTCTGGGCTTCATGCTTGGGGCGGTTGGCAGTGCTGGATGGTTCTTGTGGCTGGCACGTGATATCCGCCTCGGGCTCGGGTTGTCGCACAAAGCGGCGCGTAAACGGGCGCTGGCGGGGCACTATCTGCGTTTCGGGGCACTGGCGGCATATGGCATGCTGGTGGCATGGCTGGCTCGGCCCGATTTAATCGCGCTGGGCATCGGCCTGCTGATGGCGCAGGTGGCGATGCTCATTGTCGTATTGCACGACGCCGCTCGGCAAAACAAATACTTTCGAGGACAAGATGGCTAAAGGCAAAGGCGGGATGCTCCGCATTTTCATCGTGTTCCTTATTATCGAGGTTGCGCTCGTTATCCTTTCGGGCAACTTCTCACGCCAGATTCAGGTGGTCAACGAAGAGGGTCAGTTCGAGCTGACGCACGCGCCGGTGCACTTCGATCTTCAGGCCAAGATTTCCGAGGAATTTCAACACGACAAGTATGTCGCCGACGAAGGCCATCCTCTCGAAATCTACGGCAGTGAGGGGCTGTATAACTTCTTCGCAAAACTGAGCGAGAAATTCACCATCTTTGGCGACCCGACCCCGATAGGAACTTTCCGATTGCTGCGCATGCTGCTCATCGTCGATCTGGTACTACTCACCATCGGCTTTCTCGTTTTTCGCGCTTTGAAGACCCGTCCCAGCCAGCCGCAGATTCTCTTCGAGCTTCTCTATTCGATGTTCGACGGCTTCGTCGAGGAATCGCTGGGGAAGAAGCTGATCAAATTCACGCCATACGTCTTCACCATCTTTCTCTTTCTCATTGTTTGCAACATGATTGGCATGATCCCGATCCCCGGCTTCATGGAGCCTACACGCAACCTGAACGTGCCGCTGGGGCTCGGCCTCATGGTGGTGTTCGTGGTGCACGTCACGGCCATCGCCGTGAAGGGCCCTGTGGGCTATCTGAAGGACTATATGACTCCGCTGATGCCGCTGGACGTCATTGGCGAGGCCGCCAAGGGCGTCTCGATCGCTTTCCGTCTCTTCGGCAACATTCTGGGCGGCGCCATCATCATACTCGTCGTCAGTTCACTGGTGAAGTTCGTGCTGTTGCCGATAGGCCTGAATCTCTTTTTCGGCATGTTCGTGGGTGCGGTGCAGGCATTTGTCTTCACCATGCTCGCTCTCTCATATATCAGCGTCGCTATATCGGACTAATTGATAAGAAAGACAAGTTTACCTTTTTCGAGAAAAAGGTAAAACTAAAAAGCTTTAGCGGATGCTACGCATCCTTTGTGTCACAAGAATATATTTATACAATAGGAAACGCAGTTTCCGTTAAAAGTTTGGCGGAGTTAACGTATGACCATGACAGCGGAAATCATCCAGATTTGCTCGTTTCTGGGCGCGGGTATTGGTGTAGGTATCGCTTCGGTTACTTCTGGAGTGGGCACCGGCATCATCGCCGACCAGGCCAATATCGCCCTCATGAAGCAGCCCAAGGCCTATGACAAGCTGTTCAGCACTATGCTCATCGGCCAAGCGGCCACGGGCACCGGCGGCATATTCTCGCTGGTGGTGGCGTTGCTGCTGCTGTTTGGCGGGTTCGAGCAGGGCGTGGTGCACATCCATCGCGCCGCTGCCATGCTCGCTGCCGGCCTGGCGGTGGGACTGGGCGCTGTGGGCCCTGCGCTGGGCGCGGGTTACTCTGGCGGCGAGGCCTGCCGCAGCATTGGCCGCATGCCCCGCCAGGGCAACATCATCATGGGCAACATGCTGATTGGCCAGGCGCTGTCGCAGTCAAGTTCCATCTTCGCGCTTGTGGTGTCGCTGCTGCTCATTTTCAGCACGCCAATGGCCATCGAAGACCCAACCGCAGCGCGGCTCATTCAGAAGTTCATCGCATACCTCGGCTCTGGACTGGCCATCGGGCTGGGCACTCTCGGCCCTGGCGCCGGCATCGGCTTCGTGGCCGGCAAGGCCAACGACGCCATTGGCCGCTTCCCCCGTGAACGCGCCAAGGTCATCCGCACAATGTTCCTGGGCGCCGCCGTCTCCGAATCGACCGCCATCTACGCGCTGGTGGTCTCGTTCCTGTTAATTTTTGCAGTAGGATAACAATAACAACCTGTTGGAGGAACCATGGAAACCATTGACGCAACCGCAATGGAATTGCTGGCAAACGGAATTATGAAGGCTTCCGCCTTTCTCGGCGCCGGCATTTGTATGGGCATTGGCGCCCTCGGACCCGGCGTGGGTGAAGGATTCGTTGGCGGCAAGGCCTGCGAAGGAATCGCTCGCAGCCCCGAGAACCAGAGCCTGATTATGCGCACCATGCTGGTGGGCCAGGCCGTGTCGGAATCAACCGGTATCTATTCGCTCGTGATCGCGCTTCTGCTCATCTTCGCCACCGGCTAAGGAGTTCTTATGATTGGCATTGACTATTCCCTGCTGATCGTTATCCTGAACTTCGTGGTCTTGTTGATTGTTCTCAACAAGATTCTCTACAAGCCCATAACGAAGTTCCTGCGGGAGCGACAGGCCAAGATCGCTGACGATATGGACCAGGCAGTCAAGTCTCGCGATGAGGCTGGGCAACTGGTCGAGCAACGCAAGCAGGATTTGAAGGCCTCGACTGAAGAGATGCGTCTGTTGATGAGTAAAACGAAGCACGAGGCCGAAGATCAGGCAGGCGATATCATCCGTCAGGCTCATGGCCAGCAAAAGAAGATTCTGGCCGAGACCGACGCTCTGCTCATCACCGAAAAGAAAAAGGCCATGCAAGAACTCGAGAGCCGCGTAGCCAGGCTCATCGCCGATGTCGCCGGCAAGATTATCGCCGACAAGATGGACGAGGAAACCGATGCCGCTCTTATCGAGCAACTGTTGAAGGAGCGGGGTGTCTCGTGAGAAACCACCTTCTGGCCCTACGTTACTCCAGAGCGTTTATGGACTTGGTAAAGCGAGACGACCACCGCGGGCTGCTCGCTGACATCGAGACGGTGCGCCAGATACTGGCCGACAACCCCACCTTCATCAAGGCGGTCCACTCGGTGGTGCTGCCCAGGCCCAAGCGCCTTGAACTGGGGAGTATGCTTGACGATCATCTTGAATTCCAGCCGCTATGGAGCTCGCTTTTCGAGATTCTGGTGCACAAGCACCGCTTCAACATCCTGCCAGCCGTGCTTGAATGCATCGAAGCCGCCATCCACGCCGAAAACGACGAGGTGAAGGTTGAGCTTGTGCTTGCACGAGACCACAGCGACAACGTCCTGGCTCAGATCAGCCGACTGCTACAGAACATCCTGAAGCACAAGGTGATATTGAGCGCCACCGTCGATCCTTCGCTGATTGGCGGTTTTACGGCGAGTACGCACTCGATGCTCGTAGATGCGTCGTTGCGCGACAATCTCGAACGGTTCGCCGGCCGAAAGACACAATAAGAGGAATCCAGCATGAAAATTCAACCGGATGAAATCAGCGCGATTATTCGCGACAAAATCAATCAATTCAAATTTGACATCGACATCGCCGAGACCGGCAAGGTGGTGCAGGTGGGTGACGGCATCGCCCGCATCTATGGCATGGATGAAGTCATGTCGGGCGAGATGGTGCTCTTTCCTGGCGACATCTATGGCATGGCGCTCAACCTTGATGAAGACAATGTCGGTTGCATCGTCTTTGGCGATACGCGCTACATTAAAGAAGGCGACGTTGTGCGCCGCACCAAGCGTATCCTCGAAATACCGGTGGGCGAGGCAATGCTGGGCCGCGTGGTGAACGCCCTGGGCCAGCCGCTGGACGGCAAGGGCGAGATCAAGGCCGAGAAGAACATGCCCATCGAGCGCAAGGCGCTGGGCGTCATCCAGCGGCAGCCCGTCAAGGAACCGCTGCAAACCGGCCTCAAAGCCATCGACTCGATGATTCCTATTGGCCGCGGCCAGCGCGAACTCATCATTGGCGACCGCCAGACAGGCAAAACCGCCATCGCCGTCGATACTATTATCAACCAGAAGGGTAACGACGTTCTCTGCATCTATGTGGCCATCGGCCAGAAGAAATCGTCGGTTGCCAAGCTCGTGCAAACGCTCGAAGAGCACGGGGCGATGGAATACACCGTCATCGTCTCGGCCACTGCCGCCGAACCCGCCGCCCTGCAGTATCTGGCGCCATATGCCGGCTGCACCCTGGGCGAGTTCTTCCGCGACAATGGCAAGCATGCGCTCATCGTTTATGACGATCTTTCCAAGCACGCTGTAAGCTATCGCCAGATTTCGCTGTTGCTGCGTCGTCCTCCAGGACGCGAAGCGTATCCCGGCGACGTGTTTTATTTGCATTCCCGCCTGCTGGAACGCGCCAGCAAGCTCAATGACGAGCTCGGCGGCGGCTCGCTCACGGCGCTGCCCATCATCGAGACGCAGGCCGACGACATCACCGCATACATCCCCACCAATGTAATCTCGATTACCGACGGCCAGATATTCTTGTCGAACAACCTGTTTTACAGCGGTGTTCGCCCGGCCATCAACGCCGGTATATCTGTTTCCCGCGTGGGCGGCAGCGCCCAGGTGAAAGCCATGCGCGGCGTGGTGGGGCAGCTCCGCCTCGACCTCGCGCAATACCGTGAGATGGAGGCCTTCGCCAAGTTCGGCTCCGACCTCGACAAGGTTACGCAGCAGCAGCTTCGTCGCGGCGAACGCCTGGTGGAAATCCTCAAGCAGGATCAATATTCTCCGCTGCCGGTGCACAAGCAGGTCTTCATTATCTTCATGGGCAACCAGGGCTATCTGGACGAAATCCCCGTCAACAAGGTGAAGGACGTCGAGCGCGACCTCTATGTGATGCTTGACACCGAGCACAAAGACTTCTGCCAGCAACTTGTGAAAGACAAGCTCACCGATGAAGCAAAAGAAAAGATGCACGAAATCTGCAAGAACGTCGTGGCCAAGTTCACTTAAACAGGCGGGATCGAATGGCTATACGAGACATCAAGATACGCATCGACAGCGTCAAGAACACGCGGCAGATTACCAACGCCATGAAGATGGTGGCGGCCTCGCACCTGCGCCGTGCGCAGACGCGCATACTTGCCGCCAGGCCATACGCCAACCATTTGGACACTATGCTGCGCACATTGAAGAAAAAAAACGTGGCTTCCCGCCATATCCTGCTGGACGACACTCCCCGCAAAGGGAAAGAGCTTCTGGTGGTGGTCACCGCCGACCGTGGCCTGTGCGGCTCGTTCAACACCGGCATCATCCGCCGCGCTCTCAGCTTCATCCAGGAGAACCCGAATACCGACATCGTCTGTGTGGGGCGCAAAGGCTATGACTCACTGAGGAAACGCACCGACCGCGTTATCGAACATTATGTCGGTATCTTCAACGATATGGAGTTCTTCCGTTCCCGCGATGTGGCCGACCACGTTCTCGACCTCTACCTGCACCACGACTATGCAAGGATAAAGGTGCTGTACAACGAGTTCAAGTCGGCTATTCAGCAAAACATAATCATCAAAACCGTGCTGCCGGTGCAGCCTCTCGAATCGGACATCGTCTCGTCCATCGATTACATCTACGAGCCGGACGAAGACACCGTTATCGAGGAGCTGGGCTGCAAGGTGATGCATGTGGACATGTGGCGCATCATGCTCGAAAGCTCGGCTGCCGAGCAGGGCGCCCGCATGACGGCGATGGACAGCGCCACAGACAACGCCACCGAGATGATTGGCGCGCTAACGCTTCAGTTCAACCGCGAGCGTCAGGCCGCCATCACCACGGAAATTATCGAGATCGCTTCCGGCGCAGACGCGATTAATCAATAGCATAACATCAACATAATAGAGGTTGCACGATGACTGAAGGCAAGGTGATTCAGGTGATCGGACCGGTGGTGGACGTCGAGTTCCCCGAAGGCCAGCTACCGGCGATCTTCAACGCACTCAAGATTATCCGCGAGGAGCAGACAGATCTAATCCTCGAGGTGCAGATGCACCTGGGCGAAAACAAAGTACGCTCTGTGGCCATGGATTCGACAGATGGCATGGTTCGCGGTACAACCGTGATGGACACCGGCGAACCCATCACCACACCGGTGGGCGAGGCCGTACTTGGCCGCATCATCAACGTGGTGGGCGAGCCTATCGACGAGCAGGGCGAGGTGAAGTGCGACGAGCGCTACCCCATCATCCGGCAGGCGCCGCTGTTTGAAGACCTCGAAACAGAAGAGGAAATCCTCGAAACAGGCATCAAGGTCATCGATCTGATCGAGCCTTACCTCAAGGGCGGCAAGACCGGGCTCTTTGGTGGCGCCGGTGTGGGCAAAACCGTTCTCATTCAAGAGCTTATCCGCAACGTGGCTACCGAACACGGCGGCTACTCGGTGTTTGCCGGCGTGGGTGAACGCACCCGTGAGGGCAACGACCTCTGGCTCGAAATGAAAGAGTCGGGCGTACTGGACAGCACAGCGCTGGTGTTCGGCCAGATGAACGAACCGCCCGGCGCTCGTCAGCGCGTGGGCCTCACCGGACTCACCATCGCCGAGTACTTCCGTGATGTGATGAAGAAGGATGTGCTACTGTTCATCGACAATATTTTCCGTTTCACGCAGGCAGGCTCCGAAGTGTCCGCCCTGCTGGGCCGCATGCCGTCGGCAGTGGGCTACCAACCCACTCTGGCCACCGAGATGGGCGATTTGCAGGAACGCATCACCTCCACGCGCAACGGCTCTATCACCTCGGTGCAGGCCGTATATGTCCCCGCAGACGACCTCACCGACCCCGCCCCCGCCACCACTTTCGCGCACCTCGATGCCACAACGGTGCTCTCGCGCCGTATCGTGGGACTGGGCATCTACCCCGCCGTCGATCCGCTCGACTCGACAAGCCGCATCCTCGACCCGAAGATAATCGGCGAGGAGCACTATTACGTGGCTCGTGAGTCTCAGCGTATCTTGCAGAAATACAAAGACTTACAGGACATCATCGCCATCCTGGGCATGGACGAGCTATCCGAAGAAGACAAGCAGGTCGTCAGCCGCGCCCGCAAAATCGAGCGCTTCTTCAGCCAGCCTTTCTTCGTCGCCGAGGAATTCACCAACGTGCCCGGACAGTTCGTGCCGCTGAAAGACTCGATTGCCGGCTTCAAGGCAATCCTTGACGGTGACTGCGACGACTGGCCGGAACAAGCCTTCCTGTATTGCGGCAATCTGGACACTGTAGAAGAAAAAGCCAAAAAACTGAAGGGATAATGAGCAAAATCAAGCTGGAAGTGAGGAAGCCGGAGGGCCAGGTGGTCAAGGCCGAATTCGACCAGGTGATTGTGCCCGGTATCGAAGGTGACTTCGGCGTTTTACCGGGCCACACGCCCTTCATAACACGGCTGCGGCCTGGCATCCTCACCTGCATCGACAACACAGTCGAGACACGCTGGGCCATCCACGACGGTTTTGTAACGGTCGAAGCGGACATGGTGCTCATTGCCTGCGAGATTGCCGAGAAGTCTGACGACATCGATGCCGAACGCGCCCGCGAAGCACATAAACGCGCCGAAAAACGCCTGCGCGTAAAGCAAGACGACACCGACTTCCGTCGCGCCGAGATGGCGCTGCACCGCGCTGTTGCCCGCCTCGGCTCCCTGAAAAGCGACTCTGAATTATAAGACAGGGGCATTGCCCCTGAACCCCACTTACCTTTTTCGAGAAAAAGGTAAGACCAAAAAGCTTTAACGGATACTGCGTATCCTGTGCACAAGAATTTCCTTTTGTACATAGGAAACGAAGTTTCCGCAAGAGTTTTTGATCCAAACTTTTTGCAAAAAGTTTGGTGGAGTTCAGGGGCAAAGCCCCTGCTCTTTTGCTATTTCCTTCACGCGTTCGCTGTCACTGCGATTGCAAATAAGCAGCGCGTCGTCTGTCTCCACGATGACGAGATCGTGCACACCCACCAGTGCCACCGGTTTGTCGGCATGGACGTAACATCCAGAGGAATCCAGCGCCAGGCGCTCGGCGTTACCGGCGTTGTCGTGCTCGTCTTTGTCGGCGAGATCGTAGAGCGCCTGCCAGCCGCCCACGTCGCTCCAGACGATGTCGGCGGGGACGACGGCGCGTTTAGCGGCGCGTTCCATGACGCCGATGTCGATGGGCACACGCGGCATGTTGCCGTAGATGTCGGCTATGTCGGCGTTCTGTCCCTGCTGCCGCCAGCGGTCGAGGATGAGGTCGAGCAGTGTGTGCACATCGGGCATGAGCGTTTGAAAAGCGTGCCTGATAGCGCCGAGCGACCACAGGAACATGCCACTGTTCCAGTAGAACCCGCCTTGTGCGAGAAACGTTTCGGCGGCATTGCGGTCGGGCTTTTCCTTGAATTGTTTCATGTGAAACATGTCGTTATCTATCAACTCACCCGACTCAATATAGCCATAGCCCGTAGCCGGATAATCGGGCACTATGCCGAAGGTGACGAGATAGCCATCTCGCGCCGCTGTTTCTGCCTTGCGCACGAGCGAGTGGAACAGCTCTACCTTGCCGATGACGTGGTCGGCAGGCACAACCAGCAGCGTTTCGTCGTCTGGGATACCGAGCGCATGCAGCCAGGCGACGCTCAACCCTATACAGGGGGCGGTGTTGCGCCCGAATGGCTCGATGATGATCTGCTCCGCATTCAGCTTCGGCAGTTGTTCCCTCACCAGATGTGCCTGATCGGCTGAAGTGACTACATAAATGCTGTTGACCAGTCCGCGCAGGCGGTCGGCGGTCATCTGGATCATCGAGCGCTCGGAAAGAATGGAGAGGAACTGCTTGGGCCGATCGGGCCTGCTGAGCGGCCAGAACCGTGTGCCGACGCCGCCGGCCATGATGATGCCTATCATGTGTATCTCCCTGCAACTAAATCAATAGCGAAATCACTGCCTTGTGTCGAGGATGTCGCGGTCTTGCGGCAGCGCTATGTCAAAAACGCTGTCCGCCAGTTGTGGATTGAATTCCTGCCGACTGAACCTGTACTCCACCTGATTGCCTTCGGCGTCCTCGTAGGAAAGCGCGTCAATGCGGCTGAGGGCATCGTTCCAGAAAACGCGCAATTGAAGCAGGTCTTTCTCTTCTGTGGGAACGATGCGCAGTACGCGCAGCCCTTCTTCCCGCTCGACGGACAATTGAGCGCCCTCGGCATAGTACTCGACGATGTCCACCGGACGCAGACGCCCGGCAAGCTCATCCGGCGCGAGAATTATCTCACGGTTGGCGTTCGGGTCCCACATGTGAATCGAGCTCGGCAACGCCAGCAGAATATGCCCGCTGGGCTCGCTATAGCGCAAAAGTACCCGCTCTCTGTTGTATGAAAGCATACCTTCTGACACCAGTGATTTTTCAAGCTCCGGCCAGTTGTTTGTTTGCACAAAACTCGCTTGAAACGACACCAAACTACCATAGGTTTGCAGAACGGTTTCCTTCAGCATCATCGCCTCGTCTGACTGGCCATGTGCGGCGACCGTCAGCAGCAGCGCCAGCAATATCAGCAGATTACGCATCGTTGTTCAAGTCCTCCGGCGCCATCAGCACCTCCCGTGATTTGCTGCCCACATGCGGGCCGATAACGCCGGCCTGCTCGAGCATATCGACCAGTCGCCCAGCGCGTGCATAGCCTATCTTGAAGTGGCGCTGCAACATGCTCACAGACGCCGTGCCCGCCGATACAATCGCCTGTGCCGCATCCATGAACAGCTCATCGTCACTCTCGAATCCCGCCAGGTCGCCGCTCTGCATCTCCTGTGCAAATTCGATTTCGAGATCGGGCTTGGGCATCTTGCGAAGATATTCCACCAACTCTTCAATCTCACGGTCGGCCACAAAAGCGCCGTGAATGCGCTCTACCATTGCCTTACCGGGCGGCAGGAAAAGCATGTCGCCACGACCCAGCAGCGTCTCGGCGCCGTTCTGGTCGAGAATGACTCGCGAATCTATCTTGGTGCTCACGCGGAAGGCGATACGCGCCGGAAAGTTCGCCTTGATGAGGCCTGTTATTACTTTGGTGGATGGGCGTTGCGTCGCCAAAATCAGGTGAATGCCAATTGCCCGCGCCTTTTGCGCCAGACGGGCGATGGGCAGTTCAATGTCACGCCCTGCCGACATGATGAGGTCGGCGAACTCATCCACAATCATGATGACGTGGGGCAGCGACTCGTCCTCCACCTCTTCCCCCTTGTCGCGCAGTTCCTGCAAGCGGCTGTTATAGCCACCGATGTCACGGGCTTTGTAGCGCAGGAGCATTTCATAGCGCCACTCCATCTCGCTCACGCCCCAATTCAGCACACTCAACGCCTCGTCGGGATCGGTAACGACATTCTGTATAAGATGCGGGATGCCCTCGTAGCCGGACAATTCGATCATCTTGGGGTCAATCATGATGAACCGCACCTCGTCGGGTGTTTGTCTCAGGAGTATCGAGTTGATCATTGTGTTGAGGCAAACGCTTTTGCCGGAGCCAGTTGCGCCGGCAATCAGCAGGTGTGGCATTCGAGCCAGATCGGTGACGACCGGGGTACCCGAGGTGTCCTTGCCCAGGGCGAGCGCCAGCGGCGAATCCAGGGCGGCCATCTCATCGGACAGCAGCACATCCTTGAGGTAGATGGTGTCACGATTGCTGTTGGGCACCTCGATGCCGACCAATCCACGCCCCGGAATCGGGGCCTGCACACGGATGGTCTCGGCTTTGATAGCCAGCGCCAGGTCGTCGGCAAACGACTGGAACCGGCTCACCTTAACGCCGGGGGCTGGTTTCAGCTCATACTGCGTGATGATGGGGCCGATGTTGGCGTTGACCACCTGCGCCTCGATGCCGAATTCCGCCAGTTTGTCACGCAGGATAGTACTCGTTCGCTTGATCTCCTCCTCCATTTCATGGCGATCGGCTTTGCCGCTTCGGGGAGGGCTTGTCAAAAATAGGTCGATGTCCGGCTTGATGTAATGGTCGAACTCCGCTTCATCTACTTTGGGCGGTCGCTTGCGGCGGGTGGGAACAGGCTTTGTCTCTGTTTCGTCATCGTCCTTATACGCATGGTCAAATATGTTGGGGTCTTCCTCTTCCCCATTGTCAGCCGCCACCTCGATGTCAGGCTTCACCGGAGTGCGTTTCTTCGGCCTGGGTTCACTCTTCGCTGACTCCTTGTCGCGGAACGGAACAGCCAGCATCTGCGTGATGCCCTTGAACAACTTGTAGATAGCCATATAGATAACTTTGAATATGGCGAAAATGGCATTCCGCACAGACTCCGCGCCAAAGATTATCATCAGGCAGAGCAGGCAGATGGCCCCTGAGATGATGATGGCGCCGGTGGCGCGCACCAGTGACATCATCCAATTATATACGCTGAGTGGAAATGTATCGAGGCTGGCCTGATAAAACGGCGTGTAATTGAGCAGGATAATCGTGGCGAAAAAGGCGAGGATGATGAACGCCACCGCCTTGAACCTGGCGTCCTGATTGTCGGGGATAAAGATGATGCAGGCAGAGATGGCGGCAAGACCGACCAGAAGGCAAAGCGCGAAAAACTGGCCGAATACTGTGAGAAAGAAATAGCCTGTGTAGGCGCCAACGGGGCCGAGGGGGTTATCGAGTGCGGGGAAGTCGAGCCGGATGACACGGGAGAAGGTCAGCTCGGCCGCCCGCAGGGACGCCATGTCGTCGCGAATGGTCTGCGGCCTGGCCAGCAGCGACACAAACAGCAACAGAACAACCACAAAGAGCATCGCTCCCCAGTAAACGTTCTGGTGCGCAAGCGGCTGTCGGGGCTTCTTCGTCTTATTCCTGTTCGCCGTATTTGTCGCTTTTTTCTTTCCCGCCGCCTTTTTCGCTGGCATGTTTCCCCCTCATTTCTCGTTGTCTCGCAAACGATTATACGTTGAACCTGACGTGCACAATCTCGCCGTCATTCACCAGATAGTCCCGGCTTTCGAGACGGAGCAATCCTTTCTCGCGCATGCCTTTCTCGGAACCACAGGTGCGCATGTCGTCATAGGCGAACACATCGGCGCGAATGAAGCCTCGCGCCAGGTCCGAGTGGATACGTCCGGCAGCTTCCAGCGCGGTGTCACCGCGGCGGATAGTCCAGGCGCGCACCTCGTCCTTTCCAACTGTGAAGAAGCTGATGTATCCCAGCAAGCGATAGGCCAGATGCGTCAGACGGTCACGAGCGGATTCCGTGATGCCCATGTCTTCCATAAACATCTGCGCTTCATCAGTTTCGAGCCGCGCCAGCTCCATCTCGAACTCACCGGCGAACTCCATCACCTGCCAGCGCTTCTGCAACTCGGTGACTGTCTCGGCGCAGTGGCCAAACTCGTCTTCGCCGGAGTTGAGCACGACAAGTATGGGCTTGCGACTGAGGAACTGAAATCCTCGCAGGATTTTATCTTCTTCGCTATTTGTTTCAAAGTCCCGCAGCGAGTTGTCATCTTCGAGCCATGTATGCGCCCTTCGCAGCAGCTTTTCTTCCTGCTGAATCTCGTTGGTTTTCACGCCTCGCTTATAGCTCAACTCGATACGTTCCAAGCGCTTCTCGACGACAATCATATCCGACAGCTTCAGCTCGGTCTCAATGTGCTCCACCTCGGAAACCGGGTCGGGAACGCCCTGAGCCTGGTCGATGGTCGGCTCGTGGAAGTTGCGCACGATGAGCGCCAGCGCGTCCGCGGTTTTTATCAGCGCCATAGACTGCGGCGGAAACAGACCGCTGCGAGCCGCCCCCTCTGTGAGCCCGGCAAAGTCAACCAGCTCGATTTGGGCAAAGGTGGTTTTCTTGGGCTGATAGTAGCCTGACAGCCAGTCAACGCGCTCATCGGCTACATCGATAACCGCCAGATGCGGCTCATCTTTCATCGAGGTGTAGGGGGCAGTTTCCACCTCTGCTCCACTTAATGCATTGAATATCGTGGATTTACCGCTATTGGCAAGCCCAATCATTCCCATTTTCATAGACGGTCCTTTCTTGGCAGTAATTGCTCGATTTCGCGTGGCATGAGCGGACGCCACATTCCGGCCGGCAACCTACCCAGTTTGAGTGTGCCAACCTGTAGCCGCTTGAGCGAAGTGACGCTCGAGCCTATCGCTTCTATCATGCGGCGTATCTGTCGATTACGGCCTTCCCGAATAACCATGCGCAACACCGTTTTTGTCTCGCTGCGCTGCTTGATGAACACACGCGCCGGCAAGGTTTTACCATCGTCCAGCGCCACGCCGTTTCGTAGCGTTTCGATGTTCTCGCGGGTCAGCCGGCCAGTGCAGGTGACTTTGTAGGTCTTCTCCACCTTGTGCGAGGGGTGCAGCAGACGCTGTGAAAGATTGCCGTCGCTGGTGAGCAGCAGCAAGCCCTCGCTGTCTCTGTCCAGCCGTCCCACCGCGTGCACAGGCGCTGGGAACTGCGGCAACAGGTCGAACACGGTCTTGCGGCCAAATTCGTCGCGGGCGCTGACCACATAGCCAGGCGGTTTGTTGAGCATCACGCAGATACGCTCCCTTGTCGGGCGCACCTGCTTGCCATTCACACGAACCTCGTCCATATCGGGTCGCACCTGTGTCGCCAGATCGGTGCACACAGCGCCGTTCACCGTCACCCGTCCACCAGTAACCAGCGACTCGACATGTCGGCGAGACCCAAGCCCCGACCTGGCCAGGAAGCTGTTGATACGCAAGCTCATATTACCATGACTCGAATGTGTTTTTCATGATTTGCTCGTAGAGGTCATCATAGATTTCGGCTCGGGCCTCTTCCTCACTTTGCGGCAGGCTGGACTCGACAGACTGATCGGATTGCCACACCTGTTCCAGCAGCAACGATTCGCTGTGCCACATCTCTTCGTTTCTCACCAGGTCGGTCAGAGTGACGCTGAACAGCATCTTCACCTTGTAGCGGGTGACAACGTCGTTCTCATCGTAGTCGTACACGCTGTTCTGATAATCGAGGATTATGCCGTCAATAACACAGTCTGGCGCCATCTCGACCACCTTTATCCGGCCATCACGCTGAAACTCGCCGGACAGCGCCAGAAGGAGTTCTTCCTGCACGGCATACTGCGTGGAGCGGTTCTCGAAGGTGGTGACGCGGATTGATTCGAGGTGCGGGTATTGCGTCATATATACCGAATACGCGCAAGCGGTAAGCAAGAGCGCCGCCAACAGGGGAATAAATTTATTCATATAACCTGAATACAGCCACAGGGCGGCGTGTCAAGAAATAGATAGAATTGAAGTGTATTACTTGACGGATTTTCGTTTATAAGTTAAGAAAGGTTTGTGGAGGTGTTGCTAATACTCGGCAACATCCTGTCGTGCAATCAAGAAGGAGGGTCGTGATGGCGAGGAAGCTGATCACTCTGAGCGAAGCAGCCAAGTTCCTCAAGGTGAAAGAGAACATTGTCAAAGAGATGGTCAACTCTGACGTGTTTAATATGGTCAAGTCTGGCCGCACCATGAAGATAGACCGCTACGAAATAGAAGAATGGCTGGCCAATCTCAGCGAGAGCGAAGAAGAGCATCTCGCCCTTCGTCGCACCGTATGCCGCTTCGTCGATTACATCGATCCCGCGCTGGTTTACCTCAATTTCGAGGCGGAAAACAAGTATGAAGCCATTGCCGAGATGTCCAAGTTCGCCCGCGAACGTAAGATCGTGCGAGATCACCGCTGGCTCTATGAGGTGGTGGTGGCGCGTGAAGAACTCGTCAGCACGGCTGTGGGCAAGGGGGTGGCGCTGCTGCACCCACGTCACATGCACCCCACCAAGATCAAGCGCCCGTGCGTGCTGTTCGGTCGTTGCAAAGAGGGCGTTGACTTCGACGCTATCGACAACAAACCGGTAAATCTTTTCTTCATGCTGTTGCTGCACAATGACAAGCAGCACCTATTCTCGCTATCTTACCTCTCGCGGTTGATGCTCGCCGGCGCCAACATCGAGCGTCTGGCTCAGGCCACTGCCCCCGATGAAGTTATCGATGTGCTCACCACCCATGTGTGGGAGACCGGCAAAAAAAAGAAATAACCCATAGCAAACTATAGCTGCGCCCGTTGTATTCGGGCGTTTTTGCTAAAAAAAAGCGAGGAGACTCAATGCCCCGTGTACGCGTAATCCTGGGAAGTAAAACCGACCTGCCGCATGGCGAGAAAATCCGCGAAACCCTCGCTTCGTTTGGCATTGACTACGATTTTCACGTCTCGTCAGCCCACCGCAAGCCCAAACAGACCGCAGCGCTGGCCGAAAACGCCGTCGCTGACGGGGTGATGGTCATCATCGCCGCGGCGGGAATGGCCGCACACCTGCCCGGAGTGCTTGCCGCGCACACCACGCTGCCGGTCATCGGCGTGCCGCTCACAGGCCCCACACTGAGCGGAGAAGACGCCCTGCTGTCGGTGGTGCAGATGCCCCCCGGCGTACCGGTGGCCACGGTGGCCATCAACGGCGCCAAGAACGCCGCTATCCTGGCCGCGCAGATATTAGCCCTGTCGGACGAAGCTTTGAAGAACAAACTGGAGCAAATGAAGCAGGAGATGGCTACGGCCTGAAAGATAAGACAAGCTCACTTTTTGTAAAAAGCGAGACCAAAAACTTCTGCGGAAACTTCGTTTCCTATGTACAATAATTTTTCTTTTGACATAAGGATGCGTTAGCATCCACCAAAAGTTTGGCGGGGTTCAGGGGTTTCTTGCTCCACTTTCGCCATGCCGCTTCGCGGCAAAGCTTTCGTTCGATGGTAACGCCGGAAGGCGTTACAGAGCCCCTGATTCTTTATATTCCTGCAGCCAGGGCAACAGCTTACTGTACCAGCTCGAGGAATGCCACATCAGATAGCCGTCGGCACCGGCGTGGCGTGCTGCCTGCACTTGTGCCAGTACATACTGCGACGAAAAATCCACTCCCCAGGTCATCGCCTGAAGGTATGGCATCACCAGGCAGTTGTCGTCGGTCATTTCGCGGCAGCGGCTCACGCTGTCGAAGACAATCTGGTAAGGTTCGTTGGGCACATCGTTGCGATGGCTGAAATCGGGGGCGAAATGCGACGAATACAGCATCGGGTGTACGCGGTGCAACCAGGGCGTCATCTGGCGTAAATCCTGCCCCGTTTTCTCGATATCGACCTCTCTGCCCCACAACACGATGGCGAACACATCGGCGGACAGCTCGACGCCGTAGCGGTCGCATACCTCACGTGCCTGGCGCACGAACGCCGCAATCACGTCTGGCTTGCGCGGTACGCACAAATGGCCGTCGCTGCCCTCCACCAATTCATCCTCCCACTCGAAAGCGAACCAGGCGTCGTCGATGGCGCCCTGCGTGGGAAAGCGCACATAGTCGAGCTGAATCTCGTCCACGCCGCTCCGCGCCACCACGTCTATAAGCGCCAGCAGGTCGCGCTGCACCTCTGGATGCGACGGGTCGAGCCAGGCGGGGGCTTTCCGCTCGTTTTCGCACCAGGGCACACCGGGGCTGCTGTATGGGCGCAGGTCAGGGCGACGAGCAGCCAGCCAGGAGTCGTGGAACATCACCAGTCGCGCCACGGAACGCATGTCGTAGTCGTGCAGCGTGCGGGTGAGCCTGGACAGATTGTGAAGGCCACGGTCAGGATGCGGCAACAGGTCGTCGCGCTCGGGCAGGCGGATGGTGATATCGCCGCGCATGGTTTTCACGTCGAAGCAGACGATGTTCAGTCCGGCGGCACGGGCGCTGCGCAGCGCTGCATGCAGCCGCGCCGAATCGGCAGTAACGCCTGTATTCAGGTAGAGTCCCTCCTCCAGTCCTGGCCAGACGCTGTCGGCCGCTGTCACATAGGGCAAAACAAGGCTGTCTGGCAACACTGGCAGGTGAGTTGAATCAGGCGGCAAATCGAGTGGTATGTCTGCCTGCGGCGGTGGCTTGCCGCAGGAGACCAGCAACAGAGCCAGCAGCGCCGCCAGCAGTCTATTCAAACTGCAAGCGGTAGAGGTCATAGTAAAGTCCGCGCTGGGCAATGAGCTCGTCGTGCGAGCCTTGTTCGACCAGTTCGCCCTTGTGCAACACGAGTATGCGGTCAACATGCTTGATGGTGGAGAGCCTGTGCGCAATGATGATGGACGTGCGTCCCGCCATCACCTTGGAAAGAGCGTCCTGTATCTTTATCTCTGTCTCGGTGTCGATGTTCGAGGTGGCCTCGTCCAGCACGAAAATGGCGGGGTCATAGGCGAGAACGCGGGCGAAGGCGATGAGTTGCCTCTGCCCCACGCTAAAGGTTGCGCCACGCTCCATCACCGGCTCCTCGAAGCGGCCCGGCAGGCTGTCGATGAAGTCATAGACGTTGACGTGACGGCTGACCTCTTCCAGGCGGGCTTCGTCGATGCTGTCGTCGCCAAGCGCGATGTTGTCGTGGATGGTGCCGGAAAAGAGAAAAACATCCTGCTGCACGATGCCGATGTCGTGGCGAAGATCGGAGAGAGCATAATCGTTCAGTGGCTTGCCATCGACCAGAATCTCGCCTTTCTGGTAGGCGTAGAGATCACCCAGCAGATTGATAATCGAGGTCTTGCCGGAGCCTGTGTGCCCCACCAGGGCAATCTTCTCACCTGGCTTCACCACAAAACTGATGTCTCGCAGAGCATATTCTTTGTTGTCGAGGTAACTGAGCCAGACATTGCGGAACTCGATGCCACCATCGAGCTTACACTCCAACTGCGCTGACTGCCGATAGTCCTGCGTATCGGTCTCGAAGAGGTCGAAGATGCGCTCGGCGCCGGCCATTGCGCCCTGCAACACGTTGAACTTCTCGCTGATGCTGTTGATGGGGTCGAAGAAACGGTCGAGGTAGCGCATGAAAGCAAGCAGCAGGCCCAGCGTGATTGTTCCCCGCAGAATCTGGCCGCCACCGTACCAGATGATGAGCGCCACAACGATATAGCGCATGCTGAAAATGATGGGCCGGAAGACAGCGAACAGGCGAATCTGTTTGAATCCCGCCTCGAAGTAACCGCTGTTGATTGAGTTGAAGTGCCCCAGCTTGTTGCGATACTGGTTGAATAGCTGGATGATGCGGAAGCCCGATATATCCTCTGAGAGCCGCGAGTTCAGCCCTGCCAGTTTGCGGCGCACCTCGCGGTAGATAACACGAGTCTTGTCCTTGAACACCTTCATATAAATGGCAACGAAGGGCATGATACAGAAGCAAACCAGCGCCATCCGGGTATCCAGAATCAACATCATGACGATGATGCCGGCCAGGGTGAGGATGTCTTGAACAAGTTGCAGCAATCCGGCGCTCAACACCTCGTCGAGGGCGCGGATGTCGTTGGTGACCCGCGTCACCAGCCGCCCCACCGGGTTACGGTCGAAGTACTGCTGCGGCATTTTGGACATGTGCAGAAAAAGGTCGCAACGCAGGTCGTACATAGCGTGCTGGGCAGCGTGGTTGATGAAATACACCTGAAAGAACTGAAAAACAAATCGCCCCACAACCGCCGCCAGAAACAGGAGGCCCAGCCAGACGAGCGCCATGATGTCATTGTGGCGCAAAACGCCAAGTTCACTCGACGTGAGCTGCTGACTGCCGGTGAATACGTCGATGACCTCCTGGCGCACCGCCAGTGTCTCGTCCGAAAGCGTGTAGTAGGCCGGATTGGTTTTCACCCTCGCCAGAATGGCGCGGTTCTCGGCGTTGTTCTGTACCAGAGCGAACCGCTCGTCGAAGAAGCGGCCCTCATCCTTCCAGAGTTCCCGGTCTTGCGAGCTGATGAAGCTGCGCTTCTTGGTGGGCAACACAATCCAGGTGGTGTCGCCATCCGCATATGTTTGCAGTCCATCGAGACGCGGGTATCGCTGGGCGAATTCATCGTAGGCCTCGGTGGTCTCGAAGCGCAGCAGCGAGCGGTCGGAGACGATGTAGTCGTCCACCGCGTACATGGTGATGAGCGGAATGAACAGCTCGATAGTGGTGACAATCAGCAACAGAATGAGCGAGAACAGGGCATAGGCCCAGTAGGGCTTGAGGTAGCGCAGCAAAGACCCCAATAACCGGCGGTCGTAGAGCTTGGTCTTTATCTCGTCCGAATAGATGCCGTGTCCGCCCAGAGGTGGCATGTCAGCTCCCTGCTGAACGCTCGGCGGCGTCTATTCGTGCGTTGCGGTTACTGCTCATCTCAGCGTTCCTTCAGCTTCTCTTCTATCTGCTGCTTTTCCCACAGATAGCTGTATATGCCTTTGCTTGCAATCAGTTCTGCATGTCCGCCCCGCTCAATCACCTTGCCGTTTTCCAGCACTATGGTTTGGTCGGCATGTTGGATGGAGCTGATGCGGTGAGCAATCATGATGGTGGTCTTGCCCTGGCGAACGCGCACAATCTGTTCGAGAATCTCCTTCTCGGTTTTGGTGTCCACCGCCGAAAGACTGTCGTCGAGCACGAGCACGCTGGGATCCATGAGAAAGGCGCGGGCCATGGCGATACGCTGTTTCTGTCCGCCGGAAAGCGTGACGCCCCTCTCACCCACAATCGTGTCATATCCTTTCTCGAAGTCGATTATATCGTCGTGAACGCGCGCCATCTTCGCCACCTTCTCGATGTCCTCGCGGCTGGCCTGCGGCATACCAAAGGCGATGTTGGCCGCCAGGGTGTCGCCGAACAGGAATATCTCCTGTGGCACCATCACCACATAACGGCGGAGCACATCAAGCGGTATCTTGTAGATGTCGTGTCCATCGATGTAGAATGTGTCGCGGGGCGGGTTATACACCCGCGCCAGCAGATTCACCAGGGTGGATTTGCCACAGCCGGTGCGCCCCACAATCGCCAGGGTGTGGCCGGCTTGCAGCGAAAAGTCTATGCCGTCGAAGATGACCGGCGTTTCTGGCCGATAACGGAACTCGAGGTTGCACACCTCGACCGCGCCCCTGATGCTTGTGATGGTTGCATCCACGTCCTCGTCCACAATCTCGGGCTCGATATTGAATATTTCGTTCAATCGCTTGAGCGACGCCGTGCCACGCTGATACATGTTCACGATCCAGCCGATGGCAATCATAGGCCAGGCGAGCAGACCAAGATAGCTCGAGAAGGCGACGTAGCCGCCAATGGAAATGTCGCCGCGAATGACGCTGCGCCCACCGAAAACCATCACGATGCCCATGCTGACACTTATTATCAGTATCATAAAGGGGTGAAAGGTGGCGTGTAACCGCACCAGGGCAATGTTGCTCTTCACATAGGTATAAGCGTGGCGCGCCATGCTCTTCACAGAATTCTCTTCCTGCACGAACGCCTTCACCACCCGTATGCCCGAAATGCTCTCCTGCACCTCGCCTGACATATCGGCGAAGGCTGTTTGCACCTCGCGGAAGCGCTTGTGCATCTTCTTGCCCATCACCATGATGAAAACTGTCATAATCGGCAGGGGGACAATGGCCAGCAAGGTAAGACGCAGGCTGATGTCGCCCATGAACAGCAGCGATGCAATCGACTGGAAGATCATGTCGGCACCAGCCACAAAGCCAAAGCCGAACATCATGCGCACAGCGGTGAGGTCGTTGGTGGCCAGGGCCATGAGGTCGCCGGTCTTGCGTTCGTTGTAGAAGTTCTGCCCCATACGCATGAGGTGAGCATAATATTTTGCGCGCAGATCGCGCTCGATTCCCCATGTATTGCCGATGAGCAGGATACGCCAGAAATACTTGAGCGCCACCACCGCCGCCACAATGCTGATTATGAGCAGCGCCCCGTGCAGCAGGTTCGTCTGGGTGAAGCCAGGCCGGCCCATGCCGTCCACCGCCCACTGGATGATTTTGGGAACAACGAGCTGCAAGGCATCACAGATGAGCAACAAAAACACGCCCAAACCAATGCGCGGCAAGCCTCGCCGCAGCAATGGCAATACGTGCTTGAATGTCTCTTTCACGCGGGCAGGCTCACAGGCTCATCAATCGTCGGCTGAAGGCAGCCAGTCGTTGAACACGTGCTGTTCGTTCTGAGCACGCACATAGTCGGACAGGACGTAGATGGTGAATGGGATGCTTATCAGCAGGCCGAGACCGAGCGGGATGGCCGCGACGGCGTTCCAGAAAACACAAATGACCAACAGAAAGAACTGTTGCCAGCGAGTATGCTTGCCGCCCCGCCAGGCCACATAAACAGCCCGAACAGGGGAGAGGCCGTGAAAGCTCATCAGCAGGGGCGCCGGCATGACAATGGCCAGCCAATACAGCACCATCACGAATCTGACGAGGTGCAGGATGGGGTCGTTGGCCGGCAGGCCACTGCACACATATTTGAGTATGAAAAAGAAAACCAGGTTGATGAGCACAAACACGAACATGCGCGGATACCAGCGGAACGAACGCAGATAGTCACCGATGCTGAACCGGCCCTGCAGTACACGGCGCGCCTCGCCAAACGGCAACAGCGCCAACGGCGCCAGCGCCAGCATCACGGCGTTGTGCAACAGGTAGTTGGTGAAAGGACGGCCTGTCAGCTCGAGCATCGGCCCCCAGAACCCGGCCAGCAGCAACGGAGACAAAACGAGCAAGACATAAAACACCGCGAACCCGTAAAAACCGGAACGCACCCCCCTAAAACCAGCCCAGGCCTCGTGCAACGCATGTTTCGCCGAGAGCTTCTCGGCGAGCAATGGTGACTGGGCGCCGCACTTGGGGCAAAAGAAAACATAATTGCTGATGGATGATTTGCAGGATATACATTTCATACTTGCGCTCCGTTGTTTGCTACCGTGTACAACACATATCCGGCCACATTTTGTCAACCCAAACTTGAGTGGCGCTTCACATTGTCGCTGAAAATGCTTTACAAAAAACTATCCCGCGCTCACATGACTGGTATGAATGGCGGTTCTGTAATCGTGGGATGCAAACTAATCCGGCATGGGCCGCCAAGGAGAAATCATGTACCTGCTGAACGTGCGCTCGCACTTCTCGGCTGCACACCGTCTGGACGGCTATAACGGCGCCTGCCGCAATTTGCACGGGCACAACTGGACAGTGCGCGTCTGCATAGCCTGCGAAACTACCGACGACATCGGCCTGGCCGTCGATTTCAAGGTGATCAAGGCCAGCTTTCACGCCCTGCTCGATGAACTCGACCATACTCTGCTAAACGATCTGCCATACTTCGCCGACCGTAACCCGACCTCCGAAAACATCGCTCGCTATCTCTACGATGAAATGACCCATCGCTTCTCGCACGAAGGCTGCCACATCACCGAAATCGAGGTGTGGGAGTCGGAAAACAGCTCGGTCATCTACCGCCGCCCATGATCCGTATTGTCGAGTCGAGCTTCATCATCAGCGCGGTCAAACCCGCCGGCTACCCCGCCAGTCCCTGGTGCGACATCGCCTTCGCCGGTCGCTCGAACGTGGGTAAAAGCTCGTTCGTGAACGCCCTGCTGGGTCGCAAACTGCTGGCCAAGATCAGCTCGAAACCCGGCAAGACACGGCTCATCAATTTCTTCGAGGTGCGGTTCAAGCGAATGATGGAGAGCGGGGAAGAGGTGGACGGCTTCATGAACTTTGTCGATCTGCCCGGCTATGGCTATGCCAAAGTGAGTAAAACCGACCGTGCAGCGTGGCGCCGCATGATGCGGGCATACTTCGAGCAACGCCTGTCACTGCGCGGCGTGATTGTTCTGGTGGACATCCGCCACCCGGCTGACGAAAAAGACCGCCTGATGATTGAGATGCTGCGCCAGACCGGGCATCCGTTTCTAGTGGCGGCCACCAAGCGCGACAAGATCGCCCCCACCAAAGTGCAGCCGGCGCTCGATGCGTTGCGTGTCGGGCTCGGCCTTGCCGATGAACCACTGCTGGCGGTCAGTTCGCCAAAAAAACAGAACCTCGACAAAGCTGTGGCCTGGATCGAAGACAGGCTGATGTAAGGAGATTCATGTGATATTTATGACAACTAAAAGCGACGAGTATAAGCTGCTGGATACAATAAAGAAACCTGCGGATGTGCGCAATCTCCGTTTCTCGCAGTTACGTGATTTGGCCATGGAAGTGCGTCACCGCATCATCGAAGTGACCTCCAAAAACGGCGGACATGTCGCGCCAAGCCTCGGCGCCACCGACATCGCCGTTGCCCTCCTGAAAGTGTTCGACCCATTGAAAGACCGCATCGTGTGGGACGTGGGACACCAGTCCTATGCCTACAAAATCCTCACCGGCCGCAACGACCGTTTTGACACTTTGCGGCAATTTGGCGGAATCAGCGGGTTCAACAACATCTTCGAGAGCAAGGCAGACGCCTTTGGCGTGGGGCACAGCAGCACGTCAATCTCGGCAGCGCTGGGCATCAGGGTGGCCGATGAGCTTATGCAGCGTGACAACCGCGCCATCGCTGTCATTGGCGACGGGGCGCTCACGGGCGGTATGTCCTTCGAGGCCATCAATCACGCCGGGCATCTGGGCAAGAACATCATCGTCGTGCTAAACGACAACGCTTACTCGATTTCGCCCAATGTGGGCGCATTGCAGAATTACATGGCCAGCATGCTTGTCTCAAAGAGTTACAACACGCTCAAAGAAAAGATATGGGACCTCTCGAAGAACCTCCCCACCAAAGCCAGGCGAACTTTCATTACCGGAGTGCAAAAGATTGAAGAAAGCATGATGAACATCCTGGTTCCCAACATCTTTTTTGAAGACCTCGGCTTCAAATATGTCGGCCCCATCGACGGCCACGACATTGCCCGCATGGTGCGCATTTTCAACAAGGTGAGGCATAACGTGGTCGGCCCTGTGCTCATTCACGTCGTCACCCAAAAGGGTAAGGGTTACAGGATCGCCGAAAACGACGCCCGCCACTTTCATGGCGTTGGGCCGTTCGACGAGAAAACCGGCCACAGCCTTGGCCACAAAGGAGTCAGTTATTCCAAGGTTTTCGGCGACACTGTCTGCCGATTAGCCGAAAAGAATGAGCGCGTCGTCGCCATCACCGCAGCCATGACCGACGGTACCGGGCTTACAGAGTTTGCAGGGCGCTTCCCGAACCGCTTCTTTGATGTCGGCATCGCCGAGCAGCACGCCGTCACCTTTGCCGCCGGGCTTGCCGTTCGCGGCGCAAAGCCTTTCCTGGCTATCTATTCCACCTTCATGCAGCGGGCGCTCGACCAGGTCATTCACGACGTCGCCCTGCAAAAACTGCCTGTCGTTTTCTGTCTCGACCGCGGGGGTCTTGTGGGCGACGATGGCGCTACTCACCATGGCGCTTTCGACCTTTCATTCATGCGCCTCATACCTGGACTCATTGTCATTGCCCCGCGTTGTTCCGAGGAGCTTGTGGCCGCACTCGAATGGGCCGCAGGCTACACCGAAGGCCCTGTTGTCATTCGCTATCCACGCGGCCTGGCTCTGCACTCGAAAACGCCGATTCCACCGATTGTGCCGGGCAAGAGCGAAGTGGTGCGTCCAGGCAAGGGCATTGCCTTCATCGGTGCCGGCAAGGCATTCGGTGACGCCGAAGCCGTTTGCGACCTGCTGCTTGCAGCCGCGCCCGACCTCGATCCGTGCCTCGTCAATGCCCGCTTCATCAAGCCACTCGACACAGACCTGCTGGAGAAGCTGGCACAGACGTGCGAGCATATCGTCACCATCGAAGACAACGCCCTGCCGGGTGGATTTGGCGAGAGCGTGAGCGCCTACCTGGCCAACACCAGCGCCAGCGTTCATTGCTTCGGCCTGCCCGACGAATTCGTGCCGCATGGTACCATCGATGAACTCAAGGGCATGTTAGGCATATTGCCGGCCGATATCTTCTCGAAGCTGCAACCGATGCTGCTACCCGACACGACCCCGTGAACAAAACCGCCTTCCTCGGTGATACCATCGTGGCCATCATTACACCGCAAGGCAGCGGCGCCATCGGCGTCATCCGCCTCAGCGGCCCCGACGCCATAGACATAGCCGCACACTATGTGCGCACCCGTCCATCACTGAAGCGCATTGCCGACCGCACAGCCACATTTGCTCGTGTCGAGGACAACGGCCATCTGCTCGACGAGGCGCTGGTCACTGTGTTCCACTCCCCAGGAAGCTACACCGGTGAGGATGTGGTCGAGCTGTCGTGTCACGGCAATCCCTTTCTGCTGCAACAGGTTGTGGCGCTATTCCTACGTCATGCCCGTGCCGCCGGCCCGGGCGAGTTCACGCAGCGTGCCTTCCTCAACGACCGCATGGACCTCACCCGCGCCGAAGCCGTGGGCGACCTGCTGGCGGCACGCACACGCCACATGCTCGATGCCGCCGCCGAACAGCTCGAAGGCCGCTTGTTGCACCGCATCGTGGGATTGCTCGATCGTCTCACCCAGCGCCGAATCCAGCTCGAACTGGAAATCGATTTCGTCGAGCAGGACACGCCGGCGCTTGACCATGCCGTGCTGGCATCGCAGCTGCGCTCCCTTGCCGACGACCTTGCCGGCCTCAGCGCCACTGGTGAAGAAGGGATGATCTTGCGCGACGGCCTGCGCGTCGTCCTCGTGGGGCCGCCCAATGTTGGTAAATCGAGTATTTTCAACGCATTCCTGCAAACAGAGCGCGCCATTGTCACCCCAGAGCCGGGCACCACGCGAGACTGGCTCGAAGAGGCTGTGGCCCTTGACGGTTATCTCGTCCGCCTGTTCGACACCGCCGGACTGCGCCGCCCCGCCGATGCCGCCGAGCGAGCTGGAATCGAGCGTTCGCGCCAGATCGTGGAGCAAGCGCACAGTGTACTGCTGGTGAGCGATGGGGAAGAGGTGACGCCACCGGAATATGTTGCGCCGGAACGTGTTATCCGTGTGCTGAACAAAACCGACAGCCTGCCGCCGGAGACGGTGGCGGAGTTTGGCGATAAGGGCTGGGTACCGTGCTCGGCTGTGGCGCCTGGCGGCCTCGACGCGCTCAAGCACCGCCTGCTGGCAGACATCGTTGTGGACGACGACGAATTGCGCTCAGGGTTGCTCACCAATGCCAGGCAAGTGGCGGCTGTTCACAAAGCCTGCGTTGCATTAGACAAAGCGTTGCGCTCGTTCGATGAAGGTCTGGGTTACGAGTTCACCGCGTTCGATTTGAAAGAGGCCAGCCATGCGCTCGAAGAAGTGACTGGGCACGTCACCACCGACGATATATTGCGACAGATTTTCACCAACTACTGCATAGGAAAGTAGTATGCTGCCATTAACCTCCGACCCGCTGGTGCGCCACTGCATCGTCAACCTGGAAGACTTGTTCGACACGCTGGTGGCAACACCGGAGAAGATCGGCGACACTTGTGAGCACTACCGCCATCTGCGCACCCCCGGCCCGGAAGGTGTCTGGCCCAACCGCGTCTATGGGCTTGTGTCCCCGCCGCAAGACACGGTTGCCATCGCCAACGAGATTGCGACAGGCATGCGTGACCGCCTGCTGCCACGCGAGTTATGTGTGGAGCAAGTGGATGATATGCACCGTTGGAACGAGCCGCTCGAAGCTGCCGGTGTAACGCTGCGGTGGGATTTCCCCTCGATGGCGCTGGCGGTGGAAAACTGCCGTCACGACCGCGCCGCCGTTTGCGACCTCAACCCAGTGATAACACCGGTTCGCAACGAGGACGACCTGCGGGAGTGGGCACGGCTCATCGCGCTGGGCTGGTGGCAGGGCAAAGACGTTCATGCCCGTCTGCTCGCAGACCTCTATCGTCCGTTCCTGCAAGGTGATTCGCAGCCGTCTCTGTGGCTTGTGAGAGCGGCGGGGGCACCTGTGGCCACCGGTATGCTGCACATCACGGGAGACGTGGCCGGCGTTTACCTCGTGTATGTTGACACGGCGTTTCGCAACCGAGGCCTGGGTGGGTATGTCTCAGCGCAGATGGTGAGGAAAGGTGAGGAGAGAGGCTGCCGCTGGGCGATATTGCAGGCCACGCCCGAGGGCGAACCGGTTTATCGGCGGTTGGGGTTCGAGGTGGTGTTTCGCAACCGCATCTACTGGTTACCCGCCAACGACTAAATTATCTTAAAATAAATGGCCGTTACATTTGTTCCTATGTTGCTCAACTTCAACAACTGTACTGTCTTCAAAACAAATGGCCAATACATCTGGCTCTATTACAAAAACTCCAGGAAGATAACCCAAATTGTAGCTCATTATATTCTCTTCGTAAGTCAAATACTTGTCTCCCAGGATTTCAATAACTTCTTCTTCACTTTTTCCGATCAGTAAATCACTATCAATAATGCTTTTTGACATTGTATAACGCTCTTCAATATCTGAATCCCATAAATCCCTGTTGAAGTCTTGCCGAGGGTAATATTCTATACGAGCTATACATAGTAGAATAATGCCGACATAAAGCAAAAGACTCAGAACAAGAGTGGGAACAATTGCGATATATTTTCTATTCTGTTTTTTTCCTATTCCAAATTTCTTGAGTATCCATTTGACGATAAAGAACATAGGAACAGCAACCAACAAGAAAGTGCCCGCTATCACAAATAGATGTGAATAGTTCAGCATAAAATTTTCCATGCTTATATCCGACTTGTTGCCATAAACGCCCCATGTGCCACGTGAAACATCACTTCAGCGCTATCAGGTCGTTCGCGCTCACCTCGGCGTGATGATAGCGGGTCTTGCCGAGGGTTTTCGGGCCGAAATCGATGGCCTCCGGCGGACAAAAATGCAGGCAGGCGAGGCATTCCTCGCAATGATGCAGCCAGCGCGGTTTACCATCGACGAGCTTGATGTTGTCCACTGGGCACACCTGGGCGCACAACCCGCACGACGTGCAGGCGTCGCTCACGGTGAATTTCCTGTCAGCGGCACGGACGTGCCGTTTCCATATTGGATGCGTGATAAGCCCAGGGATGCGCACCGGCCAGGATGTTGTTTCCACCGAATGCAAGCGATCTCGCACCTGTTTTGCGGCTGTTTTCAGCTTCTGGTCTGCTTGGGCGAAGATGTGCTTTTGCTCGTCCAACGGCGGTATCTTGAAAAGAGCGATGTAATTGTTCACAACCTTGAGCCGGAACCCTGATGCCAGCCACTCGCCCTTGGATTTCAACAGCTTGCGCAAGTCGGTCATGGCGCGGCTGAGGACTGGACCGCTGGTCATCACGGCGAAGACATACTCGACATCAGAAAGATCGAGCCTGGCGATGAATTCTTCCACCAGCAGCGGCAACCCCATGACGTAGAGCGGAAAAAACAGACCGACGACAAGAGAGTCGGGCTTCACCACTTTTGCATCGCGGTAGTGCGCCATCCCTTCGATGCGGCCTTCCCCAAGATGATGAGCCATGCGCCGCGCCGCCCACAGGCTGTTGCCAGTGCCGGAAAACACATAGAAAGCAGGTTGCATAGGTTTCTCCTCTTGATATTAATTATCTCAATCTTTATTCACCTGTCAAGTGCTTCTTCATGATTATTACTGAACGTGTTTATTATTACTTGACAAAATATGCCTCGCGCATGCTCTGTTGTTGCGGGGGTAATGATGCAGGTGAAGAAACCGCAGATGGAATCGGCAATCATGGATGTGGCGCGCAAGCTTTTCCTCGAACAGGGGTTCGAGGGCGTCACCATGCGTGCGCTGTCCGGCGCTGTCGGCATCACGCCGGGCAACCTCTATGTCTATTTCCGCGGTAAGGACGACCTCTACTTCGCTGTGTTCATCGAGCGGAACGCCGTGCGTCTGGAGCGCATCTTCTCCGAGATGGAAAAGGGCGGCACGGCGCGAGAGCGCATCGAACGCTATGCCCGCGCCTACATCGAGTGGGCGCATGATAATCCGCGTGAAATGCGGTTTGAACTGCACTACCAGCACAAGGGGATGGGGGAGGAGAACCTGTCTCCGTCGCTGGCCGAGCGGTTCGATCTACAGCGTGAACCGTATCACCGCCGCTTCTGTGAGGTGTTCGAGCAGGGATTGGCAAATGGTGAGTTCAACTACGACATGCCGACCGGCCGCGTTATCAGCTACTTCACCTTCACATTGCGCACAATGCTCAACGAGGTGGTTGTGCTGAAATATTACGACGATGACTTCTATTTCAACTGGGTACACTTCTTTCTCGACGCGATTACATAACAACATGCTTCTGGGGGAAACATGAAACACCTGCTGCTTCTCGTAATACTGCTGCTGTGCCTGTCGAGGGTGAGCGCGCAGAATCTGCTGAACGGTCCCGAAGGCGTGGTGCGAGACGCCGACAACCTGCGCTGGCTTGTGGCCTGCTACTATGGACAGAACATCATCGCCATCGATGACGAGGGCAATCACACTGTCTTCGCCGAAAACCTGCCGGGGGCGTTGGGGCTGCACCTGTGCAACGATGTGCTGTACTGCACCGGCCACGAACCGCACATGCTCATCGGACTCGACATCGAGTCGGGCGAGCGCGTTTTCGAGATGCCGTTTGGCGCCAACACGTCAGGTTCAGGGATAGCCTCGGACGACGAGGGACACCTGTGGGTTGGCAACCAGATGGGACAAATCCTGTCGGTGAACACCGCCGACACCACCTATACCGTGCTGGCCTCGGGCATCAACGCCGGTCCGCAGGGGCTGGTGTACAAAGCCTCCACTAATCAGCTTCTCGTCGCCTGTTACCAGTTGAATTCACCCATCTATAGCGTCGAGATCGCTACGGGTGACGTGAACAGCTGGATGCCCACCAGCCTGGGCAATTTCATCGCTATGAGCGGCGCTCCCGATGGCCGCCTGTTTCTCAGCTCCTGGCGTGACAACACAGTCCGCCTGCTACAGCCAGGTGGCACTGAGCTGGTGGCCGTTGCCACCGAACTGGATCAACCGGCTGGAAGCGCTATACACGAAACCGATAACGTGATCGGCGTGGCCGAGTTCGGCGGCAATGCGCTCACACTGGTGCAGTTGTGGGGCACCGGCATTAACGAGCCAGACTCGCCCGCGGCGAATGTGTGCAGCGTTACGGCCAGTCCCAACCCATTCAATCCCACCACGCGAGTGGCGTTCGAGCTGGATGCACCCGGCCACGTTTCGGTGGACATCCATGATGTTCGTGGCCGTTTGGTGCGACGCCTGCTGAAGGCAACGCTTCCCGTTGGCATTCATGGCGTTGTGTGGAATGGAGAAGACGAGAAGGGACGAGCGGTTTCTTCCGGCTGCTATGTTTGCACCGTTCACTCTGGGGGGTATCGTCGGCTTGTGAAGCTGACGTTACTGAAGTGACAGCATAGCGGTCTGGAGACTACCCGCCGAGCATGGCGGGTTTTCTTTTTGCGGTGTGTATCACGCCGACGGACAATGAAATGAATGCTTGACGGGGCGTAGAGCGAGTGGAATCTGTCTTTTTGCGGGTTACGAAGACCCGCGAGAGGTAACGCCATGAGCCAGATACGCATCGTCAACCGCAAAGCCCGCCATGATTACATGTTCCTGGACGAGCTGGAAGCCGGCATTGTATTGAAAGGCACCGAGATCAAATCGATTCGGGCCGGCAATGTCAGCTTCAAGGACAGCCATGCCCGCATGGTGGACGGCGAGATGTGGCTCTATAGCCTGCATATCAGCCCCTATGAAATGGGCAACCAATTCAATCACGAGCCAGAGCGTCGTCGTAAGCTGTTGCTCAACCGCCGCGAGATGAGGCGGTTGCAGGCAAAGATGGACGAGCGTGGACTCACGCTCATCCCCCGTGCCATTTACATCAACAAGCGCGGACTGGCCAAAGTAAGCCTGGCGCTGGCTCGTGGCAAGCACAACTACGACAAGCGCGAAGCTTTGCAAAAACGTGACCAGGAACGCGACCTGCAACGTCGGCTAAAAGACTACTAAGCCCTACCAGTTAACTTCTTGCAGCGCTTCGGTGATTGCTCCTGCGAAGGCGGCTGCCATTACCGCATAGAACAAAGCTGTCAGCACAAAAATAATCGCCGCCCACAACAGAGTGGCTTTGGCCCAGTTGGCCTTGCTCGGTTTTGTGTCACCGCTGAAAGCCCACACGAAAAGCAGGATGAGACCGACAAGCGGCAAGCTGGTCAGCACTATCGTAATCATCCAATCGCCCATCGAAACCGGCTCTTCGGTCGGGGTTTGCAACGGAGCGGACGGCTGTTGCGTGTGCCTGTGGCTCGGTGGCTGGGGCATCTGGTCGGGACTGGTCACATAGCGTTGAGGTTGTTGCGGCTCATGCGGTTCTTGCGGAGTGTTGTCATTGTGATCTTGCATTGTATCTCCTTCATTCAAGGTATCCAAGTTCTCTCCCATGAAAGCTGGAAGTCAAGTAAAAAACCAGTTGCATCTCACCGTGAATACCCTTTGTGAAGTGTGAAGTATCACTGTGAAGTATCACCCCTAATGGCAAGAAGTATCACTTTTCGTGGCAAATAGTATCACCAAGTTGGCAAATGAAGCGGATCCGGAGCGAAATACGGGGATTTTTCCTTGCCATGTTGGTGATACCGAAATGGACAGTTTTTGCCCTTATCCTTTTAACCAGTAGAAGATTGGCTATGAGTATCACTATTTTGGCAAATCCTTGCCATTTTCGTGATACTGAAATGGACAGAAAGTGCTCGTTATTATCTGCTGTGTCGCTGGTTAACTATGAGTATCACTATTTTGGCAAATTTCCTCGATTCTGGCGAAAAAAACCTGCTTCAGGGTCGAAAGCAGGCTCCAGATTGTAGCTGATTTCAGGCTTATTTCGCACCCTTCCACACGTAGAGCACTCTCTCGAACGTGATGAGTTCTCCGATGATGCCATCGAGTGGAAGCTCTTCCACCTCCTCGATGATGTCAGTTGATTCGAGGATAATATCACGATTCAATGCGATGCCGCTATGAAATGGCTCCGGGTGAAGTACTAAATCCATGAGCTTGAATTACAGATTAAAGCTGACACCGCATCATCTTTCATCAGCTTATTTCGGAATCAAACACTTGACATCACAGTAGTCATGTCTTTACTGAGATATATCTTTTCGTAATTTACTGTGATCTACTTACTTTCTTGTGCTATAGTTAGGAGGTACAGTGCCTGAAATCGTTGATGTTAATTGGAACGCATTTGCATGCAAATTCGATGGTCGCGAACACCAGCAGTTTGAACTACTGAGCTATCTTCTGTTTTGCCATGAGCATGAAAAGGAGCATGGTCTCTTCCGTTACTTCAATCAGGCTGGCATCGAAACTGAGCCTGTGGAAGTGAATGACAAATGCATCGGCTTTCAGGCTAAGTATTTGAATACCTCGATTAGCTCGAACAAGATAAAGATTAAGAACGGTCTTTCAAAAGCAAAAGAGAGAAATCCTCAACTCAATGTTATATACTACTACTTGAACAGAGAATTTTCTGAGAGCCGCAAAGCAGGGCAAAAGAGACCCCAATATCAAATCGTGATTGAAACACATGCTAATAACCTGGGCATCGAGATTGTGTGGCGGGTTCGCAGTCACTTCGAAAAGCGATTGATGGAGGAGAAAAACCGCTACATCGCTCAATACTTCTTCCAGATTCAACCAAGTGCCATCGACTCGATTCTCCAATTCCGGAAACAGGGACAGTGTCTCCTCGAGCCCATACATACATCGATTGGTGCTGATAAATATGATATCCACCTTGATCGGTCGAAGGTAATCAAGGAAATAGAAGAAGCGGTTCTCCAAGAGCAGGTTGTTCTTGTGAGTGGCGATGCCGGAGTTGGCAAGACAGCGTTAATAAAGGAGTATTTTGCCGAGCAGAGCGATGATGTACACGTATACATCGTGAAGACAAGTCGTTTGAGCGTCAATTGTGTGAACGAGGTGTTCGGTACGGACGACACGTTAAGATTGGATGACTTCATCGAAGTACATCAAACAGAGGCGCGCAAGGTGTTTGTGTTCGACTCAGCAGAAGCACTCTCCGATATAGAGGACATCGATCCTTTTCGCGAGTTACTGTCAGCACTGATCCATAACGAATGGAGTGTAATCTTCACGGTTCGACCTCGGTACATCGAAGAACTCAAGACCATCGTGTTAGATAGATTCGCCTGTAAAATGCATGAAATCCCGATTCAACGAATCCCAGTTCATGAACTGGAAAGACTCTCCGTTGACTACTCATTCCAGCTTCCAGAGAATCACAGACTTCTGGACGTAATCCGTACGCCCTATTACCTGAATGAGTACCTTTCTCAGACAAATAAGGATACCCAGCGTGTTGATCGTACGGTTTTTATAAATCGTATATGGGAAAACCGGATTATGAATACCAGCTTCCAGAAAGATGGAATTCACCGTAGCCGCTCAGAATGCTTCATGGCTATTGCCTTAGAAAAATGTAGAGATGGTAAATTTTACATCGAAGGTCGTCAATATAATCCAAAAGCCCTTCACAAGCTTGTAGAGGATGAAATACTGGAATACGATACGTCAACAAAAAGCTATTTCATCACGCATGACATCTTTGAAGAAATAGCTCTGGAGAGACACATAAGCACGCAGTACAACCGCAATCGTGATATGCATCATCTTCTCGGTGAAATCGGCAAAGCACTGCCGATGCGCAGAGCCTTCAGAGCTTGGCTGTTTGAGATGATGGAATCCGATTCAACCGACATGAAACAAGGTTTGTCCGAGTTATTGATAGACACCGAATTCTCAAAGTACTGGAAAGACGAGATTCTTTTATCGATCCTGACCTCCTCTAAGGCTGCCGATTACCTTTCATCGTTTCATCAAACCCTTGCCAACGAGAATTACACGAATTTGAAGTGGTTAATGGCTCTGCTCAGAACAGCCTGCAAGGAGTTCGATGTACCAGACATCATGAAGGGCGTACAGCACACAGAGGATATTGCTTACTTGAAGTCTCTATTCACCAAACCCAAGGGTTCTGGCTGGGAGTACGTCATCCACTATCTCTTCGACAAGGTTACAGATGATAACATCCTTCGAGAAAGCCTGCCTTTGCTAGTGGACTGGACAAAGAAGAACGAGACTGGCTTGGCAACGAGTCAAGCCGGCCGTATCGTGTTGAAGCTGTACACGACTCATTTGGAGTCAAATCCATACTATGGAAGACAAAAGAGTGCTATCGAGAAAGCAATGGTTGATGTGATTCACTTCAGTTCCCATGAGATTGCTGATGATCTCGTGTCTTTCTACGATACACTTCTGCCACAAGACCATTCAAGGATTGACGCTCTTTCTCGCACAATCCTCACGTCTATGGAGGACAGCTTCAGGTTCATTCAAGCGCTCCCTGATCTCACGGTGAGGATAGCCAACGCTTTTTGGTGGGGAAATGAGGAATCGGACGACTACGAGCGAAGGCACTTCATACATGAAGCAGAAGTTTCGTTCGGGCTGTCCACTTACTGCCAACAGATGTACTTCCCTGCAAGTGCCTATCAGACACCGACATGGTTGCTACTTGTTATTCATCCCGAAATAGGGCTCAAATTCATCATCGACACAGTCAATCGAGCGGTGGAAGTCTATGCGGCCAGCGACAGGGGAGATCATCTGGAGACAATCGAACTGGTGGTTGATGGGAAAACGGTAACTCAGCATATCGATGATCGCCTGTGGAAGATGTATCGCGGCCTCAGCAATGGACCGAGTGTTCTGGACTCGATGCACATGGCTCTGGAGAAGTGGTTATTGAATAATGCTAAGACCACCTCAGATGAGTTTCTCGATACGGTATGCAAGTTCCTGCTGCAGACATCGAAGTCCGCATCTATCACTGCTGTTGTCACCAGCGTCGTTCAGGCTTATCCTGAAAAGCTCTTTAAGATCGCCGCCATTTTGCTTCGATGCAAGACGCTGTACCTATATGACATGCATCGTTTCATGTACGACATGCACAAGGCCAAGAATCTATATTCTATCGGCTTAGGCTTGAAATACGATAGCAAAGACAATTACCGGAAAGAAAGAATCCGGACGTGTGACGACTCATTCAGAAGCAAGCGTCTGGAAACTCTGGCTCTGGATTACCTGTTGAATGTAATGGAAATAAGTTCGGAGGAATTCGACCAAAGACGGGAGACGATATGGAAAATTCTGGATCGCCACTACGCTGAACTGCCGGAGAAAGCCGGTCTGACCAAGGATGATGTGACCTGGAAGATATTCTTGGCGCGAATGGACACCCGGAAGATGAACCTTGAACATGATCGTGTTGAAAATGGCAAAACCTACTACAAGCTTGTGCCAGAAATCGATGATGAAGTCAAGGAGCAAGTGGATATAGCATCGCAAGTGCAGGCTGAGTTTGAGAAGAGCACAAGTATCATGATATGGGCGCAGGTTAGCTTTGAAAGAAACCAGAATAAGTACTCCGTCAACCAACGATTCAATGAGAATCCCCAGGAAGTCATAGGGATTGTAAAGGGCCTGATGAACGAGCTATCGACTAACAGTGATTCTCAGTTCCAGCTCTTTACTAAAAACGTACCCGCGTATGCTTGCGCTGTCTTACTGAGGGACTACTGGGCCAAGATCGACGCAGATGATCGTGCTTATTGTGCCGATGTGCTACTGCAATATGCAAGCGTTCTTCTGAGCGATGAATACAATGAACAGGCGGGTGACTTTTCGCAGCCCACGGTATCATCGCTACCCCTAATCATTCAGCGGTTCTCCATGAGAAAGAACGAGGCTAAAGCGCTTCTTCTAAAAATTATGCTGTTGAATTCCTTTCACTCCAAGATGTATCGAACCTACTTTCGGGAGAACATGTGGAGCGCTTCCAATGAAGATGGCTGGTCGATTTTTCTGGGTTATCTCGCGCTGGCGCCAGGATATGACGAGTTTCGTCAATCCGCCCGAGATAAGAATGCTGAAAGGGGAGTGTATGGCGTGTTGAGGTCTGACCTCGACGGTTTTATAAAAGTAAATACAACGTTAGTTGAATCAGTAATGAATAAAAATGAGGATTCTAACAGGATTTCGCTTGTGGATTGTGGTCTCGAACACCTCGTCCCCGCACTCGAAATGCTACCTTCCGAACTGCCCCGGAAAGAGATGAGACAAGTGTTTGCTGCAATCACGAAGCAAATGGTAATAATTCTAAGTCTGAATCAGCGTGATCATGATTCAACGTTGGCTGCTGGCTTCAGAGAACACTTCACGAGGATATTGCTGCATTTTGAAAACGAGTTTATCGAAGAGTATGTTAAACTGATTGATGGTATCCTTGGTGCCAATGAACACACTGAGTCGATACTGAGATTCTTTATACTCCATACAGATCAACTCAGAAAGAGTGATGCTTTCTGGCGTATCTGGGATGCGTTGTACACCAAAATGATGGAGATCAACTCGTTGAGCGACAAACACTACTATCGCGATAGGGTGATGACAGAATATCTCATAGTATCTCAGATCTGGAAAGATAATACAAGAGAATGGCATACGCTCAGAGAGCAGGATTTGCCATTTTACGATAAGGTAGTCGATGAAATGGGTGGCAATCCCATTGTGCTTTATAGCATAGGGAGTGTGTTATTCAGGATCGGAAGCCGTTTTATGCTCCCAGGCATTACTTGGCTGAGCACCTTGATATCACAACACCGATACGATTCCCTCAAGCAGGATACAGTTTTCTTCATAGAGTCATTCATGAGAAGATTCTGGATTAACTGTAGAAAGGAAGTCAAAAGGGACGAATCTACTCGAGAAAAAGCACAGACAGTACTGGATTTCCTATTCGAACAAGGCTCATCCATTGGGCATTTGTTGAGGGAGCAACTCTGACTGATGTGATTGTCAGCCGCAGACCTTAGCAGGCACGTTAGACACGGTATTCCGTAGACATCCATCATCGCTCCGAAAGGAGGATAGATGGACGTTGAAAGTATTTCTTCCCAGACGTCCATTTCTCGTGTTCAAACTATCGCAATTCGGACACCTTTTACTTTATACTCAAGATACGGGGATATCCGACTGTAACTCTCGCTATCAATCAACTTTAAGGCTCCTCCCAGCCACAGTAAGGTTAACGCTCCCCGAATTGCATTTTCTGCTTGACATGGAGTATGCATGATGCCGTAAGTAGTGTTAGATAATCAGTAAAGTGATTTTAAGTGAAACAAGATTGAAGCTTACACTCACCAATGTCTGTTGGAGAGAAACAACATGATACAATCGACAGTGACCGTGCATAATGAAAAAGCCGTTCGGCTAATTGACTATCTATTGAAACTTGCCTTATTGCGATCAAAGTCGGTTAGAACCATTGACACATATGAAAAGACACTCTGGATTAAAGATATCCCTCTAGAGAACGAGTGCTTCACCCAGGCATGGGATCAAAAGGAAGATTATAATCCTGATATATGGATTGAGGTTCAGAATCGAAAAGAGCCTGAATTACCACGCATTCCTGAAATTTGCGCAGGTTGGATCGACGAGTCATCTCTACGAAACAAGAACGAACTATCTGATCTATTTCCAGAAATCACCAAACAGGTGGAGAATCCTGATTGGCGTGAGGGATCAGACGAACCGGAGTTTCTCTCGCTAATCATACAGCTTGAGGATCATCAAGAAGTTCAACAGACGTGGGAAAAATACTTGGAGAAACGCTGGTTACCATGGACAGAAGCGCACAATATTTGGGAAAGCATTCATCATGTTTACACTACGCTTTTTACAATCTATCAAGAACAACTTCGACTTGGCGAAGAATTCGAACTAGTACTTGGGCTGGGACTTCTTTCGTGGCAGACTCCAGGAGGTTATAGCGTTCGTCGTCATTTAATAGTAGCCAATGCTTCACTGAAATTCAACGCTCAGCAGGGCAAATTCACTGTTTGTGCAAGTCCAGATGGCGCGAACCTTCGTCCCGAACTAGATATGTTAGACATTCAGGAACAACCGTCTGGAGCAGTGACAGACGCGAAAAAGACATTGGCCACATCCGCAGATGATCCGTGGGAAAATGACTGCGTCACTGTTGTACTTCAAGCCCTTGTGCATTCGATTAGCCCTGATGGCGAATATGAGTCTTCCTTGGAAGCGAAGAAACAGAGGGTATCTGAGAAACCGCTTGTCGAATACGCTCCAACCCTTATCCTCCGAAAACGATCCACCAAGGGTCTTACAGATACGTTGGAGCGAATAAAAGATAATATCGAAAACGGTGGGTTGATTCCAAGTGAGTTTGGGGGTTTGACTGAAACTCCCCCAACCAGCGGTGACAATGACAATGTTGATCCTGGCGACACAAACTGTGAGTTGGTAAGTGAATTGTATTTCCCAAAGCCTTCGAATGATGAACAACGGCGTATTGTAGAAAAAATCAGCACTTCAAGTGGCGTTCTTGTGCAAGGACATCCCGGCACTGGGAAATCTCATACCATTGCAAATCTTATCAGTCACCTGCTCGCTACCGGACAAAGGACTTTAATCACTGCTCAAACGCCGCGTGCCCTTCAAGTTCTCAAAGATCTTGTGCCAGAAGAATTGCGCCCGTTGTGTATAAATCTTCTTGGCAGTGGTCTAGAGGAAAAGCGATCTTTAGAGTCAAGCATTGGTGGGATACTCCGCAAGAATGAGGAATGGAACGAAGAACAAGCAAGGCAAAAAAGAGATGAGCTTGAACTGAAGCTTCATGATTTACGTCAGGAGAAAGTAAGTCTCATTCGAAGACTTCAGGACATCAGGGAATCTGAGACTCACGCACAATCGATTGCAGAGGGTAATTACAAGGGAACCGCTGCCCAAATCGCAAAGGCAGTTCATCAGAAGGAGAGCTCATACAAATGGTTCACAGACACACCTACTTTGAATAAAACCTGTCCAGTCTCAGAAAGCGATTTGCGCCCTATTCTTGATGCTTTGCGGCATTTTGTGCCTGATAAACGGCATGAGTTGAGCCTGATTTGCCCAGACAGCTTGCAACCTGTAGATGGATTTGCCAGTCTTGTTAATGCCGAGCAAAAAGCAATCGAAGAAGAAGTTCGATCGGGGAAAGGAGCGGACGAGCAAATTGCCGAGTATTTAACAAGAGTTGAAAATGACACTATTGAGTCACTTCGTGATTCCCTGGAATTATTCCAAAGCAAGCTTCGAAGTCTTCCAATAGCAACACATCCCTGGGTTAGTAGGGCTCTTAGTGATGTTTTAAATCGCAATCCAGCATTGTGGAAGAAGCTTCATCAAGTAACGAGTCAAAGTATCAGTACAATTGAGTCTCTGGTCTCATTGGCAGATAATACCAATATCACTTTACCAGATAACATCCAGCTCAAGAAAGTGATTGAAGATATCTCCAAGCTTATCGAGCACATGAAAAGCGGTGGTAAGCTGGGTTGGGGTCTGTTTCGGCCTAAGCTTGTAAAGGAAAGAATGTACATACTCAAGACTGTTCGAGTGAACGGAAGATTATGTGCCAGTCTAGAGCAGTTGTTTGTTCTTAGTGACGCGTTGAAGGTTCGTTTAGAGTGCGAAAGAGCCTGGGGATTCTGGGCTGGTCATTGTGAAAAGACTAAAGGACATTTTGTCATGCAATTTGCTGCACTCGAGGCACTGTACGAAGCACTTGGCAAGGTTCTGTCTATTGAAATTCTAATTGTCGAATGTCGCAAGAAAATACAGCAACATTCTGCCATAATCGAGCCGGTGTGGGCTGAGGAATCACAGGTTGAGCAGTTGATAGCATCTTGTACGCTGGCGATGGCTCGACAAGTCAAAGATAAGGCAGTAATGGAAATCAGCGGACTGGAAGTTCCTTTAGTACTTCTCATGGCAAAGAACTCTGTCCATCCGGTTGTGAGTGAATTGATCAATGCAATTCGCAATCGTAATATTGAAGCATATGCACATGCCGTTGGAAGAAACCATGAAATGGTGCAAGAGCGTGAACGCCTTCGGAAGATAGATAGCAAAATTTCAGAAATAAAACAAGTTATGCCAAATATGATTGAAGATATAACTCAAACTTACAATGAGTCTTACTGGGAAAACCAAATTGCATCAATCAAGGAAGCTTGGCATTGGGCTCAAGCAAAACAGTGGATTGATGTGTACATACGCAAAGAAGACTCTCCAGCCCTTGCTCAACGCGTGAAGCAGATTGAGAGCGAAATAAGCTCCATCATTTCGAGGTTGGCTTCATTGCTTGCTTGGTCATTCTGTTTCGCTCGCCTGCAGGATACACATCGCCAACACATGGAAGCTTGGCAGCAATCTATGAAGCGGATTGGTAAAGGAACAGGAAAACATGCGCCACACCATCGACGCGAGGCTCAGAAACACCTCAACCAGTGTCGTGAGGCAGTACCGGGGTGGGTTATGCCACTGCATCGAGTCTGGGACACAATAGAGCCCTCACCGGAGATGTTTGATGTTATCATTGTTGATGAAGCATCTCAGTGTGGTGTAGAAGCACTTCCGCTCTTGTATCTGGGCAAGAAAGTATTGATCGTTGGTGACGACAAACAAATAAGTCCTGCTGCTGTGGGGATTCCTCGCAATGATGTGTATCGACTGATGAAGGATTTTTTGTTCGATTACGATTATCAATCGACCTTCGACGTAGAGAGCAGCCTTTTTGAACATGGTAAGCGCCTGTATTCACGCCGACAGATTACATTGCGAGAACACTTCCGCTGTATGCCGGAAATAATCCGCTTTAGCAACGATCTTTGTTATACCGATACACCGTTAATACCATTAAGGCAATTTGGCTCAGACCGTTTAACACCGCTGGAACGTGTATTTGTTGATAGTGGCTATCGTGAAGGGAAGGCTAATCGCGTTATCAATAGACCTGAATCTCAGGAAGTTGTGGCCAAGATTGTCGAATTATGTTGTGATGAACGATATGAAGCCAAGACAATGGGTGTTATTGTTCTGCAGGGAGATGCTCAAGCAAGTTTGATTGAACAAGAATTGCTGAATCAAATAGGAGCAGAAGAAATCGAGAAACGGCGTATCGTTTGTGGTAATCCGTATAGTTTTCAGGGTGATGAACGAGACGTAATTTTCTTGTCGATGGTCGCGGCACCGAATACAAGAATAGGTGCTTTGACAAAACCAGAGGCTGAAAGACGATTCAATGTTGCAGCGAGTCGCGCTCGAGACCAGATGTGGCTATTTCATTCTGTGACAATCGATGATCTTAGCAAAGATTGCTTGCGACGCAAGTTACTCGAATTCTTCGAGAATTCTAAACCACTTGAGATTGCTGGAATTGATCTTGAGGAACTGGAGCGCAGAGCATATCAGGACAACCGAAGTACTATCAAACCACCCAAGCCATACGATAGTTGGTTCGAGCTCAATGTTGCCTTAGAACTGGCAAGAAAAGGATATATTGTTATTCCACAGTATGAATTTGGAGGAAAATGGATTGATCTTGTTGTTCAGCACGGTTCACGGCAATTAGCGATTGAATGTGATGGTGATAATTGGCACGGTGCTGATCGTTATGAGGCAGATATGCAACGTCAGCGGCAACTTGAGCGTTGTGGATGGGAGTTTTTCCGAGTAAGAGAGTCGGCCTTCTACTCAAATAAAGCAGAAGCATTGAAAGATCTCTGGTTACGGCTACAAGACCGAGGTATCTTCCCAGGTTATGCAAATAAGCCTGAGAGCGACAATGATGATAACCGTAGTGCAAGTAATAACAGAGGTGGTGAATCTGAAAGGAATGTGAAGTCAAGCTCTCCATTTACTGAGGCAGCAGTCACTTCGACACCACAACCAAGTCATCCATTAACTGAAATTCCCACTCAACAAATCCGGAATGCAATCTTGGCTGCATTATCCAAATGTCCAAACAACTCATGTACAGAGGACTCGATAACGAAGAGGGTTCTGAAAGAGCTTGATATCATTACTCGAGGTCAACCTCGCAAGGCATTCGAGCAAAGAATCAAGAAGAGTGTTAACGAACTAGTGGTTGAAGACTTGATCGAGAAATATCGAGCAAAAAACAAGCGACTCAGACTGATATAGAGAATATCCAAGAAGCCCCCTATTCAATATCATAGAAGGAATGTTAACTCAATTCTGCGACTATAATCCTGTGGCATAATTGATGCCAAGCGGCTTGGCAATGAGTCGGAACTGGGTCGCCATTAAATCCGCCACAAAGAACTGGCGCAAACAACTAATACACAAAAGCACTGACTGACAAAAATGACGAGTAACCATGCTTTCCTGATAATCGGAATTTCTACTTCAGAAGCAGCATCTTATGGATAATCGATTTACCACCCACCTGGAGACGATAGAAGTACACACCCGAGGCGCATGGCATATTCTGAGTGTCTCTACCACTCCAGATAACCTCATGAGGGCCTGCATTCCGGGAGTCATTTACAAGGCGAGTCACAAGCTGACCCCTGATATTGTAAACGCTCAGTCTGACATGCTCTTCGGTGGGGATGCTGTATCGTATCGTCGTGGTCGGGTTGAAGGGATTGGGGAAGTTCTGTGTTAGGGTTATATGGTCATGAATGGGTGGAACCTGAGCGTCGCAATCGGTGACAAGCTGGAATATCAAAGCTTCACGTTTGTCGAAGTACTCTGTGTATGAGTTGGGGCGATATTCGGGATAACGCCCTGTGTATCCACTGTATCTGGTTGAACCCTCCATCAACAGATATGTATAGCCGATGTCGATTGTGGCATAAATGGAATCGACTTCGCTGGGAGGATTCTCGATGATCGACTCGAACCACTCAATTGCCGCGGGGTAATCGCCAATCTTGATGTTGCACACATTAGCAAGGTAGTCCGCTAAAGCTTCAACTTCGTTATCAAAGTGAAGATTGGGCTCATTGAGATAGTATTGCTGCAACTCAGTATAATCCGATTGAGTCACAGTGCAGATGGTTAGCAGCAGTTGGGCAGCTCTGGCAGCTTCATTGGAACCAGGATAATCTTCGATTACTTGCTCAAGTTGAGTTTCTGCAAGAAGGAAATTAGTGAGATCCATGTTGTACTCGGCAGCGATCAGCAATTCCAACGCAGGATTGTAGCCCGTATTCACGCTATCGCCAGGTTCCCAAACTGGCGTGTGAGAAAGGTATTCATACGGGTACAGATGAGTCTCGGCATCGAAGTTCTCACTCCAATAGTTGTTTCTGACCGTGTATGTTTCATGTCCAGCATGATGTACGCACCGGAAGTAGTGATCTTCCTCATGTAAATCATCGAAAATCAAGTTCCTTTCAAACGTTAATGGAATGCTGTCTTCATCGAAAACAACTTCAACATTGTAGTTGTTGTGTATTGACTGGTATGGATAGTATTGTGAGCCTTGGACATCAATCACTGATTTACGCAGGGCCGCAAGACCAATGTAATTGTTGTGAATGACGTTGCGCTCGCTGATGTCCGCAGTCGTGTGATAGAGCTCTATACCGTAACCGTATTGGTTGTTATAGATGAGGTTATCGGTTATCTCGTGTGTATTCCCGAAGCCAGATTCATTGATCCACAATGCAGTCATGTAATTCTGCATAGTGTTGTTGTTGATATCGAAGTTTGGGTATGAACTTATCGATATCAGATTGGTGTAGTAGCTGAAGAAGAACTCGCAATGTTCTATCGTGACGATATCAGTTGAAATGGGTTCACAATTCATGTATGCATTGATGTGAGTAGTGTCAAACTCGCAGTAGCTGACTGTAAGGTCAGCATTGACGTGCTCGATGTAGGAGTCCGTGAAAACGCAATCTTCAATAACAATAGCTGAATTTGTCGACATGATTCTGGTGTTAGTGAAGGATGCATCATCAATCGTGATTTCTTCATCTGTGTCGAAATAGAGCCCCGCTGAAGACAGTGTATCGCTGCCAGTAAAATGGACATCGTTTTCGATAATCAGGACCGCATCATCAAACTGGATTTTCCTATTGTTCAGGAAAATTACAGATGCGTCATCATCAATCGTGAGAGTGACATCAGGCATGACAACGTAATGTGTTTCAACATGAACAGAACCTGTCCAAGTTGTATCCTGACTGATATACTGTGTATCGTCAAGTCCACATGCTTGAATTCGCACTTCTATATCAGAATACACAGATGAATCAAGAATGATGATGATTGGGTCATCAAATATCCCATCATCCTGGGGGATGAAATCGATCTGGATAATGGCCTGCTCAAATGCATCAAGCCACAAAGGGAAATCACTTCTGGTCAGGGTTGTTTCCTCCCTGGAAACATCAAGTATCTCTATAGAATTCTCAAATTCGGGATTTGCATGATCATTGACTGCTCGTGCTGAGTAATCAGGTACTCTCGAACGAATTCTTGTAAGGTCGAGCCCTTCACCGCCTCCCCTTGAAACAGGAGACATAATGCTGCACTGGAAGTGCTCAGACGGAAGTTCAAGACCTTCGATGTATACCTGAGGAGAGGTTCCGCGATTTCTGATACTGAACGTAAGTGACTGGATATCTCCAATGTATGTGTCCTCAAACTCCAAGTAAGTAGGATGTACTTCAATGCCAGGAGGATCGGGATATTCATAACAGCCGACATCACGCTTAAATCCTGAGAATTGATTTGGGAATGCGTCTTCATGAAGTGAGTAATCGAAGTAGTATAGATAGTGCGGTGTTGGAGCGCCATTATCAATGCAAAATGAATAGAAATTCAAATGATAATCAGCATTATCTGGGTCGGCAAATTCAGGAATTTCATCAATAAGTGCATTGTGCATACCAATAAATAATGGATTATCTTGAACTTCAATAACCATCTCCTGAATATTGCAGTAACCCATGTGAATCTCTTGTTCATTCGGAGTGATTTGCGAAGGATTTGTACCGGCACGTGTATTGTACCACAGGATTGTATTCACCGTAGCGTTTCGCAAAACTTCGGCGTTTGGATCGAAATAAATTCCACCGCCACTGATGGCTGCATCGTTATTGCAGATTGTCGAGTTTATACAGATAATGTCCCCATCATACTGATAAATCGCCCCGCCATACTGACTTTCGTTTGCATACATCAAGTTATTCTGGAGTAGTACTGAATCTTTTGAAAAAAGAACACCTCCAAAGCCCGTGTTGACAGCTTCATTATCGTGGAACACGCAATCTCTGACTACCAATGTGTCATTAGCGCTATTGTACAATACGCCACCGTTAGTTGCCTCATTGTCATAGAATTCGGAGTTGTAAATGCGTACAGATCCGCCATCTGTATGAATACACCCCCCATTCTGCCCTTGGTTTGAGAAAAAGACGCAATCAGTTACAATTACGTTACATGAATCTTGTGTCGCGATAACGCTTCCATTAGTTCCAACAGTATTTGACAAAGCAGCTCGAGTAATATTCAGGATACCATAATCAATCACATGGAATCCATTCCAGTCATTTACGCCATCGAATGTGCTCAGAATCACTCGATCATCATGTGGGCCTGCAAGTGTGAAAACACCTTCAACTTGGACATATACATCCTCGTCGAATAGCATGCAGGAAACGAGGGAGTCGACTGATACATGAACACTGTCAGGGATGATAAGATTAGAGGTTACGTGAACAGTATCAGCAAACAACACCAGATCCTTTTCGAGAGTACCACCAATTGTCAGCATTCCAATATGTTGCTTTTCTCTTGCACCAATATCATAGAAATGTTCAATTGGAGGATAACCGATTATGAGTTCATCCAGAACAGGCAATAACGAAGACGCCCAATCCTCTGGAGTTCCAGCGTTAATACATTCTGAATACATCGACAGGTCATAATTTTCACCCTCAAACTGAGGGTCGGCGTCAATCACCGAGCTGAAAAAACCCAAGTAACTTGCGGTACGGGTTCCACTTGTGGATTGATAATTTGGTCTTGAATTGCTGGATCGAGAGGAATCAGGATTCTCAACATGAATACCATTAATCCCACCCATGATATCACAATAGAAGAATCCAGTATCATCAAAGTCTGAACCAGAATTCAAATTCTCATAGTCATAAAAGAACGCTTGATTACCATAATCTGCAGAATTTGAATAGAGAATGGAATTTACCACATAGGGAAGTGCGGTTGAGCCATTGCAGTACAGAGCTCCACCTAGTTCAGCATCGTTGGATAGCAAATCACAATTTAATATTTGGGGGGCACTCAGACTATCAATATATATCGCCCCACCTTGTTCGGCGGAATTCCCGTCAATAATACTCCCTATCAACTGAAAATCGGATTCCTTTGCATAGATTGCCCCACCCATGGTGGCTTGACAATCCTTGAATGTGCAGTTTTGGAACACCGGAGACGAATTATTCAGTTGAAGCGCGCCACCTTGATACAGGCTGTCAGGATTTGTGAATCTGCAATTAGTGAAAGTTGTCTCAAGATGATTGTTGAGCACTACTTGAACCCCGTGGGTCGTTCGACTGCGCGGGGGAGTAGTTGAGTTGAATTGACAGTATGTAAAATAGGAGTATAATTCATTATCTCGTTGATTGGAAGCATGCCGATCAAGGTTGTGGTCGCAGTTATTACTGCGCAGAAATGGAGTCTCGCCAGAAATAATCAATGATGAGCCTGTCGTAACCAGTTCGTCAGTCAGAAATTGGATTGGTTCATCATCTGTACCCAGTGCTGTGATAATGCCTTCAACATATACATCACAGGTGTCGTCCATGATGACGGTTACATCAGGCAAGATTGTCAGGTTAATCTCCGGAAGCACATGAACGTCACCAACTACTCTCACGGTGTCGGCAGACCAGAATGTATCAATCTGAATGTCACCAGATACTTGAACCGTGCCAGCAGTTTGTGGAAACTCATACGAACCAATGTCGATAACTGACTCATCGATTCGTGGATTACCTGCGATATCATACAATGGCATTGTAACACCTTGTATTGGAAGCAACCCGGCATTCACGCAAGGTGAGTTTCTTTCAATGAAGTAACCTAAGTTGTAATGATACACAAATCCCGGGTCAGTCTCAACTATATCCGAATAGGTTCCACTGAAGGGGTCACCTTCGAAAGATGCTTGCCCATCAGGAATCGCGCAGTTCCAGAAATCAGGTGCAGATGATGATTCCAGATAAACCGTACATAAGGTTTGACTCTCTGGTTCAGTATACAAAATTGTGTTGTAGAAATCTGGTGACGAGGCTTCAAGATGAATGGTGCTTTCAGAGCTACTGTCAAGTCCATGCCGGTAGGTCTCATTCACAATGAGCGGATTACTGTTGTCACAATACAGCGCAGAGCCCTCAGTGGCGCAATTATTCCAGTAGTGATTCCCAATCAGTGTCGGCGAGCTGTCCTCCAAATGGATCGCTCCGCCCGCGGTAGCTTGATTGCCGCGGAAAACACAGTTGGTAATCTCTATGTCGGCATCTTGAAGAGAGATTGCACCACCATAACCTGAAGAACAGTTTATGAATGTGCAGTTCTCGAAAGAGACATTGTCATTGCCGATAATCTCGATAGCGCCATATACTGGCGTGCGTTCATCATCACGAGAGCCTAACGATTCGAACTTGGTAAAACGTAAAGTGCTCACATTAGTACCAATAAATTTGAGACGCCCACTCTCTATATAACCACCATGCATTCTGCGAAATGTGATTGGGGTTGATACAGTTCCATTGGTGGTTAAGCGGCCTTCAACATTGAAATCGTAATCCCCTTGAAACATGATAACGGTCCCTGCCTGCATCGTAACAACAGCACCATTAGCAATTCTAACATCATAGGGGATGATGTAATTACCTGACCATGTCTCGTTTGAGGTGATGACACTGTCTGGTATGGTAGAGCCGTTCATAACCGTGAACCGAAGAGTATCAACTGCGATGTTGCCTTCGATATCCTCAGCTTGAACAGTAATGCGGTGAGGACCATTGGCAAACATTTCTGTACGGAGTAGGCTATTGCCAGTTCTTCTATTGGTAACTACATACTCGAACACGTGTCGATCTAAAGTAAGATCATTCCAGTGGCTGTTGTAGGAAAAAAGGGCTTCCGCAGCACCATCAGAAAATTTCGTGTCAAATTGCCAATGGGCTCTGTAACCAAGTTCGTTAACGAGAACAACTGGGAAATTCCCTAATCGCTCAAGCTTGTAGCCAATTCTGTAGACGCCTTTTGCGCCATCGTTTCCCCAATAACCTTGGGGTACGCCCATTTGGTCAGATGCATCAGCAATCACATCTATTCCATCCGTAGTGACATCATCCATATCCACAACGGTGTTTTGTGTTTCGGAACTTGCCAGAGGCAGAATTGTAGGTGATGCGTAATTGTCGCGATTAGCATGATCCTCAATCAGATAGAAACTGTGAATTAATGGTGGTTCACCATCAATTGGTTTTCTACCATGCAACCCCATGCCGTCTTGCCGTAGCGCGTTTTCTTTACCTCCAGCAATCTCAGTGATGTAATCATTGAAGTGAAGGTGTCCCCATCCATGTGCTGGATGGTTGGATTTTACGACAAAAGAGACAGGGAAGCCTGAATTGACTTTTCGATGCTGAAAGATAGACCTGTGTGGATTAGGAGAGATATCCTGACTGTGGTAATAACAAAAAGTTGCTTCTGAGTAATCGACCGGTAGGTCATCCTCAGGATTGCTTGGCGCAGCATGTTCATTGGTTCCTTCGAGTGTTGTTGTTTTAGTGTATGAATCTCGCAATAAGCCAGAAACATCATAATACCACAACTTACCAGCACTGATTGTGAAGACTAATACTTCATCAGTATTGTTCATGTTACTTAAAAGGTCAATCCCATCGTGAAAACGCAAATCACTCGTTGCAATCAATGCGGATGTACTTCTCCATGGTCGCATCTCATCCAATGTAGCATTGACGATAATGTCCTGATTATTCCACAAATCGAGATCGGCTGGGTTGTTGTAAGTGGGAACATTGGCTACAAACGGAAAGCCATAGTAGTCTTCCTTCTCATCCTCAAGAAAGTAAATTTCTATTGGCTCGGTTTCATCGGTGTATTGATTTCCATCAGACATATACCGAATATGCAAACTCACAGTCCAGTTGCTCGATTCATAAACCGGACTGCGAATGTAATCCTGTCCATAACTGTAAATCTGTCGGAATTTATGTGCGCTCAATGTAACATCAACATCGCGGCCGGGAGCAATGATGGGAATATTTCTCCAGTGCGTACTGTCTTCCACCCCGGGGGAGCAGGAATAGTGATCGCTGTATTCAAGAGGCACCCATTGAAAAGTAACAGGCTCAAACAATTTCCTTTTGTAGACTTCAAAGCGATATTGAACATTTCTTGCCGTGAACTGGCTATCGTTTTTAAGATTATATGTAATGGGGACATAAGTATTCGCCGGCAAGTACACTACAATTGAATCGCCATGTGCGTTAAGGCCGTTTTGAAAGGCGGTTGCTTCATTAGACCATGCAGGACCGCTGAGGTCGAACTCCAGATTCTTGTTATTCAGAACGTCACCTATATTCCACCTGATTGGGTATGTGACGGAATTGTTTTCGACATCCTCGTGATAAAACGGGAACAGATGGTCTGAGTGTACATGTCTGGGATCATCAAAAAGTGGGGGTATCCATTTGGGCGTTAGTTGCATACAAAAAGTACCATTCAAATGCGAGAGATCAACTGAGTCTGGAATAGAGAATGATCGTATATTTATAACAGATGTTGTTGTGAGCGGTCCGATATCATTTCTGCTGGTAGAGTCACTCACAACAGCGTGTGTAATGGCGGGATCATGTTGATATGTCCATCTGATACCAACAAAAGGGATGTTTATATCCCCTGAGTTCCTTAATACTACCTTAACTATCTCTGGCTGGCAGGTGAGTTCAGTTTCATCTATTAAAAATTCACCAGGCTCAAATCCAAGGCTGTCTATTTCTATGTCATACCACCGAGACAATGTGGAAGGTACTAAATTAAGGTCTAGTTGGGTGCTGATCAAACCTGGACATTCAAGTGTAATTGAATAGTCAAGGTTGTCACTGGCGGATGAATAAATATTCCAATCTGTTGTCCGATACTTCGCGATGTAGAGAAAACCTCTTGGACCCCAGGTGGAAGCCATTGCGGGAAGCCTATACTCAACGGTTCCCCAGCCACCCTCATTGTAAACAGCTTTGTGGTCACAATATGACATTCGATATGGATCACTCCAACTGCCATATGCAATAAAAAAGTAAATTCCTTGATGAACAGTATCAGTTGAATGATCGATACTAAATTTCACCGAGTCACTCAGATCAACTGTATCATAAAACCAGTAGTCATCAGGATCCGAAAATACAGAATCTGGTGTCACAAGCCAGTCATCCCAGAAGATGCCCCATTCGTCTTCCCGTTGCGTCTCTCCGAACAAGCTTGATACTGCGATGATAGTTGCTATTATCAACAAACACTTTTTCATGATAAGCTCCTATTTCCTTTTAAACCGGTAGACTCTTCTTGATTCCGCATTCAGAATATGAGCAAAGTACTTACCATTTCCTGAAAACTGCATCAAGGATCCACTACCAGGAAGGCGAGCGATGGGTACTCCATTGATATAGTCAACGATGACAATATCACGTCGAAGACCTCTTACAGCAACCCAACCTACTTCCAGATCTGTAAGCCCAAATCCACCTGATCCCCCTTCATCGATGCCGGTGATTTTCGCAATAATCTCACCGGTTTCCAAGTCCACGATCATATTGTCAGGCCTGCTAATCATTGCCACATCCTCGGAAGGGGAGAAATCGATAAGCTGATACGCATATCCCGGCCTGCTGAAAACAATACCTCTGTCCATAGAAAGAATGTATCTTCCCTTGTCTGCAAGTATCCACATGTACTGGCCGGAAGGGCTGAAATAAGCAGTATTGATTGAACCCGCATCGAGTTCTCGTTCGGAAAGCCTGTTGCCGTAAGGATCGAAAACGATAATTCCCGATTGGCTGGGAAAGTGTGATTCCACCGGATAACGGAAGTCGCTTCCGTAAGTGTTATCGTCATCATGTTCGAGAAACTCATATGGGCTTGGATCGGGTGCTTCGAAAATAGCCCAATAACCATCAGTCCCAAAGGTGAAGACCCGCGATATACCGGGGCTGAGTGGGAAGCGGGCAGAGATTTTGTGGTCTGGAGTAATCCATTCATAGTAACGCATATCCCACGAAAATTGCAGCACAACACCTGCATCCGACACAGCAAGAGGTTTACCTCGCGCTAAACCGGCAGTGCCGGACCAGAGAATATCGCCGGAATAGGATCTGAGTGAAATGAGACGTGGCCTTGGGTCATTGGCGGCAAGTTTTTCCTCATCAATCGCAAACACAACAGAATACTCAAAACAAGGAGACACATACCCATGAATATCGGGTCGAAACCGAAGATCTCCAACACCATACTCTGAGGCTGGTGTTACTATTCTTTGGCATTTGCTATCCTTTATAGGTGTTTCTTCTACTAGCTCAAAGACATCGGCGGGAACCCCAAGAGGTCTTCTGCTCAGGCTAATAGTTGGATATGCGGAAAGCTCAACACACAAAAGGATCATTGCGGCCAGTACGATGTCTTTTGTCATTATGTCCTCCTTCTCCAAAGAAGAGTAGCAATTAACATCTGAAAGTTGTCAAGAAAAAATATGTGCCCCCAATTTCAGGCTATCGAATATGGTGGATTCTGTGATCGTCGTACAACCCTGACGCATTCAAAGGTGATCGCACAATGACAGAGCTGGCTACAATGCACGAGGGAAAGCATGACGAGTGGGAAAGGCAAAAAATATCACTGAATCGTTAAACAGCAGAACTATTTTCCCCTGAAAGCAGCTCTGTTTCTATTTCACAGACTCAACACAGTACGACTGTCTATACTTATTTGCTTATTTTTGTGCAACTTAACAACCGAGCAGACGAATTACTGAACGATACTACTTCCTTGTAACCAGTGCATCTTGAGTTGTAACTTATAGGTGTGTCGACTGGGAAAGGCATACTGAATATCCTTTGGGGCGTTAGGTCGGTTATATATTTGACATTTTCACGCATTTACTAACTTGTGGCACTGCTTTTCATTTTGTGTGTAACTTGTAGCGAGCGCGGATGAATACCATGGTTCAACAAACAATGTGTTCTTGACAAGTGGCGCAGTACATAGATGATTTTAGTGGTTGCACTTAAGTTCACATTCTGATTCAATGTACATGTTTTCACGAGACATCAATATCTCTTGGTTATTGAAAGTTTTGCAGCAAACAGTAAATATTTCTTTGGGGGTGAATTGTACCCGAGTAATTTTATCTCTGAGGCCTGAATGCGAAATAATTTATTAACATCTCTTGGATTAAAGTCATCCGGTGAATTAAGGGAAAATACTTGTTGGAGAATTTGTTGTATTTCAAATCTATTTCGATTGGTGTTCAAGTGAATTGCGTTTCTACTGATACTTCTTCGATCAAGAGTAATTTTATTCAGGTTATCCCAAGGTAGTTCTTCTTCACTCTGTAATGAGGATCGATATAATTTACTCAATTTGTTAAAGTTAGTAATTCTTGCCCAGGTTGGTTTAGCCAACTGTAGTGTATCCAAACCAGTGTGAAAAAGCCCATGATCAGTAAATAGTTTTAATGAATAATCTGGCGTAATGATTGGAATTTTTTTTGCGCTGGAGAATCCTTGGGGAACAGAAACATAGCGTGGAGCCAATCTCCATTTTTTTTCTGAATCGGAATATTGGCTGCACCCATATCTGAAAATACCAATAAACCAGGGTTTATCCTTGAAAACACCGACCCTAATTAGCTGCAGAAGTAAATGGCGTATGGGTACTTGAAATATTCTCTGGAGTGCAAATATCGTTTCAAATGGGTGATCATATCGCTTTTGAACTTCCTTGAAATGCGTAATAACTTTGGGGAAAGGCATAAGCAACCACGAAGCATATAAATCGCAAAGTATTTCTTCATGAACTATGGTTAGCTCTCGGTTGTGTTTCTTAAAAACTTCTCGCACCCGTTGAATGTTCTCAATGACAAAGAGATGGCCTATTTCATGCGATAGTGCTATTCTCTGGAAGGCTGTTAAGTGCTGAGGGATTCCGATAATGCGCTCTGATTTGAAATCATACAGATACGAAATCGCTTGATTGACAGGAGCATCTAATGTGATGATATACTGTTTATCTTTACCACTATTCTCTGGATCCGATTCATCTTCCTGCAATAACGCAAGCGCTTCGTGGTCTTTTTGAATAGGTTTCAGTATAATCTCAACTACTGGATAGTGTTGAAACGCATAAAGAACCGGATCTACAGACTCACCCGGTTCAGTATGACTACTGATATCTTCAATAATGCAACTGGATAAATCAGCCAGAAGTTTATAGTCATAATTAAGGTTAGGTTTGCGTATTCTCACTCTTACTACTCATGTCATTCAAGATTTTTACAAATTCTGCACTAGTCATTTGCAACACCCGATGTAATTTGAGAGTAGAAATATATTTCTTTCTCTTAGCACCTGTGTAAGTGATCTTGATTTTATCAGAACGTATCACATCATGTAACCTGATGTCCTCATACTTCTCAAGTAAGTCGGTGACTTCACACATTTTCTTTATCTCTTCGCTTACTGCCTTTTTCCCTGATACATTATTCTGAAGTTCCAGGATTGAATTATTATTAACATTCCGAAGTTCGATTGGTATGAACACTTTCTGGATAATTTCCGCATTACCTGGATGCAAAACCCACCTGGCCTCATCACGAATAACGATTTCACCATTTCTTCTTGTAACCCCAAGCCCCTGAAACAGGGAATTCAATCTTCTGTTTTCCTCAAGAACATCATATGTCTGATTAAACGATTCTATCATCAAAGGGTAGTGAAGCTGTTTTGAAGATGCCGCCGATTTCTCTCGGGTATCATGATTAGGCAGAAAGTAATACTTTCGGCAAATAGAGTCTTCATGGAGGCTTGGGAATGGGCCTGCGAGAATTCCTCTATTTTCAGTAAGAATAGCATTGTCTGCGAATTCCTGGACAGGATTGGGTGTCAAGAATCTCCTTCTGAATGTCATAAACACAAGACTGCATTTCGGATGGTTTTCCAAAATCCTTCTGTAACTCAGTCGCCCGATTAGTTTCGGGAAGGCTGGTCCTTGCACAATAATGCAGTGTTCTTCGTTGTCAGTGATTTCACTGGTTATGGTTGATATCGTTTCCGTCAACATATCGGCTAGAATACGCTCAAATCCCGAGTCAATCCGCTTCACTTGTTGAAGCCACTCAATGCTTTCTTTACTTAATAAAGATTGAGCTTCTTTGTAGTAACCTCCAATACCCGAAATACCTAACGTCTCCATTACTCCCATTTCCGGGAATGGCACATTCTCTGAGCTTGGTTTCCACAGAAGATACGAATCAGTGTCTTTACTTTTTTCACTTTCGCTCTCACAAGCGAGATATATTGCTGCTCTGGACGGAGTTATAAACCAAGAATATCCAATCCAGTGATTCAATCTCAAGACTGGTTGCGTTTCTTTTACTGTCCCCGATTTCTCTTTCTTCTTCCTTCTCTGTGTTTTTACTTCTGATGTCTTTCCCTTACTAGCCATCATGCTCCTCCTTCAGAACAATGCCCTTTTGTTTACATATTCTTTTAAATCTATCCTTAATATTGCTCTGGCCAATCTTGTTCTTGGTTGGATCAATCAGCATAATTCGGAGTTTATAAGCAGATGGTATATTCGATCTGAAATCCACCTTGTACAACGGAACTGTTGCCTTTGATTCGATTGACCAAGTTGCAGGGTCTCCTTCAGGTACATAGAACATTTCACTTACAACTCTCTCATCGTTCATTTTCAGAACTCTCTTCGAAGGATAACTTCGAATTTTAAATGGTCCTACTACATCAATTAGTAGTTTTCCGGGATATTGAGCAGAAATTTCTCTTCCGATTTCAGTAATGATACTGGCGTGTTGTTTTAACCAGATTTCAGCTTCATGAATCGTAATCTTGTGTTTTGGTGCCCGCAAGATATATGGCCCAGCGATACAGTGTTCAGATAAAACTTTATCCAACCATTGCCCATTATTCAACACTGATTCATCATCAAAATTGGTAGAGCTTTCACCACCCTCATTCCCGCTATAAGCCGGATCTATCAACAAGCAACAAGTGTCACATATATCTTGATAGATACGTATATCCCTGGTTTTTTTATCACCATGCTTCTTGCTTGATTGCATTTTTGCCCACAGAGCGATCTCAATCAGTATTTTTACTTCCGCAAGTAATGCATCGTATTCCCTGCGCTTCAAGAAGCTGTCTATTCCGTCATTATCTTCTGATGCATATTCTTCTCGAGCTGACTGTTTTGAGAGTTCGATTAGCCGCTTTCTTGTCAGAGGATAACCCGATTCTATTATGTAACTGATATCTGCTAAAGAGCAAGCCAATTTGTATGTGCCATAATCATTAAGAAATAGCGTAGGTTCTGATGAGTCTTCATCGCTTCTTTTTTTATATGTCAAGTACTCGATGCACTGCTGGAGGAATGGTATTAGTCTGAAAAGCTGTGAGTTACTGTTTTTTGCGTTGTATTTTATTGAGTTAGTGATAACAACCAACTCCGCTGGATCATCGTTATCGGCAGTATTTTTGCTCTTCAGCTTTTCTCCCATCAGCTCGTTTATTCTGTTTACTACAGTATTTGAATACTTCAGGATGAAGTAATTGCACAATACATATTGAACCATACGCTCCATAACGCGCATTCGAGGTGAGTGGTAAATCATGTTATACAAATGGCTTCTTTCAGACAACAATCTATAAGCTACAACTGCAGATTTCCCATTAAGCAATATCTGGCCGCCTTCCTGAGCTATTTCCTGATCCTTGAGAAATTCTTTCAACCACTGTATTCTTTGTCCTTGCCTGCCAGTCAATCCCATCCACTCCATATCACGAAAAATATAGTCTATTTTATCCGCATCAAATGGACTGTTCATAATTGCATCAAGCCAGTTTATTCCACTAACTCCATCAAGAAGCTGAAAGATAGACTCAAGGTAGTTGCTGTTTCTTTTTTCAAGACTATTAAAAAGCTTTTTTGATTTTTTTGACTTCGACATTGAATACAATTTGATTCTTGTTAGTAATTCATGGTGAAACTCCTCACCATTGAATGTCCAGTGTAATTCATTAAACACTCGTTCTATTAAATGCGAGAATGGTGAATGCCCGATATCATGTAGTAATGCTGTGAAGTTCAGCAATTCTTCAAGATGTTTATAGTCGATAGGCAATGCCGTATTCGAGCCCTTTTCTTCTGGTTTCAGTGCAGTGAACCATGCATTTGCTATACGCATTACGCCGAGAGAGTGATTCAGACGCGAATGAGTTGAGTGGTGATTCTCCCTGTCAAGGGGATCCCACCAATAATCCTGCAAAGCCAGTTGGTGAATAATACTGATAGCAATCCCTTCCCTATTGACATTGGAAATATAGCTGCTAAGTTCTGAAATATCAGCATTAAACGCTCGTTTAATCCTTGTTTTAATAGATGCGCGTATATCTTTTCTTTTTTTACCACACAAATTCTCAGTAAGGTTTATGAGTGTATCACCCTCTTCTGGAAGTACCCAAAGGTAATCAGGAGGCAGTTTTACTTCAGGTCGCTTTTCTTCTGTTGAATTGTTTTCAGGATTAATCCGTTCATTTTGAATGCTGTTTACATATTTAAATGAATCATTAATATCTTCCGCTCCATTCTTTGAAGTAATCAGATAGAATAGTCTATTGGATAAGCGTATTTCTCCTGCTGATTGAACGGCGGTAACTGCTGCAGGATCAAACAATGGGGCTGGTGGGGCTCCATCCTCTATGTCTTTCTTTTTTTTCCAATGGAACCACGGAATTTCTAACTGCTCTGCGAATTTCACCAGATAGTCAACAATTACCGAATCTGAATTACCGGAAAAACCAACGGTAATGATGCAAGATATGCGAGTCCCGAAACTCTCCCAGGTTGCTGCCATTAACTCGTTTATTTCCTGGTCTTTAATGTAATATCCAGGGAATGAGAGAGTAACTGTTCGAGTTGAGCCACATTCAGGACACTTCAATAACAGTTCAACAATTACAGCACTTTCCCCCTTAGAATTCTCTTTCACGCAATTAAACGATTCATAAACAGATATCTCTTTACCTTGATTTGAGCACATGGGATTATTGCATATGACGTGATAAACATCTCCTCGTAAAGTAATCAGCCAGCGTCTAATATCTTGATCTGTCTCAATACGATGTAGAGGAAGATTAGCTATTGTTTTCGTGTTGTTCAATTCAAAGTAGTGAGGAGGACACCCTTTCTGCTTTTTCTGCTCGTTCTGCTCACGTGACTTATGGGTCAAGTATTGTGGTAATGCCCCATCAAAGTTTGTAGTCATCAATAAAATGTTTTGACCTGAATTAGTAACATTCGTTAAATTCTCGAAAATCCATTGATACATGCCAGCAGCATCCTCTATCATTTCTTTCTTTTCATTGGTAGTACTGACAGAATCATAATCTAGCAACAATCTCATTTTCTCAATCCACTCACGAAGAAATCCTTTACAATACTCATTCCAAATTGTAGAATTTCCTTTTAGCTCGCTGAAGAATACTGTCTGTAATGGTCGCGATAGGGGAACACCTTCAGTTCTATTTTTTTTTACTAATTCATACATATCGCTTTGAGAGATTTCTTTTGCCTTATCATTTTTTTTCATCTTTTCAATTGTTTCTTTGGCATGCTTATACTGGTCAATCTCAATCGGAGAACCATATGCACCAAATAGAAACAAAGGTGCCTTCCCTGATTTCCATCCTTGCTCGATAACACTCATTAGTCTCTCAATTCGTTTCTTACTATTATCGTCATCCAATAGTTTCTCAATATTGTCATCGCGCGGAGTGGAAACATTTGGATCCTTAGACCCCTTACTATCATCATTATAATTGTACGGGATTGGCGCTTCAATTTGTCCATCTTTACGCATTGGTACCTCTTAAGAATTGATTTTATATTTTATACTACTATTGTAAAAAACTGTCAAGACATTTGTGATTTCCAATTTTGGGATATCCTCGTCTTACACAAGATTATTTGAATATGACTGAATATTCAATAGTCTATTTACATTCTACTGAGTGGTTTATTCTACTTACTCATCTGAATCAGATATGTAGTGCAATACAATGTGTATATCATATCTCACGATGCAGCAGCTTGGCGTATTGGTCTTTAGTCATTTGTCATTACCTGTAGCAGCATAGAGGATTTGATGCCGTAAATCCCACAATTCACGCTTACTCATGCTCTCGTGGCCGGGTGGTGGTCGCTGACCTTGTTTTCGACACAAGTAACTGATTTCCAGTACGAGCATTTGTTCTTCGCTCATCCTCGGTTGCTCTTTTATCCCACTGTACCGGCTGTAAGGCCGCATCGTGGGGTGAAACTCGATCTGCTTGAAGAAGTTCCCAAACTTCGCAACGCACCCGTCAGCCACGAGAATCCGCAAGTAGCGATATACAGTCTCCTGGCTGTAACCGGTATGCTTCTTGATATCATCCAAGTGTAAGTACTCGCCAACCAAGTGGTAAAACAGCTTCAGCTTCGCCAGCTTTGGCTTCCAATCGTATCGTTTGCCTCTGGAGTCATCCTCATCCGGAGGAGGTTTGATGTAGATGTTCCCCTGCTTCTCGCGCAGAATCACCTTGATGTGGCCTTCCTGAACGAGCTGAGGCAGAATGTTCCGCACGGTTTTGTGCTTGATGCCGGTATCCTTGACGATATCCCGAGCATTGAACGGACGGCGGTTATACTCGACAAAGTTGCGAATGACGCGCTTTGCGGGGATATTACGTTGCATTTGCTTCACCTTTCTCGCCAAGTAGGTCATTGAGGGCAACGATACTCAGTTGCTTGCGCGCAGAGACCTTCTCGACCGCTTCGATGATCTTGATGATCTGACGGAAATTACCTCGCGTGGTTTTGTGGATGTACGTCAGCAAGTCGGATTTCATCTGTACCTCGCTGATTTCCTTGCATACCAGCTCGATATCGAGGCGAGAGAGCCGCTTGAACTCGTAGAAGTAGTTGCACCTGTCGAAGTAATGCGAATTGGCGCGCAAGAGCTTCTCGCGGGCGTCTTTCATGCCGACTAACACGACAACGGCAATCGTTTCGTCAACGATGTCGCGTATGGAACCGAGAAGCACTGGCTGAGTGAAAGCGTAATCAATCTCATCGATGATGATGACTGCATCAGGATTCGATTGGAGGATGCTGATACATCTACGGAACAGCTTGTTGGTCGAGCCGTGGAAACCCGTGTTATCGAGCGCGTAGCGGTAGTGCAGAAGTCGCAGTAGTTGCTGGGCGAAGCTCTTGGCGGTCATCGAGGCTTCGAGGCGCAGGTAGATGTAGTCGTTGTAGTAGGCCAGCCTGCGAGCGAAACGGGTCTTGCCGAGTCCCGGCGCTCCATGAAGCAGTCCCATGCCGACCATCTCTGTTTTGGGTCTTTGTTGCAGATACGCGATGCATTTCTTTGCACTGATAACATTTGCCGTTTCCGCGAGTACGTGTTCCTTCATACCGTCTCCCTGTATAGTTTTATCATGCCTAACTCTCACTCATGCAGCCTATTCGCTGGCACATCCAGCACCTAAATGCGACTGCATTTAGGTGCTGGGCTATCCTATGCCGATGACTTTCATCAGCTCCGCGAAGCTCATGTCGTCATCCTTGTTTGTTTCATTTGATTGGGGTTGAATTTCACTGTCCTCTGCCGAATTTCTGACGATGTCGTCCACGGTCAGTTGCCGCTGAGGTTGATCAATTATGGGTCGGTCACTGAATAACTCGCCAGTGACATCTGGCTCAGGTAGCTGGATGGAGGCGACTGCATCGTTGACCTTGAGTAGAATCTGCTCCGAGCTTTCCTTCACGTTCCGTTCGAGCCTGCGAATGTTAGCCAATTCCTTTGCGAGTTGTTTCTGGGATGTAGCCTTGTCCTTCGCAAGATGCACAAATGGATGCTGATGCCGCCGTGCGCTGGCCTGGCAGATGTATCGGTTGCGAGAATCGTAGACCAGCACCGAGCGAGTATCCATCAGATCATGTCGCAATGTGACCTTATCGCCGACGTGGTTGATGAGGGCTTCATCCCAGTAGAGCACGTTGTTGAAGCGGATGCCGGAGGCCTGCACCTTGCGATTGGCTACGGCTAACATCAAGAAGTTGAGCTCGGAGGGCTCAATACTCTGTTCCGGCGGTACAACCGCGCTCCTGAATACCTCGTGCGGCCTTGCGCCATTCAATCCGCCATGCGGCGTCATCCCGTACATCTGCTCGATGTAGAGCGTTATCATCGACTTAGCCTGCTCAACTGTAATGGGTTTGCCAGCAAAGAGCTTCTTCATCCACTTTTCGTTGCGCATCAGAGTCGCTGGTTTGTCGGCTATCGAGCCGCCTCTGAACGTCGTCATGAACCGCTCGAAGTCGTTCTGGAAGGTCTGGAAGAACCGCTCAATCACCTTGGCGCGAGCGTTGTAGCTCTCGGCGAAGACTACGCCGATGCCGAGTCGCGGGAAGATGCCAGCCAGTTCCTGCGAAAGGTCGTGCCGCTCCCACTGCTGATTGAACAGCTTCGAGCGGAACGCCCTGCCATTGTCGAGATAGACGTATTTCGGTCGCCCTTTCCAGTTGAGGATGCTGTTGCGCAATGCGAGTAAGATATGCTGGGAATCCTCTGATACCGCCAGTGACGCTCCGACCGGATAGCGGGAAGCCCAGTCGTAGAACATGATCATAATCATGCGTCTGGGTTTTCCGGTAGCCGGGTCGAGGATATCGAAGGCGAGCTTGTGGCCGTCAGCGACCCACACGTCGCCGACTTCGAGTTCGTCAGAGCGTAGAACGCTGATGAGGCTGTTCTCGCGCAGGGATTTGCGTCCGTTGCGAAGCAGGTTCCACTCGGCCTTGTGACCGCTCTGCCATTCCTCGCACCAGCGACGGAGCGTTATTTTGCTGGCAGGTGATTCGAGCTTGCTCAGCATCTCCATTTGCTTGAGCTTGCGGATGGCGGATCCAATTGAGACGCGATTTGGCGTGAGCAGAATGTGCAACAGGAAGTTTTTCTCCGTCTCCGTCACATTGCGCGAGGGAGTTGTCATCTGGCGATTTCTCACCAATATGTTTACATCGTGGTCAGAGTCGCTGTAGTTCTTCACCCAGCGACGTAATGTACGCTCACCATGCTTGCCTTCATTCTGGAATAGCTCTGGCAGTAGCTTGCCCTCGTTGTAAGTCTTAGTCACATCTTTCCAGGCCTTGATGCGAGAATCGGCATCAGCGAGAGTTTCGAGTATCATCTCGCACAGTCGCGCCCGAAGCGATGCCTGCGCCTGCAAATCAATCGGCAAACCGTTAATCGGACTCAGGTCTGGGATGTCGTCAGCAGGTGCTGGAGGTGGTTTCACAGGCTCGTTCGGTCGCTTCGGTTTCGTCTCCTTCGACTCCTCGTCATCTGGGAAAGCATACATCTTCTGCCGACCACCTTGAGGTAGTCGTTGAAACTTATGCTCCCAGCCTTTCTTCTCAGCCAGTTTGTACAGACAAGGTCTCGATATATTCAACTTTTCACACAGGTCAACACTGGAAATCCACATCATTGCCTCCTCCCTCTGTGATTGCTAATATTGGACTGTAACCGCATAGAAACAAGTGCCTTTAAGTGACTCCACTAGACACTATTTCGCACCTGAAGTCAAATGGTACTTTGCTATTTGGGCAAGTATCTGCAGTAGGATAATTAGAGGAGAAATGGCGAATGAACACAACTTCAATTGGGCCGAATATCAAAGTGGAATAGCATGATTTGATGGCGATACAGATCAGGACGTACTAACCGCCGGAGACTAGGAATCATCTCTGTCGATAAATCAATCGAAGCGTTACTATCGGATTTGTGAACAAGGGTGTTACTATCGGTTTTGTGAACCAGTTACTATCGTTACTATCGGATTTATGAACCGAAACACGCAGGCAATTCCCAGCCTGCTTTCCATTTGACGGCTATTCAGGCAGTTATGAGGCCTCGTATCTACTGCCAACAGCCGTGAAAGTGCCGTCAAAGTGGAACCTTTGTGCCATTTTAGTGATACCAAAAGCACCGATAGTAACCGTTCTTGCCAAAAAGCTACTATCGCTACTATCGGCTTAACTCTAAGTGCGTTCAACCCTTGCTCCAGAATTGGGAGCGATAGTAACTCTCGCCAAGGGGGGTAAGATTTTGCAATCACCCCTAATGGCAAAAAGTATCACTTTTCGTGGCAAATAGTATCACCAAGTTGGCAAATGAAGCGGATCCGGAGCGAAATACGCGGATTTTTCCTTGCCATGTTGGTGATACCGAAATGGACAGTTTGTAGTGCACCCCTTGTCAAGACCATTCTGTTGGCTGAATAAGGTGGATTCATTC